>JAGLXL010000003.1 GCA_023132895.1 Nanobdellota archaeon
ATCCTCCACCAACTAATAATAAAATAGCAATAAGGAAACCATACAAAGCCTGTGTTTCTGGAAGAACAGAGAATAAAATATTTTTTCCAAATAATGAACTGTTGTCTGCAGTTGAAGAAACACCCGAGGCAGCTGCAGTTCCCTGGCCAATGGCTGAAACAGCTGCAAAACCAACTGCTAAACTGGCACCAACTGCAACAATACCAGCAGCTGTAGTAATGCCCAAGCTAGCTCCTCCTAAAATTCCTGCTCCGACCAGCAAGAGAATACCAATTAAGAATCCATATAAGGCCTGGGTTTCTGGTAGTACGCTAAATAAAATACCTTTTCCAAAGACAGCTGGTTTTCTGGCAGTGGAATTAATACCAGCAGCAGCAACAATTCCCTGGCCAATGGCTGAAATAGCTCCTAAGCCTACAGCAATACCAGCACCAATAGCAATAATGCCCATTGGGGTAGTGGCCATGGCTGCTCCGCCACCCAAGACTCCAAATCCAATCAATAATAAGATAGCAATAATAAAACCATAAAGAGCTTGTGTTTCTGGCAAGACTGAAAATAAAATAGATTTACCAAAATTCTTGCTGTTTTGACTTGTGGCGCTAATACCAGCACTAGCTGCAGTTCCCTGGCCAATACCTGAAATTCCTGCCAAGCCAACTGCAATACCGGCTCCTAAAGCACCCCAGCCCATAGCATCTGAAATTGTAGTAGCGGCTCCGCCAAATAATCCCATGCCGATAAGGATAAGGATTGAGATAATAAAACCATATAAGGCCTGAGTTTCTGGCAGGACACTGAATAAAATAGATTTTCCAAAAGCTTTTTTGTTTTCTCCTACTGTGGTAGCTGCAGTAGCAGCTGCTCGACCCTGGCCAATGGCTGAAACAGCAGCCAGGCCAACAGCCACACCAGCTCCAATGGCGCCAATACCCTGGCCAAAAGTAATTTCTTTGGCAGTGCTGCCAATAACTCCAACACCTAAGAGGATGAGGATTCCGATGAGGAAGCCGTAAATACCTTGTGTCTGCGGCAGAGCCTGGAATAATAATGAAGTTGAGAAGTTTTTTGGATTATCTGCTGTGGAACGGGCTCCAGATGCGCCAACAATACCAGCGCCAATAGCTGAAGCTATACCTGAGGCACCGACTGCAATGCCGGCTCCGATAATTGCTAATGTTGCTCCTTCAACCATTTTTCTTTAAGACTGTATAGTCTCTATTTTCTTTGAAAGGTTCAAATTTATCTCCGCCGCCTTCATAGAATTTACCGAAAAACTCTACAAACTGCAGACGGATGGAGTGAACAAAGCCTCCTAATGAATTCATCAAGAAGCTAAATAAATGTCCGATGACGAAAATTAAGATAGCAGCAATAATGCCTGCATAGGGAATGCCCAGCACTAAGGTCGTTAGTAAGTTGACAGTCAGGGCAATGCCTGCTGTTGATAAAGCTAGGGCGAAAAGACGGCTGTAGGAAATAACATCACCCATAAAGCCAGTGATGCCGAGGATTCCAATTGGACCTTGGGCATAGATGATGGTTATGACTACTAATAATAATAAGATGCCGCCAACCCAGTTATTGCCTAAGTAGAAGAATAATACTGAGATTTGCAAGACAAACCAAATTACTTTTGAAGTGATGAAATTCTTGTAAGCTTTTTTCCTGAAGTCTTCGATTGAGCCAATAATCAGGCCGATGTTTAAGTGGATAAGGGCTACAGCCATTGATAAGATAAGGAAATATAACGGGTCGGCTAAAGGATCATTCCAAAGAATAAAATATTGAGCATATTGAGCAGCAGTCATGACATTTAATCTTTCTAATAATATCTTGAGGCCGTCTCCAAGATAAGAGCCTGTTAATACTCCAAAAATCATGGCAAATAATCCTATAAGGAAAATATTGATTGACATTCCTTTGAGATTAGGTTTGTGTCTGACTAATCTCATGAGCATAAAGGCTCCAAGAATAGCCAGGCCTAATCCATAGACAAAATCAGTAAGCATGAATCCTGCGAAAATAACAAAAACCGGTCCAACAATAAAAGTTGGGTCAATATCTTTGTATTTTGGCAAGGCATAAAGTTCTGTGAGAAGTTCGAAGGGTTTGAGCCAGTTGGAATTTTTTTGTTTGACTGGCGGTTCTTCTTTGGTTTCAATTCTTCTGATAGAAATCCTTCTTTTGGTGGCTAAGCCAAGGGTTTTAGCTGTTTTGATGAGGTTTTCTTCTTCAATCCAGCCCTGCACAATAAAGGCTGATTTTGATTCAACTAATTTGTGAACGGTTTTTTGTTTTTCTTCTTTGATTTCGAGCTGTTCTTTTAAGACAACAACTTCTTGATATAATTTTGACCTGAGTTTTGTTAGTAAATTTTTGATTTTTTTTATTTTGTCCTGGTGTTTTTTCAATTCTGAATCAATATATTCTAAAATATTGGATTTTTGCTCAGGGACATCTGGCAAAGCCAAAGGAATAAACTTATTATGTTTTAAAGCTAAGGAGACATCTTCTGCCTGAGTTTTGAATGAAAGGACAATAATAGCAGTGTGCTTTTTTTCTTTTTGAACTACTATGAGATTAGAGAGGCCCTGGCTTTTTTCTTTGATGTCATCTCTTAATTTGTTGAGGTTTTTGTTTTCAATGTAGCCAAAATCGACATTGACGTTTTTTGTGCCTTTCATCAAATACAATGGAGCGTCTGCTCTGGCCAGGACTTCGGCAACTTTTCTTTGTTCTTTTAATTCCTTGATTTTTTCCTGGGAATAAGTGTAGTCATCATCAACCTGGATTATTTTGTTGCCGTATTTTTTAAGGAATTCATGGGTGTGCTTGAGAACATCTTTGGTTTCTGCTCTTTGAATTTTGACTTTTTCCGGCAAGTCCAGGTTTAATATTTTTTGTTCAAAAGTCTGCTTGCCTGGAACAAGCTCTAAAGTTGATTTGATTCTGGAAATCTTGGTGATGGATTCTGAAAGTTCGGCGATTGTTTCTGTAGGTTCGCTTCTGGAGAGTTCTTTAGTGAGTTCTTCTGGCGGCTGTGTAATCTGTAATGTGCCTAAGACTTGAAGTTCTGACAAAATTTTAAGCTTGTCTTTATTTAAGCCAATAATTTCTATTTTTTGCATAGAACTTGAAAGAACCATCTTAACTCTCGAGAACTAATTTCACCACTTCCTTGACTATTTCTGATTTATTTTTACTGAATTTTGCTTCCAAGGCCTTGATGTCCTTGTCTGCTTTTGTCAAGATAGATTTTTTTTCTTTTTCCAATTGTTTGTTTAATTCTTTTGTTTCTTCCTGTTCTTTTTTTTCGTATTTTTCCTTTAATTTTTCCTTTAAAGAATCCAGCTCAGTCTCTGTTTCATTGATCTTTTTTTCGTAATCTTTTTCTGTCTTTTCAATGGTTTTTTCAGCGTGTTCTTCAGCTTTTTTGATTGATTCTAAGACTTCTCTTGGCATTTTATTCAACCCTCACAATTCGCTTTCAAAAAAAAATTAGTGGTTTATAAAGGTTGTGTTTGGTATTTGGATTTAAGGGATTTTAAGCTTAAATAAGGGTAAAATTTATTAAGAAAGGATGATTTTTTATTTAGAAGCAAATATTCTGAGTTGGGTTAAAACGGGGTAAATGATCATATGGAAGATATTAATGAACTGCAGCGACAAATAGAAACTCATGGTTTTGGTGTAATTCTGGAAGTGACTTGTGCTATTTCTAGTGGAAACACTCGTCAAAAAAAGAAAGACCAATTGATTAACGGACAGCGTTACATCAGACAGCTTGTTGATTCAAAACCAGAAATCTATACAGGTCTTATATTCTGCCACTATACAGACCCAAGCCAGATAGCAGACTTGCAAGATGATAAAATCAATTTTCTTTTACAAACACCTTCTTACAATGTAGCTATGTTTAAACAGGCTTTTGAGAAGGCGCAAAACAGATTAGGTTCTAAAGAGAAGCAGACCGCAATTACACTACTGGATTGTATTGGAAATGGAGAAGATCTTGAAGGGCTTCTTAACAGCCAATCTGTTCTTGAATGGAGGAGTTTTCTTCAACGATTTCCTGAGATTGCCGGACCAGAGCCAACAGTTAGCAAGTGCTATGAATTTGGAATCGAGATGGTTAATGGTGGATCTGTGCTTGAAGAATACGCTCGTTTACTTTGTCAAGATGAATTAGCTGAAGTCTTTCTTTATGGACCTCATAATATCATAGATTATACCAAACAAATAGGAGAAATTGACCTTGTTTTAGTGGGACCAAAAGAAAAGATTGTTCAGGGATTTAATAATCCTCGTTTATTCCTAAGACATCATGAAAAAGATGTTGAGTGAGATTATCTCATTTCTAGAATTAATTTTTTAATATCAGAAAAACAAGGAACCACATCGTAGTCATATTCTATTATTTGAAGTTCTATGTTTCCATATGGACTTTGCGATATCTGGTAATCTTTCATCCAAAAGACTCTATTTTCTCCAATACGCCATTCTGGTGGAATACCCACTTCAATATGAGCTGGGACAATCAAATCAACATGGTATGGATCCCATAATTCTGTTACATCAAAATTTCTTTGAGCAACTAGCCATCTTTCTAATGGAAAAGGACCATCTTCCCATTGAGTAATCTTCCCATCTCTTTCGACATAACCTTTGAGCCATCGAGCATATTCTATGGGTTCTGCTTGGCGGCAAAACTTGAGCCATTTTTCTGCCTCTTCTCTTTGTCTTTTGTTTTTTGCTAGACGTTCACTTCTTTCTGTATCCAATTCAATTTGTTCTAATTGATATTCAGTCTCTGCTCTGTTGAGTTCGTCTTCGACTTTTCCCATTGTTTATTCAGGATTATTTCTTTGATTCTTCTTCAATACTTAGAATTTCTTTATGTATCTCGTCTACTTTAGAATCAAAATCATCAGTTGCTAATGTAATAGCTACTCCAGTGGCATTGGTGGCCTCATCATCATAATCTTGATATGAAACATCAGTTATAATTCCAACTCCTTGCCTCATATTGTATTTTATTACGCTGCAGGGATCGTAGACTGCTTCTTCTCCTAGAGGAATAGTATTATTATGAAGATAATCTAACCATCTTTCTGCGAATTTAATTGGGTCAACTGAATCATCTACTTTATAATTAACTTCTTTCATAATTACTCATCAGTAGTACTTTTATATAAATGTTTTGTTATTTAAGTTTGAAATAAATATAATTAAGAAATAAATTAATCTTTTTTCTCAGGAGCAGGATTTACATATGCTCCAGTAACTAAAGCAGGATCTTGACCTTTGATATCACTTGGACTGGTAAACACTTTTAAGAATATTCTTTTACCTGTTTTTTCAGAGTACCTTAAGACGGATAAAATATCAGTGGACCTTATGACTTGTTTTTCTAAACTTAAATCAGCATTAGCAATACCAGGACCCCCTCTGAATGGGATCGCAGCTATTCCATCAGCAATAACTCCAGCATAAGCTATATTTCCATCAGGCAACTGGTGTTCTGTTAATCCATGGATTGCTCCCAAAAGTTCATAATGTTCATTATCTTCAGTTAAAAGAAATTCTGCCAAGTCCAGTTCTTTGAATCTTTCTTTTTCAATCATTATTTTTTATTTAAGAAAACTACTTTATAAAGATTGTTAATCTTTAAAATATAGTTTTTTACTTTAATTTAAAATAAACTCTTCTTCTCTGGGCGCCTTTGTTGTCATTTTTAAAATGGAATTATTCTATCCAGGACTCCGCCCTCTCCAAAAATGTGATGGTCAGTAATATCAAGATTCCAAACAAGCGCTCGATAAAGTCCATATTTTTTTGTAATGTGGTATGTTGCTTTGATTTGACCTATTAAACTTGGAACTTTTACTATTTCGTCAGTAGGAAATAATGTTTTTGTTCTGGGATCATAATCTATAACATCTATGATTTCTTTAAAGTTGTCAGGTAGTCTTTCAAAATAAGCTCTTTGTTTTGGGTCTAAGTCATAACAGATATTTAATGATTTTTCTAAAGTGGTCATAGCGTATTGAGAGAGTTAAGAATATTTAAGTTTTTAGGTTGTTAAGAATAATTATTTCAACTTAAAATAAACTCTTCTTCTCTGGGCGCCTTTGTTTTCTGCTTTTAAGAATTCAATTTCACCGATTTCTTGGGTGTTTTTGACATGAGTGCCACCATCTGCCTGGATGTCAAAGTTTTCTATTTCAATAATCCTGAATGTTTCTATTCCTGGCGGCAGTCCTTTGGCCAGTTTTTGGAGAGAAGGATCTTTTTCTACTTCTTGTCTGGGCATGAATTTGACGTTGATATTGAGGTTTTGTTTAATGACTTCATTTGCTTTTTGAATGAATTCTTGCAGTTTTTCCCTGTCGAAGTTTTCTAAATTGAAATCTATTCTGGATTTTTCTGTGTCTAATTGGTTTCCGGTGATTAAAGCGCCTGTTTCCTGGTAAAGAACTGCACTCATGACATGAGCTGCTGAATGCATACGCATTAATTTGTATCTTCTGTCCCAGTCAATTATTCCTGTGACTTCATCTCCTTCTTTAAGACCTTCTTGATCCACTTCGTGTGAGATTTGGCTGTCGAATTTTCCTACGAAGATTACTTTGAATTCTTGATTATCTTTTTTTATAATTCCTGTGTCATTTGGCTGACCACCACTATTGGGATAGAAAGCTGTTTGTTCTAAAACTATGAATTTGTTGTCTTTGACTGATTTTACTTTTGATGTGAATTCCCTGAGATAGGAATCTTGCATGTATAAAGGCTGCATTTTAGTTCTTGATTTGAAAATTATATTTAAATTTTGTTAATTTTGTTTGTTACTACTTTTTAAGAACAAAAGATTTATATAGCAAAACATAAATTTAAGTTTGATTTGGTAGAAATTATGGCATATAAAACAAAACATACTGAAGATGATTTTGGCAAACATTTGATTGGTGTAAAGGCTAACTCATTTTTTGTTAATGGAACTTTTTTTGAAAACATGACAAGTGTTCCTAGTTATGATGCTCATGATAAACCAGTTGTTTTTTTTGTTGATGAAGTGAATCAGGTTATTTATAATGCATATTCTTTGGAAGACGGTTCCTATAAGGTTTTGAAAAAAGCTAGTAAAGATATAGTCAATTTCTTAGCCCATCTTAATTCAGAGCATAAAGCGTTATTAGAGCCTCCGACAGAAAAAGAACCTGAGACAGTACTAGAAGCCAGAATAAGAGAGTTTTATGATACTGATGGGGCAATTGACAAAGAAGATTGGGGAGAAAATTTTGATTTATAAATTTGATAGATTTCTTTTGATTTTTTGTGGAAAAAAGTGGTAACGAAGTTTTTTATATGATTAAAGTATTGTTTTTTATTGAGGGGTGTATTTGAAAGAAAAGCAGTGGAATTTAGGCATAGACGAATCAAATCATGGACGATATCCTGAAGTGATTGTTGGGGTTTATTCTTATTTTAGAAAAGATATTTTGTTAAATAGTGGTTTATCTAGAAGATATAAAAAAACTATTTTTTCAGAATTTGGTCTTAGCAGAAAATTTAAACATATTATCATTCCTAGAGAATATGAAAAGATTTTAGGAAAAGAAGGTATAACACATAATATTAAAGTCATTGCTTATGCTGAATTAATCAAATCTTTTTTTGAAGAATCAGGTGAAAACTTAAGCAAAGTTTTGATTGATGGTGAAATGAGAGAAAGTGATTTAGAAAGATTAGCCAGGGTGTTGCATCCAATTAGAATGCCTGAAACTGAAACAATCCCTAAAGCTGATTCAAAATACCCTATAGTTAATTTTGCCCATCGTATTGCAAGGAAATTGTTTAGGGAGTATATTCATAATTCTGATTCAGAAGAAATTACTGATTTTCTAGATAATTTAGTTACTCCAAAAATTGAGGATTATAAGGGTATGTTAATAGGGAATTAACAAAACCTTTAAATAACCTTAATTCTCAGTTTATAAATTATGTATCAGAAATCATTAAAATGATTTCTGGAACATTTTTCGCGTACTCAAAATGGTATTAGACAAACTAGGGGAATCATTGAAGAATACTTTGGGTAAAATAGCCAAAAGTATCTTTGTAGATGAAAAACTAGTCAATGAATTGGTTAAGGATATTCAAAAGGCGTTTTTATCTGCAGATGTTAATGTTCAATTAGTTTTTAACCTGACCAAAGGCATAAAAGAAAGAGCTTTGAAAGAAGATTTGCCAAAAGGACTGGATAAACGAGAGCATTTAGTCAATATTGTCTATGAAGAGTTGACTAATTTCTTGGGCAAGGATGTTTTTGAGATTAAGGTTGATAAAAAACCAACTAAAATCATGTTAGTGGGCTTGTTTGGTAATGGCAAGACAACTACAGCTGGCAAATTAGCTAAGTTTTACAAGAAAAGAGGATACAAGATTGCTTTAATCCAGACAGATACTTGGAGACCGGCTGCTTATGAGCAGTTGGAACAGCTGAGCAAACAAGTTGGCTGTGATTTTTTTGGTGTCAAAGGTGAAAAAGATCCAGTTAAGATATATAATCAGTTTGTTGATAAGCTGGGCAAGTATGATTTAGTTGTGGTTGATACTGCTGGAAGAGATGCTTTGTCTGAGGAACTGGTTACAGAATTGAACAATATTAATTCAACTGTTAAGGCTGATGAAAGATTATTGGTTATTTCTGCTGATATTGGTCAGACAGCTCAGATGCAAGCAGAGAAATTTCATGAAACTATTAATGTTAATGGAGTTATCATTACTCGTCTGGATGGAACTGCTAAAGGCGGCGGTGCTTTGTCTGCATGTTCTGTAACTGATGCTCCGGTGAAGTTTATTGGTGTGGGCGAGAAGCTAGAGGAATTTGAATTATTTAATCCAAAAAGATTTGTTGGCCGTCTTTTGGGAATGGGTGATATTGAAACTTTACTTGAGAAAGCAAAAGAAGCCATGCCAGAGGAACAAGCAGAAGATTTAGGCCAGAGATTTTTGAAAGGTGATTTTACTTTAATTGATTTGTATGAACAGATGACAGCCATGAAGAAGATGGGTTCTATCAGCAAGCTGATGGAAATGATTCCTGGTTTTTCTAAAATTAAACTGCCAAAAGAAGTTCTTAATGTTCAGGAAGAGAAATTAAAGAAATGGAAGATCTGTATGGATTCAATGACCAAGAAAGAGTTGGAAGAGCCTTCTGTAATTGATAGGAGCAGAATGGAAAGGATTGCCAAAGGTGCTGGCTGTTCGACCCAAGATGTTAAGGATTTGATCAAGCAATACAACATGAGCAAGAAAATGAGCAAGATGCTCAAAGGCGGCAAGAACATGGACAAATTAATGAAGAAGTTTGGCGGGAAGCTGCCTCAAGGCATGGGGATGTAGTTTTCTAAAACAACAATCTTTATAAGCGACAAGTTTTCTTTTAAAGGTAATGAATATTGAACAAGCAAAAGAAAACTGGGATTATGCTCAAAAAGCTTTGGCTGAAATTCATCCTTCTTTTAAATTACATCAAGGAATGCCTTATGGTAGGGTGGTAGTTGGTTTTAAGGAAGATGTCAATCCACATAATATGTTTAGTGAATACTTTAGAAAAGCTGTTGCAGCATTAGGTGAAAGATTTAAAGATATTTGGTTTGATTTTTTTAATCTAGATGATTTTTATACTAAACATTTGTCTCTTGATTTAACCCAGGTTGCAAAAGAAGAAAGAAGAGTGATTACTCTTAAAGACAGAGAAGAAAGGCTTGATAGTTTATTAGTCGATGAAAAAAATATTACTTTAGTAGATATAACTACCAGAGAAGTTGGCCATCTTTATAGTAAAAATGATGATTACACTGAAGTTAATTTTGGTGCAGATGATAGGCGGCGTTTCCCGACAGAAGATTTATTAAGAATAGGAGCTGAATTAAGAAGCCAAAGAATTATTTTAGATGTTTATTCTGACAAAACAGCAGAATTGCTTGCTTATGACCACCCTGATGATGTAGACATACCAACAGGGAAACCAGGTATCAGCAGGGAAGATTTCTTAGAGGTTTTTTCAGAAAAGCCTGAAGGACAATAATCTTTTTATATTAGTTTTGTTTATTCTTGTTTTTAATGGAGAAAGTTGTTTTTAAGGGGTTAACGGATTTAATTCTGGAAGAAGGAAGCAAAGATGTAGATGCAATTGTTGCAGAAGCAGTTAGCCGTTATGGTTTTAATGGACCTAAAACAAGAGTTGAGGTTTTGGTGGCAATTGCATTGGCAGAAGATAATATTACTGAATCGCCAGACGATATTTTTACTAAGAAAAGCAAAGGTTCTGTTTATACAGAGGAATTATTGAGATATTTAGAAGATTCTAATGGTGTGTTAGATGATCCTGGGATGCAGAAATTCTATGATGATTTTAAGGCTCGATTTGCTCCAGATTCTGAAGAACAATAGGTTTCATGCCAAGAATTTCTTCCTTAGAATCAACTTCCGGGATTTGGTTAAGAAGAAATATTTTTTTGTTTAAATGGAAGGCAATGCCCATTTCCAAGAAAGTGTTGGCGCCAATATAACCTTTGATGTTGTTTTTTTCGTAATTGGTTATGAGGACGGCGTCTGCCCATTTAATTTTATTGAAATGGATTTTAATGGCTTCTGCTTTTCTATCCCAGACCCAGCTGTTAGGGTTTGTTTCGGTTTTTCTTAATTGGTAATATTCTTGGACAGTGATTAGATTGTTGTCTTTATCTTTGATTTCTGTGGGCGGCAATTTAACTTCATGGCCTAAGGCTTCTAATTGCTGTTTGACTTTCAATATTTCATCAAAAAAAGCAATGCTGCCGCAGATGGTTATTTTCATGTAAAACAGAAAGATATGGTTTTATTTATATGTTTTTATGACAATTTAATTTTTCTTCAAAGAATTTAAATAGTTAAATAATTTATTTACTTAAAACTAAGTGATTTTCATGGCTAAAAAAGAGATAAAAAAAGAAATTAAAGAAGCTGAAAAAAAAGAGAAAAAGGAATTAAAATATTTGATGCGGGATTTCTATGAATTAAAACATTTGCTTAGTTTAGCTAGAGAAGGAAAAGAAATGTTTGAAAAGGGAGAATTAAAGCGATTGGAAACAATACAACCTCATCTTCGAAAAACTCTTCGGGGCGGATTTTTTTCTGGTGAAGAAAGAGTTGAATATCGAATGGCTAGAAATTACAAGCAAATGAAAGAAGCTTTGGTGGTAGTTGAGACTGTTCTTCCGAAAAAGGATGTTTCAAAAATTAATAATCTCTTAAAGGATACAGATGTTTTTGATGCTGATCTTAAAAAACTTGGTTCCAGAAAAGGAACTATTGAAAAAGCAGTTGATGATGTTAAAAAGAAACCAGAAGCAATTAAGAGAGTTGTTAGTTTAATAGAAGGGGCAATAAAAGACGTCCGGGCTTTTGAAGAAAGGATCAGTGAATTAATTGAGGCAACTGATAAAATTCTCCATGGCAAAGATATTAAAATGATAGAAGGTATGGGAGAAGCTGGTGATTTTGAGGCAAAGGCAAAAAGTATCAAAAAAGTTCTTAACAAAGCGAAAATAAGACTTTATTACCATACAGACATGGATGGAACTGTGGCGGCTTTATTAATCAAATTGTTTTCTGGGGCAGAAATAGTTGAGTTTGTCCCTTGTCCTTTTCAGAATTTTCCTAGAAAAGAGCCTTTAAAAGATTCTTTTGATGTGTTTGTAGACTGTAGGCCTAAAGAACAGGGCAAAGACATTATCAGGATTGACCATCATTTTGCTGGGGAAAGCAAAGAATATTTGGCAGTGCCAAGCATCTTGGTGGACACAAGATTTGAGTCAGCAGTAACTTTGGTGGCGATTGTGTTTGGATTAAGTTTTGAAGAAGTCTTTTTGAGAACAATGGACAAGTCTGACAGTGGAAGGAAAAATGCATTTTCTGGGTTTAAGTTCAAGGATGATACACTTAACAGAGTTCTTAATGAAATAACTGCTGAAGATCTTAAAGATTTTGCAATTTTCAGAGATAAAGTTATTTCATTTATGGAAAAAGGGTTTGCTGTTGAAAAAGTTGAGGACAAGAGTAAAAAAGAGCAAGAACTTGGGGTAAAGTATGGTTTGGTTATAGAAAATATTAAGAAAACCCCCCGCTCTCCTTTGACTAAGATATTTCACACACCAACACATGAAGGCTTTTTTGCTAAAAAAATATTCAAGATGACGCCGGGTGATTTTTTTGGGAATATTAATAATTATGTCAAAGAAAATTATTCAGAGACCTCTGGAAAAACAGGAATTGCAACTTATCTTGCAGTTGGGTATTATAATAAGAAGTTAAGAAGTGGAGAAGATCATCCTGAACCTTATGAATTGTTTGTGTCAAGAAGCCAGTACAATGCTAATTTAAACATTGGCGAAATAATCGAAAGGGCAAAAATTATAGCCAAAATCAGTAATGGTGGTGGGAGGCCAGGGGTTGGTGGAATTAATGCCGGTGCTATCAGTATCATTGAAGATCAAGTTGCTATGGAAAGATTTGGAAAGCATTATGTATACTTAAAACTCAGAGAAAAGATTACTAAGGAAGAGCAAAAAGAGCTTCAAGAAGAAGCTCAAAAAAGATTTGAGGTTGCTTCCAAAAGAAAAATAGCAAATTATGATCAACAAGCAAAGGAAAAGGCAATAGTTGCTTTAAATTATATTGTAACCACAATCAGAAACAACTCCAGATAATTATTTATTTTCAATTATTTCTGTTAATCCGTAATGTTTTGAATCATAACCAGATGAAAATCCATGAGTTATAATTCTAACATCAGTTTCTGTTTCACGAGATAATCTAACAGTAAATCCGCTAACATCAATCGCAGTTCCTGTTGCCTGAATTCCTTGTTCTTGTTTCAGACGGTCAAAAAGACTTTCTGAAAGATCAACATGACATCGAAAAGATTTTTGGTAGAAAAAACTTGCAATCCAACTGCCAGCTTTGCTTAGAAGACCTCTTGAGCTTTCGTATTCTTCTAATTCCTTTTTATACACTTCATTGATAAACTGTATTACAGTGTCGGCCATGAGAATGATTTCTTGGAAATAGTATAAATACTTTGTTATTTTTTATCTTCAACTTCTTTTTTTAGTTTTTTAATCAAATCTTCAACAATTCCTTAATCCTCTCAGTGTCATGCCCCTCTCCTTTAAGAATTTCCAGCCCTTTATCTACTCCTTGTTTTGTTAAGATTAATTTGATGTTAAGGGCATCTTTTTGTGAGAAATTTTTAAACAATATCCCCCAGTTATACTGGACTTTCTTTTCCTTTTCTCCAACACCAAACCAATCCTGGATGATATCTTCATCAGATCTTTTTAAATTGTGATAGAGATACGTCAAGAAACCAAAAAACTCTGCGTCAATTTTAATATCACCATGATGGCCTTGAAATTTGTCTCCTTTTTTGAAGTCTTTAAAAGCTAGTTCGATAGTGTGGTCTGAAAATCCAGTGCCGTTAGCATCAGCCATATTGGCAAACATCAAACCATAAAAAATGTAATCATTGTAGATTGTTCTTTTTTTAATTCCTACTTTGGCTAATTTTTTCTCTCTGGCCCATTTTAAGTATTTTTTTAATTTTTTAATATCTTTCTCTTTAATGTAGTCTTTATAATTCATGGACGGGTCGTTAAACAAAGTCTGATGATGTTGGATCATTCGGGAAACAAACAGATAATCATTCCTGCTTAGGCCACACTCATCTAATAAGTCTTTAAATTTTTCAATTTTTTCCCGGGATAAAATAAGGTAATGCAAATCAATCTTAAGCAGATTTATCTTTTGCTGCTGCCTTGCTTTCTTTTTTTCGTTCAAACCTTCAAAACCTGACTCTAGCTGAGCAATTTCTTTTTTTATTCTTTCGGCAATATGCTCAAATAATTTATCGAAATGAACTTTTTTACTTGATAAAATTTGGAAAAAAGACCAGCCATATTCATCATGCCGCTGGAATTTCCTTAACTTAAAAGTCTCATCTTCAAATTCTTTTTCCCATTTTTCTGTATTGTATAATTTACCTAAGTCATGAAACAAAACTGTTAAAAACAGCAAGGTCTGCAGATTTTTAGAACAAAAAGGCGGTTTATGGATCAATAATTTTCGTAATTCTCTCCTGCCTAATTTAGTTTTCTTTTCGATGGTTTGAAGGAGATTCTCCATGTTATTAACAAAAATATCATCAGTAGAAAAATCCTTGGCCACCATATCCATAAAAGTGTCGAAACTATGCATCACCATATACTGGTGATATAACAAGGTTTCAGTGCCGTGGAACTGGTCATTATGATGGACGCGACTAAATTCTTCAAAAAGCTGATGAAAAACACTTTCTGCTTTTTGAAAAGATTCTCTGTTCCTTATGTATTTTCTAATTAAGCTTTTGTTAAATTCAATCAATTCCTTGGGGCTGGCACGAGGCTTGAGTCTAAGTTCCATATAAATCACCTTTTTTGATTATTATTTTTTATCTTCAACTTCTGTTTTTAGTTTTTTAATTAAATCATCGACCTTCTTTTCGCCGTGGACTTTATTGTCTCGAGTTCTGACATTGACAGTTTTATTTTTGACTTCAGTGTCGCCAATGACAAGAATGTAGTTAAATTTGTTCAATTGGGCTTCTCTGATTTTTTTACTGGTGGATTCAACTTTGGTGTCTAAAACAACTCTAAAGCCAGCTTTGAAAAATTCATCTTTGACTTGTTGGGCGAATTTGTTGTGCCGATCGGCAATTGGCAGGATAATAATTTGGTTGGGGTTAAGCCATAATGGGAAGTTGCCAGCATAATGCTCGATTAAAACTCCGATGAAACGTTCCATAGAGCCGAAGATTGTTCGGTGAAGCATGACTGGTCTTTTGTCCTGGCTGCCCTTTTCATCCATGTAAGTCAAGTTATATCTGTCAGGCATACTGAAGTCAACTTGAATAGTGGCACATTGATGGGTTCGGCCAATGGCGTCTTTGAGATGAAAATCAATTTTTGGTCCATAGAAAGCTCCTTCGCCAGGATTTAATTTATAATCTAATTTTTTTTCTTTTAGAGTTTCTTTTAAAATCTTTTCAGCTTTATTCCACATCTCTTTTGTGCCAATACTTTTTTTAGGTTTGGTAGAGAGTTCAACTTCGTAATCAAAACCAAAGGTTTTGTAAATAAAATGAGCTAAATCAATTAAGTTTTTGATTTCATCTTTTAATTGTGAAGGCAGACAAAAAACATGGGCATCGTCTTGAGTAAAAACTCTGACACGGAATAAACCAGAGAGAACACCACTTAATTCATGTCTGTGCACCAGGCCAAATTCAGCCATCCTGATTGGGAATTCTTTGTAGCTGTGGAGTTTTTCTTTATAAATTAAGATTTGACCAGGACAATTCATGGGCTTAAGCGCATTTTCCTGCTCATCAATCTTGGTGAAATACATATTTTCCTTGAAATTATCCCAATGACCAGATTTTAACCATAAATTTTTGTGCATGAGAATTGGTGTTTTGGCTTCGATGTAATTTCTTTTTCTTAATTCTTCCCGCATGAATAAAACTA
The DNA here is from genome assembly GCA_023132895.1 of Nanobdellota archaeon. GTDB lineage: Archaea > Nanobdellota > Nanobdellia > Woesearchaeales > JAGLXL01 > JAGLXL01. The sequence continues at coordinate 15,612 of JAGLXL010000003.1, forward strand.
AGGTTTTGAAAAGATAAACACCGCCATCATGGTAAAAAGGCATGCCCGGTGCTTCTTCATGAAAAGAGAAGAGGTCAAGTTTGGCGCCTATCTTCCTGTGGTCACGTTTTTCTGCTTCCTGCAAAAGATGCAAGTATTTTTTCAATTGTTTTTTGTCTGGGAAAGAAATGCCATAGATTCTTTGTAAGGAGGGTTTGTTTGAATCTCCTCTCCAATAAGCACTTGAAATTTTAGTTAATTTGAAAGCTTTGATTTGGCCAGTTGATTTTAAGTGAGGGCCTTGGCAAAGGTCAATGAACTCACTTTGCTGATAAGCTGTGACTTTTTTTTCTCCGGCTTTTTTGAGTTCTTCAATAAGTTCTATTTTGAATTTATTGTCTTTGAAGAGTTTTTTAGCTTCAGCAATGGTTAAGGTTTTTTTGATGATTTTTTGGTCTTTTTTTGCCAGTTCCTTCATCTTTTCTTCTATTTTTTTCAAGTCATTAGGTGTAAAAGGCTCTTTTTTATAGAAGTCATAATAAAAGCCGGTTTCAATGGTCGGGCCAATAGTTGTTTTGGCTTTAGGCCAGAGCTGTAAAACTGCCTGAGCCATTAAATGTGCTGAGGAATGCCAAAACTTATCTTGGTCTTTGAATTTGAAATCCATGGTGGTTAGAAAAGAGTTTTGGTTTAAAAAGATTTAGGTTTAGGCGAGGGTTTGTTTTTACCAATCAAATTTCCATCTTAATTTGCTGGTTTTGTCGATAAGTTCGATGTCTTCTGATTTAATGGCTTTTTCTTTTAAGAGTTTGGCGATGTTTTTGATTCTTTTGCCGTTGATATCGGCATCGCCCTGATAGAAACTGTAAACCTGAATGATTTCATCGAATAAGTTGATTTGCTGCCTGAAATTGCTTTTTTTAGGTTCTTCATCCTGGAGAGCATAGTAATCAATTCTTAATTCAAGGAATCTTTTGACTAGTCTTAAGAGCCGGTCTCTGTCATATTCCATGTTGATTAAGAAATCAAGGACAGCTTTGGCATCTTTATTGATGCTAAGCGGTTCTTTTTTTGGCAAAGGTTTGAGAATGCGAAGTTTTCGAAGTATAGTGCTTAAAGCCATTTTACCCTCTCTTTGAAAAAATACTGTTTTTTCTAAGAGATACTAAAAAAGAGCTTTGCTCTTTTTGTATCCCAGAAAATCGCCAAAGCGATTTTCGCTGGATACTAAAAATTTGTGTTTTTCAAATTTTTTAGTATCTTTTTAGTTATTAATTTATTTTGCTTTATTAAGTTTTCTTTTCAAAACATATAAATAGAATCTCAAAATTCTTTGTCTCATGCATAAAGAGCAGTTTAAGAAATGGGTTAAGGAGAGAAAGGTTAAGGATTTGATAGAGAAGAATGCCCGTTATTTTGAGTTTATTTTAAATAATTGTTTGGGTATTAGCAAGGAGGAAATTCTAATTGTAGGTGATTACGGCGATGGAGAGAATATTATTGCTCCGATTTTAGTTGGGTGTTATTTGAAGGCCAGGGGCAAATGCAAGGTTAATTTGATTATGCAGGGAGTAAAAAGCAAGAATCAACAGGCAGACTGGAAGGTTTTGGAAGCAATGGACAAGCTGCCTGAAGGCAATGTGATTATTCTGTGTCTGTCAAATATGTTGGGTAAACTAGGGCATTTGGGCAAGAGTTATCGTAAATTTTGCAGGCTGCGCAAGCATAAATTCACATCAACAACAGGTATGGGAAGTCTGGATTTAGATAAGTTGAAAATGGTGATTAAATCCCTTAATACTAATTATGTATCTTTGAGGAAAAAAGGAATGGTTGTGAAAAAGATTTTAGATGAAGGAAAGGAAATTAAAGTCAAGACCAAAGCCGGGACTGATTTGGTTTTGGGGATTGAAGGCATGAAAGCCATGACTAGTATTGGGATTTATAATGAGCCTGGTTTAGGAGGCAATATTCCAACTGGTGAGGTTTTTACTCCAGTCAAGATCAGGCAAGCTGATGGTTTGTTAGTGGTAGATGTTTCTGTGCGTCATAAAGAAGGAACATTATTGGTCAAAGGGCCTTTGAAAATTACAATTAAGGAAGGCAGAGTAGTTGGTTTAGAAGGTGAGGGTGCTGAGCTGGTAGAACAGACTTTAGTTGAAGCAGAGGAAAGAGCACAGTTTCCAGAAAGAGTTCGTTTGATTGGTGAGTTTGGGATTGGTTTGAATCCAGACGCTGAAATTGTGGGCTCAACAATTATTGATGAAAAGGTTTTGGGGACTGCGCATGTAGCAATTGGCAGTAATTACTGGTATGGAGGACAGATAAAGACAATTATTCATTTGGATCAGGTGTTTAAAGATCCGGAGATATTTATTGATGGGAAGAAGTTGAAGATTTAGACAAACCTTTATAAATTGAGAAAAATTAGTTCTAAGTATGAAACAAGCTGTTTTAGTCCGCATGGATTTGAAGATGCCGAAAGGCAAGTTAGTGGCACTGGACAACCCCATAAACAATATTTAAACCCTTTTCTTCTAATAAAGCGAGGACACGCAAACCTGCTAAATTAAGATTTTCCCTCAAAAACGAGACAAAATCTATTACGCAGGTTCGCTCAACGTCCTCTCAAAATCACCTGTGAAATGAGGTGATTTTAAAATGAAAAATTATTACTCGAAAGATTATTTAATTAAACAATTGAAGATTAAGGACTATCTACAGATTGCCAAAGAAAATAATGTAGATCCAAGTACAGTACAGAGATGGCTTAGAAAGTATAATTTAACAAGCGAATATGATTATTGGACCTCTGATGAATTAAAATTATTAAAAAATAATTATAATTTTGACAAAAATGTTTATGCACTTTTTCCAAACAGAAGTAAATCTTCAATTTATCACAAAGCAAGCCGCTTAGGGTTCAAAAAAGAAGTAAGAGAAAATAATTGTGAAATTAATCAAGATTTCTTTAAAAAGTGGAATGTTGTAATGGCTTATGTGTTTGGTTGGTTTTGTAGTGATGGGTTTGTATCTTCTAATAAAGATCTTTGTGGGATTCATCTTCATTCAAAAGACAAAGAAATTTTGGAGAAAATTAAAAAAGTTATGGGGAGTGAACATAATATTCATGACTATAAAGAGAGTTCATTTTTTAGAGTTCATAATAAACCGTTATGTGAAGATTTAATAAATCTTGGCTGTCACCCTAAAAAATCAGCTATTCTTAAGTTCCCTTATGTTCCAGACAAATTTCTTTCTCATTTTGTTAGAGGTTATTTTGATGGAGATGGGAGCATTTATTTTAACAAACCCAACACAATCAAAGTTGCGTTTACAGCAAGTAAGGAATTTGTTGAGACCTTACAGAAAAAGTTGAACAGAATTCTTGGTCTTAGAATTGGACCTCCCCAAAAAAACCTTAGTGTTTGGACATGTTTTTATTATGGAGATAATGCTAGGAAATTATGCAGATGGATGTATAGGGATTGTCGGAATTTTTATTTGAGAAGAAAAAAAGAAAAATTTAAAAGTCACATTAAGATAAGAGAAAAAGATGGGATACAAACAAGCAATATTGGTGAGAATGGACCTTAAACTTCCTCGAGGCAAGGCTTGTGTTCAGGTAGCCCATGCAGCAGTAGACGCTGTTTTGAATTCTGATAAAAGAAAGGTTGACGAATGGCTTTCAGAAGGAGGGAAGAAAGCGGTTTTGAAGGTTAGTGACCAGAAAGAATTAGTCAAGTACATCAAACTAGCCAAGAAAAAGGGTTTGAAAACATCCTTGATTAAAGATGCCGGCAAGACTTTTTTTAAGAAACCAACTCTAACCTGCGGTGCCATTGGCCCTGATAAGGATGAGAAAATAGATTCTGTTGTCGGCCACTTGAAATTACTTTAAGCTGCTCTTCTTTTTGGTGCTGGTTCTCTGAGACCGAGTAGTGATGTTGCTTCAGTGAGGTGTTCAATCAGTTTTTCAAAGTGTTTTTCAATCTCATCTGGTTTTTTCTTTGATTTAATTGCTGTAATAGCTGCTTGAGCCTGGGCTATTTTTCTGCCAAAGACTGGTGGAGCTGATTTTTTTGCCTGCCGGTGAATTAATCTTAAAGAATTATAGATAATATTCAGTTGTTCTTGGTTTAATCTATGGGTGCCGCCAAAATCAATTCTTAATCTTTCAGCTAAGTCTATCATTTCACCGAGGGAAAGGATGTTTCTTTCTTTGAGAGCGGTTGTCATTTTAATTTTCTTTTAATGTTATCCAATGATTTGATAATCTGTTGGATTTCTCTTTCTGCCTTTCTATTGACCTGGTAATCATATTTAGCATTGATGCGGTCACGCTCTGCTGCCCTGTTTTGCGCCATTAAAATTACCGGTGCTTGAAAAGTTGCCAAGCAAGAAAGCCCTAAGTTGAGCAGGATAAAAGGAAAAGGATCCCATTTATTGACAAAAGCATAGACGTTCATGAACATCCAGAGAAAGATGAAGATGATTAAGCCAAAGATAAAACCCCAGCTACCAGCAAACTCAGAGAGTCTGTCAGATGATCTTTGGCCAAAAGTTAATTTAGGCTTTAAAGTAGGATGTTTGTTATTCCTGTGAAAGAAACCCTCTTTTTTCATTAGAGTTAAGTAATCTTTTTCTCTTTAAAAAGTTTACTTAAAATCAGAAGGTTTATAATTCAGATATAATTTTTTTAAGGATATGGGCTCATAGCTCAGCCTGGTAGAGCACTTGGCTCTTATTGCCAACGAGTTGTCAATCCTTTAGCTCTTGGCTGAAGTAACCAAGTGGTCGGGGGTTCGAAACGCTTTTTCGCGAAAAAGCGACCAAAAATGCGTGGGACATTTGCTTTGTTCAGTCCCACTATGCGCGTAGAAAAAGCGGCGAAAGTCCCTCTGAGCCCGTTTTTTTAAACAAACTTCTTTTCACAGAAAAAGAAATTAATTTTTTTGTTGTTAAAGGTTTTGGAAAAGGAATCAGTTCTAAAGCCGGCGTGTTTTAATAAAATCCTTAAAGCGTTTTCGTCATAGTTGTTTTTGACATGGAGATAGTAAAGGTCATTGACTTCCTGGGGCTGGACGATGGTGAACTTGCCGTTGAGTTTCAAGACTCTTCTGGCTTCTTTGATTAATTGCGGGATGTTTTTGATGTAATTAAGGAGGAAAACTGCAGTAATGGAATCAAATGATTCTGTAGCAAAAGGCAATGGTTTTTCCAAATCATGGAGAATCTTGTTTTTGTTATCGTTCATCTCTAACATTTCCGGGGAATAGTCTATTGAGATGGTATTGGGTGTGTAGACAACATTGCCAGAGCCCAAGTCAAGGTTTTTTTCTCCGACTCTAAAGGCTAATTCGTTTTTGATATCCTGTCTTAATTCACTGTCAATTTTTGAACTCCACATAAAGGCTTCAGCATTCCAAAAAGCAACATCATTGTGAGGCCAGCCTTTGAACTCCGGGATTTTTTCTGAGAACTGCATGGCTTTCTGGAGAATTCTTTTTTTACTTTCAGAATCCTTGGCAAAAGGAAAATCCATCATTATCTCATAGAAATTGTCTTTTAAATTCTCTTTTTCAAATTCGCTGACATCGAACATGGTATTAGATAATATGTTTTGATTTATTAAATTTGCTTAAAAAAACTTAAAATTTGCAAAATGTTTATAAATCAGATTCGTTTTTATAACTAAAGAATAAAATGACTTATGCAACTTATGAATGGTTTCTAAAGAATGATTTTAGCCAATATTCTGGAAAATGGTTAGCAATTATTGGGAAAGAAGTTGTTGCTAGTGGCGAAAATGTTAATATGCTTATAAAACAAGTTAAAAAACATTATCCTAACAAAAGACCGTTCATAACAAAAGTGAGGAGTAAATTATCTATTCTTTGATGATGGTTTTAACTTACAGGTTTAAAAAAGAGAAACTAGAAAATGGAAGATACGCTGTTAGACCTAGGATTCTTGTTGTTCTAAAGGGAAAAAATAGTTCTATAGAGATACCAGCGCTAATTGATAGTGGTTGTGACACAACTGTAATCCCTGAGGGAATAGCAAAGGCCACAGGAATTGATATGGAGGGAGAAAAAGGGAAACTATTTGCTTTTCGCGAATCCAGTGAAGTAATTTCTAGCAAAGCAAATTTTACTTTCTTAGGAAAATTGCCCAGGGATTCTGTTAATGTTGATCATATACCAGTCTTAATCACTTTGTCGAAAAAAAGGGTTGAAGAAGAGGGAGAGATTGTTTTAGGCGTTGAAGGAGTTTTTGATATATTTGATATCACTTTCAAAAAATCTCAAAATAAAATAATTCTTAAAAAATCGTCTAAAGTTAAAGGACATTTTTCATAAATTCTTAAAAAAACAAATAACCTAGTCCAGCCAGGCCGCTGAATAAAAAGCCGTAGAGGAATTTGCCAGAGGCAAGGAGCACTAGCAAGACAGCTATCCTGCCCGTATTAATGGCTATTTCCCTGAAAACAATCATTTCAATGATATTTTTTTCTGCTTTGTTATAAGCCATGGCTTCTAAAGGGACTTTGACAAACGTATGACTGAAACCACCGAAGATGGTAATGCCGAAAACAAAGCCAATTGATGAGGCTAAAGTTCTGACTGCTAAACTTAAGGAATAAGCAATGCCACCAATCTGTAAAATCTGTCTGAGGTCATGGGTATTGCTGTACCGGCCAACCAAATAAGTGAATAAGGCAATGACAGCACTCATGGCTGAACCTAGAAGCCCCAGGTTAGTGTAAGATTTGAGGATAACAAAAACAAATAAAGGCCAAAGCACGCCTTCAGCCATAGTCTGCGCACCATGGGCAAAGAATGTAATAGCATATCTGAGATTTGTTTTGGAAAAAATATTTTTGAATTGGATTTTGCTTGGCTGCCTGAAATCTTTGGTAAAGAAAAGGAAAAGAGCTGAGAGAAAGAAAAAGATTGAGACAATGATGAAAAGAGGGGCAAAGCCAAAGCGGTCAATTGTAAATCCACCAATTAAAGGGCCGATTAAAATGGCAAGATAAGAAAGGCTGATGTATTTGCTGACTGCTTTGCTTCTATGTTCATGATCACTGGAAACAATGAATTCTGTATGAAAGCCGGTCCAGAAAAAGGCCTGGGCACAGGAAAAGAAAAGAGCGATAAAATAAATATTTATGGCAAATGACTCCAAACTGTAGAGCAGCAAGTAGAAAGCAAGGTAAAAAGGGACGCTGAGGAGGATAGTGTGTTTAACACCAATCCTGGAGATGAGTTTGCCGGCGACTATGGTTAACAGGCCAAAACCAATTGAAAAGACAATGTAAAAGAGCAGGGTTTGGTTTAAGGTATAGCCAAGTTTATTGTAAAGATATAAAGGTACAAATAAATTAATCATGGAGAAAGCTAAATATCTCAAAGTGATTGAGATATAAACTTCAGTTATCTCTTTTTTGGGTTTGAGTTTATGTAAGCTCAAGCCGTGCAAGATATCACGGATAGGCATATACCGATAAATATTTATATAGCTTTTAAAACTTTTGCTAATATGTGGGCCGATGGTTTAGCCTGGTATAACGTCTCGTTGACGTGGATGGTAAAACTGTTCTCAAAATCGAGGAGGTCGCCAGTTCGAACAGAAACTGAGGTTTCTTATTCGTGCGAAACTTCGTTTCGACGAAAATCTGGCTCGGCCCATTTCTACTTTAATTAGAGATTGTGTCGGTCTTCTTTTGTAATATTTTCAGAATTATATTTTACTACTTTTTCCCATAAAATTTTTCCATCATTTGTACAAAAATCTTCTAAAAATTCTTTTGTCAATTTGTTTACTAATTGGGCTTTCTTTTCGTTAAACGATTCATTGAGCTCTTTTGCTTTATGCCCTAGAGGCCTTACAATGTCTTTGTAAAAAGAATCACTCCCACTAATCATATACCAAAAGTTTTGTCCACAAATTTGCAGAATAATCCCTCGCTTGAGAGTCGTTCTTGCTTTTCCATAACTGACTCCAAGAACGCACTGTACATTATTAACATGAGAGGATTGCATCAAGACTTTTTGTGCTTTTTTAAAATTATTTTCCAAGGCTTTCCATTGACTGCTATTTCCCCAATTTAATCCAGATTTTACTGAAACAACTACAATTTTATCTCCTTTCCTATACTCAAAATCAATTCCACTGCCTGTTGATTTTTTAGCGTTTAATGTTTTTTGTGCAACAAATATTGCTAAATCTTCAAGAAAGTCACCAAATATTTTTTCTTCTGAAGCTGATAGCCTTGCATCCAAAAAAGAAGCTACAAGCTCCTGAGCTGTTATTATGTTCTTGGCCCTAAACAAATATGGATTCTTCTTTTGGAGTAATGAGCGTAGATTTGTGTTTTCCAAGCTTTTCAGCCTGTTTTTGTGAAATAGTGCTATATTCTGCTGAATATACTTGGACAGCTCTTTTGTGTTTAATTTTTTCATTATGAACTCTTTGTTCTGCTTCCTTTTTATACTTTTCTACAACATCAACCATGATGTAATTTCTATTAAGATGTGAACAGGCGACAGCAGTAGTACCAGAACCAGCAAAAGGATCAAGAACTAAATCTCCTTCTTTTGTAAATAATCCAATAAACCAAACAGGTAAAGAAACTGGAAATGTTGCACTATGGTTCTTATTTCCGCATTCTGTTGCCATGTGCAATACGTTATCTGGATAAACCATCTTCCTACCCAGCCAATTAGCAACATTTTTTCCAAAACCGCTACCAACCGAAGAAGTATCCCTTGTTTTATCTTTCTTACTTAAATTTGAGAGTCTGGACTTAGCCCAGCTCCCAACAGGAACCTTAACATTATCTTGATACATATTAAATTTCTTTGATTTGTTGAATTGTAAACATCTTTCCCATGAATCCCGAAACCGATTAGGCCATTTACCTGGATGGCAATTTTTTTTATGCCAAACAAATTCCTCTGTCCATAACCAACCTTGTTCTCTTAGCGTTTTTATTAAATCAATGACATAGGTGTGTCTTTCTCCATTCATTGCTTTTTCTTTGATATTTAAAATAAATGTTCCTGTTGGTTTCAAAACTCTTAGAAATTCCTTAGAACGAGGCAAGAACCATTCTACATACTTATCAGGATGAATCCCCCCATATGTTTTTTTTCTGCTATCTGCATAAGGAGGTGATGTAACTATTAAATCAAAAGTATTATCGGGAATCTTATTAAGAACGTCCTTACAATCACCCAACAAATATTTATCTTTTTTATTGAAACTCATCTTAACCCTTTTTTTTATATTAATAGGTATTACTTATTTATAAATTCTACGTGAGGTTGTCTAGTGGGGGGTGGAGAAAATCAACTATTCTAAGCCCAAAATGAGTTTCTTTACTCTACCCCAAAAAATAACTAAATCCCGAATAAATAAAGCTAAATTAAGGGGGGGGGGGAAGTGGCTCGGCCCATTCTTTTTTAGAATTTAATCACACTGAACTTCTGTCCTGGTCTTGTTGATTGTAATCATGTTATCAACATCCCGGCATTTGTTGACAAAAGGCTTGTTTAGGATTTCATACCAGCAAGCGCCTCTGACGCCAGTCCTGCAGAATATTGCTTCAATGGTCTCATCATCTTTAGCTGAGACAGTGACGTTCAAAACATCGTCATTAAATTTAAATTTAGCATTATTGATCCAGGCGCCCATATTGTACTCAAAGGTGATAGCTTCTTCTTCATTGTTTTCTATTTTGTAAGCAACTCGATGGTAATCTTTGGCTCCGCAAGTGTCATGCATTGGTTCAGCTGGTTCTGATTCGCAAGCGATTTCAGTGATTTCATAATCAGCCAAGCCTTCATCGCAGACTCTTTTGGTTCCGTTTTTGACCTGTTCAGTGTACTGGACTTCAACTGTTTCACAATTTTGAGAACCTGCTTCTGACATCATTCCTTCAATTTCCCTGTTTATTTTACCAATAGGATTTTCATTGGTTAAGCCTTCCTGAGTCTTGCCTTTGACAATAACAACTCCACTTTCATCGTCATCACAGATGTTGTTTTCATTTTGGTCTAGGCAGCAGCTGTCAGCAAATCTGATGTAGGGTTCATTACAAACTATACCTTGGCAGGCAGATAGAATCAACAAAGTAGATATGATCAGAGCAAAAAGTATGGTTCTCTTCATGTTTAAACACCTCACCAGCTTAGAAAAGCATACTTTCTTTTATATTTTACCAAAAAGCTTTTTAATACTTAAGGTTTATTTAGCTTAAAAAGAGGGAAGATGGTAAAGTACTATAAATATCTACATATCGGAGGGGTTTTAGCACTTCTTGTTCTAGCTTTTTTTATCATCAAACCTTATGTTATTGCTCTTTTAACCAGCGCAATTATTGCCTATCTTTTTTATCCATTATTTAAGTGGGTGAATAAAAAATTGAAAAATAAGTTTGCTTCGGCAGTGATTGTTTCGATTTTGATAATTTTGGTTATCGCTGTTCCTTTGATTTTATCGGTAAATGTTATGACTAAAGAAGCTTATTTGATTTATTTAACAGGCAAGCAGCGTTTGACAGGAGATTTCTTGAGCAATTGTGATAATGTTGTCTGTAAGATGGTAATTGACTGGTCAAGTGACGCTCGAGTTCAATATTATTTCCAAGAAGCTTTGAGGACTTCAATGGATTTTATCTTAAATTGGGTTTCTAAACTGGTATTAGGCATACCCGCTTTAGTGATTAATCTCTTTATTTCTTTTTTTGTAGTATTTTATCTTTTGAAAGATGGCGACATTTTTGTTGAAAAATTAAAGAGGTTTTTCAGAATGCATCAGCAGCACAACAAGTTGATAACTAACAGGTTAAACGATGTGATGTATGCTGTTGTTTATGGAAATTTAATCATTGCCTTGATTCAAGGTGGTATTGGCGCTCTTTCATTTTGGATTTTTGGTGTTTCTTCACCTTTGATTTGGGGTATTGTCATGGCCATTGTTTCTTTTGCACCTTATGTTGGTACAGCCATGATTTGGATTCCAGCTTCTTTGATTTTTGTTTATGATGGTGTTTCAACCAATGAAACAATGCTGATATGGAAAGGGGTCTTGTTGTTTTTAGTTAATTTGCTGGCTGGCGGATTTGCAGACAGTATTCTCAGGCCAAAAGTAATTGGTAAAAGGGCTAAAGTCCACCCTGTTTTGATTTTGTTGGGTATTTTTGGAGGAATTGCTTTGTTTGGTCTGCCGGGATTTATTATCGGGCCGGTTGTTTTAGCGATGGCTGGGACTTTTATTGATATTTATATATCTAAAAATAATGGTTAGAGTATAGATTTATTTTTAAATTAAGTTTGTTTTCTGTTTTAAAACATTTGGAGGTGTTTTGAATGAGAGATTATAAAGGTACAGAATACAAAGCTAATTTTTCTGAATTTACGGCTGCAGAAAGGTCGTTTAAAGGTGTTCGTGAAGAAAAGGATTATTGGAAATTAAAAAGCGGAAGAATGTCGCCTTATTTTGTTAATATGGGTGGTTTTAGTACAGGTGCTGCTTTGGATGAATTAAGCATGGCGTTTGCAGCCAGGATTGATGAAAGTTTGAGAACTGGCCAGCTGCCAGAATTTAATGTTGTCTTTGGTCTGCCTTACAAAGGAATTGTTCCTTCTGGAGGTACGGTTGTGGCTTTAGGAAGGGAGTTTGGGAGAGAAGCCAGTTTTTCCTCTTACCGAAAGGAAACAAAAGATCATGGTGACAAAGGACCTTGGTTAGGCCATAAGCCGCAACCAGGAGATAAGTTGTTGTTGTTGGATGATGTTTTAACAACTGGCGCAGCTAAAGATGAAGGCATGGGTATTTTATCTCAATATGCTCCTGAATCAGAAGTGGTTGGACTGATTATTACTGTAGACAGAAAAGAAACGGTTCATGGTTCTGACCAAACTGCTGTTCAGCAATTTGAAGAGAAATACAATATTCCAGTTATTTCAATTGTTGATATTATAGAATTAGTCGATGCCTTGCATGGCCGCGAAATCAATGGTGAAGTTGTTGTTGATGATATAATCCGAGCTAATATTGGAAAATACTTGGGAGAATTTGGATTTGGAAATCCATGGAGGAAATAAAATGTCATTACTAGAAGAATGGTTAACTGCAGTTGATAAAAAGAATTCTGTTTTGTGCGGCGGATTAGATCCTGCTGAATTTGCAATGGGCAGGACTGAGAAAGGAAAAGGTCTGCCTGAAGGCACTGATAAATTACAATGGAGTTTGGATTATGTTGAAGCATTAAGTCGATGGTCTGCTGGAATCAAACTGAACATAAATTATTGGAAAGATGCAGTAGGCATGGCTGACTTGAAAACACTTGCTGATGCAATCCATTCTGAAGGTATGGTAGCGTTTACAGATGAAAAAATTCCTGATATTGGCGCAACAAATGATGCTGGTGTTTTTTATGCTGCTCAAAAAGGTTTTGATGCAGTAACTTATGTTCCCTTCCCTGGTAACATTGCAGAAGTTGCTGAGCAAGGACGTAAAAGAGGTATTGGTATCATTCAAATGGTTCTGATGAGTTCTCCTGAGTTTGAAAGAGAAAAGCTAAATTGGGCACCGACTCGGGATGGGGATAATTATCACAAAGCTGATATTACAATCATTAGTGGCCAAGACCATGTCCACAAATACATTCAACTGGCCCATGATGCTAAAAAGCATGGGATTGAAGGTGTAGTTATTGGCGCGCCAAATGTTATGGCAAGAGATGCAGAAGGAAATCCTACAAGAGTTCATCCAACTAAAGATGAACTTCAAAGAGTTAGAAGTTATGTTGGAAGCGATATGGTAGTATTACTACCAGCTGTTGGAGAGCAAGGCGGACAGGCAAATGACATCTGGCAATATTTTGGAAAAGATAGAGTTATTGTCAATGTTGGCAGAGCAGTGATGTTTCCAAATGGTGCTAATTCAACTCCAAAAGAACAAGCTGCCAAAGCTCAACAATACTGCAAGATGCTGAATGAGTTGAGAGCTTAATTTTTTTCTTTTTTAATTAAATTTATATAGGAGATTGACTAGTAATTTTTAGAGATGGAACCTAATCTTGAAGTGACGGTTGGAAGAGTAAAACTGAACAATCCAGTGATGAATGCTTCTGGTTGTTTTGGATTAGAGTATGGTGAGATTGAAGATTTTGATTTGAACGCTTTGGGAGGGATTGTGAATAAAAGTGTCAAGCCCTTGCCAGTGGTTGGCAATCCACCGCCAAGAATTGCTGAAGTTGATGGGGGTATGCTGAATTCTATTGGTCTAGAAGGACCGGGAATTGATAAGTTTATTGATGAAGAACTGCTAAATTATTTAGCATTAGGAATTCCTGTGATAGTTAGTATTGCTGGTGGTACTATGGATGATTACCTAATGCAAGCTGAGAAATTAGATAAAATCAAAGATATTGCAGCGATTGAAGTTAATGTTTCCTGCCCGAATGTTGATACGGGATTGGCTTATGGAGTTGAGAGTGAATTGGTTTATGGTTTGATAAGCAAAGTAAGACAGGCAACTTCACATCCTCTGTGGGTTAAGCTAACTCCAAATGTAAGTGATATGGTGCCAATGGCAAGGGCAGCTTATAGAGCTGGAGCAGAAGCTTTAGTTATTGCCAATACTTTAAGAGGAATGAAGATTGATATTAAAAAACAAAAACCAGAGTTTGCCCGAAAGTATGCTGGAATGTCTGGACCTAAGATCATGCCAGTTAATGTTGCTTTTGTTTATGATGTTTATGCTGCGATTGGAGATAGAGTTTCAATTGTTGGTGTAGGTGGAATTAAAGATGCCAGTGATGCTATGGAATATATTTTAGCTGGAGCATCTGCTGTTCAGATTGGAACATATAATTTTGCTGACCCTTTAGCCATACCAAGGGCTGTTGAAGGAATAAAAGATTATATGAAAGGAATGAAGGTTGAGAAGTTTAGTGAGCTGATTGGGAAAGCGCATAGGTAAGATTTATAAACAATTAATTTTCTGATTATTAATATGGAAGTGAAGAAGCTAACAGAGAAGACTCTTGAATTTCTAAGGAGATTTGGGCATTTAGATAGTGACAAGCCTCCAAGGTTTAGAGCTAATGATGTGGAAGGTAGAATTTTATCAGCATGGGGCAACAGACCACCTTATAATAAAGATCCTATGCATTATCAAGAGCCTGTTTCAGGTGATGCTCTTTATGAAAGGCATTATCATCATGTTCAAAAAGGTTTGTCAAAAATTGCTTTTTATGAATTTCATAAACTGCCGCTCAAGGAAATCCCTGATTCTGAGGAATGCGTCTTGATTGATATTGGTTCTGGGATGGGAAGGCAAAAAACAAGACCAGTGGCAAAAGCAAAGCCAAATTTAAGAGTTTATATGATTGATAGATTAGAAAGAAAAAAGATTGAAGAACCTTATAATTTTAAGCCAGGAGTAAGTCCTGAATTTGCTGGAGAAGAATTTAAAGTCAGGGTGCCAATCAGTGATAATATTGAAGAGACTGTTAACACTCTTTTAGAGGCTAATGGCTATAAAAATCTTATTTATATCCATCGGGACTTGAAATATCTTGAAGGGGAAGGAACAAATTTACCAGAATTATCTCAAGTGACTGTGGGGCGGAGAGTATTTTTTACTGGTTATCAAAATCCTGACGGATTAGGCAACATCACTATTGAAGAAGCAATTTTTCATGAAGCAGAAAAAATTTATTTTAACAATACGGGTTTAGAAAAAATTAGGCCTGATGCTAATAGATTTAAATTGATGAAAAATTATTTACAAGAAGATCTAAATGAAGAAGAAATCAAAAGAGTAATTGAACTAATGTATGACCCTCGTGCTTTGGTTGATGCGCGCGGTCCAAAAAAATATGATTATAAGATTCCAGCCCAAAAACAATTTGCCATTGTTTTAAAGCAATTATTTGCTTTGGCTCAACTAGATTTTTTACAAAAAAATGGTTTTGAGACAGAATTGTTTTTAGTGGAATGGGAGCGTGAAGGCAGACACTATTCAGGAGATAATTACAATGAAGAAGACCATAACATCATTGCTTCTCGTCTGGCATAAAGACTTTGTCTGTTTTAACAGCAATGCCCTTCTTTTTTTTCTCGATTTCTTCTGTTGACATCTTGGCGGTGCCGAGAGCAAGGAGTTGTTTGTCTTTGGTCATGATGGCAACGATTTCGTCTTTGGTGAATTCTGACATTTCTTTAATGCCAGGGATGGCCAGGTCTCGGCCGTGTAATAATGATTGGATGGCTCCGTCATGGACATAAACTTTAGGAATGTTTTTGACGGCTGATTCTATGGGCTGGATTATTTTTTTGAGGAATTTATCATTGCCTTCCTGCCATAAGGTGTAAGCGTCTTTGAGGTCTTGGAGAGTGAACATGGTTGATTCATCAAAAGGCCCGACTCTTGTTCTGCGTAATTCTGCCATGTGGGCGCCTGTGCCAAGCTGTTTGCCAATGTCATGGCAAAGTTTTCTGATGTAAGTGCCAGCTTGGCAGGAAACTTCAAATAAAACATCTTGGTTGTCTATCTCTAAAATTTTAAAATTGTAGATTTCCCTGATGCGTTCCTGCCTTTTGACAGCTGATTTTATTGGCGGCAATTGTTTGATTTTGCCGGTGAAATATTTTTTTATTGTTTTTTTGATGATTTTTTCTTCGACGGATTTGTGGAGATGCATGATGCCCACATAAGTTTTGCCTCCTTTGAGTAAAACTTCTACAATTCTGGTGGCTCGGCCCAGGGCAATGACTAAGGAGCCAGTGACTCGAGGATCGAGAGTTCCTGAATGGCCTGATTTTTTTATTTTGAGAATTTTCTGGACAAAATCAGAGACTTGGTGAGAAGTTGGCCCAGGCGGCTTGTCAATGTTGACAATGCCATAGTTAACAAGTTTCATAAATTTTCACTCCGTTCGAATTCACCTAAAAATCCCCTTAGGATTTTTTGTGTCCCAAAAATTTCTTTGAAATTTTTAAGGATAATTACTTGCGCTCACGGAAAACGCCATAAATGGTTCTGAGAAATTCCCCTTGGAATTTCTGGAACCCCAAAAATGCTTTGCATTTTTGATGGCTTCGCAATTTAATATCACTGTTCGGCAAGTTTCATAGTTTGTATTCTTGAGCAAGTTTTTTCAGATTTTTAATGGCCTTGTTCATAAAAGGATCATAGTCTTTTCTGACTGTTTCGACACAACGGCCAATCATCTGTTCGAGTTGCTTTTCTTTTATTTTTGATTTTAAGTAGCGGTAAGATGATTTAGTGATTCGATTAAGCCAGTTGGGTTTGTGATTTTTGTCTCTTAACTGCTTTAAGAAAATAAAATTCTGGAAATTGCGGGCTGTCCCTTCAATATCTTTAAAATTAGCAATAAATTTTCTTACTCTGTCTGTTTTACGCAGTTTTAACATGATTTTGGTATGTTTTTTGTTGATGTTAAAAAAATTGGTGAAATTATAAACTGCTTTAGGAAGTATGGGTGCTTTAAGAGCATGATTAACTCGTTTGATAAGATGAGGATTTTTTTCAACTGTTAAATATTCAAAGCAAAATTCAATGATAATATGGGCGGTCATGGACATATCTATTTTTTTAGGAAAAATTTTTCGATAATGATTGATGATTTTTTTGATGGCTTTTTCTTTTTTTGGGATGTATTCTTCATGAGCATAATAATCCAGGCCTTTGGGTTTTTCTCCATGGAGAACAAGTCCAGCACCAAGGTAATGATATTTTTTAGCTAATGATTTGAGAAATTTTGGGCCTTGGCCATGGGTTTCTTTTTTTTCAACTATTCTAAACTCATGGACATCAGCAATAAAACTGCCTAAAACAAAAAGAGCTTCTTGTTCTGGTGTTAACTTTCTGTTTTTCAAAACTTCAAAGTTAGCTTTGCAATGGGTTAAAATGTACATGGTATAGAATTAAAGAAGTTGTTTTAATAAAGTTTACTCTTTCTTTTCTTCTTTCTTAGGCTCTTCCTTAGGTTTTTCTTCTGCTTTTGGAGCTTCTTTTTTCTCTTCTTTTGGTGCTTTTTCTTCCTTAGGCTTTTCTTCTTTTTTAGGCGCTTCTTTCTTTTCTTCTGCTTTTGGTGCTTCTTCTTTTGCTTTTTCTTCGCCTAAGGCTCCAGCGCCTTCTTTGAGAACTTTGAGATTGATTTGAGTTATTTTTGGATAAATCTTTTCACCGCAGACAGTTGTTTTGATTCTTAAACCTTTTTTCTTTTTCTTCCATCTGGTCTTGCCGCTAAAGCCAACACCTTTAGCAGTGAGAATTCTTTTTCTACCAAAACCTTTGATACCTTTTCTCATGGGAAAACCAGCAAAATCACTGCCGCCGGTTATTTCAAATTCATAACCAGTAAAACCAACCTTATCACCTGGAATTTTACTGCCAATATCTTTACCTAAAAGAAAATCAGCTTCTTTGCCAGTGATTTGTTTGCTAAATGATTTACCTTTCTTGGTATTGAGTACGAGTTTAAATTCAACCATTTTTAAGTGGAATTATGGCAATTGATATATAAAGCTTTTGTTGGCTATGTTGGAAATGTCTCGTTCGCACCCTGCAAAATAATAGAGAAACAACAAGCTCTCAAATGCAGGGTTCCTACGGTCTAACGAGTTGAACAGTGCTCACTGGTCCATTGGCGACATTTCCAACATTTATCAGAAAATTTAATAAACTAAAATAAACTAATCTAGTAAAAAAGATGAAATTAGGTGGACATCATCCAAGCCCTTTGGTAAAACAATTTGGGTTTGATGAAGAGGTAATTGAAGATTCTATGGCTGGTTTTGCTAGCTATCGTTATTCTGGTTTCCCTAAAACAATAAAACGCTATGAAGTATATTGGGAAAGAGGAGATATGGCTGTTGAAGAGCCGTATTACTGGATTTTAAGGTATCTTAGGGAAGATATTGCTTACAAAGATTTTATCAAGACAGAAGATGTTTTTACAGCAGCTGAAAATTCTGCTTTTTTTGGAGTTTCTCAGTTAAGGCTGGGAGGGCAGCAGGATAAAGTTTCCCAATATCTGGCAACTATGGGCAAGATGATTAAAGAGCTTTTCCAGCTGGTCCGTGAGTTAAGGATTCTTGATGAAAGATTGGATTATTATGAAGGTGCAGAAAAAGAATTTGCCAAAGAAAGGAGATTAAGAAGGAAGAGCGATGAAATCACTCTGAAAGGAATTTTTATTGACATGGTGCAGGGCGGAGCTAAAAATCCTGCTTCAGTTTATGGAATGGCCCGTGAACTGCAGTTTACAACCTTGCCTGATTTGTTTTTTGATGCACCGCCTATCACAGAAGATGAAGTTGATGCTTGGGTTGATTCTTTGGAATTCAACAAAAAAGTTTTGGAAGTTTTGAAAAGACATCTGCATCAGTTTGTGACCTGGAAAAGAAGGACTTCAAAAGAGATGATGTCGAGAAGGACATTTACTTTGAAATACTTGAAACAACATTTTGAAATAATCAAGATGTATATGACTTGGGTCAAACCTTATTTGAGACATATCAAAAGGCTGACAATGGATGAGAAAAAGGCTTTGTCCCCTGATATTGTAGCTGCTTTTGAAACAAGCATGATTGACATTGAACTTTTAACTTACCGGAACTGGGGTTATTATAATTCTGTTTTATTGTTTACTTTTAATTACCGGACCAAGCCGAGCATGAAATATGTCCAGGAGGGCTATCAAAGAGGGCCGATTCATGTTGGTGAAATTCGTATTAACATGCGAGGTTATCGGTGGACAGATGAGGACATTGAGAATTATGTCAAGATGAAAGATCAAGAGGATTTTGAGCTGATGAAAGTGATTTCCAGTTCTGTTGAAGCAGCAATGGACGCTTTGGGCGATGAGTTGAAGAAGTATCTTGATGAAGCTGGTGGCATGGCTCCGGTTGATAAAAAAAAGGAAGCAGAGCGGTCAACCTTTAGGAAATGGTTTGGCATGGCGCCAAAAGTCAAGAAGCCGTCAGAAAGCAAAGCCAAGAAAGAGGCCAAAGCCACTTTATACACCAAGGAAAAGAGTGATGAGACAACCCAGCTTGAAATTAAATTTAAATTGTATTGGATCTATAAGAATTTTAAGAAAGGGCATTCTTTTGTTCATTGGTAATCTGTTTTTTCTTTTTGTTTTTCTGAAACTGAACAACATCTCCAGCTTTGAGTTCTGTTTTATCTGCTTTTCTTAAGGTGGCTATTTGAGCGCGGCTCATGATTTTTTGATGGGGGACATCAGCAAGGTATTCTGGGATGTACCAAACATCTTCTTCAGAAGTCATCCAGTTTTTTTTGTCAAAGCGGGATAAATCTATTGGTTTGGTGAAAGAACGCAGGTTTTTTCTGCCTTTATCATCAAAGTATTCATGGAAATAAGACATGACTAATTCTCGAATAGTTTTGTAGACAGGTTCGCGATATCTTAAGACAGCGTGATTGGTTTTGCTGATAGCTCCCCAATGGCCGTGCTGTTTGAAAACTGTGATGACATGGTCTTCATCCCTATCATTGGCAGTTAAATCAACAACCAAAGGTTTATGGCCGTGGAGTCTTAAGGCTGCAGCGGCCAAGAGAGCGCCTTCAATGCAATAGGCTCTTCTTTTTTTAAGAACCATTCGAGGCGACAGGCAAGTTTCTCGTTTTTTTTCAAAATTGATTTTTAGTTTGTTTAAGAAATCCTGGATTTTACGAGGAGAATTTAATCTCTTTAAGATTTTTAATTCCCTTTGATTGAAACCAAACATTGTTCAAGTAAACCAGGAATAAACTCTATAAAGCATCTTGACTGCACCAAATTTAACTTTCTTGCCAGCACCGACTCCTTGGTATTTGATTAAACTTTTGTCAAGAGCGTCTTTCATCTCTAATTCTTCGTTCATGATTTTTTGAACTGTTTCTTTGGAGACATAGACATTCATGGTCTGGTCTTGTAATTCACCTGTGCTAACATCTATCATTTCTCCGTCAACTGTGATTAAGTAAGCAGTGTAGCCGTTCATGTAAACATTAATCCTTTCATCGCCAAATAAATTAATGATAAACGGCGGTGCATTATGCCTTTGTTGGTTGTATTCGTTTTGGATTTGTCTGAGCATTTCTTCTTCTGTGAAGATCTGCTCTGGTGTTGGGACTTCGGCAAAAACTAAAGTTGCCAATAAAATTATTATTAAAATTGGAATTATTTTCTTCATATTATCACCTTAAGAATAAGAAGAAGTTTCTATTTTTAAAATCTATGATTTTTAAACCGTTTAGAATCGAAGATTCTTAACGCGCCAGAAATTCCAGGGGAATTTCTCAGCGCTTCAAAACAAGTTTGAAGTTTAAATATTTTATTAGAAAAAAAGACAACAGAATTCCAAAGTGGAATTCTGAGCATCAAAAACCTTGGTTTTTGATAAAAAAATAATTTATTTTTTGCCTAAAAGGCATCCTAATCCGAACAGGATCAAAACAACCGGTCCCCAGGTCAGGCCCATTAAGTTAAGGTAGCCCATCTCAGCAATAGCTAAGATTATACCAACAACAGTAACTAGCCATAAGAACCAAGGTTGGCAATCACAAAGTGGATTACTTTTCTTTAAAAATGCCATGTTATCACCTCTTTTAAGCTAGAGATTATTTTATTATTTTTAAATGTTTGGTATAAGAAGATTTATAAAGAAGTGTTGGGTTTTTTTGAAAAATGGGAGTCAAAGAAACAGGAAAAAGGATTCGTCAAAAAATGAGGATGCAGTTATTCCAAGAACCAGTGTCAAAACAGAAAAAAGAAAGAACTAATTTAGATAAAAAGATTTTTGGAATGCTGCAGGGTGGTTTAGAACAGGTTTCTGAAGATATTCCAGAGGAACAAAGGCAGGCAGTCATTCAAGCTTTTATGGATGAAGATTATCAAAGAACAATAGACCTCATTGTTGAAATCCGTGATGCAATTGGCAAAGATGAAACTTCCACTTTGAGGCAGGTAGCAGGGTACGTTAATATTAAGTATCTTGGCGGTTTTACTCTTTATTGATTTACTCAGTTATAAGTAGCATAAAATATTTAAGTAACCACTTTTTCTTTGGTTTTATGAAGCGGGGGTTATTGTTATATATAGCAGAGAAAACTGGATTGTTTTCTGAACTGCAGACCAGTACAACCAGGATAGCCGAGGCACTGAGTGTTTCGCAGCAGTCTGTCTCCAGGCTGTTGATTGATTTGGAAAAGGGAGGAATGATTGAGAGGAAGGTTTCTTCTGGCGGTTTAGCGATTGCTTTGAAGAAGAAAGGACGAGACCAGCTGCAAAATGAATTTACTGTCCTGAAAAGATTATTTCATCCTGAAAGAAAATTAAAAGGAAAAGTTGTTGATGGATTTGGTGAGGGAAAATATTACATTGAAAAATATAAATTGAAAATAAAAGAAGCAATGGGTTTTACCCCTTTTCCAGGAACTTTGAATATTAAAACAGACAGGATTAAGGTTAAATCATTTTTAATGGATGTCGATCCAATTAAAATTAATGGTTTTGCAACTTCTGACAGAAGTTTTGGAAGTATTGAATTGTACAGGGTTAATGTCGGCGGTGTGGCTGGTGCAATTATCAAACCAGAAAGAACAAGGCATGATGATAATGTGATTGAAGTTATCGCTGATGTTCATTTAAGGAAAAAGATGGGTTTAAAAGAAAATAATGTTGTGGAGTTGAAAAAATGATGAGGAATGCTAAAATAATTGGATCTATATTGATTGCTGTGGCTGCTATTTTATGGGGTTTAGATGGTGTTGTTTTAACTCCGAGACTTTTTAATCTTGATGTTGCGTTTGTGGTTTTTATGCTGCATGCAGTGCCGTTTGTTTTAATGAATATTTTTATGTTCAATCAGTACAAGTATTTATCAAAGTTTAGTAGACAGGATTTTATTATTTTGGGATTGATTGCGTTGTTTGGCGGTGCTGTGGGAACTTTGTCAATTGTCAAAGCTTTGTTCTTAGTTAATTTCCAGCATCTGTCTGTGATTGTTTTACTGCAGAAGCTGCAGCCGATCTTTGCCATTATATTGGCGGCAATTTTGCTGCGTGAGAAAATCAAAGGAAGTTTTGTTGTTTGGGCTGGATTGGCAATTTTTGCGAGTTATTTTTTGACTTTTGGTTTAGGATTGCCTGATTTCCAGACAGGTAGTGTAGGGGTGGCTGCTCTTTATGCTTTACTGGCTGCTTTTTCATTTGGTAGTGCAACTGTCTTTGGCAAGATGTTTTTGAAGAAATATGATTATAAGACAGGGACTTTTTACCGGTTTGGAATAACAGCTGCATTTATGTTGGTATTTGTTTTATTATTTGGTGACTGGCAATTGAGTTCTGTGACTGGAGTTAATTGGCTGATCTTCTTGATTATTGCAGTAACAACTGGGTCTGGTGCAATCTTCATTTATTATTATGGTTTGACTAGAGTGAAGGCTTCTGTTTCGACTATTTGTGAGTTGTTTTTTCCTGTGTCAGCAATTGTTTTTGATTATTTGATCAATGGGCATGTGCTGTCGTTGGTGCAGTGGATTGCTACAATTGTTTTAGTTGGGGTAGTAGTGAAGATTAGCCTGGATCATGCTCGTAAATGAAACTATATGTTGTATTTCCATTAAGTTTTTAAAGTAATTTTTTTTCTTTACTTTTTGATAAAGAGGGTGATTTCAATAAGTACAAAAAGATATGATAGAAGACCGAGTCAAGTTCTGGCTGCTTATTTTTCTATGGAGATTGGATTAAAGGCTTCGATGCTGACTTACAGCGGTGGACTTGGAGTTTATGCCGGGGACCTTCTTAAGGCAGCGGCTGATTTAGAACTGCCCATAGTTGGAGTTTCATTGCTTCCGAGACAAGGGTATTTTCAGCAAAGTATTGGAAATGGCTGCCAAACAGAATCATATCCTCAGTGGAATCTTGAGAAACAAGGGTTGAAAAAACTTGATAAAACTGTGACTGTTAATTTATGCGGAGATGATATCAAAATTCAGGCATGGTTCTATGAACAAAAAGGCCAGACTGGAGAGAAAGTTCCGATTTTATTTTTAGATACTAATGTTGAGGGCAACCAAGACTGGATGAAGAATTATACTAAAGTTCTTTACGGCCATGACCCAGATTATAGATTAGCTCAAGAAGCATTATTAGGAATTGGCGGCCTGCGTATGCTGCGGGCGCTTGGTTATGACAATATTCAAAAATACCATATGAATGAAGGACATTCAGCTGTGCTGGCAGCAGAACTTTTAAGAGAATTAGGTGATAAGGATAAAGTCAGAGAGAAATGTGTTTTTACAACACATACACCAGTGGATGCAGGACACGACCGCTTTAATGAATATCATTATGTCAGGCCTATTCTGGGGCATGATTTGGCAAATATTGCTTTAAGTGTTGGTTTTGAAAATAATGGACTAAATATGACCAAGCTGGCTTTGGAATTAAGCGGTTATGTCAATGCGGTTTCAAAAAAACATGCTCAGGTGGCCAAGCAACAATTCCCGGGTTATAATATACAAGCAATAACAAATGGAGTCCATTCTTTGACCTGGACTTCTAAGCCTATCAAAGAGCTGCTTGATAAAAATTACTCTGGCTGGTCAATAAGTCCAGATAAAATACTGTCTGATGTGAATTTGAGATATAATGAAATTATCCATGCCCAAAGACAAGCCAAAAGAACTCTTTTTGATTTTATCAGTGCCTATTATCCTCATTTAGATTTTGACCCTTATGTTCTGACACTGGGCTGGGGAAGAAGAATTGCTGATTATAAGAGGCCAGATTTAATATTGAGTGATGTGGCAAGATTAAAAAGCATTGCCAAAGCAACAAAAAGAAGAATCCAGATAATCACAGCAGGAAAAGCGCATCCGAATGACCCTGAATCAAAAAAAATTATAAAATGTATGAATGACCAGTTTGAAAAGATGGGCGGAGATGTTGAAGGATTATTTCTGCCAAATTACAACATGAATTTGGGAGCTTTGATGACTTCTGGTGTTGATTTTTGGGTCAATACGCCTCGTCCTCCATGGGAAGCATCTGGAACTTCTGGTATGAAAGCCTTGCATAATGGTGTGATTAACTGGAGCACATTGGATGGATGGTTTTGTGAATCTCATGATGAAGGAAAGACTGGATTTTCAATTGGCGGGCCTCATGACGGGAATTTAGAAGATAGAGGAGATGATAATGCCGATAGAGAAGATTTTTTCAGAAAATTAGAAGACATTGTTATTCCTTTGTATTATGAACAGCCTAGGCAGAGAGCAAGGATGATGATTAATTCTATTAATGAAGCTGGTGTTTACAATACCATCAGAGCAATGAAAGAATACTGGAATGCTTATGGAATTGATGATCGGTTTAAGGAGGCTTGAGAAAATAAATGGACCAGGCGGGATTTGAACCCGCAGCCTCCCGCATACTGGGTGAATCTAGCCAGGCGGACGCGATACCGGATTTCGCCACTGGCCCATTAGAGGTGAGATGAACTGTTTAATATTTAAGCATTTCTATCAGTAAGAGGCAATGCAAAGTAGAATTCTTTGGGTTTGGTGTTAAGGCCAACATAGCCTTGATGGTCTTTGACAGTTGTTTTAACGACATGGAGTCCAATGCCTGAGCCGGTTTCTTTGGTGGTAAAGAACAGTTCAAAGGCTCTATCTGGTTGAGGAATGTCATCGCCAGTGTCTCTGACATAAACTTCAACAAAATTATCTTTGATTCGAGTGCCAATAGTAATGGTGCCGGAATTACCCATGGCTTCTGAACTGTTTTTGACTAAGTTAAACAGAACTTCTTTGGCAATTCTTTGTTTGGCAATATGGACTTGGACAGATTTTCCAAGCTCAAGATCAACTTGATAGTTTCTTAAAAAGCTGATTTTTAGAAAGTTTAATTCTGCGTTAAGTATTTCATTTAGATCATAAAAATTCTTATCTTCTTCTGCTAAAGGTTTGGCGATAGTTTGGAAATTATCAATAATTGACATAGCTTTTTGCTGATCTCCCATCATATATTCCAATTGTTTTCTTTTCTCAGGATCTGTTTCATGTTGGAGCCAAAGACTTATATAGCCCATAGTGGAAGTGGACAAATTCCTGATGGCATGCCAAGCACCTCCACTAGTATCCTTAAGAATTTTGATTTTATCTGTGATTCTGATTCTTTGCTCTATTCTTTTGTCTTTAGTAACATCTTTGATAAAAGCAGAATTGCCGACAAAAAGACCTTCCTGGTTGTAAAGAGGAACAGCTGTGATTCCTGTATCAACTCTTTGTCCCTGGCTGTTTTTCCATCTGAGTTCGTAATAAGAAACTTTTCCTTCAGCTCTTTTTTTGTTTTGCTCTTCAAGGATTCTTTTTTCTTCTTCATCAAAGACAAATTGAGATTCATGTTTGCCAATCATTTCTTGCTCTAAATAGCCAAGCATTCTTTCTAGTCTTTTGTTGCAGGATTTAATGTTGCCTTTGGCATCAGAAATAATAAATCCAATGGGAAGCTCTTGGAAAACCTGAGTGATTCGGTCTTTTCCAACTAAATCTCCTAAAGTCTCTACAATATCTCCCATGTAACTTATTTTTGGGTAAGGAAAGTTTATAAATATTATCGTGAGCTACTATACGTTTTAGTCTACTATTGGCTAAAATAGTAACTTTTATATATTAAAGAGAAATACTTGAGATGGGGGAATTACATGGTAATATTGTTTGATCAATTTAACTTACCGGATGATATCTTTAAGATAATCTTTGCCACAGACCAGCAGGAAATTGTAGCTAAATTACTTCTGAAATATATTAAAGACAATGGCGGAGAAATAGGCAAGACAACAATGTCGATGTTTGCCACTCAACTGCATGAAGGAAAATTAGTTGATTCCACAGTTGAACGAAAAGGGCCGCAAGTAGGCAAAAAAGAGCCGACTTTGTCTTACAACAAAAGACAGTTTTATGATCGAATCTTGACACCAATGAAATCAATGGGTTTGGTTGATTATGATTTGTATAAGAAAACATATAAGATTTCTGACAAGTTTAACAGGTTGATGATTAAGATTGGTTTGTTGTGGTTACGTGAGATTAGATAATTTTTTATGTTAATTCTTAAGGCTGTTGATTTTTTTCTTGACGGAATTGTTCCAGGAGTCTTCTGACTTCGCCAATTTCTGAGATAAGGTTGTCGTAAAAAACTGCAGTGAGTGTGTTTTCAGGATTTCTTTGTATAGAACCTTCACGAAAAAGAGCAACAGCACCAATATCAGATGCTTTTTCTATGGGAATACCATTCTCGGGAATGTAAACTAAATTTGGTGTTCTTTCCCTTAACCACTCATATTCGTCGTGAGTCACTCCAGGCAATTCTAATGGGTGCAAGTCACGTATATCTTGTTCAGAAAAAAGTATTAGGTCCCCCTTTATTGTTGGATATAACATCAAAAATATAAGATGGCAGCGGGGATATATAAATTTATCTGTCAAAACTGGTGTGTCCCAAGACTCGTTCACTCAGTCGAGACCGCCGTTAAAATTTAATAATCGACTGACATAGCAGTCTTACGATTCGGTATTAGTTCACTGGCCCTTTGGCGTCTTGGGACAGACCCTGTCAAAACAATAACCTTTAATAATACTCTTTGACTTCTTAAGGTTATGAAAGATTTAATCTTAAAGCATACTTTGAAGAATGCGATTGATTTTGGCGGCAAGGCTAATCCTGGAGCTGTTTTAGGAAGGGTTTTATCTGAGAATCCTGCGTTGAAAAAAGATATTGCTGCGTTAAGAAAAGATATTGAGATAGTAATCAAGGGAATTTCTAAATTGACCTTAGATGAGCAAAAAGAGAAATTAAAATCATTGGATCCTTCATTGTTGAAAGTTAAGAAAAAAAAGAAAAAAAAGAAGAGTTTACCTGAGCTGCCTGGTGCGAAAATGGGCAAAGTGGTGACTCGAATTCCACCAGAACCTTCAAAATACAATCACTTAGGACATGCTTTGAGTTTTTTGATGAATTATATGTATGCTAAGAAGTATAAAGGGAAATGTGTTTTAAGATTTGAAGATACTAATCCTGACAAAGCAGAACAGGAATATGTTGATGCTATGAAAGAAGATGTTCTGGAATATTTAGGTATCAAACCAAGCGAGACTGTTTTTGTAAGTGATGATATGGATAAGTTTTATTCTTTGGCTGAGAAATTGATTAAAGACAAGAAAGCTTATGTTTGTTTTTGTGAAAGAGAAAAAATGCAGGAATTGAGACATAAAGGTTCTGGATGTGATTGCCGTGGAGTAAGTGCTAAGAAAAATTTAGAAGAATGGAAAAAAATGCTGGTTGGTAAGTTTAAGGAAGGGAAAGCAACTTTGCGGTTGAAAATTGACATGTCTGCTAAGAATCAGGTTTTACGAGATCCAGTTATATTTAGGATTGCTTTGACTCCTCATTATCGGCAAAAGAAGAAATACAAAGTCTGGCCATTGTATGATTTTGAAAATGCTGTTGAAGATTCTATTTGTGGTGTGACTCATATTTTGCGAAGCAATGAGTTTGGGCGAATGCGAGGAGAACTGCAGGATTATATTAAGGAAATTTTGGGTTTTGAGAAACAAGTTGTGGTTGAATATGGCCGGTTTAATATCAAAGGGAAATTAACAAAAGGCAGAGAGATTCGCGAGTTGATTGAAAAGAAAAAGGTTTCTGGCTGGGATGATCCTCGGCTAATTACTTTGAAAGCTTTGAAAAGAAGAGGTATTGTTAAAGAAGCTTATTATGAATTGCTTAATGAAGTTGGGATTACTCCTTCTGAAACTAATTTAGATTTTGGTGTTTTAGCTGCGATAAATCGTCGAATATTGGATCCTCAAGTTAATCGTTATTTCTTTATTCAGCTGAAAAAGAAAATTAAAATCAAAGGTGCGCCTAAATTAGAATCAAAAGTTCCTTTGCATCCTGATTTTAAGAAAAGAGGTTTTAGGAAATTCAAGACTGGTGAGGATTTTTATATTGCGGCTAAGGATTTGGCTCGTTTGTCTTCTGGTAAGGTGCACAGATTAATGGATTGTGTTAATTTTGAAGTTGATAAGGGGGGGTTTAAATTTCATTCCAAAGATTATGAGGAATTTAAAAAGGCTGTAAATAAAGGCATTATTATTCATTGGCTGCCTGTTTCTGAGAAGGCTGTTAAGGTTGAAGTAGTAATGGATGATTATTCCAGGTTAAAAGGTATTGGTGAAAGTGGTTTGCGGAATTTGAAAGTTGGAGATGTGATCCAGTTTGAAAGGGCTTTTTTTGCCAAGCTGGATAAGAAAAGTAAAGATAAATTTGAGTTCTGGTATTTGCATACTTAAGAAAAGCCTGATTGTGAAAGGAAAACAAAAAGACCCAGGCCGAAGATTAATAACATAAAACCAAGGATGACTAATCCTAAGATAAAAGGCATGAGAACTCCTGCTAAAAAGGAGTTCAATCTACTGATTCTGTGTAAGATGCTGCCGCCAATTGTTACAAGAACAGCATTCCAAACAAAAGCACCTAAGTAAAGTGGAATTGCTGGAATCATTAAATACCAAATCGTCATTGGGTTTTGGCTGATGATAACCACAATGGCATTGATCACAGCCATGATTAATCCTAAGACAAAACTTGGGGCAGCTGCATAAATAAACAGATTGAAACTGTCTTTGTAAAGACCTTTGCCTTTGAAGAGCTTGAAAAAGCCATGGAAAACCAAAGTGAAAAGGAAAATAGAGCCAAAGCTAATAGCCAAAGCAAACATCATGGAAAAAGGAAGCATGATGTAACTAATTATTTTAGGCACGCCGGGCATTGTCTGCATACTAAAGATTGATTGAACAAATGAGAAGAGCAGGGTGATGCCATAAAAGATAATAAAGAAAATCAAAGCTTCTTTAATGGATTTTTCTTTGGTGATTTCTTTAAAGAATTTGCTTGGTTCCTGGACAACTGATTTGATTGTTTCGATAATATTTCTCATAGTGACTAACATTTATCTCTTTATTTATATATCTTTTCAAAAGTTTATAAAGTTTTAGTCTTTATGAACTCCAGAAAATTTTATTATTTTTAGTTATTTTATAAAATTTTCTCGTAAAGTATATAAATTAGAGATTGTTTATGTTTGGAATGGTCACAACAAGATCTCAAGTAAAAGAGGTTGTTCGTAGTAAAGGAATAAGCAATATTGCTGAAGATTTTCATGAAGTTCTTAATCAAAAAGTTCAGTCTTTGATTGATGAAGCCTGTGACAGGGCTAAGAAGAATCAAAGAAGGACTGTTATGGGAAGAGATATTTAAAGCGGGGGTGCGAAAATGAGAAAAGTAAAATGGGTTACAGCTTTGGTGTTATCAATTGTTTTGGGCTGGTTAGGTGTTGACAGGTTTATAATGGGCAAAGTCGGAACTGGTATCCTGAAATTGTTGATAACTGTTGTGAGTTTTGGCACATTAGGCTGGATTTGGTGGTTAATTGATTTGATATTAATTGCAACTAAGTATCAGTTCAAGAATGTGCAATGGGTTGATTAATTTTTATTTTTTATTATATTATTTAACAAATTATTTAAATGAGCAGATTTCTGGTGTTTTTTAATGGAAGTGACTATTTTTGCAGGGAAAGGCGGTGTGGGTAAGAGCACTTGTGCTGCTGCTTATGCTTTAGATAAAATTCAGGAAAAACAGACTTTATTGGTTGATTATGACGGCGGACATTCTATTCCCAGAGTTCTTGGTTTGAAAAGAGGAAGAGATTATATTCCTAATCTGTTGAAAGAGACAAGAACTGTCCCAGATTTACATTTGGCTGTGATGGATAAACTAGAATTTGACCCGATTGCAGAGAAGAAAAAAGAAAAAGGAGATTATATGAGGTCTTACCTTTATCAATTTGTTGAGGACCAGGGATTTATTGCATTTTGTGATATGGTAACTGAATTTTTTGGTGTACCAACAGATATTGGTTCTGTTTCAAAATTTATTTCTTTATGTGAGATGTACCACGGGGATATTAAGGAAAAAAAGTTTGATGACATGATTATTGATGTTGAACCTACTGCAGGTCTTGAAAGATTACTGGGTTCAACTGAAGCAGTATGCCGGAGCCTAATCAATATGAAAAATACCGGCAGAGCTGCTATGTTTGCATTGGGCCTTTTTGGCTGGACAGACATCAAGGAGTTTCTCAAAAGCGGTTATATTGATTTAGCAGAACATTATGGGGAAAGAATCGATGAATTTGCCGGGAAAATAAGAAAAGCAAAATATTTTGTTATTTGCGTTCCTGAAAGCAGCCCTGTTGATGAAATGGGAGATGTTGAAAAAGTTATTGATACTTATGGCGGGGAAATTGTTGGTTATATCATCAACAATGTCAGAGGAGAAGCACATGAAGACAGACAGATCTCAAGGGTTTTTAAGAAAGGAGATGCCAAAAACGTCCCTGTTCTGCAGATTCCTCATGACCAAAAATTGTGCAGTGTTGATTCTAAAGAAAGAAGACAAGCTTTGTTAGAAGTAGGTCAGAATTTATTTTCCAAACAATCTTTTTAACCAGCCCATAAATCCTTTTTTCTTGGGCAGGGGTGGCGGTAAGAAGTCTGGTTCTTTTTTGAATGTGGGTGGTGGCGGTGCGCTAGGGAACATCATCTTGTGTTTGACTTCTGGTTCTGGCAAATTCATGAATTTAGGAGGAGGAATTGGTCTGGCTGGCAGATGGGGCGGGCTTTTAACCGGCAATTGGCCAAACTGGCCTAACTTTCTTTCAATTTTATCTACTTCCCTTTGATTGACCTCAGCCATTTTTTTATGGACGATCTCTCCTCTTTTTTCAATTAATTTATTCCTCAAATCTGAGATTTTTTCTTCGATTTTTTGTAAGGTGGCTTTATTGGCATCGCCTGTTTTTTTGATATTGGCATAACGTTTTTCGAGATTAGCCAAGGTTTTTTCGATTTGTATTATTTCTTTGAAGTTTTCATCCATCTTGGCTTTGATTTTTTTCTCTAATTCTTCCATTCTTACTTCTCGGTCTGTTTTGATTTTAGTGTAAGTGTCAATTCTAGCTGTTAATTCGCCTAATAAGTAAGTGATGCGGTCTAGACTTGGCTTGAGGCCTTCTGCTCCAGTTAAAGCTAATCTTGTTTTTAAATCTCTAATTTGGAATTTTAAATCTCTGATGTCCATATCTTCTTTACTGAGGATTTGTTTTTCCATGGCAGCGACTTTTAAAATATTGTCTTCAAGTCTGGCTAGTTCTTCTCTTAGAGAATTTTTAACTCCTGGTTGTTGGGCTAGTTTTTTAACTTGTTTGAGATTTTTTTTCAAGTCTGCCTTAGTTTTGTAACTTTGTTCTGTTTTAGTCTGAGCTTTAGCCATACCTTGGACAAAACTTAAGGTTTTGGGAGAAATCATTTTTTGAAAAACATACCAAGTAAACCTTTTTTCTTTGATTTTTCAAATTCTGCTCCAGGCGGCAAGGGAGCTCCTGGTGGAGGCGGCATTTCTCCGGGCATGCCTGGTGGCGGGAGCATTGGCCCTGGTCCAGGTGGCATTGGTTTTGGGGGCAGGGGCGGTGCTTTTGGCGGCATTGGTGGAGCCATTTTAGGCGGTGCCATTCTTGGAGGAGGCATTGGCCTTGGCGGAGCTGGATGCTGTAATCTTTCCACCATATTAGCTATAGTAAGTAAAGCATGCGCCATCTGCTCGTTTTGTTTTTCCATTTCATCGAGTTTATTGTTTAAACGTTTAAGTTGTACTGCAGCGCCTTCTTTTTCTTCTTTTTTAACTTCAGCTGCTGCTGATTTAACCATTTCATTTAACTGGGCAATGGAATTTTTTAAATCAGCTATTGATGCTAGAAGTTCTTTTTCCATTTCTCCGACCGGAGTTTGCAATCTTTGTTTAACTGCGTCTAATTCGTCACGTAAATCAGAGAGAATTTGATGAGGGATAATCTCATAACTTTCGTCTTTTTTAGCCATATTCAACCACCTACTTTATTCTATTGTTATGATTAATTGATTTTAGTTTATAAAGATTATGGTTAATTTAAGTTAGAGAAAATATCAACTTCTTTGTGGAAGAATTCAGCCAAATGGTCTTTGGCTTGTTTTAAGGGCACCCATTGATGAGCTGCATGTTCACTGCTTAATTTTATTTCATTGGTTAGAGCTTGACAGACGAAAATGATCATGGTTATTATTTGGCCGTCTTTTCTGGTGAAATGCTGGATATTTAAAGGCTGGTTGATTTTGATGTCTAGGTTGGTTTCTTCTTTAATTTCTCTTTTTAATCCTTGGTGAGGATTTTCACCTGGGTTTAATCTTCCGCCTGGTAATTCCCAAATGTTTGGGTTTTGAATGTCGTGAGGTTGGCGTTTTACTAAAAGAAGTTTGTTGTCTTTGATGATGAAAGCTTTGGTAGCTAGAGCGAAGTTCATATTGGTTTTTAGAATGTTTTGGTTTATATAAATTGTGGATAAGTTTATATAAAAGCAGTTTTGAGAGGTATTTAATGGCAGAGACTGAGAAAGATGCAGAGAAAAAAAGATACAGGATTGAAAGGCAAATTAATATTGGCGGCCACAGCCTTATTATTTTAGGATATGATACTCAAGAAGATAGACAAGTGGCTTTTAAGGTACTGGCGCCAGCACATTCCCGAGGCGTGAGGTTAGATTCTTTTTTTCATGAAATGAATGTTTTGGGTATGTTTGACCATCCTAATATCATTAAGTGTTATGGTTTTTATGAATTTTCTTTAAAAGAAAAAGGTGGAAATGCAGTTTCTTGTCCAAGCTCTATTCTTGAATATTTTAAAGGAGATGATTTGAGTGAAATACTTGATTTTAGTGAGAGATTTAGATTTTTAGGCCATTCTTTTGATGAAAATACTAAAATTATTTTGGGAATAGCCAAAACTTTGCATTATGCGCATAGATGTGGAGTAATCCACAAAGATATCAAACCATCTAATGTCTTAAGCAGCGGTTCAGAAATTAAAGTGATTGACTGGGAACTGGCTTATTGTTTAGACGGGAGAAATCCTTCAGTTAAGGAAGGGACGGTGGCGGGAACTCCTGGTTTTTTGTCGCCAGAGGCATGCCGAGGGAACGAGCCTGACCCATTATTTGATGTTTATTCTTTAGGAGTGGTTGGTTATTGTTTATATTCAGGTCAAATTGATCCTTTTGACGGTCTGAGTAAACATGAAATCATAATGAGGACAGTGGAAGATAAACCAGAGGAGAATTTTAATTTGAAGTTGGTGCCTAAAGAACTAAGGGGTTTGATTCATGATATGTTAAGGGAAGAGGAGATAAGAATTGAAATGCCTAGTGTTATTGATAAGTTGGAGAAGGTTTTGGGTTAAGTTTAAATAATTTAAATGATTTGTTTTAGTTATGAAGAAAGTTATTTTGATTTTAGTTTTGATTTTGTTTCTGGTAGCTTGTACTCCTAAGGAACCTCGGAGTCCGACTGAATTAGCCAATCCTGCTTCGGTGCATTGTGTTGAGCAAGGCGGGACATTAGAAATTAGGACAGATCCTGGTGGAAATCAAGAAGGCTGGTGTGTTTTCTTTGACCAGGGAATTGAATGCGAAGAATGGGAGTTTTATAGGGGAGAATGTCCTTAGAAAGAGTAAATATGTTTATGAAATTTTATCAATAATTTTTAATGATTCATTATAAAATTCAATTGCTCTTTTCAAAGATGTCAAGGCTTTGGCTGATTTAGCCTTTTCTCCTATGTTGTAAGTAAAACTTGCTCTTTTCCCCATCTCAAAATCATATTTAGTTATTAGTTCCCTGGCTCTTTTTTGCATCAAATCAATCGGCTCTTCTGTTCCCATCAATTCCTGACTTTCCTGCCGGGCTTCTTCAAATTCTTCCAGATAATGTTTAGCAATCTTTTTAGTGAGATAAAAATAATAAACAAGGGTTTCAAATGTTTTTCTGTGGACACCAATTTCAGATTTAATTTTAACTCCGAGTTTAGCTAATAAAGCACCAGCTGTATAAAACATGGCATAATAAGAAGTATTGATTATCCAGAGATATGTTTCAAAATCATCATCAATAAAATTAAATTGTTTTTTAAGAAAAAGTTTAGAAGAAATTTCATTCAATATTTTTGCTGTGTTTAATGAAATCAGAGCATTTTCAAGATAAAAGTTTATTAAATTTTTATTAAAATCATTTTTAGATATCTCTTTTTCATTTAGCATTGAAGGCACATTCTTTTCAATTTCTTTAAGTTTTTTATCATTTAACATTTCTTTCACCCAATAGAGCATAGAATTGTTCAGCACCATAGACAAGAATATGTTTGTTTAAAGTTTCATTAACAACGTTCATCTCATCTCTTTTGTGGATCATCTCTTTAAAGCTTTCCTCACTGATAACATTAATGTGGAATTTTTTAGTTGAAACAGACAAGCTAGCTTTGAGCTGCCTTTCAAAATACTCATTTTCTTTTGGTAAAATAACCAGTAAGTCAACATCAGATTTCTTGTTTTGCTTTCCTGTGGCATAAGAACCAAAAATTAATAAAACAAAGAAGTGAGTCTTGGTTTTTTCCAGGAAATTGTTGAGGTGGATGCCAATCAAAGAGTTCTTTTTGAAAAAAGATTCTTTTTTGATGTTTTCTATGTAAGCCAAGACAGGCTGATTTTTCCTGTAATTTAATCTGAGGCCGTGCTTGTCTTTAATCAGAAAATCTTGATGGTGGAGTTTTTTGATGGAGGTGTGGACTATCTTGAGGTCTTTTTTAATCAATCTGGCAGTTTCTCTGATAGTGAAACTTTCCAAAATCCTTGAAGTGAAGAGTTCCAAAACCCTGATTTCTGTTTTAGTTAACATGTTGTACTTTTTACCTACATATGTTGTATTTAAGTACTACTATATAAAAATTGTGTTTTTATTTATTTCTAATTGTGGCGCATTCGCCATAATTAAAATCGGGGTTGTCTAGTGCGAAGAATGGGGGTTTTATGGAGAGGAATGTCCTTGATTAATATTTGAGGGTTAAATCTCTGTTCAAATCTTTTGTCATTACGTCCCAGGTTTCTTGTGGGATTTCTCGATAACCTAATTGATTAAAACTGCCCTTTGGTCCATTTGGGATTCTTTGGACGATTTTCCAGTTGTCCTCTTCAACTTTAAATTCGAGAGTGTTTTGGTCAGGTTTGATTTGACTGTTAATTGTTTCACACATCCAGAAAACATAACTCTTTAAATTTTTAAATTTTTCTGGCACACCTAAATGTGTGGCATCTTTCCAGTCCACAGAAAATATTTGGTCTTGGTAGCTTAATGTAACTTCGTCTCTTTGCCATCTGCCTTCTCTTTCATGATAAATTTCAGGAGTGTCTGAATCAAGAAAGATATTTGTAAGACGTAAATTCCAATCAAAATTACCTCCATAACATCCAGACTTACCTTTTGCCATGGTTGTTTTAAATGTTTTACATAAACGATTGACTGGGTCCTCATACTCTCCTGTTACAGTTCCAAAATTAAAAAATTTGTAACCACTAAAACTAATATCACCATAGAAAAGGTGCATGCCTAGGACAACGTCTTGTTCTTTGATAGGTTTGCTGAGCAGGATTTGTCTTAGAATTTCTGTGTACTTTATTTTTGTTAGGTTCATTCTGATGGAATCAATTAAAAAAAGAAATTACATCATGCCGGGTGGCATGCCGCCCATTCCTCCTGGAGGCATTTGAGGGCCAGATGTTTTACCGCTGCTGGCAATAACATCGTCAATTCTGAGAATCATTTCTGCGACTTCTGCTGCTGAACCAATGGCTTGTGTTTTTATTTTCAAAGGTTCAATGATGCCAGCTCTCCAAGAACGGATAATCTTGCCAGTAAAAACATCAACTCCGCCCCATTTTTCTTTTTTGGCGTGAGCTTGGTTAAGTTTGGTAATGATGTCAATTGGATCCAAACCTGCGTTTTCAGCTAGAGTTCGAGGAATAATTTCCATGGCATCAGCAAAAGCATGGATAGCTAACTGTTCCCGGCCTTTGTGATAGCCGGCGAATTTTCTCAATTGTCTGGCGAGTTCAATTTCAGGTGCGCCTGCTCCACCAACTGCTTTGCCGTCTTTTAAAGTGGCAGTGATGTCGCCAATAGCATCGTCAACTGCTCTCTTGATTTCATCTGAGACATGTTCTGTTCCGCCTCTAATCAATAAAGTAACAGCTTTTGGATTTTTGCATTTTTCAACAAAAACCATTTCTTCATCGCCGACTTTTTCTTCACGAACAATTCCAGCGACTCCTAAATCTTCTTTTGACAAATCATTGAGATTGGAAACAACTTTAGCGCCAGTTGCCTTAGCTAATTTATTCATGTCAGATTGCTTGACTCTTCGAACAGCAAAGATTGTTGATTTAGCTAAGAAATGCTGAGCCAGGTCATCAATGCCTTTTTGGCAGAAGATAACATTAGCACCAGAAGCAATGATTTTGTCAACCATGTTTCGTAATGTTTTTTCTTCTTGTTCTAAGAAAGCTTCTATTTGTGATGGATCGGTAATTTGAATCTTGGCATCGATTTCTGTGTTTTTGATTTCTAAAGCAGAATCGATTAAAGCAATCTGGGCATGGTCAACTTTTCTGGGCATGCCAGCATGAACTTTTTCTTTGTCAATTAAAATACCTCGAATCAATTCTGATTTTTCAGCTGAACTGCCGATGCGTTTTTCAATTTTAATATTTTCAGTATCGATGTAGATACTGCCATTTTCAACTTCAGCAACATCTTTGACTGCTTTGACAACTAATTCAGCTAAAGCTTCTTTAGCTGTTTCAGCGCCTTTGCCAGTCATAGCAGTAATGGCAATATCTTTGAGGATATTATCATCTTTAATTGAAACATCTTCAGCCATGGTTTCTAGAATTTCCTGAGCTTTTTTAGATGCTAATCGATAGCCTTTAGCAATGATAGTTGGATGGATCTCCTGGTCAAGCAAATCTTCTGCTTTTTTAAGCATTTCACCAGCCAAAACAACTGCAGTAGTAGTGCCATCGCCAACTTGATCTTCCTGTGATTTAGCAACTTCAACAATCATTTTAGCTGCTGGATGTTCAATGTTCATTTCATTGAGAATAGTAACGCCATCATTAGTAACAATAACATCATTCATAGCATCAACTAACATCTTGTCCATGCCTTTGGGACCTAATGTAGTTCTAACAGTTTGAGCGACTGCTTTAGCCGCCATAATATTCATTCTTTGTGCGTCTTTGCCAGACGTTCTTTTGGTATCTTCAGGTAAAATAAATATAGGTTGTATGTTTCCTTCTGTCATAGTTTTCACCACCCTTGAATTAATATTTGCATAAACTTTTTGAAGTCGGTTATATATAAAACTTATGGTAAATTAGTCTTGATTTGGAGGTTCAAGTAATTTTGAAATATCCCCGCCATTTTCAGCAATATGTTTTATAAGGAGATCAAGTAACTTGTCTTTATTTGGTCCCAGCATTCTCTCTTGGTTGGCTCTGACTCTGGCTTGGAGTTCTAAATCCTGCTCAACAGCTGAGATTTTGTTGACTAATGAAACTAAATCTTGTTCTGGGATAGGGATTGGTTCTTTATTCCAACCACGATTAAAGAATTTTTGCATTTCTTGATTATAAGAATCTTGTTTAGGAAAATCCCCTATTGTCCAAGGCTGTTTCCATTTGTAAGCTTGGTCAAAATAACCTGTGTAAAAGTTTGAATCAAACCTAAATCCTTGATCAGCTAAATCAATCCCTTGTTTTAAAATTCCACCAATAGTAGCAAAAAACCAGATATCTTTTTGAATATGTTTTTTGTATTTTTTGATTTGATGCTTGTCTGTTTTTTTGGTTGAAGTGTGGTCAACTCTGGCTGCTCCAATCATGCCATCAGCAACATGGCAAATAACATAATTCTGATCATGATGAGACGCTTCTGTCGGCACTAATCTATTATCGACCATAATCCTATTAGCAAATGCATACCAAGTCGTTAGTTTTTCAAGGAATGAGCAGAATTCTTCTTCAAGTTCTTTTAATTGTTCTGGCGAGGCGAATTTAAGATGTAAGAAGGCGTGTCTATCAAATTCCTGATAACGTAAATCACTTTCCAGAGAAGGGAGTTCAAAAACTAAGGTTGATGTTTCTTGTCCTTGCCATTGGATGTTTGGATAAGTAATAGAAGCAATTTGTCTGTAAGGGGCAAAAAATCCAGCTTTTTCAAAACCTTTGGCGATCACTTCACTGGCTCTTTTTTCATTGTCAACTGAATTTTGGAGGAAAAAGGAAAAAGGTTTTCCTTCATGGGAAAATAATTCATAAACTCCGTTAGGTCTAACCACAGCGCCTAATCCTTCTCTGCTTTCATAAACTTCTTTGACATCATGGATATGGTTATTTTTTGATTTAGCAACTCTGGCTGTGATTGAACCATCTAAGTCACTGCCTTTGAATCTAACATGTCTTTTTCCATCAGATAAAAGAATTCCTCGGCCGCCTGAGTTGAGAGAATATTTTACTTCTCCAGCAGCAAAAGGCAAGCCAAAAATAGGGAGTTCGTCATGAATCTCTTGAGGGATTTCTCCGTCTACTTGAAATTCAATATTGGCGTGATGTTTTTGAGTGCCTAAGGGAATAGGTGTTCTAAAAGCTTTCAAAATATCTAAATATCCTTTTCCTTGTTTTTCTGATAGTGTTAAGTAATCTTTCATCTTAAGAACTCTTTTTTGCTTAAAATCAGCATAAAAACTACTATAAAAACTTTACCAAAACGCTTAAAAAGCCTATTGTATTTCTAAGGGGCATGAAAAGAGCGGTGTTGGGGTTAACTAGTAAAATCACTATTTACGGCAAAGGCAGACAAAAGACAGTCACAGCTAGAGTTGACACTGGCGCAACAAAGGCGTCAATTGACAAGACTTTAGCTGCGTGGTTGAAGCTAGTGCCAGGAAAAAGGACCAAGATTGTCAAGTCATCTTTAGGTGTGAGCAAAAGGCCGGTCATTGAAATTAAAGTTAAGGTTGACGGCAAAACATTAAAGGCAGATTTTACTGTGGCTGAACGTTCATATTTAACTTATCCTGTTTTAATAGGACAAAACATTTTGAGGGGGGGGAAGTTTATAATCGATCCATTACAATGAGGGCAGCAATCATATCACAAGGAAGCAAATCATCTCAATGGACAGCTGAAGCTATGAAAAAGTACTTTGATCAGGTGGATTTGCTTGATATTAAAGAAATGGAAGTTACTTTAGGAGCAGAAGCAGAAGTTTTGTACAAAGGAGAGCCAATTATCATATATGATTGTATTTATGCCAAGGGTTCTTTTAGATATGGAAATCTGTTAAGGTCAATCACCTCTTTGTTATACAAAGATTCTTTTATGCCTTTGCAGGCAAGGGCTTATACAATTGCGCATAACAAACTGCTGACACATTTGGAATTACAGAAAAATAAAATTCCAATGCCCAAGACTTATGTTTCTCCGACTTTAGATGCAGCCAGGATTATTCTGAAGAAAATCAATTATCCAATTGTAATGAAGTTTCCAGAGGGAACACAAGGAAAGGGAGTGATGTTTGCTGATTCATATGCTTCTGCTTCTTCGTTATTAGATGCTTTAGGCGCTTTGAAGCAGCCGTTTATTATCCAAGAGTTTATTGAATCTGGCAATATTGATATCAGGGCTTTTGTAGTTGGTGATAAAGTTATAGCATCAATGATGCGTAAGGGAGAGTCAGCTGAATTAAGAGCTAATATCCATGCAGGCGGCGAGGGAAAAGCCTGTGAGCTGGACAGGCAGGCAAAGAAAATTGCCATTGATACTGCCGGGGCTTTAGGAGCTGAAGTCTGTGGTGTTGATATGCTAGAAGGACCAAAAGGGCCGTTGGTTTTAGAGGCTAATATTTCTCCTGGTTTGCAGGGAATAACAGCGGCAACTAAAATTGATGTGGCAGCTAAAATTGCCAAGTATCTGGCTGATAAAACCAAAGAGTTTGTGGCCAGCAAGAAAAAAATCGGGGCAGAGAAAATAGTGACAGAGAAAATTGGCAAAACAGATGCCAAGGAGATTATCACAACCTTGGATTTTAGAGGGGAAAGGGTTTTGCTGCCAGCAGTTGTTTCTAAAATATTAAAATTCAATGACCGGGATGATTATGTTATTAAAGCTCAGAAAGGGAAGTTGAATATTGAAGAGTTTAAATAAAAAATTTATTTTTTCTCTTGTGGAATTCGGTTTTCATAAACTCTTAAACCGCCCCTATGTGTACCAACAATAATATCCAAATCCCCATCTCCGTCAAGGTCTCCCAGTTCTATATCAATGGGATTGTCATTGTTATAAGTTCTTATGGTATCTACAATTCCCCAATTGTTAAAACTGTGTCTTTCTTGTTCTGAAGATTCTGTTTTGGTTTTATTACAACCTGCTAAAACCATTGCTGCTAATCCTGCGTACAAAATTGGTTTAATTAATTTTTTGAACCCTTCGTAAAGTTTATACATTTTATTAACCTCGTCTTGGTTTTCAATCACTTCATATTTTCTTTCTACTGATAAATAACTCGGCCAATCGAATAAACTCTAATGATCATGTGTTTTAATTCTGTGGTGAGGTAACCGATCCAGTCAGTGTTTTTGTTCTTGAGATAAAAATCATTGATTTGTTCGATAATACTTTCTTTATTATCACATAGTTTGAAAGCTGTTTCCTTGTCTTTTTTGTAATAAGCATCCATCATCTTGATATATTGGTCTTCGATTTGGTTGAAGATTTTGATGAATTGCTTTTTTTGTTTCTGGTTGAAATCAGCATAATTCATATAACGAGCGCCTCTTTTAGCTGTGTCTGAGATTTTTTCAATGTAAGTAGCAGCTAATCTGTAATTCAAAATTTCTTCGTCTGATTCAATGTTAAATAATTGAGAAACAGTGAGCGGGTTTCTGAGACCGTATTTGATGGCACGGCAGGCAAGGAAAAATAATCTGTTGATATCTCTGTCTCTCTGCCTGATGTTCTCGCAGTTATCTTCGTCAAATTGTTTTTTAGCGTCGCTGATCATAGCTCTGGCAATGACATCCATCTTTTGGATGAGACTTTTGACATTAATGTCTTTCATGTTTAAGAAATCTTTAGCTACAATTTTTTCAGCATCTTGTTCCATAACTTCTAAAGCGATTAAATCATGGACCGCACTTTGGATTTCTTTTGATTTATCTTTGATTTCACTGCCTTCTAAGGTAATGCCTCTGAAATTGTTGATATAAGCTGAGATGATTTCATCAGTGATATGGCGGTTGGTTTTGCCGTCAACATTAATGGTAATTTTGTTTTCCCTTTCTTCAGCTTCTTTTTGAGAGGTTTTGGGCCTGAGAATGATGTTCTCATTCTTTCTAGTCAGGGCAATAGCATCTCCTTTTTTGAGATTATTTTCCACCATCCAAGCTTTGGGTATGGAGATGACGTGGCTGCTCTTTCCAAAGGCAATGAGTTTTCTGTATTCCATTTTGAGTGGGTATATATAGGTATATATCTTGATTATTTAAATTTAATTATTTCTTGCCTCCATTTTTTGCCTTATCGACCAAATATTCTCCAAGAAAGCTATTGACTTGAGGTGAAAATATCTTTTTTTTCTCGGCAATACTATCAGCAATAAAGCTCCAATAACCATCACTTAAACGATCAAGCATTCTTTTTTCTGCTCTGGAAGGGTCATGATCTGTTCTTTCTTTATTGGCTCTTAAGTAACGGATAGCTTCTGTAATCTGCAATTTGGCCAAAGCTTTTTGACCAATCTCAGTTGATTTAAATCTAAAGGTTTTTTTATGTGTTTTGGCTTCAGCTAAAGTAAACATGGTTAATGAGTCAATATCATTGGAATCAAGTCCTAATCCAACACGGGCATACAAAAGAAAATCAGCATCGTCTAAAAGGAAAGGTCCGATAGTGGAATGATAAGCATCCAAAAGAACTAATTTGTTTCCTCTTGATTCATCATTTAAAGGATAGACAAACTCAGGCGGTGCAGATACTGCTTCTCTTCTCATAAAGTTATCAGCATAACTGTCGTGAGTGATGAACCGCTCTTTTAATCTGTTGAGGATTTGTAAATCCTTTATTAAGTAGGGAAGAACTTGAGTTCTGTCTTTAATATAAGCACTAGACTGAATTGTGTTGGCTGGAAGTAATCTTTCGATTTGATCAAAAACAAAAAGAGCCATTCGCTCTGCAATAGGTGGTTTTTTTCCTTGGCCAGAAAAATTAAAATCACCAAATCCCGGTATTTGTTTTAATTCTTTGAGATGTTTAGAGGCATCAAT
The DNA here is from genome assembly GCA_023132895.1 of Nanobdellota archaeon. Taxonomy (GTDB): domain Archaea; phylum Nanobdellota; class Nanobdellia; order Woesearchaeales; family JAGLXL01; genus JAGLXL01. Next base: position 58,014 of record JAGLXL010000003.1, read on the forward strand.
TCTGAGCTGATAAGAAGCAACTACACCTTCTTTTAAAACTCTCCATCTTTCCTGGATAAATTCATCTTTTTCAACTAATCTGACTGCTTTTCCTTCTTCTTTTTTGCTTTTTCCGAGAGCATATCTATCATAAAAACCTTTAGCCAAGTAAACCATCTGAGAATTTCTTTCTCTTTGAGTTCGGATTAAATTTAAGGCAACTAATTCATCAATGCAACCTTTGATTTCTTCTGTATTCAATGACTTGGGAAATTTGTCATAAAGTTCTGTTCTAAGGACGCCGCTTGGTTGTTCCTTGGCCAGATAATACAGAATTTCCTTGGCTTGGTTAGTGGGTTGTTTAAAAGCACGACCAACATTAAAATCACCTAAAAATTCCATAATAACTCTGGCAATATTGCCATCTTCTGAATAACCTAAAATCCAAGGCACTCGATCAGTATACTGTGAGAGAAGAGATAAAACTTTAGCTTCTTTTAAGGCCATTTGAAAATCTGCTTTATTTATATTTTCCTTTTGACAAACTTGGAAAGTTCCTTGTTTAATAATTTCCCCACTATCCATCTTTTCTTTTCTTAATGCTTCCTTTAATTCACCATTTTTGAGAGCATGTAAATCTACGAAATATTGGATAGGAAATTTTTCAACATTTGACCTTAAACCAGAAAATAACTTTGTTTCCAGATCAGCGCTAGGCTGGGAAGAACCAACTTTATCTTCGACTATAAAAAGAATGTTATTACCATGAATTCCTCTGTAACGCTCTGCTATGATAGCGGTTAATTCTTTGGGTTTGAGCATCGTATATATGCTCGGTATATGGTCATATATATATAGTTTTCGTCTTTTTACTATTTGAGAGTACTAACCATATATTCTTCTCAGAATTTTGTGATTATGTCTGGCTATTTGCTTTAGAATCTCTAAGAGGATAGGAACATTTTTTTCTTTCCAATGTTTGTTATAAAGTTTATCACAAATGCTAGTGATTTCCATTTTCTTGCTTGAAAAAGAATAAGCTGATTCTAAATCACTTTTGTAAAAAGAGCTCATTGTTTTGGTAAATGTTTCGTTTAAGTTAGTGATGATATTGAAAAGGTCGTTTAATGTCTCTGCCTTGATTTTTCCTTTGGTCAAATTTCTAGATAATCTAGCCATTTCATCTGCGATTGACTCTAAAACCAAGGCGTTGTTCCAGTAAATAAATAGTTGAGTTTGGGTTAATTCTAATTTTTTTAGGACAGAAATATCAACCATGGCTTTTTTAATTGATTTGAAGATCAGGAAAAAATGCCTATCCAAATCTCTTTTTCTGTTTTCAATTTCAATATAGTTTTTAGCTAGAATATCATTTAACATGGATCTGATGAGATGATCCATTTTTCTAAAGATTTGTTGGACATTAATGGTGTCAAAATCAAGAAAATCCTTTAAAACAAGCTTATCTCTAGTTGATTCAATGGTTTCCAGGGCAATTAAATCATGTACTGCTTCGGTAATCTCAGGTAATTTTTCTTTTAATTCTTCTCCTTTTAAGATAATCCGGTCATAGGACTTAAGATAAGCAGAAACAAGTTCTCTGTTTAATTTCTCCATTCTTTTATTGTCGACATCGATTACATGTTCTGAAATATTTTTTTCAACAAATTCTTTGTTTTCTTTTGGAGTTAAGATTAAGGAATTGCCATTATCTTTAAGAGTGATAAAACTGCCTTTTTGAAGTTTATTTTCATTGACCCAAGCCTTAGGCACTGAGATAACGTATCCGCCTTTTCCAAATGAGATTAGCTTTCGATAGTCCATTTATTCCCCCAAAAACAATAGAAGATATACATCTTCTAAGCTTTAGTTGAGAAATTGTTCTCAACTAAAACATATGAGTTATATATGTTATATATGTGATATGACATAAGTATTTAAACTTTATTATACTATATGATATTATAAAGTTTTCAAACCCTTTGGAAACTTTGCGGGGGGGGAAAAATGGTGTATCCTGTAAAAAGAGTCAAACGAGTTGAAGATGACTGGATAGATGATGAAGATATCTATTCAGAAGACTTTAGGGAGCTGTTGATTGAAGATGATGCAATCTCAGCTGGAGAAGAAGGTTTTATGCGAGGGTATAACGAAGCTGATTAAAATGGCAATGAAAGCATTACTCGGGTTAGATGATGTGAACCTGACTGACAGAGAAATTATGTCTAGATTTAAGCACGCTCAAGACCACAATATAGATACAGTTGAATTCCTTAAGGCAGATGGAACAAAAGTAATTCTCAGAATGCCTCACCTGGATCACTCTAAGTACTTTGATCCTTGGGACTAAAAAATGTTATATCAAGACAATCAAGGAAATATTCTGAAACCAGAACAGGTTTATGAATTATCTAGTAAGAAAATTGAAGAATTAGGAATACATTTGATCTTTCGAGAATAAAGACTGATTTCTTTTTGATAGGCTGGAGGCTAGATGTTATTATTTTCAAGTAATTAAGTCAGAAAAATTTATAAAGAGAGGATTAGAAATTTAATTAAAATGACTAAAGGAACATTTTTTACAGACTTCGACGGGACTTTGTCTTTTAACAAAGATACCCATAGAGTTAGAGTTGTAGGGCATCCGATTCAAGAACTAGGCGCTCCTGCTGAATCAATTCAGGTAACAGATGCATTAGGTAAAAAACATTTTGCTTATGATATTTCTACAGGGAAATACCATGTTTATTTGGCACAAGAAACACTAAGATTAATTCAGGAATTGGCAAATGATTATGATTTTGTTGTGGTAACCGGTTCAAAATATGATTCTATTGAAGATAGAAAGAAACTTTTTTCTTTTGGAGATGATTTTGTTTTAGAAAATGGAGGCATGATTCTTGATTCTGATTTTCAAATAGATGAGGAATGGAGACGGTGGCTGGCTCAGGATAAAAGCTATCTAGATGATGTGGCTGCTTATCTGACCAATGGTTTGAAATGGAAAATTGACAGAAATGGAAGAACAGCAGTAGTCAGAGTCAAATTATCAGATAATCCTGCAAGATCATTAGAAGATTTTCAAGAGTTATATGACACATTAGTAATTCCTGACGAACTAAACAAAACATTGAATCAAAAACATTTGGATATTATTTTGGCTAAAGCTGGAAAGGAAAACGCTATTTATTATTTGATGACTGAGAAAGGTTATAAAAATAGAATTGGCATTGGCGATGATGTTAATGACCTTAACTTTTTTATATTGATGGATCATGTTTTTGTTTTGGGAAGTTCTCATCCGGATGTTCTTGATAAGGCAAGAGAAAAAGGATACCATGTTTCTAAAGGTCTGTATTTTGACGGCATTAATGAGATTTTGGAAGAGATAAAAAAGTTATAATAAAACTTATATATTTCTTAATCTAATGATAATTGATGATGAATATTTTTTTTGGGAGCCTTTGAACCAAGGTTCTTTGAGGAATGAGGATTTGATTGCAAGACTTAGGAGTGAATATAAGATGGTGCACTCAACAGAACCCGGTGTAGTAGACAGGCAGATGAAATCCTGCTGTTTTTCTGATAATTGCGATTTGATAATTTATGATACTACTGGGTTTTGTTATGGCATGGATAGTTCTGACAGAGCCAGGATATTCCAGGAACATTTTAATCAGTTTTGGGGCAAGGCTTTGTTTTTATTTTTATTAGATGAAGATATATTTGAAGGAGTCAGAGATATGATGGATGAGTCAATGTTTTACAGTGCTCGTCATCCATATAAAACTAATGAAGTTATGGAGAAGATTGAAGAGATTTTGAGTTGATTTTGTCGTCGATAAACAAGTGTTTTCTAGACCGCAAGCTTTATATATGTTGACACCCTTTTCTAATATGGGTTTTCTCGTCGATAAAGGCAGGGAATTAGCCCTTATTTTAGCTTAAAAACAACAAAAATCACAGATTTTTGTGTGCCAAAAATCAGGAGGATTTTTCAGCATGGACTCAGATTACAAAGCAGAGCATATCAAGAAACTCAGCGGCAGAGAAGCTGTCAGACAGAGAGCTCCGATGTATATTGGAGATACTTCTTTGCGGGGTTTTCATCATTTGGTTTATGAAGCTGTTGACAATTCAATAGACGAAGCTCTGGCTGGTTATTGCGATAAAATCATTGTTTATATCCATAAAAATGGTTTTGTTTCGGTGATGGATAATGGCAGGGGGATTCCAACTGCGATCCATCCAAAGCATGGTATTTCTGCTTTGCAACTGGTTTTGACTGAACTGCATGCTGGCGGTAAATTTGATAAAAAAACGTATAAGGTGTCTGGCGGCCTCCACGGCGTGGGTATTTCTGTGGCTAATTTTTTATCTGAAAGATTTGAAGTAATTGTTGAAAGAGACGGCAAAAAAGTCAGGCAGGTTTATGAAAAAGGAAAACCAGTTACTGAAGTTGAGGAAATTGGCAAGTCTGACAGCCATGGAACTTTAGTGATGTTCAAACCAGATACTGAGATTTTTGGTGATTTGGAGTTTCATTATGATATTTTAGCCAAAAGACTGCGTGAGTTATCATTCTTGAACTCAGGTGTTGAAATTGAATTAGTTGATGAAAGAGACGGCAAACATAATACTTTTAAATACGAGGGCGGCATCAGGGCATTTGTTGAATATCTGAATAAAAATAAAAATCCAGTAACTCCAATTATTTATGCTCGTAAAAGCAAGGATGATTATGAATTAGAATATGGTTTTCAGTATAATGACGGTTATCAGGAAAATATCTTTACTTTTGCCAATAATATCAACACAATTGAAGGCGGAACTCATCTGAGCGGGTTCAGGACTGCTTTGACCAGAGTTTTGAATAATTATGCCAAGAAACATAATATTGATGTCAAGTTTTCTGGTGATGATGCCCGGGAAGGATTAACAGCAATTATCTCTGTGAAGCTAGCTAATCCACAGTTTGAAGGACAGACCAAGACAAAGCTGGGGAATTCTGAAGTCCAAGGTATTGTCAGTTCTTTGATTAATGATTCTTTGATGGAATTTTTAGAAGAAAATCCAACTGTAGCTAAAACTATTTTAGTTAAATGTGCTGAAGCTGCTCGAGCTCGTGCAGCTGCTCAAAAGGCCAAGGAATTGACAAGGCGTAAATCTGTTTTAGACGGCGGAACTTTGCCAGGCAAATTAGCTGATTGTTCAAACAAAGACCCAGCTAAATGTGAAATCTATATTGTTGAAGGTGATTCGGCTGGCGGTTGTTTTTCTGGGGAGACAAAAGTAGCTTTAGTCGATGGGAGGAATTTATCATTTAAGGAGCTTGTTAAGGAGCATCGACAAGGAAAAAGAAATTACTGTTATACTATAAAAGAAGATGGGACAATAGGAATCGGTTTAATCAAGAATCCCAAAAAAACAAAGAAAAATGTAGAAGTTGTTAAGGTTATTTTGGATAATGATGAAGAGATAATCTGTACTCCGGATCATAAATTTATGTTAAGGAATGGAAGCTATAGTGAAGTTGAAAATCTGAAAGAAGAGGCGAGTTTAATGCCTTTGGATGTCAATTTTGCTAAGGAGCATGTTAATATGTTTGTTGAAGCAGTAGCTTCTTGTAATCATAAAGTTAAGAGAATTATTAAATTAAATCAAAAAATCGATGTTTATGATCTGGAGGTTGAAGGGACACACAATTTTGCTTTGGCCTCGGGAGTGTTTGTTCATAATTCAGCCAAGCAAGGCCGGAGCCGCGAGTTTCAGGCTATTTTGCCTTTGCGGGGAAAGATTTTGAATGTTGAAAAAGCAAGATTGAACAAGATTTTTGAAAACAATGAAATTACCAATATGATTACTGCAATTGGCACTGGTGCTGGTGATGAATTTAATGTTGAAAAAGCAAGATATCACAAAATTATTATTATGACAGACGCTGATGTTGATGGTGCGCATATTCGGACATTATTGTTGACATTCTTTTACAGATATATGAAACCATTGATTGAAGCAGGTTATTTGTGCATTGCACAGCCGCCATTGTATAAGGTCCAAAAGGGCAAGAGTTTCAAATATGCCTATAATGATGAAGAAATGAAAAAATTAGTTGCTGAGATGGGTGAAGGGACTACTATTTCTCGTTACAAAGGTCTTGGGGAGATGAATCCAAAGCAATTATGGGAAACAACTATGGACCCTGCTAATCGGATTATTAAGCAAGTTACTATTGAAGATGTAGTTGAAGCTGACAGGATTTTTACTATTTTAATGGGAGATGAAGTTTTACCTCGGCGTAAATTTATCCAAGAACATGCTAAAGAAGTAGTTAATTTAGATGTTTAAGTACTGATGAGTGGTTAAAAAGACGAAAAGTTTATAAGTTTAGAATTTTCTGATATTATTATGGCAGAGGAAGAGAAGGAAGAAGGAGAAACTTCTGATGGAGAAAGCCCTGAAGGAGAAGAATCCTTAGGAGAAGGTGGAGCTGGATCTTTGAATCTTAGTGATTTGTTTTCTAGTTGGGATGATGAAGGAGAAGTAAAAACAGGCCTGCCAAAAGGTACTAGAGAAGTCCAAGTAAGCCATCTTGGCACTGCTGAAATCCATAAAGTACTGCCTCCTGAGGTAGCAGAACTTGTGGCCCAAGATAAGGCACAAGCTAAGCAGATGAGGTTAGCAGATGAAGCAGAAGAAAGGATTAAAGAGATTGAAAAATTAGATTTGGATGTTACCACAACAGAGCTTGAAGAGCAAATCAAAAGTCCTGATGATGCTTTTGTTTATGTTGTCAATAAGATTCCTGAATTAAAAAGCCAGGTAAGGGCTTTAGAAGTTGCAAGGCAAAAATTAGAAGCAGCTGAAGAAGGAAGGAAAGAGATTGATAAGCAGTTCATGAAAACTTTAGAAGCAGAAGGAATTAATTTTTCTTTGAGATTAAGAAGTATGACTGATAGCGGCAGAAGCGCCAGAATTGACATGTATGAAGGTTATTTGAAAACACATCTTGAGAATCACTATTCTGGTGGTTTTACTATTAAGGAAAGCTCAGATCTCCGTCTACAAATCTTATTTGATGATATTGGCGTAGCAATTGGATTTTATAAATATTTGAGCACTCAGAGAACCCGTTTTGATGAGGAAATATCTGCATTATATGCTGGAGTCTGTCAGGAATTAGAGGACAGAGGTTTGAAAGCAGCTGTTTTGGAAGAAGGAGCTGAATTAACCGGAGTAACCGGAGCAGCTAAAAGAAGAGCAACTGGAAGAATCACAGAGGCTGCTATTGTAGGTTTGAAAAGTTTAGACAAAGATGAATTAGCTAAAAAGGTCCTTGATTTAGACAAGAAAATTGAGAAATTAAAAAAAGAAAAACCAGAAGATTTAAGTGAAACTTACACAAAAGAAAGAGCAGCTGCCCAGGAAAGAATTGATATGTTAAGCAAGGGAATGGAGACTTTAGAAAATCATATTAAAACTTCTTCAATTGAGATTTTGCAGTCGTTTCAGGCAGTTGGAAATTATTTAAGAGATAATAAAGAGATTTGTGATTTTGGCAATAAAATTCCTGAGGATGCTAAACCAGGAGAATATCTTAAACTTGTTTCGGAAGAAGCTGGCAAGATTTCAAGCAAGATAGAGCGTTTAGTTGAAGATAAAATCAAATTCAAATTAGGCCAGGAGTTAATTCAGGAACAGGTTCTTGAATTAAAAGATATAGTGCAAAGATATTTTAAAATTGCTTCGAACGAGTATAAAAGATTCGAGAGCTTATTTTCAGATGTGATGGGTGTTCATGCTTCTTTTTGGGAATATGTAGCTGAGTTTAAAGTCGAAGGTTTTGAAGGTTTGAAGCGTGCTCCTCCAAGTTTAATGGCCACTGAAGATTTGATTAATGTTTATTTAGGGATTTTAGACCAAGGGATAGCTTTGGTTGAAACAGAAATGCCTGTTTTTTATGATGAGTTAGTCAGAGTTTACCGAAAAAGAGATGAAGTAATTAGATCGTATAATTGCGGTTCTTTAAAAGAATTAGAAGAAAAATTAACTGAGTTGAATGAGAATCTTGAAATGATCAAAGATGAATCAGAATTAAAAATAGAAATGAAGAAATCGCAGAGGGGAGAGGAAGGTTCTAAATATGAAGTTTTAGATGATATGTTTAAAGAGATGCAAAGGGTTGGATATCCGCAAGAAGAATTGAAACTTTTAGTCCAAAAACTAGATTCCTCAGTTGACAAACTAGCTATAGCAAAGAAATTAGGAGTAATAATTGGAAATCAACTTGAAGAGTTAAAAGCAAGAGAAGATCACTTCCCTGAGGTTGATTATGGTATTTTGGAAAAGAAATTTGAAGCTTTGGCTAAACTAGGGCAATTTTATGGTGTTGAGATTGATTCTCGGGCGCAGCTCGTGGGTATTTTACAAGAGGAAAAAGAAAAGTATGAAGCTTGTAAAATGTGTTATAAACTGTTAAATGGAGTTATGCTAGAGAATAAACCCAAAAGCTTATAAATATCTCATAATTTTTTCTGGCAATGGCAAAAGTTAAAGCAAAGGTAACTACAAAAATTAAGAAGAAATTTTGGTTTCCTATAATCGGACCTAAAGTATTTAATAACCGGCAGTTAGGTGAAATTTATTTAACCCGCATTGAACAGGCTATTGGCCGTGTGATGTGGTATCCTTTAAAGGAAATCACTGAAAGTATGCGGGACCAAAGTGTTTGTTTGAAATTTTTGATTAAAAATGCTTCGGGCAATACTTTGAATACTGAATTGATTGGCTATAAAATGGTGCCGAATTCTTTGAAACGAATGGTTAGACGCAGAAATGACCGGTCAGATGACAGTTTTGTTATTGAAACTTCTGACGGTAAGAAAGTTCGTTTGAAGACTTTGATATTGACTGCTCATAATACTAAAAATTCAATTAGTACAAAACTTAAGAAAGCAATGATTGAGAAGGTGACTGTTGATATCAAGAAAATTAATTTTGGAAATTTGATTGATAAGTTGATTGCGCACAAGATCCAGATGGAAATGAAGAAATTCCTGACCAAAATGTATCCAGTCAAAGCCTTTGCAGTCAAGTTCATGGGTTTGGAAAAGGAAAGAGGTTATGGCAAAGACCAGGAAGAAGCTTTGGTTGAAGGTGTGGTTGAAGTTAAGGTTGAGACTCCTAAAGAAGCTGTTAAGGAAGGAAAGGTTGAAACTGCACCAGAAGAAACACGAGAAGGCAAAGAGCCTTCTGTGTCTCAGAAACCAAATGTTTCTGAGAAGAAAGAAACAGTTAAGGAAGCTGTGAAAGAAGCAGAAGAAAAAGCAGCTGAGAAAGCTGTTGAGAAAGTAGTTGAAAAAGAAGCTGACGTGCCTGAGAAAAAGGCTGAGAAGGCTGCTGAAGAATTAGTTGAAGCACAGAGCGGCAAAGCCTCTGGTGCCCCCGAAGGGGAAAAGAAAGTTGAAGCAGTTAAAGAGAAAGCAGAAGTTAAAGAATAAATTTTATATATTAATTAAAAAAATCATATTATCGGTTCGTCGATAAAAACAAAATAGGGGATTCGATGAATCATGAGCAACCCCGCCAAAATTGGTTTTTACATAAAATAATTCTTAATTTTTTAAAATTATAGATGTTTAAGTTACTGAACTTATGGTTTTTTTGGTTTAAACCTTATCAAACCAAATATCAAAGTCTTCGCCTTTGATTTTTTCTTTTGAATTAAAGGCGTGTTTTTTAGCTGGCCCTAGATTGCTTAACTTTATTTTATCAGCGCCGCATTTAGCTTTGATGTCTTGTTCAAAGCCGCCAACTGTTTTTAACAAGTCGTCATCCATGTTAATGAAAAGAACAATCTTGTCTGTTTTTTCCAAACCATTCTTTTTTCTTAATTGCTGGACACGCCTCATCAATTCCCTGGCAAAACCTTCTGCTTCCAGGGCTTCGGTGACTTCCTGGCTGAGATAAACAAAACCGTTTTTGAATTCAGCTTCTTTAAAAGGATAAGGAACTTCTTTTTCTATCATCAAATGGTCTCGGGTGATGACAACTTCCTGACCATCGATTTTAAACTTGTAACCATTGTCTTGGTCAATATGCTTTAAAACACTTTCTGGGCTTTCTGTAGCTAATTTAGCAATGATTTTAGGAGCTAATGGACCAAAGGCAGGTCCAAGTTTATTATAATCTGATTTTAATTTTTCCTGGACACCTTCCATATGTTCTTTGACTTTGACATCTTTGACATTAGTTTGTTTTTTGATGATTTCTTTCATAGCCTGGACAGCATTTCTGATGTTTTCATCGGTGGAAACAACAATTATTTCCTGGCAAGGCCATCTAAGAGTTCTGTTGATTTTTTCCCTGGCGTTTAAAGTAGCTTGGATAACTGAAGAAGCTGCCTGCATTTTGGTTTCTAGTTCTATATTGATTAAATTGTCATTTGATTTTGGCCAAGACCAGTGATGGATACTTTCTTCTTTGAGATTGAATTCTTCTTTGAAATTCAAAAACATGGCTTCGGTAATAAAAGGTGCGATTGGTGCAAATAATTTCAAAGTATCAAATAAAACATGGGCAATAGTGAAAATAACAACTTCCTTGTCTTCTTTAGTGCCAACTGCGCTTTTGTCACGAACCATTTGGATGTAATCCCGGCTGAGACCTAAAAATAATTCTTCAACCGGCAGGATAGTTTCATCTAATTGATAATTGTCATAAAGTTTGGTGACTTGTTTAATGGTTTGATTTGCTCTGGAAAAAATGTAATGTTCTGGTGTGTCAAACAAATCTTTCGTGACTTGATGATCCATTTCAAAAGGATTGACATTATTTTCTTTTGACAAGGAAATCAAAAGTTTATGGATGTTCCAAAGAACATGCAGGTGTCTTTGTTTTAAGGCTGCTTCATCCCAGCTAAAGCGCATTTCCTGGCCAGCATTAATGCTGCACATATAGTATCGCAAAACATCTGCTCCATGCTTGTCAATCATTTCATCTGGAGAAATAATATTGCCCAATGATTTTGACATTTTTCTGCCTTCGATATCTGTTAACATGCCGTGCATGTAGACATTTTTGTAGCAGTTTTGGCCAAAACCTAATTGCGAACAGATTGAAAGCATGCTAAACCACAATCTGACTTGTTCAGTGGCTTCTAAAATAAAATCTGCTGGGAAAAAGTCTTTGAAATAATCTTGTCTTTGAGGATAATAAAGGCAGGCCCAGGAAGCAACACCAGCATCAATCCAAACATCAAGGATATCTGGTATTCTTTTCATCTTGCCATGACAGCTGCAAGTCCATTCAACTTCATCAATCCACGGTCGATGGATATTGTCAGGAACTTGGCCTGCTTTTTCTTCTAATTCTTTGATTGAGCCAATGATTTCAACATTATCACAATTAGAACATTTCCAAATTGGAACTGGAGTTCCCCAGAATCTTTGCCTGGTAATTGAATTATCTCTTAAATGAGTTGTCCAGGCATCAAAAGCCTGGGTTTTTGGAACCCAATGGACTTTTTTGTTTTCTTGAATCATGGAATCTCTTAAATCTTCAATTTTGAAAAACCATTGTTTAGTTGTTTTGAAAATAACTCCTTGGTGGCAGCGCCAGCAATGAGGATAATCATGTTCGACTTTAGTGGTAGCTATTAAAGCGCCTGCTTTTTTGAGGTCTTCTATGAATTTTTGGTCGTCTCTTTTGGCTACTCTGTCTTTGAAAGGACCTTCTGGAAATTCTCCTTTTTCATTTAAGTTGTTGAAAGGAGGGATATTGTTTTCTTTTCCAATTTCGTAGTCTTCTGGACCGCAGCCAGGTGCTGTATGGACCAATCCGGTTCCAGCAGTAAAATCAACATATTCTTTTGACAAAATAACTGTGTGAGTAGTAGGATGGTTTTGTTTTATTTCTTTCATTTCCGGGATGATATCAAACCAGGGATGTTCATATTCAATTCCTTTTAGTTCTGCTCCTTTGAATTCTTTAATGACTTGCATTTGTTTATTGGCGACTGACTGGACAACTGGAGCTGCTAATGATTTTCCAAGAATCCAGACTTCATCATCAACTCTAGCTTTGACATAATCTAATTCTGGATTAACCATAATTCCAAGATTAAATGGAATTGTCCAAGGTGTGGTTGTCCAGATGATGAGATATTCATTTTCTGTATTCCTGACTTTGAACTTTAAGAAAATAGAATCGTCTTCGACTTCTTTGTATTCACATTCATGTTTGGCCAAAGCTGTTTCACAATCAGCACACCAAGTCATGACTTTTTCTCCTAAGTACAAGCGTTTCTTTTCCCAGGCTTGTTTGACAAGCCACCAGGCTGCTTCCATGTATTCATTTTTAAGAGCCATGTAAGTGTCGGTGTAATCTAACGTAGAGCCGATTCTCAAGAAATCCTTGGTCATCTGGTCGCCCATTTCTAAAGAGAATTTAATACATTCATTGATGAATTTGTCAATGCCAAATTTTTCAATATCTTCTTTGAATTTTAAATTATGTTTGGCCATGACTTTATGGGCAGTTGGCAATCCATGGACGTCATAACCATTTCTATCCCAAACATTAAATCCCTGCATTCTTTTGTATCTTAAGGAAACGTCTTTTAAGGCTGTGTTCCAGGCAGTGCCTAAGTGGACTTTGCCAGAAGTGTAGGGCGGTCCTTGGAGAAAACACCATTTTGGGCCTTGTTTGTTTCTTTTTCTGAGTTTTTCGAGAATCTGATTATTATCCCAATGTCTAATTAATTCTGGTTCTATTTCTGCGTGTTTGTAATCAGGATATTTCATAGATGGTTGGAATGGAGGGTTATTTTTAAAATCTTTGATTTTAAAACCGTCAAACAAGTTTGAAGTTTAAAAAGATTACGTTGAAAAGGTTTTTAAATTAGCTTTGATTACTAGAGATAAGAGGTGTTGATGATGAAATATCTATCTGCTCGTCATTTTGAAAAGTTGAATCTTAGAGTTGGTGTAATCAAGGCTGTTAAGAAACATCCAAAAGTTGATGAGTTTATTTTATTGATTGATCTGGGGCCGGCTGACCAAGATGCCCAGTTGATTGCTGATTTAAAGCCTTATAAGATGAAAGATTTGATTGGCAAGCAGGTTGTTTATTTGGAGAATTTCAAGCATACGACTGTGGGCGGTTTGGAAAGCCAGGGTTTGCTGTTGATTACACATAAGAATGGCAAGCCGGTTTTGCTGAAGCCTGATAAAAAGGTATTGGCTGGTGTTCAGGTTGGCGGTGTGCAGGATTCAGTGAGTCATTATCATTTCAAGAAAGGAGAGTTTGGGAAATATTAATTTTTCTTTTTAAAAAACTGAATTTTAACTAAATCATAAACTGCAGCTAAAATAAAAATAAGTTGGAGAATTATAAAGATGATATCATTGATGTAAATGCTGTAGGTTTCTAAACATATTCCACCGAGAATAAACAAAACATCCTGTACTTTTCTTTTCTTGAGGATTATGCCAATGGCAATTAAGATAATTCCTAAGGCACCAATCAATTTAAAAATACTAATCATTTTTATTTAATTGAACAAATTTGTTCCCGATTTCTTTTAAATAATTTTTTTGTTTTTGGTTTATTTGAATCATGTCTTTGAGGTATTGGTAATGCTGGCCGTCAACTAAATCCATGTTGCCTTCCAAATCCAGTTTTTTGCCTAGTCTGTAGATAATTTTTTCATAGAAATCCTTGAATAATTGTAATTGGAATTCTATGTAATTAACTTCATCAATGACTTTTCTGATGTTGGAGTTTTTGTCTTTGATGAAGTGATGAGTTATTTTGTCTTTTTCTTCTTGGTCATTGTTTAAAGCATGGATTTGGAATCTTACGAGATGGTTGACTAATGATTTAATCTTTTCATTAACAACCTGGCCGTATTTTAATTCTTTGATGACTTTTCTTAGAGCTTTTAATTGTTCTTTGTCTTCATCTTTGAGAAATTCGTATTTGTTTGAGCGAATCCAATGTTTATTGAAGAGAGAGATTTTCTTTTCAAAATTATCTAGTTTTTCAACTTCTCTTTTTAATTGGCTGAGATTCATGTATTGGATTAATTTAATTTGGTTTATAAAGTTAACTTATGTTTTTTTGGCTAATTCAGGCTCTTCAAAAAACTCTATATGTTTTTTAACAAAGTCTGGATTGCGTTCTTTGAAAAATTTAATATAGGTCTTGTGTAAGGGTTTGAGGGCTTTGAATATTCTTGGATCTTCAAGTGTTTTGAGGGGGATGTTATGAGTAGAATACCAATTTTCTGCGGCAAGAAGCTGGTCTGAGGTCAGGTTTTCTGCTTCTTCTAAGTCTGCACCTTGAACATTAACTTCCTTTAAAGTAGTATTCTTGAAATTAACACCATGCATATGAGCATCGCGCAGATCAGTTCCAATGAGATTAGCTCTGGTTAAATCAGCTCCTCTTAGCCAAGCTCCAACTAATTCAGTTTCGTTTAAATTGGCTCCAGTTAAATTAGCAAAGGTAAGATTAGCGTTCCACATATGGGCTTTGGTTAAATCAGCTCCAGTCATGTTAACTTCTGATAAATGACACCCTTGCATCCAAGCTTCGACAAATTTTGCTCTACTACAATCAGTTTTGTCTCCGTCAAAATAAGCATCCTTTAGGTGACAATGCTTAAAATTAGCTTCGGTTAGGTTAGCATTACGAAAACTGTTTACATCTAAATTAGCTCCACTGAGATCAATTTCCCTGAGATCAGCTTCGTCGAGATCAAGACATGAAAGCTGTTTGGTATCAAGACCTAATCTTCTGGGCACGTGAAACCACCAAGAGTTCCAATGGGCAACCCTGGCACCTGAAGCAATGTTTTGGTAATAACCTTCGCCCTTTAAATACATTTGGACATGTTTTTTCTTTTTAGAAATTATGTCTAAATCCATCCAAGGTTCTGCATCTGCAATGTCATTAGCTCTTTTGGCGCCATTGACAGCCATCATCACATCTCTGACAATATCTTTTTTTAATTCATTTTTTTTCTTTTTAATGGCAGTAAGTTTGGTTTCATGCTTGGCAAATTTTTTTCTTTTGGCAAGTTTATCAAGGCCTAAATAATTATTAATATGATCAACACCTGATTTAGCAGCTGCTCTAACAGTAGAAATATCAGTTTTTAAATCTTCAACTTGGTCTAAGTCAGGCAGATGTCTTAAGCCCCAGCCGCCACCACGCCATTCTAATCTTCGGCATTGACGGTCGACATCACGCAATCTTTTTTGAGTTGTCTTATAATTACCTTGATTAAGAGCATTTCTGGCTTTGATTGCCTGACCATATGTAAAATCAATTTGTCTTTCAACAGAACTTTCTTGACCAACTTTTCTTTGAGCAACTGTCCATTTTTCTGCCATGGGTATCACCTTTCTTTTTGATTAATTTGTTTTAAAAGAGTTTAAAATATATAAAACTAACTAAAAAATTCTCCTAACTTGCTTTGGTCTTTGCTTTCGGCTAATGATTCTTTGGTATAACCTAAAACAGCAAAGATTTTTTCAACTGCAGGAACGACTTGGTTGTTGATGTAGTAATCATCGTCGTATTCTCCTTCTTTGACATCTTCTGGCAGTTCTGAGCGGTCTCTGATAATGCCTTGGCCTTCGGTGACAACCCATTGAATCATAGAACCAGGGCCAACATCCTGGCCTTGGTCTCTCATTTTCTTGGCAACTGCGACATGCGGGCCAATGGCGTCATAACCTGAGATTTCTTTTTGAAGCTGTGTGGTGATAATAACTTTTTCATTGGGAATCTGGTGTTTTCTTAAATCAGAAACAACAGAACGAACAAGCAAGAAGGCTTTTTTAACATCTCTTTCTCTGAGGATGATGTCAAGAACTTTTTCCTGGGTTTGTTTGGCAATCGGGCTCCAGTTTCTTCGAACAGTTTCAAAACCTGTGATTTTAAGATTGCCTTTTTCTGAAATCAAAGCGTATTTCTTTTTGGCTCCGTAAGGGCCGGCTTTAGCTGAGACAAAAATACCAAATGGATAGAAACCTTCGTATTCCAATTCCATCAAGCCAGGAAGGTTGAGATTGATCTGTTCGACAAAGTTGAGAATTTCTTCCTTTGTTTTGGAGTCCAGGGCAAGGAAAACACTATCTGTGTCTGAGTAAATAACATGGATATCTTGTTTCTGGGCTTTGTCAATGACAGTGGTGATGTAATTCCTGGCAAAGGCTGTAATTGATTTAGCACAAGCCAGGCAATACCATCTGGCTCCAAAAAATCCAGAATAACCATAAAAGGCATTGGCTAGGATTTTAAGAGCTTCTGAGCGTGCTTTGAGAAGTTTGCTAGGCTCTTCTTGTTCTTTGATGATTTCCTTGACACGCATTCTTCTGGAGATTAAGTTTTCTAAAATAGTTGGGAGGAAACCTTTTTTCTTAGTGCAGAACCAATATTTTTCACCAGGAACTTTTTTCTCTTCACAACAAGAGCAGGCTAAGTTGCTGGCAGAGATATTGTGGGCAGTGATAATAGTTGGATACAGGGAACGGAAGTCAAAGATCATGATATTTTCATAAAGTCCTGGTTTTGGTTCAAAGACAAAACCCCCTTTGTATGTATTGGTTTGCCGGGCTTTGATTTCATGATAACCTGGCCTATTAGGAGCAAGAACATTGAAATTATGGCATTGGCTTAAGATGTAAGTCTCAACTAATTGTGAAAAGCTCATTCTACAGACAGAAAATAAAGGTAATCTTACTATTTTGACTAATTCTTCAATATTTGGAAGGATTTTTTGGCAAAGGTTGAAGGTTAGATAGGAATCGTGTAGGTTATACTGGCAGTATTCTTCTAATTTTTCCGGGTGATTGTCCCAGTCAAAAGCTAAGTTGTTTAAATCAACTTCTTTCTTTTTTTCTCCTAATAGTTCCTGGCCAACTGCATTTAATGTGTAGGTATCTGTATCTAAAGTAGTGGCCATGGTCCTTCTGATGAATTTAAAGACATCTAAATGAACAATGCCGGTTATTTTTGGTTTTTTCTCACCTCTGGTTAGAGTAGAAATTTTTGAGTAGTCCAGGCCAAGGTCTAAATTAATTTTGTATTTTTTAGCTCTATCCATGATGTAAGGAAGATCAAAACCATCTGAGAAATAACCAGTGATAACATCTGGTTTTTGCTGTTCAAGGATTTCTTTGAAACGGTTGATAAGAGCAACTTCACCATCAACAAATTCAATATAATCAAGATTGGTTTTGAATTTTTTCCAAGTAATGACTTTTTTGTAGGGTTTCGGAGAAACCCCAGGCTGATGTTCAACATTAGCCGTGTTGTTGCCATAAAAAGCAAGCATGATAATGGGGTGCTGCTCTGCCAAGACTCTCTTGCCCAAAGGATTGTATGTTTCAATGTCAAAAGCCAGAATTTTGTAATTTTTGTAGCTGTCATCTGAAAATTGTTCTATTTTTGTTGCTTTGAAGGTTGGGACGCGGCTTTTTTCTTTGATAAATTCTCCTTCTGCTTTTAAAGTAGTTAAGGGAATGATGTCTGAATCCAATAAATAACGCTTGGCAAAAGGAATGTCATATTCATAGCAGTCTTCTATACTTGGATGGCCTTCTATTTCTTTTTTGATATGAGGAACATGAGATGGAAGTTGGGTGTAGATTTTGATGAGGTTGGTTTTTTCATTGAAAAATAATTTTTCCACAAGCTCTGTTTTAGTGACAGAAGCTTCACCGTCCTTTAAGGCTAATCTGAGGACTTCAATTTCTTTTCTTAAGGTTAAGATGTCTGTATTTTTTTTAGGTTTGACATAGAAGTATGGATGGAAGTTAGGGTCAACTACACAAATGTGCTTGTTATCAGTGGTTTTTCCATACAAATAAATAGAAGCTTGGTTCTCTTTGATCTTGTAGTTGACATCTAAAGCATGAAATTGTATTGTTTCCATTTGTTACTTTGGAGTGTTCATTCTTTTTAAAATCTTCGATTTTTAAACCGTTTAGAATCGAAGATTCTTAACGTCCTGAGAAATCTGTTTACAGATTTCTGGGAAACCGGAAATCCAAAGGATTTCCTAGTTCGCCAGAAATCCCTTTGGAATTTCTCAGTGCTTCAAATTGATATTTGAGGTTTATAAAGTTTGCTTAAAGTTGTCCAGTGTGGTGATAATATTTTTAAATAAGAAGTGTTTTATCTTGCCTTGAGGTGTATATATATGAGATTAAAACTTATTTTAGCTGTTTTATTGATACTATTCTTAATTGGATGTTCAGGCGAGCCTGAGGTTGTAGTTGGGCCAAGTAATGACACGGTTGTTGATGATGCAGTCACTGATACTAATGATACAACAACTGACGATACAACCACTGATACGACTACAAATGATACCACGACAGACGATACAACTACTGACACTAATTTTACTGGTATAGATGGAGATTATCTGATTGAAGTCAAGGAATATTCTTTAGTGCCTAAGATTCAGACTATTATGGTTGGGGAAACAGTTACCTGGAAAAATGTCAAACCAGAAGGCCAAAGAAATTCCAAAGCTCAGATCTGGAGAGTCAGAGGAGTTTGTCCAGCCAGCATCAAAAGCCCATATTTTTATCCAGGAGAAACATACAGCTATACTTTTGAAGAAGCTGGCGAATGCCATTACCGAGAGATTCTCCAAGGAGATTATGCTGGTAAGATAATAATTGAGTAAACTGTCGAGAACTAATGGTTCTTGACGCGTTAGGGTTTTTATGAAAAAACCCCAACGTTTAAATACCCTTTATTTTTCTTTTGTTAAAATGTATGATGTTATAATTGTCGGTGCTGGTGCTGCTGGATTGACAGCAGCCCTTTATACTGGCCGTAAAAATTTAAAGACACTGGTTGTTTCTGTAGATGTTGGCGGCCAGTGCAATTTAACAAGTTCTATTGAAAATTATCCTGGGATTGAGAAAATGCCAGGTTTTCAATTGACCCGGGAAATGGAGAAACAAGTTAAGAAAGCTGGTGTTGAGGTAATAACTGGAAAAGTCATTAAGGTTGAGAAAAAAAGTGCTGGTTTTGTTGTTAAGACTAAGAGCAAGGAGTTTGAAGGCAAAACTGTTATTTTAGCTATTGGCCGTGTGCCTCGGACATTAGATATTCCTGGAGAAGCTGATTATTTAGGAAAGGGCGTGCATACCTGCACTACCTGCGATGCTCCTTTGTATGGAAAAAAAACTGTGGCTGTGATTGGCGGCGGCAATTCAGCGGTTGACGGTGCTTTGGAAATTTCCAGAGTTGGTGCTGAGAAAGTTTATTTAATTCATCGCCGGGTGGATTTTAGAGCAGATGAAATGACTTTAGAAAAAGCTAAGAAAGATAAGAAAGTAGAAATCATGACTCCTTATTCGCCGGTTGAAATTAAAGGAGACAAGTTTGTTAAGTCTATTGTTCTTAAGAATAATGAAACAAATGAAGGGAAAGAATTAAAAGTCGATGGTGTTTTTCTAGAGATAGGTTCAATTGTTAATACGAGTTTAGTTAAGGATCTAGTTGAGATTAATGAAAGTAATGAGATTGTGGTTGATACCAGAGGTAGAACATCTCAAGAAGGTGTTTTTGCTGCTGGAGATGCCACAACAGTGATTTACAAACAATGTATTATTGCAGCTGGCGAAGGTGCCAAGGCTGCACTTGAGGCCTATAATTATTTAACTGGCGGCAAGGGTTTAGGTTTTGATTGGGCTAAGAAGTGATTATTCTTCTAAAACTTGATTTATTTTCTGTTGAATGAGGTATTCATTATAGGATCCAAACTGTGCTCCCCCTGCCATACGACTTTGAAATGTTGGTCTGTAAATATTATAATCATGATACCCACCTCCAACAAAACAATCTACCTCGTTTTGACATCTGTCAAAATCAGGGCTATAACCAGCATATTCTGGTTTGCACAAAATGTCATGACTAAACATCTCCTGCCTATACACACTACCCTCTTGAATCACACTAACAAATCCTTCGCCTGGATCAAAAGGGTTAATTAACTCTCCGTTTAATTCAATAAAGCAATTTTCCTCGTTTCCATAATCACAATATTCATCTTCTAAAGTGGCCCATTGCAAATCTTGTTTAGATGGATCAGAAAGGGGCTTGTCCCATAACACGTATGTTTTATGAAAAACATACTTGTCTATACAGTCTACAGAATTGTCATCGCCACATCCTTTTCCTATCCAGTCCTTCCAATGGGTGTTATCTCTGCACTCTTGGACTGAGACAAAGTTATCATCATCTAAAGAAGGATTATAAAAAAGATTTTTATCAGCTGAATTGATCATATGCACATATGAGGCAGGTTCCTGTTGTCTCCCTCCCCTATATTCATCATGAAGTCCACCTACTAAATGGCCTGTTTCATGCACAGCAGGTCCAACCGCAAGCATGGAAGGAAGAGTGACATAAAGCGTGGTAGAAGCATTTGGTCCAAATCCTGAAAAAGATCTTTCTAAAGGCCCAATATTCTTTACATAAATATAGCCATACCAGTTTTGTAACTGACAGCACCGTATTAATTCATTTGCCTCAGATTCTGTATGACTAATTTTATTGATTACCCAGAGATTAAATTTATCCTTATTTGATTTAAAAGGTTCAAGATTATTCAACAAAGCTGATGATTGACCTTCATCAAAAAGAAATGTTAATGCTTTTCCTCTTACAATCTCTTTATCAAAATCTACTCCCGCAAAGATTAAATTTAATTTATCTGGAGATGCTGTGTTTTCTCCTGAAATTAATTCTTCGCAAAGGCCTGTTTCTTCTATAGAACACTCATCTTGAGGAGCTGGTGGAGGCGGAGTTGGAGGAGGCTGTATTTCTTCTTGTTGGAATACACAGTAACCATCGCTACATGCGTATCCTTCGCCACAAGGAATCATAATACCCCACTCCAAACAATCGTCAGCATCATAATTTCCACAAATATGCAAGCCATCACCATAACATTCATGCAAGCCAAAAGAAGCACATTCATTCTGGCAAAATGGTTCTTCAACAGGTTTTTCTTCTTCTATTTTTCTTTCTTCCTGCCTGTATTCTTCTTCTTTCTTGATTTCTTCTTGTTTTCTAATTTCCTCTTCTTTAACTGGTTCTCTTGTAATATCTTTTTCTTCGACAATTGGTTCTTTAGCACAGCCTAAGATAAATATGATTAAAATCAATAAAATAAGGGATTTTTTAATTTTCATTTGAATTATTTCCAACCGATTTCTTCTGCTGTTTTATCGCAGATTTCTACTTCAAATAAATCTTGCGGGGCTTGACTTTCACCATCTTCGTTCAAAGGAATACCACCACACATAAGACAAGCTTTGTTTTGAGGATATTTGGGGATTTTATTGGGCTCAACAAGGCCATCTGGATCTTTGCAGCAACTCCAATAATTTCCTCTTGGACAAGGTTCGATATATTTGTCAAAGGCTTCAAATAAATGAATGAATTCGTGAATCATGGCTTCGAGTGGATCATCGGTGACTCCTGGCGGACCTGAAGTTTGCACATTAATAAAAGTGTAAACAAAATTAGCTGTGCTGGTAAACTTAGTTTCTCTTCCTTTTAAATCCCAATCATCAAAAAAGAGGATAAAAACAAAATCATAATTTGAAGTGTCAATATTTTGTTTATTTATTTCTTCTGTGAAAAATTCAAGAAGTTTATCACTTCCAATAACCGGCCTGCCAATTGGAGTTGTCCATTCTGCCTCAGGGAAAGGTGCAGTGATGTCAAATGGCCCTTCAACATCAAGATTTATGGAAAGATCAGTGATACCATATTTTTGAGCTTGGTTTTCTATATAAGTGGGTAAATAATAAACTGATAACGCGTGCTGCTCGCCTATAAATGTGTCAAAGACAATCTCACCATCTTGATTGTTAAAGACGTCCAGGAAATTATGTTCTTCAATAATTTGGCTGTTTTCAAAACAAGGAGACCTCAGCATCTTACTACCACCTTCATCACAATAAAATAAATTAGAAAATTGTGTGTCTAATGATTTAAATTCAATGACACCCACATTAATTTGGCCCTTTAATCTTGAAATACATTTTCTTCGATTTAAAGGTTCTTGCTGACAGTAACCTAATCTGCAATCATCGTCAGAGGAACAGGTGAGGCAGGCAGAGATTTCACCTATATCATAACATTTAGCAGGAAAACCTAGTTTGACAGGGTCGCAATCAGCATTGGTTTGGCAAAGAACATAAGAATCGTGAGCACAAAGACCGCTTTCAGTAAAACATTTGTCGACTGTACTTGCATTGTTATCATCACAATCAAGGTTTGTTTGACAAGTTGTTGATGGGGAGATTGGTTCTGGTGTTGGTTCTATAATCGGTTCTTCACTAGGTTGTTCTTCTTTTTTAATACATTGACTATTCACACAATAACTATTTTCTGGACATTTAACACTCAAACCTACCTCCAAACAACTATCGATGTCAAAGTTTCCACATTCAATATAACCACCTTCAATACAATATTTACCTTCTTTCTCACATTCATTTTTACACGTTTCTTCTGCTATCTTTTTTTCTTTAACAATTGGTTCTTTAGCGCAAGCAGCAATTAAGATAATAAGAAATAATAAAACTAATAACCTCTTTTTTGATTTCATTCCTTTAATAATATTACTGGCCTATATAAAATTTTTTAAGGAAAACATTAATAAATACTGGAAATTTCTTAATTCTAAAATGAAATCACAATATAAAGACCAAAGGGTTGGAGTTTTTGTTGATATACAGAATTTGTATTATTCAGCAAAACATTTGTATAAGAAAAAAGTTAATTTCGGTGCTGTTTTGAGAGAAGCTGTTAAGAACAGGGTTTTAGTCAGAGCAATTGCTTATGTGATTAAGGCAGAAGCAATGAAAGAAAAGACGTTTTTTGATGCTTTGGAATTAATGGGCTATGAAGTCAAGGCCAAGGATTTGCAGGTATTTTACGGCGGAGCTAAAAAAGGCGATTGGGATATTGGAATTGCCATGGATGCAATTGAAATGGCTCCTAAATTAGATGTAGTTGTAATTGTCAGCGGTGACGGCGACTACAAGGAATTAATCCAGCATCTGCAAAGAGCTCAGGGATGTCGTGTTGAGGCAGTTGCTTTTGGCAGATCAGCTTCTATTAAGCTGAAAGAAACAGCTGACCAGTTTACTGATTTGGACAGGACTTACAAGAAGTTTTTGATGCAGAGATGAACAAGAAAGTTTTTTTTGACAATGGCAAGGGGTTTAAGTTAGCCGGGGTTCTTTCTATTCCTGATAAAGAAGGGAAGTTTCCGGCAGTGATTCGCTTGCATGGTTTTAGGAGCGGAAAAGACGGCAGTTCGAGCACTGTTTTTGATGACAAGTTTAAAGATGACTATATCTATTTAAGGTTTGATTTCTTTGCTCATGGTGAAAGTGAAGGTGAGTTTGAAGACTTGACGCCGACTGAAGAGTTTGATGATACTAAAGCGGCGATTGATTTTGTCTGCGGTTTGGAACAATGTAATGGTGAAGTTGGTTTAATTGGTTCGTCTCTGGGCGGGATGGTGGCAATTTATGTGACAGCAAATGATTCTCGAGTTAAGACGGCTGTTTTTGGCGCTCCTGTTTCTGATTTTAAAGAGAGCTACACTGAAATTGAAGGCGATATAGAAGGATGGAAAAAACAAGGCTGGAAATACACTTATAATTTTGAAGGCCAGAGATTTAAAATCAAATACGATTTTTTCGAAGACGGCTGCAAATATGATTTTTATAAAGAAGCTGAGAAAATTTCAGTGCCTGTTTTAGTTATTCAAGGTGATTTAGATGAATCAATTCCTTTGGAGCAAAGTAAAAAGTTAATGAAACATTTGAAAAATGCTGAGTTTTATGTGGTCAAGGGAGCAGTGCATCATTGGGCTACTCAGCCAGAACATTTTAAAGTTTTTGTAGAAAAAACAGTTGAATTCTTTAGAAAGAATCTTTGATTTGAGATTAGATTAAGGAAATCCTAAGCCATGGGCTGGTCTTAGTTTTTTAAGTTCTTTTTGTTCGTCTATGAATCTTTTAACTGCTTTCCAAGTGTCAATCGCAACAACATCAACGTTTCTATTGAATTCCATGACCTGGGCTGCGGTTTTTTGAACACCCGAGGCTGTCTTTTTGACACCACTGGCTGTTACCTTGTATGTGCTTTGGACTGTTTTTTGAATACTTTTTGTCAAGATCTTGGCTTTAGGTCCAATGACTTGGATGCCATCAATTATTCTTGATCTGAGAGTTTTTTCAAGAATTTGTTGGAATTTGACTGGAAAGCAAACTTGGCATGAATATTTCCTGGCTCTTTCTTCTAAAGAATTGTTGTAAGGTAGAGTGTCAAAATTAGCTAGAACTTCTTGATGAAGAGGATAGAACGATTTTCCTTCAGCGAGAATTAATTCTTTTAATTTTTCTCCTGCTTCTTTGAAGTGTTTGGTATGAAAAGCACCTGAAACTGATTTTTCCAAAGAAACAACTTTTTTAACTAAACCTTGTTCTTCGAGATATTCCTTAAAATTCCTGACGTCTTTTATTGGACCGCCAACTGTACGATTTCCTGGACTGTTAAAAATAGAGAGACTGATATCCAACCCTGTTTCTTGGGTAATGATGGACAAATAATCATCAAAACTAATTAATTGTTTTTGATACTCAACTTCTTCCGGACCAACTACAGCTGCCAAAGTAGTGCCTTCTCCAGCCTGACTCATTAGTTCTCCTCTTTTTAAGGCAATTCTAAAAGCACTCGTAAGAGGGATCATGCCAGCAGCAACTAAAGAATAAAGTTCTCCGAGAGAAAAGCCGATTCTGATATCATCTGGATTATTTTGACCATGACCTAAAAATTCATTACCTTCAATCCTGATAACATCACCGGTAGAATAACCAATAGCTGCAGTATTGGCTAAGATTAAAGGTTGTTGGATAGCAGTATCTTGCTGCTCTTCTGGTGTGGCTTTGTCAGACAAGTCTCTTAAAGGCATGCTAGTAACATCTTCACCAATAGAATAAATTTTGTTGATGCCTTTGTTAATTTCTGGATCATCTCCAAGAACATTTTTATACATACCTACATACTGTGTTGCCTGACCAACATATATCTTTAATTTAGCCAATATATACACCTTTTTAACTGAAATTATTTTTCTGTTTAAAAAGTTACCGAAAATAGTTATATGCATTTAATATAACATATATCATAAGTTTTTATCATCAAACAGTTCTCAATAAGATTTATAAAGAAAGTTTGTTTTCAATTTTTTACGTTTTCGCTGAAAGAGAGGAGGGGATTGAATGAAAGTGAAAGTTTATTCGACACCAGTGTGTCCTGAATGCAAGGTGGTTAAGAGTTTCTTAGAAGCTTTAAATATTGAATTTGAAGAGATTAATGCTGCTGGCAATGATGAAGTTATTGCTTATCTTGAGAAAAAGACAGGGCAAAGAAGAGTTCCGGTGATTGAAACTGAAGAAGATATAGTGGTTGGTTTTGATCAAAAGAAAATAAAAGAAGCGCTTCATCTGGTTCAATGAAAAAATTTACTAAATTTTTTCAAGCTTATAAAATTTTCACTTGGTTCAAATTTTATAAACAATGAAAAAGTTAACTTTAATTCTAATTATTATTTTTTCAATTTTAGCGATTGATTTGCCGGTGATGCTGGCATATGAGTCGAGTGTTTTTTCACTTTCTGTTTCTGATTCAGAGCAGATCAATACTTTGGATTATGTTTTTGGCAGAAGTGAATTAACAGTTGATTATTCTCCAGAAGAGGTTTCTCATTTAGAAGATGTTCAGCGAGTTATTGGTTGGGCTGATTATTATTTTATTTTTTTATTAGTGGTTGAGATATTTCTTTTGGTGATGATTTATCGAATCGAGAAAAAAGAGTTTTGGAAAGCTTTTTTTTACGGCGGGATTGTTTCTTCTGGTGTTTTATTACTGACTGTATTTTGGGCTTTGATTGATTTTAATTCTTTGTTTACTGTTTTTCATCAGATATTTTTTCCAATGGGGAACTGGCAGTTTGCTGCTGATTCAAAGTTAGTTAATTTGTTTTCTTTTGAGTTTTTTTATGGTTTGGTTAAAGGGATTTTTGTCAAGGCTTTGATTTTTAGTGTTCTTTTGGTTTTGGTTGGGTTAGGTTTAAGGAAAAAATTTAAATAGATGATTAATAAACTAATTGTATGGTTGATGTAGTCGAACTAGCAAGAAGAGGAAAATTAGATAAAATAGAGAAAGAGCTGATAAACATAGATATCCTTACTGAAGACATACCTGGCATAGATTTATTATTATCAGAAATCTATGTTCATCTTAAAAGAGGGCGAATTAAAGAAGCAGAGACAAAATTAGGCCATGTACGCTCTAGGATGGCCAATAATCCAAAGGTAATTGCGAAATTAGGCAAGATTGATAAACATTTAAAGGAACTTAAGAAACTATTGTGATTAGTCTTTTTGAAAAGCAAGAGATAAGTTTAAATATTATATTATTATTCTATTAGATAAAGAAATGATTGAAAATGGGACTTTTTGATTTTCTAAAAGGAAGCAAAGCAAAAGAAGCTGAAGAAAAAGAGTTTAAGTGGATTTTAATGGAGTTCTATAGGTTTAAATTAGTAGATAAGGCCTTGAAATCAGCTAAAAAAAGCAGTAAAAGCAGTCCTGAGAAAGCAAAAAGAAAGATAAAAAAAGCTTTAAGATTGTTGCGCAAAGAAGAGAGAACAGAAATGAGACTAGCTAGGGGATTTTCCAGAATGGAGGGAGCAGTGGGCGAAGATTTGAAAAAAATCGCGAATGAGCATCCTAAGAAATTTCAAGGTCTTTCCGGTAAAATAAATGATTTGTATGGTGATTTAGAAAAGGCAGAAGTTTTTAATGCTGATTTGGAAAAAGAAGCAGCCAGGGGAGGAAAGATTGAAAAGCTGCTGAAAGCCTCTGAAGGTTCTGTTTCTAAACTAGATGAGACAATTAAAGAAATTGAAAAAGTCATGAAGGAGTTAAAAGGATTTGAAGTACAAATTGAGAAAATAAAAGACGAAACCTCTGAAATTGATAAGGAGATTGAAGGAGATATGGAT
Organism: Nanobdellota archaeon; assembly: GCA_023132895.1. Classification (GTDB taxonomy): domain Archaea; phylum Nanobdellota; class Nanobdellia; order Woesearchaeales; family JAGLXL01; genus JAGLXL01. The sequence goes on from JAGLXL010000003.1 coordinate 85,126, forward strand.
GAAGAAGAGAAAAAAGAGGAATTAAAAGCAATTGGGAAAAAAGTTAAACTAAAGTCTCAATCTGTTCAAGAAAAAATTCGTGAATTGAGAAGCAGTATGAGTAAAACTGAGAGTCATGAAGAGGATATGGTAAGTGGTGCTGAAAGGGAATTAAAAAAATTGGGTGGCATAGAAGAACCAAATCATGAACAAGAAGATATTTATCTCCATAGCCGAGATATTATAGATAGTGGAAAAGATGTTCTTGAAGAGATTAATTCTTTTAACCATTCTCTTTCAGATTATGGTAGATTTTTTTATACAGAAAGACTTGCCCATTTTTCTGTTCTTTTAGATAATGAAAAAATACGGACACAAACAGAGAATAAAATAAAATTATTTAGAGAGCTTATAAATAAAATTAAGGGTTCTTTATTGACCAAAGAATATGATCCAGACCTAGCAAAAATTTGTGATGAAATTTTAGGTTATGTGGATGAGATTGATAAGTTGATAAACGAAGTTAAGAAACTATAATTCTAAATTTGATAGGGCTTTAATCCACGGATTTGAGGAGTTTTTCGACATGTTTTATTTCTTTAAGTTCGTTAGTAATATCATGGAGTACTGCCCCACACTCTGCATTAAGGGATTCCTCATTCTTCTCAAACCATTCCAGTATTTCAATTATTTCATCTAATGGTTGTTCTAATTTGTTGTATTCGTGCGTGTGATCCACAGTGCCGACAATATTACTAAAACTAGAAGATACGCTTGTTAATTCATCAAATTTTGAAATTGCTTCATCGAATTTTTCCCATAATCCTCCATAATCTTTGATTATTCTTTTAAAGGTTTCATGTGCATTTAAAGCATTTAAATCAATAAGTTCTTCGGCTAACTTTTCAGAAAAGGTAAAGGCATTAACATAATCTCTCTTATTTAAATATTCCCTGACATCTCTTGCAAGCTTAAGTAGGGGGTATATGGAATAAATGAAACATATTTGATTATATAATAGATGTTATATATAAATTTTTTTGGTTTTGATTAAAGAAGAATCCTTGGTACTGTAAACATTATCTTTTTAAACTCTGAAAATTTACTAATTTCTATGAAGCCATTGGTGATAGTCAATTTCAAAACTTACAAGCAGTCAATAGGTTCTCAAGGTTTGAAACTAGCCAAGATTTGTGAGCAGGTTGCTAAGAAGTTTGGCGCTCGGGTTGTGATCTGTCCGCAGACAGCTGATTTAGCATTGTTTGCTAAGAAAGTTAGAATTCCTGTTTATGCCCAACATTCGGATGCAATTGAACCTGGTAGGAATACTGGATTTTTATCTCCGGCTGAAGCAAAAGCAGAGAGAGTTAAGGGAACTTTGATTAATCATTCTGAGCATCCACTTAGTTTGCGGGAAATCAAGAAATTGCTGAAATTATGCAGAAAATATAAGCTGATTTCTATTGTTTGTGTTCCTAATCTAGGAGTTTTGAAGAAAGTACGTGATTTGAGACCAAATTATATTGCTTATGAACCGCCTGCTTTGATTGGCGGCAAGATTTCTGTTTCAGAAGCAAAACCAGATGTGATTAAAAAAGCAGTGGAAATGACTAAAGTAAATATTTTAGTGGGAGCTGGTGTTAATTCTCACAAAGATTTGAAAACAGCTGTTCGGTTGGGTGCAAAAGGAGTGTTAGTTGCTTCTGGTATTGTCAAAGCTCGGAATCCAAAGAAAGAGCTAATTGAATTGATTTCTGGCAATTAGGTGAGCAGGGGAAGTGTGAGATGATGGCTTGGTCTGTTTTTCTTTTTCTGATGTCGATTAAAGGATGGTAGTTTTGATGCTCTGGCGCTAGATTGCCTTTTTTGAATTGTTCTTGGTAGAATTTGGCGCAGCATTCTGGGTAGCCTAAGGCGAGCCCGAGATTGTAGTGGTCTTGTTTTGTTTCATGGAGATTTGCTAGCAAGGCTTGTTTTTGATTTTTTGAAATGTAAACAAAAAACATTCCTTGGGAATGGTCTTTTGACATTCTAGTTCCTTTGTCTGAGTAATTGCTGCCTTCCATAAGAATTTTGTAAGGTGAGAGTTCTAGGAAAAGATTATTTTTTTCACAGAATTGTTTTACTTTTTCTAATTCATGCGGATAAAAACCTTGGCGTACAACTGGTTTAAGGTCTTTGAGAAGGTATAATATTTCCCTGACTTTTGTTTTTGAGCCGAATGTTTGGATTAAGTCTTTCATAATTTCTTTATTTCTTTGATTAATTGATGGGTTTCTTCAAGTATTTGTTTAGTTTCTTCAATAGTAAGTTCTTTACCATAATAATTAACTCTGTTTCTTACTTTTCTAATATCATCAAATTGGTCTCCTAAGTTTGATTTATTTAAAATTTCTTTTAAGAAATAAACATAACATTCATGATTATAAATTTTGAAACGGTTTTTAAGTGCTAAGGCCTCCAGAATTTCCCTTAAAGCATCATAGGCTAAAGAAATTTTAGAAGAAGAGGTTGTTTGCGTTAAAGGCAACTGTTTTTCTGAGTCTAGTTTGTTTTGACTTGTTTTAAATAGTGATTTGATCAGTTCTTGATCTGGCTGAACTTCTTTGGCGATTCTTTTGTTTTGACATTCCTCAAAATCCATTTTTATTTCTATGATAATTTTATTTTTCCCTTTAAAATATAACCATTTAATAAATTATTTTTTAATTCTTTATTTTTTATATCCTGGAATGATCTGTACAAAAAGATCTGAATGTTTCTGCTTAGTGTTTTTTCAAATTTATTTAGGTTCAATTTTTTTGTTGAGGTGGAGATGATAGCTAAATCTATATCAGAGTCTTTTTTGACTTCGGCTTTGGATAATGAACCAAATAAAATAATGGTAGGATGAACAATTTCTTTTTCTAAGAAACTCAATAAATCAGCTAATCTTTTATTCCAGTAAATTCTGGAGAGATCAATAAATTCTTTGCTTTTATTGGCATAAAAAAATAGGTAGCCTCTGTCTTTTTTTTGATGAAGAAGATTTTCTTGATGATATTTTTTAAGGATGTTTGAGGCAGTTGGTGGAGTGACTTGAATAAGTCTGGCGTATTCTCTAACACTAATCCTTCTATAACAATCTTCAAAGAATGGTTTTAAATTGTAAAATAATTTTAACATATGTTAAATAAAATTAACACATGTTTATATATTTTTCGGTTTATTTTTGGTAATATCCAATAACCCAGCCTAAGGCAATGATACCAATGATTAAAGCCAGCCACGGAATTTCAAAAGCAATGACTTTCAAGTCACTCAAAAACCAAAGAACTGCTACGACCAGAACAATCACTGGAAATGTTGGAAAACCTTTTTTCTTTTTTTGCCAAAACATATTATCACCTCGTTAAGAAAGAAAGAATTTATTGTTTATTAATGTTCTTAATTTGGACTTGGGTTTGTGGCTGCGCGGTAAAGAACACTTTGAGCAATCGCATAACCTAAATCTTTTTTTCCTGTATCTTTTCTGAAGTAGTTGGACAATTTATTATCAAAAAGGCTGTCTTTTCTTAAATGATCAGAGAATTGATCGTTAGAGGGATTTTTTCTAAAAAAGTCTCTATCTAAATAAAGGTCTTTGAAGTAGCCGATTCCTGAAAGTACCTTATCATTTTCCTTCATATATCTTGTATTGGGTGGAGTTAGAGCTATATTGGCTTTGTACATAACTTCTTGTCCTACGGCTTCAAACATAGATGGCATGTTTTCCTCCAACTATTTCCCAGTAGAGTTCTAAAGGATTTTTGTCTTTGAATTTGTTGACGAATTGATGGGCAATGTCATGAATGCCGTTATTGGCAGGGTTTTCTAAAGTGATGGCGCTTCTTAGATTAGCTATATTATGTTGTTTTATTGTTTTCATCCAGGCTTTGCTAAAGGCAAAGGCTTTGGCTTCTTCCAGACGTTTGTCTTTGAGTGGTTTGCTGATGACATGGCCTAATTCGTGGCCAATAGTAAGCATGACACTAGCTAAATCATCGTTGAGAACGAAAATTTCTGAAGTTTGACCAGATTCTTTTCTGTTGAAAGAAATTCCTCTAACACCTGGCTGAGAAATTATTTTTTTAAATTGATTTGGCTCGCAGATAGTAATCTGAATATCTGGAGGGAATTCTTTTTCTGTAGTCTTGAGGAAAGCTTCCTGGATTTCCTCTTGGATTTGTTCTGCATCACCAATAAATCTTTTTCTCCAGCCAGGCTTGAGGAAATTATCCGGGATAAATGAATATTCAATGTTAGTTGGCTGAGTTTTTTTTATTTGGTATAAGACTTGGTTTGAATTATTGTACATCTGGACTTGCTCTTGTTTTGGAATGTAGAAGTGTGTTTCTGGTTGTATGGCTTCTGCGAAATAGTTAACATTGGGTGATTGACTAAGTGAAGTGTGGTAAGCCATGGATTCTAAATCAGAATAACCACATGAACTTGAATTTGGGCCGGCAAGGCTGTAACTGCAGTTTCCTGTGTATGACATTTTAATCAGTATTAGAACTAGATGATTTTGGTAGTTAAAAGTTTTATGTGGGAAAGTGGGACAAAAAAGTCATAATTACTGAAGTTGTTTGGGCACCCGTATTTTTTCCACATAAAATCTTAGTTCTGGCTCTGTAAAAGGTAGATTAATGGGGGGACTGTAGGAATACCAAAGGGCTGTTTTGCATTGTTCTTCTGTAAAATTTTTAACACCTTTAAAATCAGCATTGGAAATATTAACCTTACCACTAAACCTGACGTCAGCTAGATTGGCATTAATAAATTTGGCATTGGTAAGATTACAACCACTAAAAAATGCACCAGTGAGATTGGCTGCACTAAAGTCAATAACTGCCCGGCCAGCGACCATGGAGGCGGTTTCACTAATAAGACCAGAAAATTCTGCACCAATAAGTTCTGCCCCAACAAAACCGGCGCCACCATAAAAAGTAATCTCACTAAAAAAAGGATCATTAAATTTTACCTTTTGAAAATTTCCAAATGCAAAAGAAATGTTGCTAAAGTGGGGATTGCCGGTTGCTTCTTTAAAATTAGGTGGATTTGTTGAATATCTCTCAGATTTTATGTCCTCAAAAGAAGTATTTTTGAGTTTAGCACCGCTAAAATCAGTGCCATCAATTTTGGAGGAAACAAACACAGCATCAGTGAGGTCAGCGCCAACAAAATTTTGATTAGTTAAATCAAAGCCGCTAAAATCAACTCCAGTCAAATCAAATTCCTGTAATTTGACTAGCCTGTCTAATTGGCTCCAAACTATAATTCTTTCTTCCTGGGACAAATGCTTATAATAACCTTCTTTCTTTAAAAATTGAGTAACAACATCATTATTTTGGCTAATTTTTGTTGCGTCCAACCAAGGTTCACTTTTGGCAATTTCATCTGCTTCTTTTGTTTCTTCTGTTAATATGGCTGTGGTTCCTCTGGCTCCGTCGAAATCTTTCTTTGTGATTTTTTTCCTAAGTTTAATAACAGCGGCACGAGCTTCAGTTATTTTAAGTTTTAAGTTTTTGACATCCTCAAGGTCTTTGGGCAAGTGCCTTAAACCATATTTACCGCCACGCCATTCTAATCTTCTGGCTTGAAGACCAATCTTCTTGAGAACTTCTAGGGCTTCTTCTGGTTTTTCGCGGCCTTTAATACCTAAATTATTTTTAATTTCGATTGACCAGCCAAAAAGAGCAGAAATTTGGCGTTTAATAGAATGTTCCTCCTTACCGGGCAATTGTGATTTTGGTACCCAACCCCTCCACACTTTTGGTTTTCCAGCCATAATTATCACCTTTTTAACATAATTTTTTTAAGAAAAAGATTCTAATTTATTTAAAGATTTTGTTTTAAATTGAGTTATTGGAAAAAACTTCTAGTCGGCTCTCTGGTTTTGGATTGGAAATCCCACAAGCCGCCATGACAAGTGTCTAAGTCTAAATATATTTTTTTACCTAATTTTAAAAGCAAAAAAGAAGTTGAAGCTGGGAGCTTTTCCTCTGAAGGATCAAAATGTTCAAGATAAGATAAAAGATAAGTCTCTTGGTCTTTTTTGGAGAAGATGCCTATGGGACTGGGTAAACAAATATCTTTTAGGGAATTTCTGTTTTTTATATAACCAGGCTCTTGTTCAATTTTTTCTCTCCATTGGTTTGTTTCTTCTGGATTAAATGTTTTGAAATCATAACCAACTGATTCGCCAGCTAAATCAATTTCAGCCAAACCAAGAATCTGGAAATCACCAGCAGCAAGATAAATTAAGAATTCTGAGCGGAATTTTTCTTGATAAAACTTAAGAACTTTATCATCAGGGTTTTCTTCTAAAGTTAAACGGGTCTCTCTAAATTCTTCTGGATCAGCGTCTAAATTAAGTCTTTGAATATCCGGGTTAATATTCAATTCTCTAATTAATTCTTCTAATCTCCTTTCTTCTGATTCAGTGTAATAATATTTCACAGAAATCACCTTTTAAGTGAAATTTGTGAGTTTAATATTTAAATTTTACTGAAAATTAGTCTAAATAATATAAAAGTTTAAAAATAATAAAGTTATTCTAATTAAAAACGTATTCAAAAAGGTGATAAAAAATGGCATTTTTAAGGCGAAAGAAAAAGGAACCTATTGTAAAAAAGACTGTTCGGAAAAGTTCTCTTCAATTATGGAAGGAGATGGCTGCGACAGTACAAAGTTATATCATAGCCGGGAGGGATAAAGTCAAAATTAAAAATACTCGAGATTATTTTGAGAATTTCAAAGAAGAGATATCAGGAACAGAGTTTATGACGTCTCGTAGGGTTGATGTTTGGATGAGATTATTGAAACGTTTTGCAAATCTGCGTTTTAAACCAACCCATAAAGATATGAATAATGCTTGGAGACAAGCGAGAAGGTTATGGTTGCGCTCAAATATTCCAAAAGAAATTAAAAATAAAGTAAAGACTTTGGCGGCAAATTGTCAGCTTTTGATGAAAGATTTAGCGGAAATGGTGGTAATTTGTGGAGAAACTATTGAAGAAGATGAAATAGTTATGAAATTAAAGATAACGACCGAGAAACAAGTAGATGAATATTTAGACGGGATTAATGAGATTGATAAAAAATTTACTTCGTGTTTAAATCAAGTAACTGAATTGAAGGAGGATTTAGAAGCGCTTTCTTAATTTTATTTTTTAATATTTAATTTCTTTATTTTTCTAATCAAAGTTTCATATCTCAAATCAATCTGTTTAGCTGTTTGCGTCAAATTCCATTTGTTTTCTTCCAATATTTTTTTCAGATAAAGTTTTTCAAATTCTTCTGCTGCTTCTTTCCAAGTCATGATTTTCTTGGGCAGGAATTTGACAATGTTTTCTGAAATTAAAGGAATCTCTTCATAGAATTTTTTGAGTTTGGATGGATGGAGGATTGATTTGTAGGTGTCTAAACTTTTTCTTAAGGCTGCATCCATGGCTTCTTTTTTGAAATAACCAATCTTGTACATTTTTTCCCTGAGTTTTTTGACGTCAATGTTAAGTTTTTTGATTTCCCGGTGGATGGATCTTCTATCTAAACCAAGAAGTTTAGCTGCTTCAGAAACATTACCTTGGTGCGTCTGGATAATTCTTTGGATAAATTCCCTTTTGAAAAGATTTTTGGCTAATTTAAAAGGCAATTCAGTATGGATAGTGTAGCCGATGAGTTTTTTTTCAATTTTATCGGTGATGTCTTTTTCCAGTTCATCGACTTTAATGCCTAAGAATTTCTGCATGGTTTCTTCTAGGTAAGGTTCGATTTTTTCTTTTAATGATTTTTCTAAGGTTTCTTCTGACATGTTGTATACTGAAAATATTTGTTCTATGAACAAATATTTTGGTATATTGCAATGAATTTATGTTGTTCTTGTTTGAATTGTAGTTGCCATTGCAATATGACTAAAATGTCCCATTTCTTTATAAAGTTTTGCAATAGTTATTTTTAATTATACAAATGGTTTTAAATGAAAATTAATTTTAAAAAATAAAATGGGTGGTTTACTAGCGATTGTTTCAAGCGAAGATTGTTCTAAATATGTTCGGCGCGGTTTAATTGCTTCTAGGCATCAAGGCAATGATTATTTTGGCATTGCTGCTTTTGGTTTGGATGGAAAATTAATTGGACCAAGACATCAAGAAGGTCCTGCCGGAAGTGATTTTTTTACGGATAAATTCAGAGAAGTTAGTGGGGATGTTGTTTTAGGAAGTGTCAGCAGCAGTGATAAAGAACCGATTGTGGGAACATATCAAGGTGGGGAGTTTGCTTTGGCTATAAATGGTAGAGTACTTAATCTAGATAATCTTAAAAAAGAATTACTAGGTTCAAGTTTTGAACCAGCTGGTTTTTCTCATGCTCAAGTTGTGGCTAATTTAATTGGACAGAAAGAAGATTTAGTTGAAGGAATTAAATATGCCTGGGAAAAAACAGAAGGTGTACAAGATATTGTTATCCTGCATGATCAAGATTTGATTGCTGCGAGGCACCCTGATGCTGTTTTGCCTTTATTAATTGGAGAAAGCCCAATTGGCAGTGCAGTGGGTTCAAGTGATTTTGTTTTAAGAAAATTGGGTTTTGATAAACTTACTCCTCTTGAAGGAGGAGATATTTATTTGGTAAAGTTTGATGATGATTGTAAATTATTAAGAGAAGGAGAGAATGGTGCTCGGACGTGTGCTTTTTTATGGACTTATACTGGCCACATAGATGATAAGATAGACGGGTTGTATACTGCTGAATTAAGAGAGAGATTAGGCAGGAATTTGTTTAAAAATGATGATTATGTTAAAGGATTAATTAAAGAGGGGAAGATAAAGCCAGAAGATGTTGTTGTTTCGCCGATTTTGATGTCTGGTCTGGGTTCAAGTATTGGTTATTACAAGCAAGCTTTAGAAAAAGGTTTTAATTTTGGTTTTGCTCCTGTTTTTATTCCTTCTCAAAGATATAAAAGAAGTTATGTGCCTGAAACAAATGAAGAGAGAAAGGCTGTGGCAGCCTTTAAATTAGATGAAATCAGATATTATATTGAAGGTAAATTTGTTATTGCTGTTGATGATTCAATTGTTCGAGGGACACAGACAGAAGCTAGGATGAGCATTATCAAAAAATATAAGCCCCTGGGCGTTGTGGTGAGAGCAAGCCATCCTAAAATTTGGAATCCTTGCACTTATCAATTATCAACTAGGAATCCTGAAGAATTAGCAGCTGTCCGGCATGGTTCTGGTTCTGATGAAGATCTTGCTAAGGCAATTGGAATTGATAATGTCATGTACAATTCTTTTGAGGATTATAAGAATTCTTTTGGTGAATTAAAGGATAAGTTATGTATGGACTGTGCTAAGCCTAAATAGTGTTACTTCTTTTTAGTAGTTAATCATAGAAAAGTTTATATATGAGTAATTATGAGTAATCATCTATTTAAGATGAAAAGAAAGATTACTCAAAACAAACACCAGTATAAAGTTTCATTACCAATTGAATTGGTTAGAAAGTTAAATTGGGATAATTCTACTGAGATTAAGTTTCATGAAGTTGAGACAGCGCTGGGCAAGGGTTTGCTGATTGTTAAGAATAATGAGAAAGTTTTGAGGCTGAAATGAAAGAAGATAAAATAACTTGGGAAGATTTGGAAAGAAGGAATGTGCGGAACTTACTTGATGTGCTGGACTTATTTGATATTTGTAGATCTGACCTATCTGCTTTGGCTCATGGCGATGTTACCGAGAAAAATGAAATTGCCGAACGGCATGTTTTGGAAATTGATGATGTGGATTACAGGAAAACTGTCGAGGAACTTTCATTGCAATATTTAAAGGACTTTATTCTGAATGGGGGAAATCTAAACCCAAAGATAATCAAAGAGGTTGTTAATTGTGAACCAGCTATTTTCTCAAAATTGAGAGAAGACAAAACAGGAATGACTCTTTTTGACAGGGGAGAGCTATACGAGACAATGCTTGTCTATCCAAGCGGATTTGGAATAAAATTATTCAGAAACAAGTTTAACAATCCAAAAACAAAAACAAGAGCAGAACGGGCACAAAAATTTTATTTTAATCTGGCAAATTATGCCAAGGAGAAAGTCAGTTCAGAGCGGGATTTGCTGGACATCATGGAGCGGTTCAAACCAGTAGAGCCTCTGCATTCTAATGGAAATTCAATTGATAATATCTTTATTAATTCCAGGGACCTCTACGCATCTCTTAAAAACGCCAGTGTTGATGAGAGGGCTAATTATTTGGAAGAGGTCAATAATATTGATTTGATAATGGGTTTCTTTTCTGATAATTTCAAAAGGACAAAACCAGGTGAAGAGCTGTATAGAGATAGTGGTTTCTGGAACAGAATCAGAGGAAAAAAGTTGTTTAATCTTAAGAATTACAAAAAGGAACTTTTTGAAGACATACTGATTCCAGTAGACAGGGAGCTGGAAAAGGTTCTAGGAGAGGAAAAAGTGATTAATTCACAGGGAGAAATAATTGATGCGGGACTGCTTGAAATTTTCTGTCAAAACAGCAAGGAAGGCAAAGTCTGGGAAATGCTTGGTTTGGGCGACAGTTATAAAACAGGCCTTACTACGCTAGACCCCAATTTAAGGAATATTATGATGAGGGAAAATGGAAAAAGAAGCTATGCTTATGTTGATTTTGAGAGATATGATGAAGACAGTATAACTGCTTTTTTACCTAAAAGATTGTCTTTAGCAGGCCTCTATGATCACAACGGAGATTCTCTGGTTTTGGAGAGTGGAGAAAGCGCTGAAGAGAACTTACTGAAGTTTGCTTACAGGACTTTGGAAAGATTAGGAGAGATTAAGGAAGAGCAAGTGATGTCTTGGGAAGATTTTAAGAATGAATTTTCTGCCCAGAAGAGAAAATATCTGCTGAGGACGGCCCGGAGATTTAAGCTGCAGGAGGGCAAGGACAAAGATCCTGAAAAGATGAGGGATTTGTCCCGGTTTTTCTATACTTTGTTTGATAAGGAAGTGGAAGGCCATTCTGGGTATTTAGATGGTTTGTTTGGCAAGCCATTGGGTGAAGAAGAGATGAAAGTGATTTATGAAAGACATGACAATCCAAGTTATGGTTTGGCCCGGCATATGAATCCAAAAAATTTAGAAGAAAAATTAATTGTGGTTCAAGATAAATTAGCTGACCACAGAAAAAGGAAGAAAAGAAAAATGGTCTATAAAATTGCTGGCGGCATAATGATTCCTTTGGCAGTTGCAGGTGGGATTGCTAGTATTGTTAGTCTTAAAAATTCTGCTGATACATTAGCTGAAAAAGTTGAAGAAACTGAAAGAGAAAGGAAAATAGCAGAAAGATTTACAATAATTTCAAAATATCTTGATGATCCAGCAGACACTTTTGGAAGAAATACCGGTGAATTAGTAGCTTATGACAGACTCTTGGCTTGTTTAGATTATGTCAGGTTTGACCAAAAAACAGGTTTTGCTCTGTTTTTAGATTCTGAAGCAACTCTGAGAGCAACCCACATTGTTGGTAGTTGGGAATACAAGGATTTGGAACCTTATTTAAAGAAAAATTATCCTGCTATTTATTGGGCCATGTACGAAATAGATAGCAATCATACTGAATCTTGGGCAGTCAAGGGTAGAGATGGCAATATTCGTTATCAAAGGGGAAAATTAGCTGAATTAGAGACTAAAATTAGACAAGAATACAAATCAAAGATGAAGGCCAAATAAAGAACCGATCATTTGATAGGTTAAGAGACCAGCTTTGAAAATATGATGGACAAGAATCTTGTCTGTGTTTTGTTTTTTTAAGAGGTTATATGATTTTTTGATGATATGTTCTCTTTGATGGACAAAAGCAGCTTCTTTTTTTTCGTCAAATTTGTAGAAAATTTCATAGAATTCTCTGAGGTAATGGATGATTTCTTTGAGATGATTTAGTTCATCTTGAGTTATGGTTTTGGTTTTAGCGAGTTGCTTGGCAATGTCACGGTATTCATTGCCAATAAGTTCCAAGTATGAGTTGATGGTGTAGAGGTAAAAAGATTCTTTTTTTCCTTCATAACTTTTTTTGACTAACTGCATTTTGCAGAAATCAGTGTTTTTATTGATGTTTTTATCAAGTCTGGGGATCTGTTTTAGTTTATTGTAATCTTTGTTTTGAATGTTTTCTATAATCTGTTCGCCAATAGACATTAAGACAAGGAAAGTTCTTCTCATGATTTGATCAAATTCCAGGGCTTCGGCAACATTTTTGATCACACATTTGTTGTTTTCCTGCTGGACTATTTCATAGCCAAGAAGGCTGGGCATGTAATCTTCGATAATATCCATGACTTCAGGATGGTCAAATTTGATGGTGAGTTCGTCATAACCTTTTTTGTAAGCGCCAGCAATATATTTGACAACTGACCTGGGCGGTCTTTTGCCTAAGGAGATTTCTTTTTTTGTCTGTAGAGGTTTAGCATCTGATGGAGTGAGGACTAAACGGCTTGGTTCTTCTTTTAAATCAATTTCATTTCCTGGCTTGAGATGGAATTTCTGAGTCCATTTAGCCGGCAAAGAGACTACTAAAGTGCTTGGTCCTAACTTGACTATTTTTCTTTTCATGGTTATGAGTGAGATGAGGTCATATTTAAAATTTTCTATAAATATAGATATTTATACTAATATATATAATATAAGGATTAAATATATATTTTCTTTATATAGTTACTCTAAAATGACGAAGAGTGATTGGGGGAAATTAAAATGACAAAAATAGCGTTCATGTCAGATATTCATCAAAATGAAACTTATGAAGAAATTAAAGGCGGTTTGAAAAGAGCAAGCGCAAAAGAAATGAAGGAGAAAGTTGATTACTTTGGATGATGAAAAAAACTAAAGTTTATGACTGGAATGGCGTCTTGATAACTGTTGATGGTTTTAAGGACTGGCTGAGAGAGACAGATCCAGAACTTTTTAATGACTATTTTGTTAAGGGAGAAGAAAATAAGGAATTAAAAAGAAAGGTTAGGCCTCAATTGTTAGCGCTTTATGAAGATGCAACCAACCAAGGCCTTTACCCGGTTGATTTATTGCCGAATGTAAATGAAAGATTGGAGCAAGACGAGCGAGAAGGGTATGTCAGAACTATTTTTACCAGCTCACCAAGGAAGATTATTAACTTCAAATTACAGGATTTGAGCCTGACTGGAAAAGTTGATGAAGTAATTGTTTTGGATGATATTATTACTGAATTTGGTCTTCAGGGAGCGATGAAGGAAGACCCAGTTATTTTTAAGTCTTTAATTGATTTTATTTTAAAACATAATATCGGCCAGCCAGCAACTTATACTGAAGATTCACAAAAAAGACTCGAATCGGCTCTTGAGGCAAATAGGATTTTAAGTTGGGAAGGAAGAAAAGGTTTTGAAAGAATCTATTTATTTGACCCCAAGGCCGAGCAAGCAGTAACTGCTGGAAAAGGCTACACAAAAGTTAATGATTTACTCTTAGTTTCATAAAAGGAGGGAAAAATGAAATGGCACACAACTAATCAAAAACAAAGTTCAGCATTGGGGAGATATATTACAATGATGATGTGCGCTAAGCATCTTGGTAAGGTAATAAATTGTGGTTGTTACTGGCAAAATTTTAAACATATTGATAGGACAAATATGTTTGATGAAGGAGAGTATTTTAATTCTGTTGAAACATTGAAAAGTAAGATTATAGATAGGGGAGATTGGGATAAATTTGTTTCAGAATGTGATGCACATGGGAACAAATTTATTCAAGCCATAAAAAAAATTTCAGAACAAAATCTCAAAGAATTATCAAATAGTCAATTAAAAGACTTTTTTTCTGAATTTTTAGATCTTTATATGGTGATGTGGGCTTTTATAGCCAATGGTTTTGTTTTAATTGATGGTTTATCAAGAGAGATTGAAGAAAAATTAGGTAAAATCTCTAATGATATAAAAAAAGATTTTTTTGTGCTGACTAAGGTGACACAAGAGAATCATATCACTGTATTGCAAAAACGTCTTTTAGAGGTTGCTAAGAAAATTTTTGCTAATGCTAAATCAAAATTATTATTTGAAAATGATGTTCAGCAAATTATTGATAGCTTATCTGAAGATATTTTAGCTGAAATAAAAAAGATTTATGAAGAATACCAATGGATGGGTATGATGTTTCTTTTAGGAAAACCACACACATTGGAAGATTTTGTTGAAAGAATTAAATTGATGGTAGAAAAGGATCCAAATAAAACTCTAGAAAAAATTGAGATTGATAGGAAAGAAACTGAAGAGAAATTCAAGGAACTAATTAAAGAATTAAAGATTGAGGGTAGATTATTAAAGTTGATTGAAGCCTTGAAAAAAGCTGGACATAATCGAACTGAGGAATTACAATATTTATGCAAAGGAGAATTTCTATCCTTGCCATTATTAACAGAGATTGGACGTCGAATGGGATTAAATTTTCAAGAGTTAACTTGTTTAACTGTTCCAGAGGTTTTGGATTTTTTAGAGACAGGCAAATTAGTGGATAAGGCTTTGATTGAAGAGAGGAAGGAAGAATTTGGTATGATTATGCTGGACGGCAAAATAGAAGTTTTTAGCGGTGATGTGCTAGCTAAAATCAAAGGTGAAGCCAAGGATTACAGTCAGATAAAAGAAATTAAAGGAAGTATGGCTTCGGCTGGAAAGGCTCAAGGAACTGTTAAAATTGTTATTGATGCTTCACAGATACATAAGGTGGAGAAAGGTGATGTATTGGTAGCAATCATGACCACACCAGATTTTGTTATGGCTATGGAAAAAGCGGTTGCTATTGTAACTAATGATGGCGGAATTACTTGCCACGCAGCTATTATTTCAAGAGAGTTGGGTATTCCATGTGTAGTAGGAACAAAGATTGCCACTAAGGTTCTAAATGATGGTGAAATGGTAGAGGTAGATGCAACAACTGGCATGGTGAAGAGATTGAAGTGACATGGATCCAATTTTTAAAACAAGGAAGATTAAGCCCTTTTCCCCTTTATCTCTCTTTTGAAGCAGTCACGTCTATTATGAATGATGTAGTTGGATATTCTTATGAAAAGGCACTACTTGTTTTTCGTCAAGGGATGAGCAATTGGTTTTTAGATAAAAATGATAATGAAAGAGTTAAGGAATTGGCGCTGGAAAAGGCAAAGCAAGATCCTGAAGTAATGAAGAGATTAATTAGAGAAGTTGAGAGAAGAGGAAAAGACTTAATCAGTTTTGTGAGTTATATTTTTGGATTAGATTTGGCAAATCTACCAAAGGAACAACTTATGGATTTTTATAAGAAATATTGTAGTGATTACAAACAAATATATGCTCGTTATTTTGTAATGTTGACAATGGAGAATTCTGTTTTTGAGTTTTTGAAACAATATTTGAAATCTAAAAACATAGATGAAGAATTAGTCAGCCATTACCTTTCTGTTTTAACAACTTCAACTAAGGCGATGTTTTCCAAAGAAGAGGAAAGAGAATTGCTGGAGATTGCTTTGTTGAAAGAAAGTTTGACTCAAGAAGAATTTAATCAAAAAATAAAAGATCACCGGGACAAGTATTTCTGGCTGCCAAGTGATTATGAAGATCAAGCCTGGACTGAAAAAGATTTTCTTGAGAGATTAAATGAAATAATTGAAAAAGGAAATGTTAAGGAAAGATTAAAGGAAATTGAAAATTTTTATGTTGAAAAAGAAAAAGAAATCAAAGAAATAATCAAAAAGTTGAAGATAGATGGTTTTCACTCTAAACTTTTTGAATTAATGAGAGATGGGATTTATCTGAAAGAATTGAGAAAAAAGATTGTTTCTGAGTCTTTGTATTATTTTGATGGTTTGCAAATTGAAATTGGCAGGAGAATTAATTTAAGTTTAAAACAAATAAGGAATTTTTTAGTGGATGAAATTGAAGAAATGTTACTAGAGGGGCTTTATTATCAATTTTCAGCTGACAGTAGAGTTGAATTAAATGTTTGTTTGATTGAAAAAGGGAAAACAAAGATTTATTTTGGTTTTGATGCAGAAGATATTAGAGACGAGGTGATTATCAAGCCTCAGGCAATAAAAGAATTGAAAGGCATGGCTGTTTCTCCTGGAAAAGCAAAAGGGGTTGTAAAACTTGTTTATGATCCTTCTGATATTGACAAGGTTGAGCCAGGTGATATTATGGTGACGGTTCAAGCAGTGCCGAGTTTTACTCCTGCTATTAAAATAGCTGGGGCTTTGATTGCAGATGGTGGCACTGGTATAACCTCTCATCCAGCTACTTTGGCCAGAGAAGCCGGCATTCCTGGTGTGACTGGGCTTAAGATTGCGACTGAAGTTTTAGTAGATGGTGAAATAGTCGAAGTTGATGGTGATAAAGGGATTGTGACAAGATTGTTAGATTAGTACTATTCTAAAATAGTTACAAACATTAATAAATAGATAAACCAGCAATAGTTTAAAGGGGTGTAGATAGTGGAATTTAAGATAGAGAAACGTCAAAACGAGAATATTCATAAACATCCGACTGATGATGTTAAGATAGCAAATGATTTTGCTAAGAAATTAAAGTTAGAATTAGGTGATTTTTTAGTTGCCGTTGTTATTTTTGGTTCTACTATGAAAAAGACTGCCAGGAAAGGCAGTGATATTGATATTTTAGTTGTAGGCGATGATATTTCCTTTCAATTGACACAAGAATTAATTGAAGCTTATCGGATAATCACTGAGAATGTAATTGGTGCGGTTTCTAAGAAACTTCATGTTACTTCCATGACATTTACCTCTTTTTGGGAGTATGTTAAAGCAGGGGATCCAGTGGCGATTAATATCCTGCGCGATGGGGTGGCTCTTATTGACACTGGATTTTTTAACCCCTTGCAGATTTTATTGAAGCAAGGGCGGATAAGACCAAGCGAAGAGAGTATTTGGAGGTATTTTGGAAGAGCTCCTCGTACTTTAACAAATTCAAGATGGCATTTACTGCAAGCTACTTTAGATTTGTATTGGGCTGTGATTGATGCGGCGCATGCTGCTTTGATGAGGATGGGACATGTTCCGCCATCACCTGAACATGCAGCAGATGTTCTTCATGACAAATTAGTCAAGAAGAAATTATTAGAAGCAAAGTATGTGGCAACCATGAAGAAATTCTATGATTTGAGTAAGATGATTACTCACAGGGAAATCCAATACATTGACGGCAAGGATTATGACAAGAATTTGAAAGAAGCAAATGAATTTGTAGAAAGGATGAGAAGGTTTATTGAAGAAAAGAAGTAAGATTATTCTGGTTTTAATTGTAAATGCATTCTCATGACAGCTGTATCTGGGAGTTTCAAAAGTTCTTGGTATTCTGATTTAGTTAGTTCTAAATTGATTGAATGTTCTGGTGAATGAATGCCCTCCTGAGGAGTAAGTTCATAATATTTTTCAAGAGAAGAAAAAAATCCTCTAAAATGTTTTTCTTGTTCAATATTCGGCCTATGCCCATGGCCATGAATTATCCAGCGAGTATTTTCAGAATGGTATAAATCATCAATTAACAAATCATCAATATTGACTTGTTCGTCAAATTCCCTGCCAACAGAAGGGACAATTACTCTTGGTTCCAGAGTGACAGTAATGATTCTTTTATCTAATGTCAATGAAAGACCATATTGATCCAGAAGGAGATTATTAAAGCCTAATTCTGAAACTTCGTCTTCATCACAAACTTCGTTGAGATAAAACCGATAAGGTGGATGTTCATAATCAGGATCGATGTGAGCAATTACTAAATCTCTTTGGATTTTCATTTAAATGATTTTAATTGTTTTATTTATATAAATTATTGTTCTTGAGAGGTAAGATTTTTAAACTAGCTTAATTCTGATGTTTTTATGTTTGATAAACTTAAAAAAGATTATTTAGAGAAAGAAGATAAAAGTAAAATTGGTGAGATAGACAAGGAAATAAAAGAGTTAGTTGACAAAATAAATTCTTTTGATGATTATTTTACAACTTCATCTTGTTCTGGCAGGATTGTTCTGCAGACAGGTGAGAAGAAATCAGAGGTTGAATGGGTTAAAGTAAGCCATGATTTTGTTGACTTGGATTGGGTTAAGGGAGTTGAATTGTCTTCTAGATTGTTATGGTTCAGGATGGAGCCAATGATTCTGCATGTGGCTTGTTCTTCAGTTGAGAAAGCACAGAGATTATTAGATAAAGTGCAGCCAATTTTTAAGAAAAGCTTTATTCAAACGACACGGAATAAAGTAATGGTTGAGATTAAGGGTTCAGAATGTGTAGTAACACCTGTGGCTAATGGGAAATGGTTGGTTGATGACAAGTATTTGAAAGTTTTAGTGGAAGAAGGGAATAAGAAGTTGGAAAGGACGAGAGAGAAGATTACAGAATTATGTGCTATTTTTTAAACTCAACTTTTTCTTTTTAGACAAAAAATTATCTTTAGAAATTATTGATTTTCCAATATTTTTTTCTATGTCTTTTCGTGTTCTTTTTGCGATATTTCCTCCTTGATTGGCAGATTCTTTGCATTGACTAAATCCTTGAGAGTCTTTTTCTTTAGTAATGTCAGTGGTTGCTTTTTCGCCGACCATGGTAAGAATAAGCTCCCAGTCAGTCATATGGTCTCGAAGGTTTTGATTTTGCTTCTGGAGCTGTTTGAATTGTTTGTATTCACCAATTGTTTTTCCAAATGTTGCTTTGCTAATCTCGTTTGTAAGAATTGCAAATTCTTTTTCTGTTTTGACGTCTCGATCTTTCCATTCGTCGGTGAGTTCTTGTCTTATAACAATTCCTCTTAACCGTTTATCAATCCAATCTTTAGGATAACCTTTAAGTTCATAATACTCTTTTATTCTATCCTGTCCTAGTTCTGGATTTTCAATTTCTTCAATTCTTTCATGCCCTACTTGGGCCAGCCATTGTTTAAATGGCTCTGCTTTTTTTGAGGGAATTGACTGGATTATCCTAAAAAGAGACTTAGTGTTGGCACAATCTGTTTCCCTTAGTTTGCCATCTGGAGCAGGTAATTTTAACCGGCGACAATTTGTCACCACTTCACTTCCTTCTTCCCTTAACCTTTGACTGAGTTTATTCCAATATTTTCTGGCAATTTGAAAGTTCTCTTGTCCTGTCAAAATAGTTACAATATCAACTATTGAGAAATACCATTCATTATCATGCCAAATCCTTCTAATTTTTTTATCTTGAAAAACAACCAGCTTATTATTTTCTTCCATTAAAAGTGAGATGGGTTTATTCTTTATATACTCTTTGTGTAGTTGTCTTGTGTGTCTTGTACACCAAGACACCAGAATAAACTTGTTTTATTCTCAGTGTCCGGTGGCTTATGGTTTGTTATTTCTTTTGAGTAGTAATTTTAGAAAGCTTTATAAATAACTGATCTAAATTTATACTACTGAGTACGAAAATGAAAAGAAAGCTAAGCATATCTATTGATGAAAATACCTTGTCAAAAATACTGGAAAGTATCAAGCAGGGCAAGTTCAGAAACAAAAGCCATGCAGTAGAATATGCTGTTAATAATGTGTTGGGAAAATGAAACCAGACGAATTGGGTTTAAGTTGGAAGGAGTATGATGATTGGTCTAGAGATGATAGAGATTTGAGCGGGAGAAATATGATTGGCAAGGATAATGGGAATAGGGAAAAGAAATTTCAAATACAAGAAAAAATTGGAGAAGGCGAATACGGGGTTGTCTACAAATGTTTAGGTGAAAATAATGAAACATCAGCTTTTAAAATTCTTAAAGAAGGTAGTGCGGTTGAACTTGATAGCGAGTCTAGAAAAGTATCTAAGGTCAATCATCCAAATGTTGTTGAGCATAAATATTATTTTCCAGAAGCTAAAATTGATGGTCTCAAAGGAACTTATTCAATTTTAGTGATGGAATATGTTGATGGTCAAACTCTAAAGCCCGAGGCTGGAGATAGTTTTTGTTCTGATGTTGTTCAAGTGACCGAGGGACTTGGAGCAATTCATGATGCTGGATATATTCATAGAGATATGAAGTTTGATAACATAATGAGATCAAAAGACGGGCAAATTAAAATCACAGATTTTGGTTTCGGAAAAAAAGTTAAAACAGGGGAACTTGACGCTTCTGGTGATGTGTCAAAAAGTATTAAAGATGGAAAAATTGCTGGAACACCAATGTTTCAACCAATGGACAGAGATGAATTGATGAAGCCTAAAGCTGACACCGATGTTTATAGTTTAGGTTCAATTCTCAATAAAATGATTACTGGCGATGTAAATGCGATAATTGATGCAGAATCAAAAGAAACTCTTACTAAGGCAGCTATGGAGAGAAGATTACCTAATCCTGAAGGCTTAGCTAAGTTAGTTTGTGGGATGACATTGAAGAGAGATAGAAGAAATCCAAACAGTGTGGAAAGTATTAAAGAGACTGCTATCTATCAGGAAATGGAAGATATTGCAGGATTTCCTGTTTATTGGAGAAAACTTACAGAAATTATTGTTCAGCAATGTCGGTATGAAGATATTTCTCTTGACACACTTGCAAAACTTGATAAGGATAAACGAATTGAAGGCGTGGCCAAACTTTTAAAAAAGCCGGTACGATATCGAAATTATTCTAGATTCTTAAACAAAATGTCTGATTTCTTTGGCCTTCAAAGCGGTTTTAAGCCAAAAAAAGAACATCCAAAAAATAAAGAAGATGCAGAATTAGAAGTTCAGGCAATAAGATACTGCTTAAAAAACGATGAGTTTACGACAATAGTTCCGCACTTAGTAGAATGGGAAGACAGAATTAAAAAATACCAATCAAAATTTGATATAAATGCGGATGAAGAGTTAGGAGTTTTAGAGGGAAAGATTGGTGAAAGGCGGGAAAGATTGTTTAATGATATTTCTGAGGAAATTGAGACAAGAGATGATTTAGATTATTTAAGAAGGCGAGTTGATAGAGCAAAGGCAGAGGGCTTGACAAGAGAACAAGCAAGAAGATTAGATTTGTTGGTTAGTAATAAGTTATCTAGCGAAGAGATTCAGGTGCGTAAAGAAGAAGCAATAGTTGAAAAATACTATCATCTGGCAGAATCTCTAAATGGGAAAAAAGTAACACAAGAATTCAAAGATGCTTTTGCCATGGCGGCATATAAAGATGGAATAAGTGCAGAGCAGATTAATTGGTTTCTTCAGGATATTGAAAGAAGACGTAAGAAAAGTCTTGTTGAGAGGGTAAAAAGTCGGTTTAGTGATTCCTATATAGATTGCGATAAGGTTAGGGCAGAAGCCAGAGCTTTTCAAAAAGAAGCATCAGATAACCATTATTCTAAAAAAAGCGTTGATGAAGCATTGAAAAAAATTAATGAATTAGGAAGAAAACAGAACACATTTGTCACAGATTATATAGAAAATTTAGTTAGAGTATATCCTAAATTTCAAGAGATGCATCCGCATTGGAGCGATGATGAGTTTATACGTGGAGATTTAAAAGATCAACTAGAATATATTACTCGACTTGGGCATGAATACAATATTAATACCAGACCAGTTCTAGACCACATAATCAATAATGTTGCTGAGGTATATTTAAAGCAATGGCTGAAAGGAGACGGCCCTCATGACGTTCCTACTTTTAGAATAACTGCGAATATCGAAATATTGAAAAGGAATTATTCAATCCCAAAAGAATCAATCCAAAAAACAATAAATATCCTTGAAAAGAGGACAAGGCCTCCTTTTATGGATGAAAAGTTTATGCTAAAGCAACTAAAAGAAATTCTAAATCAAAATAATCAAACTGATTATAAAGAATTACAACAAAAATACCCAAATGCTTTCAAAGAAACTTCTAAGTTTGAAGATCTTGAGAAGATAGTTGGGGGAAAAGCAAAAAAAGAACAAAAAATCACTAAAACTTCTGAAAAATCTAAATTTAAAATATTAGATAATAAACAAGGAATCGATAGCGCACCGTATATAGTGGGAGGGGCATTCTTAGGTGGAATTATACCTACTATCGGGGCATATCTGCTTGCTAAATTGACTGGATATGATCATCCACTGGAGTTTGTTTTTCCGAGTATGATGGCGGGTACAATTTTCGGAAGCATAGCAGGTTTAATACTCGGACAAAAAACAACAGAAAAAGAACAGGTTTCAGAACCAGAACCCCAAAAACAGCCAGTACAAAAAGAAATTCTTCCACTTGAAAATGTTGTTGATACCCAAAAAATCTTATCTGACCAAAATATTAATAATGACATACAAGCAAGGCAAAAAATATTTAATTTTATAAAAGGCAAAGGTCTAAAAGACCCCATGTTATTTGATTGGGGAGGAGACGATCTTAATTCGTATAGATCATTATCTGAAAGGAGGGAATTAGATCCTACCTTATTTAATGTGGGGGGCGGTAATTTTAACTCGTATAGGCCATTATCTGAAAGAGATTTCCATATTGTAATACATGAAAATTCAGGAAGAATGATAGATCATTCTGTTGTTACAGAAGGAAAAGAGTCTTACGATTGTTTTACATTTAGAAGAGGTAATAAAACTAAATATATTATGAAACCAATACTTACTGAAGTAGAAACTCCAGAAAATTCTGAATCTGTTTTTGAACAAGTAAAAGAAACAGAAGCTATCCAAACACCAACAAATCAAGAACTAGAAGAACTAAAGCCAGAAATTAGTGAAGATACAAAAAAATTAAATTGGAAGATGGCAAAAATGAATGTACATGAAGATAAGGAAAAGGGAATAGTAATTATGTCAGCAAATCTTGATTTTAGGGAGTCTGAAGAAACACCTGAACCAGCTCCAGAACTAGTCAAAGATTCTGAATCTGATAAACTACCAACAAATTTAGAATCTGCTCCTGTCGAAGTACCTGTGACAGAACCAATTCAAACAGAACCAATCCAGGAATCTTATCAGGAAACTGATGAAGAAGAGGAAGATGATGAAGATAAAAAAGAAGTAATGTATGAATAAAAAAATAAAATGGTTTTTAAAAAAATCAAACCTTTTGAAGAAGGGTGGGAAAAGTTAAGTAATGAAGAAAGATTAAATATTTGGTTAGAAGAAAATAAAGGGGGAATGGGGGAAAATTTTCCTAACTACCGGGAATTTCTTGAAAACTTTTGCATGAGTTGTCAGGAGGCAAACCAGGGCGACTATTGGAATTTTCAAAGAGATATTAGTTTGTATAGTTTTGAAAAAGATGAATATTTATTAAGAGAAGGGTTTTTGGCAATGTATAATGCTTCTGAAGCTCTGCTTGAATTAAAATCCATTAAAGTGATTGATCCAGAAATGAATTAAAAATAAAAAATTCAGGAGTTATTAGTTCGATGGCGATCTAATTCCTGTTCAATTATCTTTCTGATGTCGAGTTTGCTGATTTTTTCTTTACCAGAGCTTGGTGTTGGCAGGACTAAATTACTTTCTGTTCTGTAGATTCCCTGATCGCGGTAAGTTTGTCTGAACAAATCAATAGCTGATTGATTGGCTGCATCTGGAACTCCATAGAAGAAACCCATGGTGACTGCAGGTCCGTTAACTATGCCGTCAATTGACCAGTCATAAGCCAGATGCATGTAAACTGTTCCAGTTGGCAAAGAAATTGGAACTGAATCAGCACCAGTAGCAGGCCAAATAATATTGCAGGCTTTTGGATTTGTTGGTGTTATAGGTGTTCCTTTAACGCATAAAGACGGTGCATATTGAGCAATAGTATTCCAGGCTTTTGAAGCTGACTGTGGTGTAAAAGCTTGACCTAAGGCATCATCAAGAGCTCCAGTGGCGTGGTATGGATGAGTGTTGTTTAAACCAAGAAGAACCCATCTTTCAACTTGTGAATCTCCATTACTATCTGTATAGCCTGGTAAAGTAGTGGCTAATTCCCACCAAACTTCTTTTCTAGTAGTATTTTCATCAATGACTCTTTCATTAACTCCGTAAGAAAGAATATTTTGTCCTGTTAGCAAAGTTTGGGCAATGGTATTAAGCTGTGTGACAGTGTCTTCTGGAATGTTGGGGTCTTGGTACAAGAAAGGCTGGACAAATTGAGCCCAGTCTGCCAAAGTAATTTGAACAACTCCTGGAGGCAAGAAGTCTGCAGCTCCATCAAAATAATGGTTGTCTAAAATATGAAGAAATTGGTCAAGAGAACTTCTTTCTCCAAAAGCCCTGATGGTATACAATCCTGGGCTGACAATAATGCCTGTTCCAGAACCAGCTGCATCAGCAATAACATCTCTGTCATTATTAGGGATGCCATCATTATTATTAATTGCAGCAGGATCTGTTGAATCTGTGGCAATATCTAAATCTAATGAGGAAGCATTGGTGAAATCAACTATAAATGACTCTCCTGCCTGAGGAAATTCTGGTGTGACTTGAATTGTAATTGGTGGTGGCGGGATATATGGCGGCTCTCTTTCTTTTTCTGATGAACAGCCAAGAGCTAAAAGAATTGCTAAAGGTACAGTTTTTTTCATTTAAATCAGCCTCCAATTGCTACAGAGATACTCTGTTGGTTATTGTTTTCGTCTATTTCCTCTATAGTGTTTTGATAATCAACTGTTAAAGTTGGTGTATAATTACCTGGAGATGAGTAATATGCGTCGGCAAAGGCGTAAATTACACCCCCTACGTCTAAGTCAACAGTATCTTTATTAAAGATTTTCTCTTCTCCAGTATCTAATTGCCAGTTGATATTATGGGCTTTGACAGAACCAGTGTTTTTAATGATAAACCTGAAAATAGTCAAGGAATTAGTTGTTGGATTTGGAGGATAATTCAAGTTGAATTGGGTGATTTCCAAGTCTGGTTTTTGGTCTACTGTAACTTCATTGACAGTAATTGTCCAGGTGTGTGATGTTTTTCTATAGCCATTTTTAAGGACAACTTTTAGTTTATGGGTGCCAGCGTCATTATAAGCTGCCTGATAATTAAAATAAGCACTGGTTGACTGCATCCGGCCATCTAAATACCATTCATAGCGTTCTATATTTGTTCCCCAAGCTTCGAAATGCTGGGTCTGGCCTTCATCTAAGGTAATTTGGTTTGTATCTGGGGAAATGGTGCTGAACTCAGGAGCTTCTATGGTTGGTTGTTGTTGAGTTCCTGTTTGGCAGGCACCATCTATACAGCCATATTGGCAGGTATATTCTGATGAGGTAACACGATCATTTTGGCAGGAATATTCAACTACTGTGCTGTTGTCTAAGCAATAATCAGTTTCTCCATTGGCTGTTCCTTTTCTAAAGAAGTCTAAATCATCTGTGTCTGAGCATGACAATAGTTCTTCTGGTGTTTCATCTACGCAAGCTGCATCTTCACAGCCAAAGGCACAGTTTTGGATTACTTGAGGTGAGGTTTCATTGGCGCAATAAGCTCCGTTGTTTTGGCAGTCATAATCCTGATAATCCTGCCAAAGTTCTCCATCCTGGCAATAAGGCTGGCCCATGTATTGTGAGATGCCGCAATCAGCATCAATTTGACAGACAATTTCTTCCTGGCATTCTCCTTCGTAACAAGACTGTTCACATTCTTCAATTAAAGTGTCTTGGGAACTGACAGTGCAGTATGAATCTGGCTGAGCAGGTAAGTTGCAGACATTTTGCCTGGTTTTTTCATAAACTTTGTTTTCTGAACAGTATTTTTGAGGTTCTAATAAAGGTTGGGTGCAGTCAGAATCATTAAAACAAGAGACAGGGAGGACATGAATGTTGACACTCTCTGTGGCAATGTTAATTCCATCACTAACCCTGATAATAACTTGGTAGTCTCCTGCGTCACCTTTTTCTGTTATCCAAATCCCATCATTGCCGATTGGTTCTGAAACATCATAATCCAGCATCCAGTCATCAGGGTCATAAGCAAGGACAGAGATATCGACTGCTTCACCTTCATACAAGAAGATTTCTTCAATTGGATAAATAATTGGAGGATCATTAATTATTTCAAATTCTAAGTTGAGATTCTCAATGTTAAGCACGCCATCTGAATCTGAAGTGATGGTGAAAGGTATGGTGCAGTAGCCATCTTTATCAGGAGTGCAGTCAACTAAAAGAGCATTGATTTCATCTGCAAAACCATTGATGTTGGTAAGGTCTTTTAATTTGCCTGGATAAGACCAGATTTCCTGGTCAACCAAGGAAATAGAAACATTAGTTGGCCTGATTAAATTGACGTAGAAAGTTCCAGACATACCTTCGGTGCAGTCATCATCTGTATCACAGGCAAAAGAACGCCAGTCATAGGAATCTTGTGATAATCCAGCGGTTTGGTATGTGCATTCTTTGTCTCCTGGTGAACTAGATGCAACAGAGCAGTATTCTTTATTGGTACAAGAGGTTCCTGTTAATCCGGAGTTGCAGACAAGGAACTTGACATTGTCATTGTCTAAATCCTGGATATTGGTGGTGAAAGTTACGACCTGGCCTTCATGAGTTGGCTGGTCTTGGGTTGAATCATCTTGGGTAGTGGATTCAAAATTAGGTGGTTTGTTTTGAATATTGAAGTTGTCTGATTTTTCTGAATAAGAACCAATAAATTCATGAATGTCTGTTGCTTGAGCTGAACATTGGATTGATTTGTCTTTTGAACATTGAGGAACTGAGCCGCAGTCAAAGATTTGAGCAATCTGATTGGCTATTTCTGAATCATCAACAAACCATTTGTAAGTTGTTATATTAGGAGCATCGCTATTATCTGGATCATGAGCAGCAGTGTTGCATGTTAAGACGGCATTGGCATATGGTGAGCCAGCGATAGTTGGTTTGTCAACTGTTGGCGGGTGATTGATATGGAAAGTGTCTGTGTTAGAGGCTGCGGTGCAGGAATTCTCATCATCGCAAGCATAACCTCTCCAAGTTCTGACTTCGTCATTCATGTTTGAAGTGGAGAAAGTGCATTGTTTTTGTCCTGGTGAGCCAAAGTTAGTTTGACAGTAAGTTGTGCCGGAGCATGCACCATTACTGATGCCCTGAGTATTGCAAATTATTAACTTGACCTGTTCATTAGTGTTAACATCTGCGATGTTGGCAGTAAAAGTAATTGTATTCCCAATATTAGTCGGGCTGCCTGCTGAGGAATCATCGGTTGGTTCCTGGTTAAAGGTTGGAGCGAAGTTTTGTTCTGAACAAGCGCCATTGCTGCAGACTTCTATTGAACTGCAGGTATGGTCTACACTCCATGAACCCCATACCTTGTTGTTTGTGTTACAATCTGAGGATGAGCCAGTACAAGTCCAGTCAGCATGACGGATACCTACATCATCTCCTAAACCAGTTCCAAAAGGGCAACCATATTCAGATTCTGCTGCTGGCTGGCAAACAGTACCGCTTGATTTGAATGTACCAGAACCTAGATTGCAGCAAAGACCTTCATCACATTGAGGACGGATGCATTCTCCTGTGTAGCTGTCAGCTGTGAGCCAACTTTTGTAATAAACATTTGCAGTGTCATAAAGATGCATACTAGAATAACAAGTGTCTGTGTACACATCAAATTCTTCGTAACTGTAACTCGAACTTGTTACTTCACCGAGGCTATCTGACTCTCCTGAGTTCATAGGATAAGCATAGACTGTTTCTGTTGTATCATGGCTGCCTAAGAATTGGCAGTGGGCTCCAAGTTGGTTTTCCCCTAAGTAACCGCTTTCCTCATAATAATCATCCCCGTATTCGGTTCTGTCCACATCCATATCAAAATCCCAAGAAATGCTTATTGAAGAACATTGGGTATCAGCAGCAACATTACCGGCTGAGAAAGCGCCATAATGGATATATTTGTAACATTTATCTGAACCTTCTGTATCTGCCTGACAGTCAATGATTTGGCTGTTACAGCTAGGGTTGTCTGGCATAAAGGCTTGGTCATCAGAACAGCTGTCTGAGAATCTCCAATTACCATAACAATCAGCATCTCTTTGGCAAGTTTGATAACATTTAGTAGAGTCACAAGACAACGACCCAGTGAGATCATAATTAGTAGCGCAGGAGGGTGTGCATTGGAGATCTCCTAAAATTTTCATACCTTTTGTCTTGCTGCCATAGGGGTTTGTATTATTGAAAATTTCTTCTGGTTCTGTTTTGGTTGGGTCAATACCTGTTTGAAGGAATATTTTGTACTGAGTTAAGGTGAGGTGTTCATATTCCTGAGGAATTTGCTCTTCGTAGAGTTCGTTATAATAACGTGTCTCATTAATTATTTTGTAGCTGCCTTCACCATCAGAGACTATTTTATAGAAAATATAAGTATCATCATCTGCGATGGCAAGCGGTAAAATTAACAAAAGCATACAAATTCCAATCATTATTTTTTTATTCATTTTGAGGTTGATAGCCGCTTGAGCCGGAAACAGTCATGGTGGCTGATTTGACATCTGCTTTTTTGAGGATTCTGAGGAAAACAGCCTGCCGGCCTCCATTTGACAGGAAAGAGACACTGTCAGATGAAAGGTCAGTTTCATCTAATGTTAAAGGCATGTCTTCAACTGTGACGGTGAATGAATCTGAAACTTCAAATTCTCCGTCTGAGGCAGTGATTTCAATGTCATATGTTCCCTGGTCACCTTCTTTGGTCTGGAAAATGCCGTCTGAGCGGGCTGGTGATTTGAATTCTAAAGTAACTGGGTCGCCATTGATGTCTCTGACAGTTGGTTGAATTGTGACTCGTTCACCTTCTTTTATTGTAACATCGTCTGGAGCGTGCAAAGTTGGTGGTGTTGGTGTGGTGGAAATTATTAGGAATATTTTTTCTTTGGTTAAGGTTTCTGTGGCATTGTTAAAAGGATTGTTGTAACTGAAAGTTGCTTCCAGAGTATAGAATCCATAGGAAATACCTTGAGTGTCAAAGATGTATTGAATTGTGTTTTCTCCTTGGCCTGCGTTTAAAGTATCTGAATGAGATGCTTCAACATGGTCTTTTTCTTTGATTTCTAAAGTATAGTCGATGTCTTGAGCAGGTCCATTGTTAATTAAAATAATATCAACTGGCAGGTTTTCATTAGGCTGAATTAAAAGAGGGATATCAATAATTGGAATAATCTGGCTGACAGCCATGAGGAATTTTGACTGGGTTTTTTTGTTTTCATTTTCATAGTATTCAACTTTGAATTCTCTCAAACCTTGTTCTTGAGGAACTTCAAATTGAATTTTGTATTTTTTAGTTGCGCCAGTGTGGACAGAGGTTAATTGATGCTTAAGGTCATTATCATCTTCGTCTTTGATGATTAATTTACCATTGACAGCATGTGATTTGACATTTTTGAGCGTAACTTCTATTTCTGTTGTTTCTCCTGGACCAACATTTGATTCGTGAGTGATTTGTTCTATAAGGATTGGTGAATAAGGAATGTAATCAATATCATATTCAATTGTCTGGTAAAGTTTAAGTTCTCCTGTAGTGCAGTTGACAACTTCAACTGGATTGATTTCAATCAAGACTGCTTCTCTATCTTCGGTGAAGGAATGGGCAAAGTTGACTGAAGCTGGTTGAGAATCTTTTTCGCAGATTCTTTTAATAAAGTTTTCTCCATCCCATGAAGGAAGGTTTTCGATGATGATTTCGACTGGATCTTTTATTGAAATCAAGGTAATGTTTCTGAAAATGGTCTGAAGAGGATAAGGTGAGGCCAAAATTATTTTAGGCAAAACTAGTTCTCCTTGTAAATATTCCTGGTTAGCAGATCCTGGAGTAGTAAGAGTTGTAAAATTGTTTTGTTCTTTTGTATCATAATCATTTATTCTATAAGTAAACTTTCCAACATAAGGGGATGCACCAGGAGAAGCATTGATTTGGCTCATAATATTGAAGAAAAGATCATTTGTTCTTTCATAATCAGCTAAATAATTCTGGCAGTATTCGCCTTGTGGAACACCATAAAAAGAATAAGGTTTAATATAATTAAGTTTAGGCAAAGGATTGCCAAGTAGTTGGTATGACATTAAAGTTAGTCCAATAGTTTCATCTTCATTAGTGGTGCCCCAGTGGTAATTGTTTCTGGCTCGTCTGAATGTTTCACCAACTGAACGTCCACTTTCTTTAATATTACAAACAAATGCTCTGACGAATTCAGGACTATAGTGAAAAGTTGGAGCGATTACAGTTGAATCTTTAAATAAAGATATCATTGGGTTGAATGGTTCTTCAAGATTATTGATGTTGGGAATAGTGATTCCAGCAAAATTTGAATCATGAATTAATAATGGTTTGTTGTTTTCAAAGGGTTGAGAAAGATCATTTGGGTCTATGTCATATAAACTAATATATTTAGATACTATCTGTTCATTATCAATTTTACCTTGTCCCCCTATAATTAATAATTCATTCTCTTCAAATTGATCAAAATCAAAAGAATTTAATTTTCCTTTATCATAGAAGTTGAATGAGGGCTGAGTAAACCAAACAGAGTTGTAGTACGATGTACTACTATGGGGGGCCTCATAGGTTTCTAAGAGTGGTGGGCCAAACATGGCTTGTAAAACGTTGGCGACAGTGTATACTCCCATATTGCCCCTGAAAAGAGTTGTGTGCCTAAGATTTATATCTTTTCCTTGTAATTGTTTTGTTAAGTCTTGGGGGGAATCTCCGACAATTCTTGAGACTGATGATGTTTCATAAGATTTAGTTATAGCTTGGGCCGAACTAACTAACAAAAATATAAGACAAAGTCCCACTAGTAATCTTGATTTCATTTTATTTCAACTAAAGTGAGGCCTCTTTTGCGTAATTCTTGATTTGCATTTTTTTGTGCATCTTGAAATGTTCTTCCTTTAATCCATAAACATTCAGGTGTTGAAAAATGAGGATAACCTAGATAAAGCAAAACGGTTTCTGATTTATCTTTGAGTTTTTCTTTGACAATCAAAACTGCAAGAGAATATTGTTTGCCTGTTCCTAATTCTTTAAGAACAAGCTTCTTTTTTGATTCTTTTCTTTCAACAATATTTTGATCTAAATTGAACTTTATTTCGTGTTTAAACAAAACAAATGATTTTTTGTTGATTACTTCCTTTTTGTAAGCTTCAAGATGTTCAAAAGTTTTTTCCAAATTTTTGTCTTTTTCAAATCTGCCGTGCCAGTAGATGGCCTTGGTCTCTCCACGACCGCTGGCTTCTAAATTGATAGTAAAATTAGGGAAGTTTTTGGCTAGATTTTCATAAAATGGTAAGATTATTGATTCGAATTTATCTTGTGAGATCTGATTGAAATAGAGAGTGATTTCTAATGAATTGCCAAGAATTTTTGATTGATGAAACCTTATCCTAATTTTGTCTTTTTCAGCTGTTTCGAATTTCTCATTGAAAGAAAATAAATTATTTTTTTCTACTTTTTTGATTAAATCGAGAAAATTATCTTGGTTTTCAATTTTGATTAAGAAAGGAATATTTAATTTGGTGATAAATTCTAAAATTTGAGCGGCTTCTTTATCTGGTGTTTCTGTTTTTTTCCTTATCCAAATAAATCCATTAAATTTCATTATCCACCACCCTCTGTTCTAATACCTTTGAAATTAGGATTAGGTTCCCACCTTAATGTATGGCCGTGTTTATTGACCATCCAAGCACCTTCAATATCCTTGGGGTCCAAATCACCAATTATTGCCATAATCTCATCTTGACGAACCCATCTTTCTAAGGCATTATCTCCACGCAGAATTGCCGTTTCGATTGATGGTGATATGGTTGTATCTATCATTTGAACTTGCCTATTCTTAATCTTTAAGACAAAACCATCTAAATTACCATTTGTTGTTGCAAATTTGTTTACGGCAACATTCTGATAATTTCTAGTGGCACTAGTAAACGCTGTATCTGTTGATTTTGAAATATGTTCAATTAAATCCTCAGCAGAAGATTTTGAAGGATTTGGTGCTTTGAGGCCTTTTTCGAAGATGTTTTGAACATCATTGAAATCTCCAGAAATCCCTCGATATATGTGTGGATCAGTAGCGTATTCAAATCCTTCATCCATAAATTTCTGAGCATATTTGCCTCGTTTGAGCAAAAGTTCAGCACGATAAGTGTTGTCAATGTTTTTCAAAGAAGGGTTAAAATTCTCTAATTTTTCACCTCTTTTACTAAAACTTTCAGCTCCTTTAGCGAGATTATCTACACTATCGGTGTTTTTTAATACATTATCCAAAGCATTTTCAGGGAATACATCGGCAACTTTTTCTAAACTGTCATCAAATTTAGTAAATTTGTTAGTATTGATTAATTTGTCAAATAAGTTGACCATTCCTTTTGGATTTTTTAAAAATATTTTTGTAATTGGTCCTTCGAATTTTTTAAGGAAAGGTTTAATAATTTTTTTAACAGCGGCAGAACAACCAAGAGGAATGAAAATGGCTGCTGTTGATGCACCACAACCAATTACGTCTCCTTTTATTCCACATTGAAAAGTGGTATCGACGGGGTCCCAAAAAGTGTCTAGTCCAACCATCATTGATGTATATGAAACCCAATCAATTCCTGTTTCAATAACAACCATCCATTCAGGAATAAGTTTAACAGCTCCTTCATTTTCGATTATATTTCTGATTGTTTGGAGAACCAATTCATCTTCTGATTGAATGATAACTGCATAATCATTTCCATCCCATGGATTAACTTCTATGGTGGCGGAATCTTCCAATGACCTGACAAAAGGAAAACATTTCAATGCTTCATTTTCTGGACCAAAAATAAAAAGAGTTTTATCATTGAAATTGTCCCACCAACCAGGGTCGTTGCAAGTTATGTTATCATCGTCTATCATAGTGATATCGACTTCATAGCCTAGTCTGTCAAGAGCATCCCCAAATTTGTTGACTTCTTGTTTGACACTACTGCTGAAATCATCTTGTTGGATAAAGTAAATATCTTTTCCTTCTGTAGGATCGTCATATTTATCATAACCAACAAATAAGTCCTGAAATTGACTAAATGGTTTTTTGGTGTTTTGAATATAGGGGACATCGGAATAAATGTTATGAGTTTCAATAGTTGACGAAATAAAATGCCACTTTTTCCAATCAACTTTACGACGATAATGAGGAATAACAAAATCATCTCCTAAAATGATGACATCGCAATCAGAACATTTTTTTCTAGTTAAATCTCCAATTTTAAGAGCATAGTTGTTGATTGACTCTGGATTGTATTGGTATTTTGGATTATCTTGATAATTATTTAGAGCTGATGGTCTTTCTCCAACTTGATCCCTATAATCATTGATGTTGTAGACAATGCCTTTTTCGCTAGCAGCTGTTTTATAGGCTTCTTCAAGAATACTCAAATAGTTGATGTTATTACTTTGGAAATTACGGTATCTATTTTCAAGAGCAATACTATCGGTAAGGATTAATGTTTTCGGTTTTTCAATAATCTTAACTTTGTAACGATCTCCTCCGGAGCTGAATGTATAAATTCTAGGAAAAACATCTTTTGGGATATGAAATTTAATTGAGTTATCTCCGCCATTGACTGTCAATCTGCCAGGAGAATAAATTCCGTCAGCAATCTCAAATTCCTGCGGAGCGTTGAAATTAATTGTCTGCGGACCTTCTGAATTAAGAATAATAGAAATGTAATCTCCTGGTTGTTTAATTAATTTGATATCTTCTTTGTTATCTATTTTTTCAACTTTGTTAGAATATTCCAGTTTCCAATTATAATCTAAAATTTCTTTACAAGAACCACCTTGACAGTCTTCTGGGCAGGTTTCTTTTAATCTGTCATCATCAATGACATCACAAGATGAAGATGAAGTGCCTGGGTTGCGGCAGATATACCTTCTGTAAGTTTGATAGACATCTTTGTTTTGATAACAAAAAGTATTGCCGGTATAACCATTGTTGCCGCAGTCTGAATTTGAATCGCAATTACTTGGCAGTTCACAATTGCCATTATGACAGCCTTGAGTGCAGGTTTCGGTGATTCTGTCTTCTTCTGAGTGAGAGCAATAAGCCCTTTGAGTACTAGGATTGTTACAGCGATAAGTTCTGTATGTAAGATGAACATTGTCATCTGACCCACATTGTGCAGAGGTTACATAACCATCATTGCCGCAGTCAACATCACTGAAGCAAGGAACAGTGCAATCTTGATCACAATAAGCAAGTTCAGCAGTATCACAATAACTATCGCCGCAGTAAACATGGGAATAACGGCAAGTGCCATGCACACAGTAAGGAGTAGCGCATTCTTCATTTCCGTCACAGGAATGACCTGCTGGATAATTTAGTTGTGGATCAACTACTCCTTGTTGGTCATCGTCTGAATCACCGTCAGAACCTTCGTCAAAACCACCAACAGTAAATCTTTCTGTGTCACAGAAACCAGGGCCGCCAAAACCATCTTTAGTCAAACAAAGTTTTAATGTATGGCTGCCGTCATTTAAAGTGATGTCTTCCCAGTCCAAATTAATTGTTGAGGAACTAGTAAAGGTGCTTTGAGGAGCAATTCCTCCGACAAGAATCATAGGCGAGGCGTCTTGATAATCAATTTTGCGGTTATAGCTTCCTCCAAAATCTCTACAAAGATTATTATTGATGTCAGTACTATAAACAACCTCTTCATCATATGAACTATGATAAACTCTTTTTATAGTAATAGTTGGTTCAGCTGGGTCTCGGCAGTTATTTTCAGCTGTCCAGGTATAATAAGCCCAATCACTCTGCCATTGATTAGCATAATCATGATAACAATAAATACTGGCCTCAAATTTACCGACACCATCATTATATTGAGCCATCCAATCAAGAACATCAAAATAAGGCTCCCATTCATAGGTTTGTCCTCCAACTAAGGTGTCGATAAAGTCTGCTCTTCTGGCTCGATCGCTTTCAGCACAGATTTGGTCATTATAATAATGAGGGCAGTCACCTCCATAATATTTATGAGGCATAAAAATTAATTCACATTCTCTAGGTGCATATGCAAATCCGGTATTGTCAGGATCAATGGTTTCTCTGATAGTGAAGTAAACTCTGTCTCCAACCTCATGCCGTCTGCCGCCAAAATCAATTACATCCAGTAGAATATTAACATAATCATCAGAATTAGCTGGGAAGATTTTTCCTGAGACTCTATTTCCTTGCAATAGAGAAGTGTTGTTTATTTCTTCAGCATTATTAAGATCAATTGGAATTCTAACAAGGTTTGAGGCAGGGTCATTGAAATTATCATAAAGTTCCTGAGCTTCATCGAGTTTATCGATGAATTCCCTGATGTTTAATGAGCCCCAGCCAAAACGAACATCCTTGCCTGGCGGTCCTAAGTCAGTGGCAGTGGCTGAGAGAACTGCTTTGACTTGGGATGGTTCAAGTTGCGGATTGGCTTCTAATAATAAAGCAGCTGCACCTGCAACGTGGGCTGCTGAGATGCTGGTGCCATTCATGGCTTTGTAATTATTAATGTATAAAGAAGAAATATCAATGCCTAGAGTGACAATGTCTGGTTTGAGTAAATCTTGATCTCCCCGGCTGGAAAAACAAGCAGGATTATTGTGGCGGTCAAGAGAACCAACTGAAATCGCATCTAATGAATTTCCTGGTGTGGTGATGCCAACATAACTGCCGCAAGCTCTGCTAGGGCAGTCAGGACCGCAATTACCTGCTGAAACAACTACAGTGATGCCAGCTTCAACTGCATCTCTGATAGCGAAATTAATCGGTGACTGAGGATTATTATAAGGGCCGCCAAAACTCATCAAGAGGATGTCGGCTTGATTGTCAATAGCCCACTGAATCCCTTCTAAAATTTGAGATGTTCGGCCAACCCCTTTGTCATTAAGGACTTTAGCATTAAGGATGTATGCATCTGGGGCAATTCCTGAATAAGTATTGCTTTGACCTGCAGCTAAATTGGTCATGAAAGAGCCGTGGCCATTATTATCCAGAACATTTTCTCCGCCTGTAAAATCTTTTTCAGCAATAACTCTGGTTTGGAAATGTGAATCAGCAGAGTCTAAGCCAGTATCAAGGACAGCAATCTTAACTCCCTGACCTGTAAAACCTGAATCCCAGGCATGAGAAGCACCTAATTGAGCAGCTCCGTCAAGGAAAGCATAGAAAATCTGATCTTTTTGGATGTGGTTAACAGTTGTTTCTTCGGCAAGTTCTTCTATGTTTTCTGCTGGAATCTCTATTTCTATTGTCTGGCCGACTGTGAAGACTTGTTTTATTTTGCCGCCTTGTTTTTTAATTTCTTTTTCAAGTTGTTCAAGACGTTTTTCCTGGTTTTCTTCTGAGTCACCATAATCTTTTAAGCTGACTAAGGCTGTTATTGTTTCTCTTGGTTTGTCTTCAAGTACTTTTGTTTCTGTAATTTCCTGAATTTCTTCTTTAATTGCCTGAGAAATCTTTTTTTGGGCAGCTTCCTGAAGAACTTGCTGTTGATTTAATTGATAAGCTTCAAAAGAACTTTTTTGCAGGGATTCAACAACTCTGGCAGTAATTGGGCCGATGTCATTTTCAGAAAAAATAAAGGAAAATGAGATAAAACCAGCTAATAGAATAATGCCTATGATAAAACATGTTTTTAGCGGCTTAATTTTACACCCCCAATAAAGAAGTTACTGTGGTCCCTGCCTATAGTCAGAGTACCTGTATATTATATACATTCTAACTATTTAAACTTTTCTCTGTTTTCTCGGTTTTATTCCAGAATCACCTTTTTTTGATGATAACAGCTCCAATGACAAAAATAATTATGCCTAAAGTTAAAATTCCAGTGATTATCAGTAAGACTAGGGCCCATTCATTAATAGCTGATTTTTCCGCCACTTTAGTGACTGGCTGCTGTTGCTGCGCTGCCAAAGCTGCAGTAATCAGTTTCTGATGTTCTTGCTCAATTGCTTTAGTTGATTTTGTTTGGCCTATTTTTTTAGTTTGACCGCATTCTTTGATTTCTAAATCAAGTGTTTGTTCTTCTGATATCTTGTTATCTCTGTAAACAGTAACAGTGAATTTATAGTTGCCGGCATCGGCGTCATTAAGGTTTAGAGCAAATGAAGTCCTGAATTCATCGTCTTCGTCTATTTCAATATTGTCTTTGGTGAAATCAATGCCTAAATTGCTTTCTTTGATTTCTAATCTGACATCATCTTCGTCATTAGAGCCGAGATTCTTGATTTCTGTTCTGATGGTGCCTTGCCTGACACACTGCAGTACTTCAGTAGATAAACTAGCATCTAATTTGAGTTTATGTTTTTCTTTGGTGGTGATGAGGGTGAATTCTAATTCCTGGGAATGGATAATTCCATCATCATCTTCTGCTTCTATTTCTATTTCTAATTTATAGTCATCTTCGTCTAAATCTTCAGGAATGTCAAAGACAAGGGTTTCTTTTTTCTTTCTGCCATCGCCAAGCCTGAACTCAACTTCTTCTTCAACATCATCGCCATCAAGGTCATAGATAGTTCCGATGATAGTGACTTCATCAAAATCAATTGAACCGATGTTTTCAACTTCAATTTCAACATCCAAGTCTTCATCTGGCTTGATTTTAGCTTCATCTCCATCTGAGACACTGTCACCATCTATTTTGACTGAGACAACTTCGATGTTGTTTTGCGGGTAAAGATATAATGTTGAAGAGGCTGAGTACTCTCCATTGCTGGCAGTAATCTTGCCGATAGAGTGTCTGCCGCCTGGTTCTTTCTTGGGTATGTAACCTTTGAGATAGATTGTGTCTTGGTCTCCGGCAGCTAAGTCAATGGTTATTTCTGAAGAGTAAGTTATGCCGTCTGTGGAGAATTGTACCATGTATTTGCTGCTGGCAGTACTTTTGATGAGGATGTTTTCAATGTCATTTTCATTGCCTGGATTAGTGATGGTAAATTGTGTTGTCAGGTTTTGGTTTCTTAATTCATTATCATGGCCTAACTGGATCTCTTCTGGCAAGCTGATGCTGGCTGCCTGGGTTTCTTTGATAAAATAAGAACTGAAACTGTCAATGTGGAATGTCAATTGGTTGTTTGTATAGCTGATAATCTGGCAATTATTACAGATACTGTTGGCATTATCCGGATTAGTGGTAAAGGAACCAGTGTAGAAAATAACCGGTTCATTGAGGACAATGTTGTACAAGGTAACAGTAGCTGGCTGGCCAGCTAATTCTGGTATCGCATTGGTATCAATAGCAACATAGCCCAGGCCAATGTCAGCATATCTGTCAAAATCAATGAAACGGTTTAAATTGAGCGGGTTGTCAAAGACAATTTTGCCGTAATTTGATTTTTCCAAGACCAAATAAACTTCCTGCAGTTCTTCTTCAGTTAAGGAGTCAAAGTCAGTTGTATCACTGTCAAAGGTGTCGGCAACAGGCCGGCTCATAGTTTCAACATCCCATTGAATTATTTCTTCGGCGCCGTCTCCATCAACTATCTTAACTTCGACTTCGTATTGACCTTGGTCAAAGGAATAATCAAAACCAGAAGTTCTGATAAACACATAGCTGCCTGAATTTTGGCTTGTGTCAATAGTAAAATGATCAGTTCCTAGGATAAGGTTGTCTTCAAAGTCGAGATAAGCAGCTGCTTCTAAAATATCATCATCTGAGTAGCCAGTGATGATAATAGCAACGTGGTTGTTGTAGTTAACTGATTTTATGAGGGCTTCTCCTGGTGAGAATTCATAATCAAAATTAGCCTGGCTTAATAAATCCTTAACTAGATAGTTGTTGTCAAGAGTGCCAATAACAATGAGGTTATTGTTTCCTGTTTCTTCTTCATTGTAAATATCATTGATTTCAAGAGTTAAGTCTTCAAGGTTATTGAGGATTAAGTTGGCTGCTTGAGTTTCTTTAATTGTGCCTTCTTCTCCAACAACAATCTGGCCGTTGAAGTATCCATTTGAAATAAACTGTAATGGATATTCCTTGAGATTATATCTTGATTTGACTTCTGATTTTTTAAGAACATTGTCAACATACCAATAAACACTGACAGGATCGTCTTCTGGGTCAGAAATCCTGACACTAAAATCAACATTTTGATTAGCTGATGTTCTGACATCATTATCCTGCGGTTCTTCGTCAGTTGAGTCTGGATCATTGTTATCTTTCTGAACCAAAATCAGAAGCGGATTACTATCAGTGGTGTTGATGCTGTCTGAAGCTGAGAAAGTTACAACTCGAGCACCAAAGAAATCATTATCAGGTGTGATGGTAACGATGCCATTGTTGAAACTATAACTAATGTCTCTGGTTGAACTGGCAGAGAAAGTTAAGGTGTCACCTATATTTGGATCGCTGAAATAATTATTGAGATTAATGGTGGCAATTTGATTTTCTTGTATGGTGATATAAGAAAAGTTTTGCGTCAAGACTGGTGCCTGGTTTTGATCTCTGACCTGGATAGTCCATTGCAAGACAGCAGAGTTTTGATTTGGGTCAGAGGTTGTGTAAACTAATTGGTAGTCGCCAACTGCATAATTAGTTGAGTCAAAGAGATAATAATCGTTGGTTGAAACTTGATTGGTGCCTAAAACCCAGTCGTGAGTAAGAGTTTCATTGTCTAGTTCTGTGACTGAGACAGTGAAATTGAGAGTGTTGTTTTTGATGACAGTTACTGTTGGGAATGTAGGTATATAGGAATTAATTTGTGGAAAATGGTTTTGGACAAGCTGGAAAGTATAAGTTGCTGTCTGGACTGTGGTGATTCCATCATAGACTAAGATATACCAATTGTAAGTTCCTGGCGACAAGGTTGCGGTTAATTGAGTGTTGGTTGTTACTTGGTATAATTGCGGAGTGCCTGTTCCGATGAATAATCTGTAAGACAGTGGTTCTGGGTCTGGATCATAGGAAGCTGTCCATTGGAAATTGACATTTCCAGTTGCTGAGTTAATTACTGAGCCGTTTAACGGGGCATTGATAAATGGAATTGTGGGCACGTCCTGAACATTAATGACATGGACATTGAAAATGTCTGAAACATTGGCACCCTGGCTGTCGGTGGCTGTGGCAGTGACTAGGTTATTGCCTTGGAAATCTGGGTCTGGCACTACATAAGCTGTGCCAGCAGCAACAGTAATAGTTATGTTTTCGTCTCCGGCAAAAGTGTAAGTCAAGGTTTCTCCAAAATCATTGTCAAGGAAAACAATATCCATTGGGAAAGTCGTTGAGGTGTTGTCTTCTTGGATAACCAAGTCAGGGATAGTGCTGTTGATATACGGGAGGGAGTTGGCTGGATTTTGGTTGTAAGCATACCAAGTAATGGTGTTCATATTGCCGACTGTATCGTAGGCCCTGGCTTCGATAGTGATTAATTTGTCTGCTGCCAAGCTGGTGTTCCAGATGTAACTGAAA
Source organism: Nanobdellota archaeon (assembly GCA_023132895.1). Taxonomy (GTDB): domain Archaea; phylum Nanobdellota; class Nanobdellia; order Woesearchaeales; family JAGLXL01; genus JAGLXL01. The sequence goes on from JAGLXL010000003.1 coordinate 125,438, forward strand.
GTGCTGTCAGCAGTGTCATTGTCAGTTCCTCTGAGAAGGCTGTCGACATAAAATTCAACCCTTTGCATGCCTGATAAAGCATCGGTGGCAGTAACATCTATGTTAGTCATGCCTGAAATAGCTGAATTATTAGTTGGGCTGATGATAGCTAAAGATGGAGCAGTGTTTTCAGCAATTAATTGAGCCTGATGGTTTTGATTTGTTGAACTGTTAAGGTTTTGGATTTGGATGTTGAGATTGTAAGTGCCATCAACAGAAATGAAATTATTGTAATTGATGTTCATGGTGTAGGTCTGTCCTGGGTTGATGGAGATGGTTGATGGTGTTGGGTTGGTTAGGTAGCCGTTGCTGTACATTGAACCTGAATAACTGACTTGAAATGATTGGCCAACATTGCCAGTATTGTTGATAGTGAGAGCTGTTAAGGTTCCTGAAGTTAAAAGATGGTTATAAGTTAAGGTTTGGTCAATAGATGTCTGCCAGCCGTAATAAGGACCAACATTAACATTTAATTTTTGAGTTTTTGGCTGGTCATTGCTGGTGACATTGATGTTTCCTGTGTAAAGGCCAACAGCAGCTCCAGCAGGAGGAGTAATATTAATTTCATAGTTTTGTGAATTGCCGGCGTTGAGTTGGGCAAAATAATTTGGTGAGATAGTGAGCCAGCTTGCAGGAAGAGAGCCTCCTGCGTAACTGATGTTAACAGCTGATAAAGGAACATTGCCGATTGACTGGACATTAGTGTTAGTTGAGGTTGTTTGAGTTGGTGTGGCAGTTATGTTGATTTCAGGAGTGATAACTGCTTCTGGATTGTAAACAACCCTGATCCAAGTGCTGATTTCAAAGACATTATCCGGGGTTTGAGCATCTGGATTAGTCCAGTCTGCATTAAAGAAAACACGATAGACTCTTGAAGGAGTGTTGGCCGGAATATTAATGTCAAAAGTTCTGGTGCAGGATTGTCCTGCTGGGATTGTGCCACAAGATTGAGACATGGCAGTGGTAGTGGCAAAATTAAATTCAAATCTGGTGATGTTGATGCTGACAGTGTACATTGGTGTTTGGCCGGTGTTAGTCAGAGTAGCATTGATTAATCTGGTTTCAGGAGAGCTATAAGTCATGTTCATGACAAACTGGCCATTGGGATTAAAACTTAGGGAGCCGGTGGTGGAAGGGATGGTGGTGAAATTGATTAGAGCTGAATCAGTTTGATTGAGAATATTTTCAGCAGTCATATTGACGAAATAATTGCCTTGAGTAATGGGGGAGGTAAGAAGACACATATAATGATTAGGTAAAAAGAAACTTGCTTGGTAAATCTGGTTATTGTAGTCGCAAGTGACATTCTTTAGAATCGAACTGTTATCTATGACACTAGCAGTAGCCCAAAAATTAGTGTTTGTCGGGATATAATCATAAGAATTTCCAGTTGTTGATGTATTGGTGATTGACGGTACAGCCATAACTGCAGTTGCTGATAGAACTAAACTTATCAAGAAAACAATCGTTATAACACTATTTTTTATTCTTCTTTGAAAATTCCTTGAATTTTCTAAGCTTTTTAAAAATTTCTTTTTTAAAATCATTTAAACACCCCTCCCAAGGTATTACGCCTGACTCTTTTTAATTAAAAATTAAATAAATTAAAATAAAAATTTAAAGACTAAAACTAAGACCACTAACAAGATGATTAAGTCTAAGCCAACCAGCAACAAGATAAAAGCTGTGCTGTTGGTAAAGGAAGTCTCAACGGTTTCAACAACGCCTGAGGTTGAGCCACTTGTTCCTGTTGAACCAGTGCCTGTTCCTGAAGTAGGTGGTGTGATAATAACGGTGGTATCTTCTTCCTCTTCTTCAGGCTCTTCTACTGGACAGTCTTCAACTTTGAGATAGATAATCTTTTCATCCATTTCCCGGTCATTGTTCCGATAAGCTTTGATGGTAACTGGATAACTTCCAGCTGCGAAATCATCTGCTAAGTTGATAGTAACTGTTTTAGTGAACTCATTATCGTCATCTTCAAAGTCTTCATCTAGATAAATATCCATGATGTTTTCATTGATGCCTAAGTCCGGGCTAAAGATAACCAAAGCAGCTTTGTCCTGACTATCTGAACCATAGTTAGAGATAGTCACTCTTAATTCAGTTGTTCTTACGCACTGCAAGGTTTCTGAGCCAAATGAAGCTGTTTCGATTCTGACATCATTACTATCTTTGTTAACTTCAATGCTAACTGTCCAGGTGACTTCGTGAGTAGCGCCGTTTTCATCTTCACCTTCTGCATGAAGTTCGAAATCATATTCCCCTTCATTGATTTTATCTGGAACAGTGAACTTAAGATCTTCACTTTTATCCTGGCCGTCTGAAACATCAAATTCATCTGTTTCTTCTTCACTGTCAAAGTCATCATCTTGACCAGTTAAGGTGATGATGATATCTTCAATCTTCAAGTCCTGAACTGAAGTGAACAGGTTTTCAATTTTGATGTCAAATTCAATATCATCGCCTGGTTTAGCTGTTTTGCCAACAGTTTCGCCATCAGAAACACTTGAGGCTGATTTGTCTCCAACTTTAACTTCGACATTTGAGAAATCAAGCATTGATTGCGTTTCTAATTTTACCGGGATAGTTTCTGTGCTGGCTCCGTTATTGTAAGCTAATTGAACACTACCAAGAGTTTTAACACCAGAATCCTGGTTTTTTGGAATAGTAGCAGTAACTGTGACAGTCTGGCTTTGGCCTGGCTGTAAAGTAAGACCAGTTGTATCTAATTGAGCATTGTATTTGGAATTAACTCCGCTGAGAGCAACAGTAACTGTTTCAGTATAATCTCCGCTGTTTTGAACAGTGAAAGCTTGGTTAACTGTCTGTTCTCTTTGCTGAGTTGAACCGCCTAAAAGTACTTCGGTGCTGGTTGATCCAACATTGTGAATTGGGTCTCTAACAGTGATAGATAGAGTACCAGTTGCAGTTGTTGAACCACCATAATTAATTGTAATCTGACCAGTGTAGGTTCCTAAAGCCTGAGTTGATGGGATATTGGTAACAACATCAACATTAACATTTGAACCGTAGTTAATACTGGTGCTTGACGGAGTAAATGAGATTGCAGATTGTGACAAAGTATTGGTTCCATCTGACAAATCATTAACTGAGATAGAGACTGAGTTTAAATCAGTATTTCCTGTATTAGAAATTGTTAAAACATTATCAGCTGTTCTGGTAACGCCTCGGCCAGCAGTAAAGCTTGGTGAATTAATTGTAGCAAGCGGGTTGCTGTTGACAGTCAATGAAACCGGCAAAGTTGTAGTAACAGTTGAAGATGTAGTTGAGGTAGCAACTAAATTTCCAGTGTAAGCTCCAGCATATTGATTAGCTGGGATTGAAACTTGAATATTTACATCTGCACTAGCAGCAGCAGCTAAAGTGATATCACTTGGCAAAGCCATGTTAATGGTTCTTGAACCTTGGCTTAAAGCGCCGTCTGAGAATCTGATTATATGTTGTGTTGCTTCTGTGCTGATTATATCAACAAGGGTTGAATCAGTAACAGTATTGCCTGGATCTGAATTAGGCAATGTTAGAGTTGTGCTGGGTGAAAAACTTAGAGCTGAAACACCAGCTGCAAATAGAACTAATAATAATATACTAACGAATAGGAATTTTTTCATTTTATGTCCTCCAAATCACCCCTCAGTTTATACCTATTCTTGAGTAGTGATATTTAAATATTTATATGCTGTAGTATATATATTGGAAAATATGCGAATATTGGTGAAAAGGCTTAAATAGTATGGATTGTGCTGATATTTTGGTTTAAATTATTTTTTGAGACATGTTTAAAATAAGCTTCATAAAGCATTAGAAGCTTAAAATGCAGTGAAAAGAGGATGAAGAGACGAAAAAAATCTTTATTTTTTCCGTTTAAAAAAAGTTTGTTTATAAATAAACGAATCTATAAATAGTTGGAAGAAGAATGGGATTAACAGATATGCTGGGTTTGCCCAAGTCGAACATGGACACTTTCTTTAAGAAAGATTTAGTTGGGAGAAGATTAATTTTTGAAAAGGATGACCAAGGCGAAGTCTTGTCAGAAGCTATTTTGGAGGAACGTATTGGTATGGGGGGTATGGCCGGAGTGATGAGGGCTACTTGGGAAGAACATGAAGTAGCAATCAAAATTCTATATCCTTATTTATATGAAGATAAAGATGGAGATCGAGATAAAAATGAAAGCTGGACGAGGAAATTACAAGCAAGATTTATTGAAGAAGGCCGAGCTTTATTTGATTTCAAGTATCCAGAACCTCACCCAAATATTATTGATGTCTATAAATATGGTTGTGATGATAATGGGTTGTATTATATAATCATGAAATATGTTGACAATGCATTTAACCTGACAAGAGACTGTTTGGATTTGGACATTGAAACAAAGTGTAATATTACTGCCAAGGTTGCTAATGCTTTGCATTTTGCCCATAAAAAAGGTGTTATCCATCGGGATATCAAACCTGACAACATTTTGGTAAATTTTGATAAAAACGAAGTTAAATTGATTGACTGGGGCATAGCTAAGGTTGATGATTTGGGCAAGACCGCAGCTGACGAATTTTTGGGCACACCTTATTATGCTTCTCCAGAGCAGTTCAGCAGCAGGCAATTAACTGCCCAGTCAGACCTTTTTTCTTTAGGGGCTACGCTTTATTATATATTGACTGGGGAATGGCCTTTTACTGGCAAAACCGGGCATGAAATAGGCATTAAGGCTTGTAATCCAGAAATTTACCCGACTCCACCTAGTGTTCATGATCTTGAAATACCGCTAGAATTAGATGAAGTTATTTTAAGAGCTCTGGCAACAGACCCTCATGAAAGATTTGAAGATGGATATGAATTTGAGGACGCACTCCTGTCTTTAGGGAAAAAGAGATTGAGTAAAACAGCAGTTGGGAAATGGTGGTCTCTGCATTCAGGAGAAAGAAAGTCAAAAGAACTGAGAAGTTTTATTCGAGATGTCCAAAAAAAACCTGAGTATAATTTGCTGGAAGGGGAACCTTCAAAAGAAGTAAGAAAATTTATTGATGAATGTTTGAAGATAGAAGGAGAAGAACTGGAAAAGTTAGGGTTAGAGGCTTCTACCAGAAAGATGGAAGCAAGAGAAAGGCACCTGCTGACTAGTAAAAAAGAGAGATGGCTGGAGGTTGTTGACAGGTATCAGGATGAGACTAATGGAGAGATGGGTAAAAGTTATTTTGGAAAGGTCTTAAGATTGTTTGGTTTGAGAAAAGGGGAACATCTAGTTTTGAAGAGGAAAAAGCGCTTGAAAGCATTACACACTGAATATGCTGATTTATCATATGTCTATCCTAACTTAAAAAGGTCAAGAGATTCAATTGAAAGAAGAATTGACTGGGAAGTCAACAGGCAGCATTTCTTAAATATTAAAGATCCCTTATCTTTTTGGAAGAAATACGGGTGGTATTTTGGGGCAGCTGCTGTTGCAGGAGTTATCATTTTTTTAGGAGGATACATTGGTCTGGATAAATTCGGAAAGTATCGAGAGAGAAAAGGTTATGAAAAACAAGCAAATGAATTACGGCTTGGACTTGAAGGTACATTGGAAAAAGATTTTCAGGAGATTGATTTTCAAGATACAGGAGATGCAATTGAAAAATTAAAACGATTATATGTTAAAAGTGAAAATGAAGGTTTCTTAATTGTGGCAAGGGGATTGCAGGATTCATTGGATAATAAAAAGGAAGAGAAGAGGTTAGTTGAAAGAAGAGAACAAGAAGAAGAAAAGTTACAGGGAATTCTTGATGAAGCTTTGGGGAAAATCGCAAGTGCTTATGGTTTGATTGAGAAAGGCCTTTTGAATGAAGCTGACAAGTTAAGGGAAGAAACTGAAGAGATGAGATATTTTTTGGATAGAAAAAGAGCTGAAACTTTAGTAGGCAAACTAAAGAAATTTGAAGAAGATGCAGGCCCTACTTTTACTGCTTTCCAGGCATACAGGCCGGCAAAAGAGACTTATGAGACAATTCAAAAAGAATATGCTGAACTGGAGAAAAGATTAAACAAAGAAGATTTCTTTTCCTGGAAAGCGATTGGTGTTTTGGCAAGTAAAATCAGCATTAAAGGAGATGTGCTGGCTGGGGAGGGAGTTAAGTCTGTTTTTGGAGACAGTAGTGAGTATGGTGAATTAGTTGAAAATGTCAAGAATCTTAAAAGATCATTAGGAGGGCTTGATTTAAGATCATCTAGTGTCCAATTCAAAAAAGTCAAAGAGAGTTTGGATGAATTAAAAAAGAATGTTGAGTGGCTGGCTGACAATTATTATTTAGAAGAAGCTGTTGCCAAGGATAAAGAAGTTGCTGGTAAAAAAGCATTGATTGAGACATTGTTGGGAAATGTTAATCCAGATCATTTTGCTGTTTCAGATATTTTTACTGAAGAACCTAGAAATTTAATAGATGAAGCAAGAGGAACTATGACTAAGATTCTAGAAAGTTATGATTCGACTAAAGTTCAAAAAGTGGCTGAGTTGAGGAAAAAAGCTGAAACAGATAATGAGGTTGCTTTTGAATTAGGTAAAATGTTATTATTTGAAAAAGAAAGATATGATTTAGCTCGGCCATATTTTGAGAAAGGAGGAAAAGAAGCTAAACCTTATTTGCGTGTTGCTAATTTAATAGAGAAAATTAAAGATCCAAAGCACCATTTAATGCTGAGAAATGGTTTGTTAAGTGGTGTAGTTGATGAGTATCACTCTGCAGTCGGGGCTTATTTGGGTGCTGAACAACTTGATGCAATTGAAGTTTATTTGGCATTAAGTGAATTTGGTAAAATTGGAGCGTTGAAAGAAGTGGTGGCTGAAGCAAATGGACAATTAAATCCTTTGATTTCTTTATCTAGTCAAGTTGCGAAACTAGCAGAAGCAATTGAGTATGAACCAAAACCTGAAGAAGGCAAGGAAGAAAGTGAAAAACTGAAAAGTTTGAGAAGAGATTATGGTGTGGCGAGAAATAAGTTTTTAGGGGCTGCTGGGAATAACCAAGCATTGAGAAAAGTTGAAGAAGCTGCCAGGGAATATTTGGCTGGCGGTGCAAAAATAGTTGATCCTCATGTAGTTTGGCATTTGGCAGATAATCTTTTTGAATTGGGTAGAAAGGAGGACGCTAAGAAATATTATGAAGCTTGTTTAAGTTCTCATTTATTGAATAAAGATGACAAAAAAATAATTAAAGAAGAATTAAAAAGTTTAGGAAAATAGATTACTTATTCCCGCAATAGAACATCTTCTCAACAGCAAAGTCTTCTGGTTTACAGTCGCCTTGCTTGGGATGTTTCTCTTTTGGTAATTCTCTTTGAGAATTCTTTGAATTCTCTAAGCCCTTTTCACTTTCGTTCAAAGATGCTTGTGTTTCCTTTGCTTCTGGCGGTGGTATTGGCGGTGCCAGGTTTAGATTTTTAATTTTGTGGTTAAGGTTGGTTATTTCTGATTTTAGGTTAATAATCTCTCTTTGAATATCTTTGAATTCTTTGACAATAAATTTAGTGTTTTTTTCCATGGCATTCTGCCAAGTGATATCTGAATTTGGGGTTTTGTTATCTATTTCTTCCACCTTTTGAGAGGAGATTTCATTAACCTCCAAGTTTTCATCTTTAGAAAGCATTTGTTCTGCTTGTTTAAGAGCTTCGTCCCTTGACAGGCCGCCTTGTTCTTGTAATTTTAAAGTCAATTCATTTATTTTTTGAATCTTTTCTACATCCATATTATTCACCTCGTTTGCGCGAATTTGTCTTTGGTTATGTGGTATAATCTTGGTTTATCTTTATTTAATTTATGGTTATGCACATGTCCTATAAATACTGTATGGTCTCCGGCTGGTATTTTCTGCTTTACTTGGCATTCCAGGTAGCCGATGACTTCTTTGATCCTAGGACAGTCAATTGATTCACATTCTTCTTTGGTTAGATTAGCTTCTTTGAATTTGTCGATGTGTTTGCTTGAGATGGTGCCGCATTTTATGATTGCTTCTTTCTGGTCTGCAGACATAAAATTGACTGCAAATGACTGCGATTGTTCTATTAGTTGATGTGTGAAACGGGTTTTGCCTATGGCAATGGCATAAAGAAAAGGTTCTTTGGAAACAGGCATGTGCCAAGCTACTGCGATGATACCATCTTTTTCCTGTATTTCAGTTGACATCTCTTTTTTGAGAGAGCCGCGGCAGGTTACTAATATTACTTGTCTTGGTCCGGTTAGTTCTGACATTTGTTTTGGAAGAATTTTAGATTATTTATAGTTTTCTAAGAAAGTTTATATAGTTTTTATAGTTAAGTTTTAAGAATGTATTTAGGTTTACCATTGAATGCTGTTGAGAATAAAAGAAGAATTGATGTTATCATCAAGAAATTAATTTCTAAATACAAAAGAAATTATGCCGGTGTTTTGGTTATCTTTGATTTTGATGAGTTGCTGGTTGAAGGCCATCTGAGCAGCACAATTACTGAACTTTTTGGCAAGACTGAAGAAAGAAATAGAATTATTAGTCAACATGGCGACAGCACTTTTGACGGGATGAAAGAAATGAATCTAATTTTGAAAGGTTATAGTTATGGTGAATTGATTGAAAAGAAAAGAGAAATTGTTAGAAAGATGCCTTGGAGAGAAGGAGCAGAAGATTTGTTGAAAAAACTGTATGAAGCTCCAGGTTATGAATTATTGATTCTGAGCTGCGGCCGTTATATCCCTCAGCATCTGAAACTGATGGATCTGGGTTTGAGTGATGTTTTGGTTGCCGGTGAGATGGAATTTGTTGATGGCAAGGCTGAGCAGAATAAACATATTGTAACAGATGAAATGAAAGGATATATTGTAAGAAGATTAAAGAACTCTAGAATTTTCAGGGAAATTTATGTTGCGGCCCATGGTGACGGGGATGTGCCAATGCTGAAAGGAGCTTTTGGTGTGGTTTTGAATCCAAGTGAGAATGCCAAAGAAGCTGCTCAGCGTGAGATTAAACATTTGGATGAGATGTATGAAATTATTGGGTTAAGAAAAGAATAATATCTTTATCTTCTTCAATTTGTTTTTTGATTTTGAAGTTTTCTTTTAGTTTTTTGATGATTGTTTCTTTGTTATTGGCTTTTTTTAGGATTGTTATTACAAAGTTGTTTTTTCCGACACGTTTGATTTCTTTGATGGCTTTGTTTAGTTCGAAATGATGGATGGCTGTTACTGAGATGACCCAATCAAAAGAATTGTCTTCAAAAGGCAGGTCTTCTGCAGAGGCTTTGATTTTAGTTGGGTTTTTATTTTGTTTGAGAAGTTCTTCTGAAGAGTCAACACTGGTAATGTTATCGAAGAAGTTGTTGAGAAAACCTGTTCCTGCGCCAAGGTCCAGGACTTTTTCTCCTGGTTTTATGTCTATGTTTTCTTTGATTAATTTAATTTTTTTAATCTGTTCTTCTTTATGAAGTTCTGGGTATCCTTGGGCTGTTTGGTCGTAGTAGTTCATGGTAAAGAAAGTGGGCCTGCAGGGAAATTCGGGAATTGTTTTATTCCATTCGAACCCTGATTAACCGGTCCGAAGCTTCGGCGGTAAATTAATACCTCGGCCGCACTCTCCGGCATTGGGTATGTATCCAGGTTATGCTACAGGCCCTTATAAAACGCATAAGGGCATAAATTACTTTTTAATATATTAATTCTTTGTTTATAAGTGGTATTTGGTGGGCAAAAACCAAATTTTTTCCAAATTAAATATCTGACATATTTTGTCTGATTTTTAATTCCTATTTCTTTTATCCATTTGTTTAAATTGTTAAGGCCAGATAACTGAGTTTGGTGTCTTAGATTTTCTGTTTTCTTTAGAGGTTGACTTGTGCAATAGGCTACTTTGAAACCTAATTTTTTGATTATCTCAATAAAATCCAAAGTTAAATTTTTTGAAACACAAGTAAACATTAAACGAGGATAATAATTTCTTGTTTTTTGAAATGGGTGTGAATTATGAATCTTTTTGTCAAAGGTTAATGAGCCATCTGTATCAAAGTACCCCCTAACAAAGGATCTTAAAATTTTAGAGTTTTTGTTACTTTTAATTACCAAAGGGCATCTAACAATTGTTGATTTTTTTCCAGAAGGAAAACCAAGATTTTTGAAAACATCTAAGACATTTTTGTTTCTAATTACAAAACCATATGTATTTCTAGTTGGAAAGAATTTCCCTTGAAGATTCAAATTAAATGTTTTATTAAAAAGTGGAATAACATGATTATCATAATATTCTTTTTCTTCAACGCTGCCACTAATATCTAATTCTTTTCTTTTTCCTTCATAACGTAAGTAACCGTCCCCAGCATGAATACCTGCCATTTCAGCTAGTTCTGGAGTTATTTTTGATTTCATTTTTATTAATGTGAAATCACAAAATAACGAAAGAAATAGCGGTTTATAAAGTGTTTGTATGGTTGTCCAGTGTATTATGTTACAGGCCCTTGAGTTTGTAGAATTAAGTTTTCATTAAAAAGGTTTCGCTTAAAGTTCTTCTAAATTAACTAAATTACCATCTACTTCGTCCATGGCGATTTCCGGGATATTGATTTTTTTGTTAAGATGGTTTTTAATCATCCAGATATCAGAATGAATGATATTCTCTGTTGGGAGATTGTCTAAATCAAACCATTTTAGCTCCCCTTCTTCTGTGATTTTGAAATCCTTATTTTTGGCATTTAATTGAACGAGAATAAGGAGGAAGCTGTGTTTAGGTTTTTGATTTTCTCTGGTATGTTCATGGACTATGTTTTTGATAGAGTCAAATTCCAAATCCAAACTGGTTTCTTCCTGGGCCTCTCTTAAGGCAGTTTCTTTAATTGATTCTCCCATCTTTATCTTACCACCAACAAATCCCCAGTGGTCTTTGTAGGGGCGCTTGCCTCTTTTGATGAGGCAGATTTGATTGTCTTTAATAATGGCTGTCAAGACAACTGGGAGAACACCTGTTTCCTTTTGTGTTAAGTGGGCATAGAAAGGCAGCATTTCTTCTGCGTTTTTTGTTAATTGGTAGATGTCATCTTGTTTTTCCAAGAGGCCTTGCTGCTTCATTTTGTCGAGATGATAGACCAACAGATTAGAACGGATGTTGAGATGTTTTTCTATTTGATTGAATTTTAATTTATGATTTTTAGTGAAAAGTTCAAAGATTAGTTTTACTTCTTTATTCATATTGGATCAAAGGTTTTAGTTTTTGAGACATTTCAATTAATTGTTCTTTAGGACCATATAAATCATTGAAACATTGCTCACAGCCAATAACATGATTTTCAATTCTTAATAAATGTTTGTGTGAAAGATCCCTGCTCCAGTAAGCAAGCTTGTCATTGAGGTCGAGACAGTTGTGGTTGATGATTGACAAGCTCATGAAAAACTGAAAGAAGAGTTTTAATAAATAGTTTTCCTCAAGAAAAATTGAGGAAGATTTAAATAAAAGCTCTTTGTTTTGGTAAAGCATGGATTTAAACGATGCTAAAGAAAAAGTGTATTCTTTTTTTAATGAAGAGTTTTCTTTGGAAAATTTTGATGATTTTTTAAATCTTTACAGGAACAATAATTACAGGGAATTCAAACAATATTTTTTAAAAGCATACGGTGATAATTTTTTAAAAAGATTTGATAACGATAAACCTTTGATGTTAATTGTCGTTGGTTCAATAAAGAAAATAACAGAAGCAATCAAATTAGAAGAAATTTGCGCTGAGATAGACTATTGCGGTGGGATATTGTTTGACAGAGGTTATGATGATGAGGCCAATCTTTTTTATGTTTTGTTGGGAAAAATAAATGAAGATGGAACATTGGCTGAGAAAATTATGGATGAAAAAACTTCGGAGCTTCCTAAGGAAAAAAAATCCCCATACATTAATTTAGAAGCTGACCAAACCAGGTCAATTGAAGATTCTTTTTATTTGTTGAGAAATGTTGTGCCTCGTGAAATTACTCAAGGACTTTCTTCAAGGCAACAACAGCAACTTTAATCATTCGGTCAGTTGGTTTTCTGGTGGTAATGTTTTGGATCCATAATCCTGGTGCTGAGATGATTTTCATGACGATGTTGTTTCTGAATTTGCCGGCTAGTTTTAGAATTTCAAATGAAATTCCTGCTATGATTGGAAGAAGTAAAATTCTCCATAAGAGTTTGTAATACCAATGTTCAGTGTAAATTAATGAGAAGACGATGATGGAGATAATTAAGACAATGAAGATGAATGAAGTGCCGCAGCGTGGATGTTTGGTGGAGAATTTTCTGATGTTTTTTACTGTTAGAGATTTTTTTGCTTCAAAGGCATGAACAACCATGTGTTCTGCGCCGTGGTATTGGAAAACTCTTTTGATATCTTTCATTAATGAGATTACGTAGACATAGGCTACAAAAATTCCTAGACGGATAATACCTTCTATGGTGGTGAAGAAGATATTTTTTATTGGGAAAAGTTTTGTGATGAAAAAAGGAATGCCAATGAAGAAGATTATTACGAAGAAGAATGATAAGGCGATTGTTCCTATAATTGCTAACCCCGAGAGTTTTTCATCTTCCTCTTCTTCCTGTTGGTTAGCAGACCAAGTTAAGGCTTTGATGCCTATAATTAGTATTTGAATTAAGGTGGTGATGCCTCTGAGAAAGGGAATGGTTAATATTTTTGGCAGAGGTTTTATTTTTTTTAGTTTAACTCGGATTTTTTTGTTTGGCAATCTAACGGCAACAGCGTATCTGTCTTTTGATTTCATCAGAACGCCTTCGATGACTGCCTGGCCGCCGACTACGTCGAGTTTGTTTTTCATTGGATATTTTCTGTTTTTTTTGGTGTTGAATGAAAATAAAGTTGATTGTTAACTCTGAAGTAAATATAGGTCTCATCTAGTGTTTCAATAATACCATACATATAGTTTTTGAAGTGATGTTCGATAATTGAAATATGAGATCCATTGTTTTCGAGAACAACATAATCTTCTGGTCCGAAACTTTTGACTTGTTCCCTGATGTTTTGTCTTTTGTTTTGAATAACATCTACAATTGTTTCTATTATTACTGTTTTTATTTCTGTGTTTGGCATTTTAATTGGTTATTATTAAGTTTATATTAAGTTTTTGGAAAAGTTTATAAGAAATTTGTTTAAATTGATTAGAAAAATGACAATTCAACCAAGCAGTGAATTAGAGAAAAAGATTAATTGGATGAAGAGAGTATTTGTTGATTTTCCATTTATGTCGTGCAAGACTGTTTCTTTGGATTTGCATTATGATTTAGGGTATTTAATAGTCAGAGGAAGCTATGCTGGAGATTTTGATGATAAATACAAGCAAGCTGCTGCTAGAATTTGGGGGAATTTGCCCTCAGATTTTAATTGTGTGCCTCATTATTTTTCTTATGATCCGGAAAGAGAGCTTTATGTTGATGTGACAGTAGGCCAGTTTCACCGTTCAAATCCTGATGTTGTGTTAATGCCAAAAGATGATTCAAGGGTAGCTTGGATGTTGGAGGAAAGTAATGGTGCTGCAACACATTATGTTGACCAGATGTTTACGATGAAAAAAGTTAGAGGCTTGATTCTACCTTTTGTTGTTAATACAAATTAAGACCAGGAGATGTTGAAGTTATATCAAGAGATGTGGTTGATTAATTCAAATCATCCTTGTTGACTTAAGATAGTTCTACTATATAAAGGTTTCTGGAAAGGTTTAAATATTTCAGGTGTTTTTCTACCCTGATGGAAAAAAGAATTACATTGATTAGAATACCAAAACCAACTTCTAGTGATGTAAACATTGAACTGCAATGGTTAGGCAATTCTTTAGGATTATTTAATGACAGGGACAAGGACAAAAGCTGTTATCGCATATTCGTAACTTTGATCAAAGCGGCGAAACATGAAAGGCCGTTATCGTCAGACCAAATGGCCGAACACCTCAATCTAAGCCGGGGCACAGTTATTCATCATATGAATAAACTGATGTCCTCTGGTTTAGTTTTAAGAGAAAGACAAGGTTATGTTCTAAGAATCAATAAAATGGAGAGTTTAATTGTTGAATTACAAAGAGATATGGAAAGAATGTGTTCAAATCTGAAAACTGTGGCTAAAGAATTAGACGGGTGGTTAGGATTATGAAAAGCAAGACCAAAAAAGACCAGCAAATCAAGGAATTGACTGAAACTTTGCAGAGGGTTCAGGCTGAGTTTGAGAATTTCAAGAAACAAGTCGACAAAAGAACTCCGGAAATGGAGAAAATGGCAGCCAAGAAAATTGTTGCTGAATTATTACCTGTGTTGGATAGTTTTCAATTAGCTCTCAAAAGCAAGAAAAATGCCAAGGAATGTATTGACGGCATGGAATTAGTTTATTCACAATTATTTTCTATTTTAGAGAAAGAAGGATTGAAACCAATCAAAGCAGTTGGTGAAAAATTTGATCCTTACAAACATGAAGCTTTGTTAAAAGAAGAAAGCAAAGAAGAGGAAGACATGGTGATTGATGAGATGCAAAAAGGCTATACTCTTAATGGCCAGGTTATTAGATTTAGCAAAGTCAAATTAAGCAAAGGTACTGAGAAATCAAAGATGCTCAGAGACAAAGTCTCTGGCATCACTAAAAAGATTTCTGGTACCACCTTCGGTGGTGAAAAAAAATGATTAAAAAAGATACTCCGGCTGAAGAAGTCGTTAAATTAGGTTATTGTGATAAAGAAAATTCCTGTGCTCAGTGCAATCAAGGATGTATGCAGGGAAGCGGCTGTTTTACAGAAGCGCAGCTGCCAATAGTTGCCAAGTTTTTGAAATCAAGTGAAGAGAATTTCAAGAAAGTCTGGCTAGAGCCGGTAACTAGGTTTAACACAACTTTGTTGAGACCTAAAATCAAGAGAAGCAAGGGTCGGCAGCACGGCCAATGTGTTTTTTTTGATGAAAAAGGCGGCTGCATGATACATGAAGTCAAGCCAATGGAGTGTATGATTAGTAATCATAATGAATATGGCGAGGCTTTGCATCTGTGGTTTACA
Source organism: Nanobdellota archaeon (assembly GCA_023132895.1). Lineage (GTDB taxonomy): Archaea > Nanobdellota > Nanobdellia > Woesearchaeales > JAGLXL01 > JAGLXL01. The sequence continues at coordinate 140,499 of JAGLXL010000003.1, forward strand.
TTGAATTATTTTGTCAATCCAACTGACCCGCAAAGTATTCGGGAATGGGCAACCTATATTGAATCTGGCGGACCGGTTATACCTGGCGGAAGCCTGTCTGAGCTGGTGCCTAACCAGAAGACTTTGAAGAAGATTATGGAGTATAAGATATTAAGGTAGAGAAAATGGAAACACAGCGAAAAATACTAACGCATTTTTCTGGCGTAGTAAATCATTTCATGATTTATACAAAACAAAAAATGCAGCGGCCTCTTGATGAGCAAAGCTCATTAAGAGATTCACTCTGTGAATCAAAGCAAGTTTGTCCTGGTATTTTTTGTTTTTCCGAGGTATAAAAAATGGAAACAAAACAAAAAATGTTTTTACGGGCAGAATCAATTTACAAGTATTTGATGGGTCTTTCAGACAAACTAGATACTTTAATCATATGCAAGCCTGAAAATACTGTCTTAATGACTTATGATCAGAGTATTTACGAAGCTCTGGGGGCGATTGAAGACAGGACTAAAATTGATTATAATAAATTGATCAAACTATTGGAAGCAGTTGAGATCCAATCCTTTAGAGAAAAAGTAGGTGAGCGAAAAATATTGAAACAAGAAAGAGTCGATGAACTGAGAGGCGAAGCTACTGAGCGAGACAAGCTCGCTGGTACCACTGAAAGTGGCTCTGGTTCCCCTAAAGGGGAATTAAAGAAATCTTTGGAGGATGAAAAAAATGAGTAAAGAAAAAATTATTGGTATTGATCTTGGTACTTCAAATTCTGCAGCTGCTGTTCTAGAGGCAGGCAGACCAAAAATAGTTCCAAGTGCAGAAGGCGCTTCATTGTATGGAAAAGCTTTTCCATCGGTGGTGGCGTTTACAAAAGAAGGACAAATCTTAGTTGGCGAGCCAGCCAGGAGGCAGGCAGTCTCAAATCCAGAAGGAACTGTCATGGCAGCCAAGCGAAAGATGGGCAGCAATTTTAAATATACTGTTTACGGCAAGGAATACACACCGCAGCAAATCTCTGCTTTTATCCTAAAGAAAATCAAGAAAGATGTTGAATCTTTCTTAGGACAGAAAGTTAAGAAAACTGTGATCACTGTTCCGGCTTATTTTGATGATTCACAGAGACAGGCAACCAAAGATGCTGGTGCCATTGCCGGTCTGGAAGTTGTGAGGATTGTTAACGAGCCAACTGCAGCGTCATTAGCTTATGGTTTGGACAAAGCTGACAAAGACCAGAAGATTTTAGTCTTTGATTTTGGCGGCGGTACTTTAGACGTTACCATCATGGAATTTGGCGAAGGTGTCTTTGAAGTTAAATCAACTTCTGGTGACACTCAATTAGGTGGAACTGATATGGATGATGCCTTGATCAATTTTATTGTTGATGATTTCAAAAAACAACACGGCATCGACTTGAATGATGATGCTACTGCTATGCAGAGAGTTCGTGAGGCAGCTGAAAAAGCTAAGATTGAATTGAGCACAACTATGGAAACTGAAATCAATCTGCCTTTTGTTTCTGCTGGTTCAAAAGGTCCAAAGCATTTGCAGATGAAGATTTCACGAGCCAAACTTGAGAGTTTGGTAGAGAAGATTGTTGATCGCTGCAAAAAAAGTGTTGACCAGGTATTGAAAGATTCTGGTTTGAGCGACAAGGACATTACCAAAGTACTTTTGGTTGGCGGACCAACCAGAATGCCGATTGTCCAGAAGAAAGTTGAAGAATGGGTCGGTAATAAGGTTGAACGTGGCGTAGATCCAATGGAATGTGTTGCTTCTGGAGCTGCTATCCAAGGCGGTGTTTTAGCTGGAGAAGTCAAGGATGTCTTATTGTTAGATGTAACTCCTTTGTCATTGGGTATTGAAACTTTGGGAGGAGTATTCACCCAGCTGATTGAGAGGAACACAACTATTCCAACTAAAAAATCTCAGATTTTTTCAACTGCTGCTGACAATCAAACTGCAGTAACTATCAGAGTAGGCCAGGGAGAAAGGCCGATGTTTGCTGACAATAAATTGTTAGGGCAGTTTGATTTGATTGGAATTCCACCTGCTCTACGAGGAGTGCCACAAGTTGAAGTTACTTTTGACATTGATGCCAATGGAATTGTCAGTGTCAATGCCAAGGACTTGGGTACAGGCAAGGAACAGGCAATTAAAATCACTGGAACCAGCAATCTGAATGAAGCTGACATTGAAAAGATGAAAGAAGAAGCTAAAAAATATGAAGAAGAAGACAAAGAAAGAATTGACAAAATCAATACTCAGAACCAAGCTGATTCATTGATTCACCAGACCAAAAAGGTTTTGGAAGAATTTGGTGAAAAAGCTGGCAAAGATGTCAAAGAGAAAATTGAAGCAAAAGTCAAGGAGCTTGAAGAAGCAAGAAAGAAAGATGACCTAGCTGAGATGAAAAAGAAAATTGAAGAACTGAACAAAGTTGTTTCAGAAATTGGCGCTCAAGTTTATAAGCAGGCTGCAGCTGCCCAGGCTGCTGCTGGCAAAACTGAAGAGAAAAAAAGTGATGATAAAATAGTTGATGCTGATTTCAAAGAAGAAAAGAAAGGTAAAGCGAAATGATTCCGAACACAGAAGAGTGCTTTAACTTGATGGATAAGTATAGAGTACCAGTAGGAGTAAGAAAACACTGCCAGATGGTCAACAAAGTAGCTATGTTTTTAGCTAAGAAACTGAGAGCAGTTGGAGTTGACATTGATGTTAACCTAGTCAATGCTGCTTCTTTGCTGCATGATGTCTTTAGAATGGTTAATTTCTATACTTTTGAAGGTGCAGACAGGGAAGATAAAGAAGTTTGGCAGCCATTAAAAGAACAATACGGGCATTTAGGCCATGAAGAAATTGCCTATGAATTGTTAAAGAACCATTATCTAAAAGTAGCTGAAATTATCTCAAGGCATGGTCCTAAGGCAGTGACCCAAGGAACATTTAAGACATGGGAAGACAAAGTTGTATTGTATGCTGACAGGAGAATTATGCATACAAAATTGGTTACTCTTGAAGAAAGATACGAAGATATTGAATTAAGGCACATAGATTATTATGAACAGACTGGACTTGACCCAAAGTTAGAAAGGAAAAGAGTCCAGAGAATTGAAAGGAATATTTTCAGTAATCTGAAAATAAAACCCGGGGATTTGAAAGAAGAAATTCACAAGCAAAATGAGTAAGGAATATTACAAAATTCTTGGAGTGAGTAAAGAGGCGTCTAAAGAAGAGATCAAAAAGGCGTATAAGAGACTGGCTAAGAAATATCATCCTGACATCAATAAAGAGCCAGATGCTGAAGCTAAGTTCAAGGAAATTAATGAAGCTGTTTCTGTTTTAGCTGATGATAATAAAAGACAGCGGTATGACCAGTTTGGAACAACTGATTTTGGAGCTGGTCAGGGTTTTGGCGGAGCTGGTTTTAGTGATTTTATGAGAGGGTTTGATTTTGGCTCATTTGATTTTGATAATATTTTTGACATGTTTTTTGGCGGCGGTCGCAGGCGGAGATCTCGGGCTAGTCAGGGAGCTGATTTACAGTATGATTTAGAAATTTCACTTGAGGAAGCTGCTTTTGGTGTTGAGAAAAAAATTCCTCTGAATAAATTAGATATTTGTAAAGATTGTGCGGGTCAGGGCGGTGATTTAGAGACTTGTACTGGCTGTGGAGGACATGGTTTTGTTAGGAAGACTGCCAGGACACCTTTTGGCATGTTCCAAACACAGACGGCTTGTCCAAAATGTCGTGGGAGCGGTTCGAGTCTGAAGAAAAAATGTTCTAAATGTGATGGTGAAGGTCGTATAAGAGTTAAGAAAACAATAACTGTTACAATTCCACCTGGTGTTGACAGTGGGAATAGGTTGCGGGTTCGAGGAGAAGGTATTGCCGGTGAAAATGGCGGTGGTACAGGAGATTTGTTTGTGGTGATTTATGTCAGACCTGATAATGTTTTCAAACGAGATGGTGATGATTTGTATTTAGAAGTGCCGATTTCTTTTACTCAAGCTGCATTAGGTGATGAAATTGAAGTTCCTACTCTTGAAGGCAGGGCAAAATTAAGGATTCCTGCCGGCACTGCCAGCCATACTTTGTTTAAGATGAAAGGTAAAGGTATTGTTGATTTGGAAGGTTATGGCCGCGGGGATCAAATGGTCAGGGTTGAGATTCAGGTTCCTACAAAGTTGAATAAGAAACAAAAAACTTTGATTAAGGAAATGGAGAAGTTGGAGAAGGAAAAACCGAGCAAGAGTTTTTTGAATAAGATTTTTGGATAAGAATTAATTTTTTTCTGTCAGAAGTTGAGCTGTGAGTTTTTTGATATCGCCTTCTACAATCTGTTCGACTCTATCAACTATCCTGTCAGCAATGTAACCTTTTGCCTGGAGAGCACAGTCTAATTTAAGTTTTAATTTTTGGTTTTGGATACTTTTTTCATGCCAATATTTGCGGATATCTTTAAACCAACCGGTGATATTGCCAAGATTGCTTTCTTCTTCAAGCAAAGCTGTGTATTTTGAAACAAGCTCAGTAAAAGAAGAATGAGCAGAACCGTCTTCAATACTTTCAAAAATAAAATAAAGCGGATCGTTTAAATTGAAATCATCAAAATTCCTTTTTCCTGCCTCCAAAGCTTCAACAACCTGATCTACAGTAAACCTGATTTCTACACCAATATTTTCCATGTATTGCTCAAAGTTTGACATGGAGATTTTTTGAGGGAATATGTATATAAAGTTTTTGATAGTTATTCTTGATTATAGATAATTATTTAAGTTAATTTTTAGTTTTGTTTTTGAATGGAACAGGATAAAATTGTAGTGATAGATTTTGGAGCACAGTATTCTCAATTAATTGCCAAATCTGTAAGAAAATGCCAGGTTTTTTCTGAAATAAGAGAATGTGAATTAAATATTGATGATTTATTAGGAGATGATACCGTTAAAGGAATCATTTTGTCTGGTGGTCCTGAAACTGTTAAAAAATGGGGTGCCCCAAAAGTTGATCCGAGAATCTTTGATTTAGGGATTCCTGTTCTTGGAATTTGTTATGGTATGCAGCATATGAACCATTCTTTAATGAAGGAGAAATGGTGGAATCGCTGGATTTTTAATTGGTTTAAGGGAGATGGAATTCTTCATGGGAAAAAAGTAGTTAAAGAATATGGGGAAACAGAAGTTTATGTTGATAATAATCAACCTTTGCTTTCTGGATTAGAAAGAAAGATTACTGCCTGGATGAGCCATGGGGACAGTGTTGATGGAAAAAGATTGGCTCTTGGTTTTGAAGTAATAGCTTATACAAAAGATCATGTAGCAGCAATTGCTAACTGGGCAAAAAAGCTGTTTGGTGTTCAGTTTCATCCTGAAGTCACTCATACTCCTCAAGGAAAAGATATCTTTGATAATTTTGTCCATGGTATTTGCGGCAGCGGTTATGACTGGACCATGAAAAATTACATTGAAGAAAGCAAAAAATACGTTCAGGAAACTGTGGGTGACAATGATGTTCTTTGTTTTGTTAGCGGAGGAGTTGATTCAACTTATTCTGCTGCTTTGCTGGCTCAGACAGAACTTAAAGGAAAGAAACATTTTGTTTATATTGATGCTTTGATGAGAAAAGGGGAAACAGAAGAAGTTGTTGAAGCTTTGAAAAATGCAGGCATTGATGATTTAGTTGCTGTCAGGGCAACTGAGAGATTTTTAGAATGTGTTGAAGGTCTGAGTGACCCTGAAGATAAAAGAAAAGCAATCGGCAATATGTTTGGCGAGATTATGACCGAAGTCTGTGATGAACTTGGCCTTGATTTGGAAAATACTTTTTTGATGCAGGGCACTTTGTACACTGATTTAATTGAAAGCGGGAAAGGTGTAGGCAAAAAAGCAGCCAATATCAAGTCGCACCACAATGTGGGCTGTAAATTTATTGAAGACTTGAGGAAGGCAAAGAGAATTGTTGAACCTAATCGGCTGATATTCAAAGACGAAGTTCGGGAGCTGGCTAAAGAGATTGGTTTGCCGCCTGAAATTTACAAAAGACAACCGTTTCCTGGGCCTGGTGCTGGAATCAGGATTGTAGACGGACAACCAATCCGGCGTAGATTTTATCGCACTCATTCTAAAACTCGTAAGATTGCTCAAAAATATGGATTAGAGTCTTATTTACTGCCAGTGAAAACAGTTGGTGTTCAGGGAGATGCCAGGACTTACTCTCATATGGTGATGTTGAGAGGACAAAAAGATTGGGAGAACATAAGAGAGGCAGCAAAAAGAATTCCTACAAAAGTCCATGCTGTCAATAGAATTGTTTATGAGATTGGCAGAGACGAGCTTAAAAGAAATTATATTGATACTCCAATTGAAACTAAAGTTAACAAAGAAACTTTTGAATTGTGGCAGGATATTGAAGCTGAAGGAAAAAGAATTCTTGAAAAATACGGATTTTATAATAAGATGAGCCAGACTATTTTTGCAATAGTTGGAGCTGATGTTTATGATACTAAGGAAAGAACAGTTGTATGCAGATTTGTTGAAACTGATGATTTTATGACAGTAAGTCCGATAGTGCCAGATGGTGTTAAACTGTCTTGGGAATGCCTGGAAGAAATGGCCAAGGTTTTCAAAGAGAAATACAAAATCAGCGCAACTGTTTATGATGTGACAGACAAGCCGCCAGCAACGACTTGTATGGAATAGAAAACCGCGGAAATCCAAAAAAATTTCCTGGGTTTTGCAGAAGGCAAAACTTTTATAAACAAAAAAGCTTTATTCTGTTTAAATTGAAAAAGACGGTGAAGAAGAGGAATGTTTGGCCTATTGTTCTTGTTATTGTAGTGGTTGTTTTGTTATTTTTGATTTTGTCTATTTTTGCGAGTCTTTTTGGTTCGAATGGTTTTTTAGGTAATGTAGCTTATATCCCTGTTTATGGTGTAATTACAGTTAATGGCCAGTCGTCTTTTTTAGGCCAGGAAGAAGCAACTTCTGAAAAATTAGTCAAGTTTATTGAGGATGCTGAGGAAGATCCTTTGATTGAAGCCATTGTTTTTGATATTAATTCTCCTGGGGGTTCAGCTGTGGCATCTGATGAAATTGCTTCAGCAATCAAAAGAGCTGAAAAACCAACCATAGCTTTAGTAAGAGAAGTGGGAGCAAGCGGCGGTTATTGGGTTGCCAGCTCTACAGACCATATTATTGCCAACAAAATGTCGATTGTCGGTTCAATCGGGGTGATTTCTTCTTATCTGGAATTTGCCCGTTTGTTAGAAAATTATAATATCACTTATCAAAGATTAGTGGCTGGGAAATACAAGGATATGGGAACTCCTTTCAAGGAACTGACTGAGGAAGAAGAAATGATTTTACAAACCAAGCTGGATAAAATCCATGGTTTTTTTATTGATGAAATTGCTGCTAATCGCGGTTTGCCAAGGGAAAAGGTATTGGAAATAGCAACTGGCGAGATTTTTCTTGGAATTGAAGCTTTGGAATTAGGTTTAGTTGATGAATTAGGAGACCAAAAAGCACTTGAAAAATATTTAAAAGAACAAATTGGTTTAGAAGATGTAGATTATACTTATTATCGCTCAACACCAAGTCTTTGGGAAGCTTTAAGTGGTATTATGTCTGGATTTTTTTATTATATTGGCATGGGCATGGGAGAAACTGTTTTCAACCTAAATAAAAACACAGGAATAAGAGTATGAAGAAGGTTGTTTTTTTATTGGTGGTGTTTCTAGTATTGATTAGCTCAGCTTTAGCTGTTAAAACAGATGTTAGTTTTGATGGTGATACTGCTGACGTCATTGTTATTCTGAAAGAAGAGCCTGTTAAAGGTAAGTTTAAAACTGCTTCTGCTGAAGGGAAAACGGACTTTTTAAAAGAGAAAAAAGTTATGGTGAGAGAGAAACAAGACAAAGTTTTGTCAAAATTAAATGGTTTTGGCGTTACTAGTGCTGGGAAAGAGAAGTTTCACAAGTTTTCTACAATTGCCGGATTTCACGGTGAAATAACCCGAGAAGAATTTGATTTGTTGATGAATGACCCAGATGTTGAGGGTGTTTATCTGAACAGGGAATTTTCAGTTGATTTAAGCGATACGACTACTTTGATTAATTCAACCAGAGTTATTAACATTACCCAGAATTATACAACCTGGTTAAAGGGTTCTGGACAGACAGTCTGTGTGATTGACACTGGAATTGATTATACTCATGTTTCTTTAGGCGGTGGTCTGGGCAACAGAGTTTTAGCTGGCCATGATTATATTAATTCTGACACTGATCCGATAGATGACCATGGGCATGGCACTCATGTAGCCGGTATTATTGGCTCTAATGATTCAACTTATTTTGGTGTGGCGCCTGAAGTTAATTTTGTGGCTTTAAAGGCCTGTGATTCTGGTGGCGGGTGTAATGGAGCAGCCATGATTTCTTCAATTGACTGGTGCAATGACAATGCCAGTATCTACAACATTACTGTTATTTCAATGAGCATTGGTGAACAACTTGTTGCTTATGATGCTTCAGACTGTCCAACTACTTTTGATTCTGTTTTGACTACAACGAGAAGTTTGGGCATCACTTTTGTAGCTTCAACTGGCAATGATGATTTTAAAACTGGAATCACTTCTCCTGCTTGCGCGCCAAATGCCACTTCAGTTGGTTCTGTGGGCAAGGATGATACAGTGCCTGGTTATTCAAATTCAGGTGATTTGCTTGAATTATTGGCACCTGGAGGAACCCTTAGTTCACAGGTAACATCTTTAGGTGTGGGTGGAGGCACTGCTAATTTATATGGAACTTCAATGGCGGCACCGCATGTTTCTGGAGCAATTGTTCTGCTGAACCAATATCATGAATTAATGTATGGTTCAACTTACACACCGGCTGAAGTTGTGACGATTTTGAAAAATACAGGTGTCAATAGAACTGATACTGGCAATAATAATGTGACGCCGAGGATTCAGCTTGATGTAGCTTTGTTTTCTGTTGACAATACAACACCAAGTGCTGCTTATATCACTGCAAATGGAACAAATACAAGTTATGATTATTTTACTGTGCACATCAATGTTTCTGAGGCTGTAGATGCTACTTTGGAATTCAATGGAACAAATTATACTATGAGCAAAGTTAATGATTCTATTTATGAAAGCACTGTTTCGAGTTTAGACAAAGCCAATTATTCATTTGTGGTTTATTTTACTGATTTAGCTGGCAATGACGGCGGGGTTTTAGACGGTTATGTGATGGGAATTAATAATTCAGCTCCTAACATTACTTATTATTTGCCGAGTGACGGCAATGTTTCTGTTTTAGAGAATAGTTTTTTATTTTTTAACCATACTTCTGATGATCCTGAGAATGATACTTTGAGTTATAATTGGTATTTGAATGGAAGTTCACAGGCAACAACTGCTTCTTGGAATTATACACCTGGGTGTGCAGATGCTGGTAGTTATGATGTTTTATTTGTTGTTTCAGATGGTTTTTTGAATGATACTGTAACATGGAATTTGACTGTCAATGATACAAACTGCGCTCCGGTTGTTTTTATTACGTCTCCGGCTAATGGCTCAACGGTTCAATTAGGTGAGTCTGCTTTATTTACTACTAATACAACTGACCCAGAGGGAGATACTTTGGTTTACAACTGGACTTTTGGTGACGGTAATTCCAGTAATTCAACAAATGTGACGTATACTTACAATGCTGCAGGGAGTTACACTGTTGTTTTGACTGTTAATGATTCTAGTTTGGAAGGAAACGATTCAATCCAGATCACGGTTGCTGATACTACTGCACCAAGTGTTTCTGTGAGTGTGCCGGTGAACAGATGGTACAGGAGTAATTTTGATATTTCTGTGAATGCAACTGATACAGGTGTTGGAGTTAATGTGACTAGTTATAGGGTTATTAATTCTAGCGGTTCAAATGTGACTGCCTGGACTGATTTGACATTGACTTCTGGTCTTTATGCGGCGACTTTTGCTGTGAATTCGCTTCCTGATGCTGCTAATTATGTGATGGTGTTTAATTCAACTGACAATGGTGGTTATGACAATACTTCTGTAAATGTGACTTTTAGTATTGATGATACTGCTCCGACAGTGATTAATGCCACTGTTTCGAGTATTACTTCAAGCGGAGGAACTTTAAAAGTCAATGCTTCAGACGCAACTTCAGGAATTGCTTATTGTAATTATACTAGTGCTGGTTCTGGAACCTTGAGTTTGAGTTCAGGACTGTATACTGGTACTATGAGCAGCCTGACTTCAAGTCTGGCTTATACTGTTTATGCCAGCTGCAATGATTCAGCAGGCAATATGGCTGGTGATTCAGCTTCTTTTACAACAAGTGCAGCTGATACTACAACTACCAGCGGAAGCAGCGGCGGTGGAGGCGGGGCAAGTGCTACTTCTGTTCCAACAGGGGAGAAAAAATCATTTTTTTACACAACAATGGTAGCTGGAACAAAATATGAACTGACCTTTACTAATTCAAATCTGCCATTTACAATAATGAGTGTGACTCCGAGTGTGAGCAGAACCAGTGTTAATATTGTGGTAACTACTACTACAACACCTCCGGCAGAAGTCAGTGGGGGAGCTTACAAATATTTGTCTGTTACCTTGAACAATATTGAAAGCACAGAGGTTGGCCGTCCAAAGATTGAATTTAAAGTTAATAAATCCTGGTTTAATGACAATGGTCATGACCCAGATACTGTTAAGTTGGAGAGGTATGACAGTGGCTGGAATGTTCTTTCGACAACACAGACCAGTTCTGATGCTGATTACTATTATTATTCTGCAACAACACCTGGATTTTCTTTTTTTGCAATCACGGCTGAGGCTGCGGCTTCTACTGTTGAAGAATCATTTGGAGTTGCTTCTGAAGAACCAGCTGAGGTTGAGGAAGTGCCTGAAGCACTGCCTACTGTAACTAGTGGTAATGCGGCGGCTGCTGTTGAATCAACTGGAGAGGGATTTGAATGGTGGTATCTACTGATAATTATTCCGGCAGCTGCTTTATTGGTGGTTGTTATTTATTTTGGTAAGGGGAGAAAACCCCACAAATCATCTAAAGAACCAACTCCAATTGGCGAGAAAAGAGGCGAGATTGTCGACCATTTAGTTAATCACCATAAAGAAGAAGTTGAAAAAAAATTAGGTTTTAAGAATTCTTAGATTGTTTTCTGATTAAGATAATGGCGCTGGTGAGGATTAAGATTCCGCCGATGATGGTTGCAGGATTTAGGGATTCGCTGAAGACCATCCACGCTAAAATTGAAGCTGTAGGAACTTCCAGAAGCAAAAGAATGCTGCCGGTAGAAGCTTCTACTTTTCTTAAACCATAAAAAAGGAGAGTCAAGGGAATTATTGAAGTAAACAAAGCATAGCCAAGAAAAATAGGGAGATCCTGCCAGCCTTTTAGAGTAATGTCAAAGATAAAAAAGAAAAATAATATGGTGGCGCCGATAACCCTATTCCAAAAGGAACTAACATAAGCAGAAACATTTTTTAGTTTTCTGCCTAAAATAACTATCAGACCAAAACTGACAGCGGAAATCAAAGCCAAAATATTTCCTAAATTGACCAAATCAAAACCATTTCTGAAAAAACTTAAATCAAAAACAAGGAAGATGCCAATAATTGATACTACCAAGGCTAAAAATTTCCATTTAGTTATCTTTTCTTTCAACCAAAAAACAGCGATTACAAAAGCCCATAAGGGCATGGTGTAATGGAGAAACTCAGCTATGGCAATTTTAGTCAGGATAAAGGCCCAGATGATAGTCAAAGCAGTGATGGCATCTACTATGCCCAGAGAAATTAACCATTTGAAATTATATTTCTGAGGGATGACCTTGATTTTTTTGTATTTGAGAATAAGGAAGAATATTAAAGAAGATAAAATAAAATTCCCAAAAATAATCGTGGGAACACTGTAATCTGCGTTGTAGAGAAACCTGACCCACAAAAAACCAAAACCCCAAATGATAGCAGAAGCAATTATAGCTATTTTCCCTTTAGTATTCTCTTTCATTCTAAGTTGAACTCAACTTTCATGCCGGGTTTGAAATCATACTCTTTGCTTAATCCTTGATTGATTTCCAGGACATACTGAGCTTTACCTGTTGAAAGATAGCTGGCGTAGGGAATGATACCACAGGGTTTAGCTTCTTCAATATTGATGATGGATTTGTTTTCGTCAATAAAAATAATGTCTAGCGGGATGGAAGTATTCATCATCCAAAATCTTTTGTGAGACGGTGTGCTGAAGACAAACAACATGCCTTGGTCTTCTGGCAGTTCTTTCCTGAACATCAAACCTTTGGTCTGTTTTGGTTTGGTGTCTGCTATTTCTGTCTGGAAAGTTACTTTTTCATCTCCATGAACTGTGACATTTGTTGTTTTAGTGCAGCTGAATAAGAACATGGATAGAAGGAGGAGAGGGACTAATTTAAACGTTTTCATTTTTTGATTTGTCTCATCCAGACAATATGCTCTTCAAAACCTTTTTTTTGATATAATTTTTTGGCTCCAATATTCCAGGCGTGAACACCAACTTCCCAATATTTGAATTTTTTCTTCTTGAACCATTTGAAGCATTCATTAATGAGTTTTTTACCAATGCCTTTTTTTCTGTATTCTTTTTTGACATAGAGATCATGCAAGTACCCCTTAAAAGGATATTTTGTCCAAAAAAATTTATTCTTTTGTTTTTCTGCCCAAGCAAAGCCGATGACTTCACCTTTTTCTTCTGCCAGAAAAAAGGCCATGTCTTTATTTTTTAATTTGCCTCTGAGGACAAAAGGGACTTTTTTGATTTTTTCAGGGTCGATGCCTTTGTCTCTTTTGGCTTCCCAAAACATGAATTCTGTTTTAATATCTTTTACTTTTTTGAAATCTTTTACTGTTGCTTTTCTGATTCTCATATTCTTCTCACCATTTTTTTACGGTTTTCTTCAAAACCCAAGCTTTGGTATAATTTAAAAGCAGGTTGGTTGTTAGTGAGGACAGTGAGTTGAGCAACTTTAATCTTTTTATTTTTGAAGTATCTGATGATTTCTCTCATTAATTTTTGGCCAAGGCCTTTGTGGCGGTGAGATGGTTTGACATAAATCTCCCTGATAAAACCTACTTTTTTAATTTTAAAGAATTTTAAATTGGTTTTGATATGCCCGCCAGCAAAGCCGATGATTTGTTTTTTTTCTTCAGCCACAAAGAAAATATTATTCTTATTTTTGAAATCCCTGTAAAGATAAGGTTTTTCCATCTTTTTTAAAATGGTTTCATCTTTTTTGAAAAAATCTTTTCTGCTGATTTCCATAGCCAGAACAAGGTCTAATTCAGCAATCTGTTTAAGGTCCTGTTTTTTGGCTTGACGTATAATCATAGAATTGAGAAGTGTTTAAGATTATATAAAATTAACGAGAATTTGGTTTTCTGAGACTTTCAATTAAAGAGGCATATTCTTCAACTGCGGCATAAACTGCCTGAGAATCTCCTTTTTCTCGAAGATAACGGTGAGCTATCCTTAAAGATGATAAAGGGCTACGCCGGCCGTGGCCTAAAATAAGGTTTAATGAGGTGCCTAAAAAAATACCTCCATCTTTTCCATCCAAATCAACAATCTCTCTCATTCTCTGAATTTTTTCCGGCTCAACACCAGCTGTAGGTGCCACATAATCAAGGAAATAATCATGAGTGCCTTCAGCGCTTTTCAATGCGAAATTGCCGTGGTCTCCCCGTGCAATAAAACCATTCACATCTGGATCTGAATGAAGCTCAAAAGCCTCACGGTTGCCAACAAAGCCCGGCAAATATTTATCCAGTACTGCATAAGCTTCTTGAAGAGTCTGGCCTCCTTTGTTTGGTTCTCTTCCCATATTCAACAAAGCAATTTTGGGTTCGGCAATTCCCTTAGATATGAGCTCTTCTCTTAGGAGTACTCCATATACAAATAAGTCTGCGACAGTGGTGTTTTCGCCAAATGCTCCGGCATCGCAGACAGCAACACTATCTTTATGGATGGATGGAAAATCAAAATAAGGAACTGATTTGCCGACAAGACTGCCTAACTTTTTGTAATGTGCTGCAGCAGCCATAAAACCAGAAGGTCCGTTTGAAACAAAACCATCTACAGCCCCTTTAATGGCAGCTAAAATCCCTATGCACATAGAGTTTTTTGCTGTTTTTATTTTCCTAAATTCTTCTCTAGGATCAGAATCTCCCGGCAAAAATTCAGGAGCATCAATTATTCCCACTTTTCCTTCCAAGTTTTGATACGAACTGGTTTTTTCAATTGTTTGTTGGTTACCAACTAAAATGATGCCGGTGTCGTGAAATTGATTAAGAAAAATTTCAACATCCCTGACAGCAGCTTCAATTCCAACTTCAACATTGGTATCGACTGCCAATTTATGGTTCATTTTAGGCTAAGATTAAGCTTGGTTTTTTAAGATTTGTTGTTTTAGAGAATAATAAAGGAAAATAAAGAAAAATTACTTCTTTTTCCTGCCTCTTTTCATTTTGGCAGCTGAAATGTCCCCTTGCTTATCGATGAAATAGAGGCAGCCCGACTCTTTTTTAATGCCGACTTTTTTGACTTTTTCTATTTTTTGTTTTTTTCCTGGTACTCGGCCTTTTCTGCTCATCTTAGCGCAGGAAACATCGCCTTGCTTGTCAATAAAATACAGGTAACCTGATTTTTTTTTGACTCCGACTTTAGCAACTTTTTTTGCCATTTTCTTCGAAAATGCCAAACCTTACTCACTTAGTTCGTAAGTTTTGCCATTCAAACCTCCTTGTGTTTATTTACAGACGATAAATAGAATTTTGTTTATAAAAGTATTGGCTTGAGAACGGGAAAGTTTATAATGGGGGAGTATAAACCTATTCTAAAAAAATGGCTTATGTGAGATTCACAGCAACGAGTTCAGTGTTAGGAGAAAAAGTTGTTCCAACTACTGATTTTGTAGGGAAATCGTTCTATCGGGAAGGTCAATGGATTACTAAAACCCGAGACCAGATTTTTAAAACAACGGGTATTGATGAGAGAGTGTGGTCTGTGGAAGAAGAAACTGATTTTGATCTTGGTTTTAAAGCAGAAGCACAATTAATTAGGGAAACTGGTTCTAGTCCTGATTGTATTATTTATTGCTACAATGGAAAACAATCCAATGGCAAGTATTCTCCTATTCCTGCTGAGGCAGCGATGCTGCAAGATGCTGTTGGACAGGCCGGTAAAAACTTAGCGGTTGATGTTATTGTTGATTCTGATAATGAAAAAGACTGGCGTGAAGGTTTAGAAAGTAAATATCCAATTATTTCTTATCTTTGGGGGGGGGATTTTGGAGAGATTGGATCACCAGATGATTTTGATGGACTTTCAAAATCAAAAGTAAAATCCGAATCTGATTTGATTTTAGTTAATCACCAAGGCAATCTAACTGATAAATCAATAGCTTGGGAAATAAAAAAAGAATTAGATATTGAAGCAGACACTTATGTAATAATTGCCGGCTGTGCTGGCTGGGGTGTGGGCTGTGATTTTGCCAATGAATTAATTAAAAAAGGAATTTATAATAAAATTGATGTGGTGGGTATTGACTTACTGAATAAAATTTCTGACAGTGATAATTTAGATTCAACTCTTTATGGCAGTGGTGGCGGAGCAACCAGATTGGAAATAAGCGACCAGCCAGGTATTATTGACAGCCAGTTTTACACTGACGGTTCTGGATGGGCAAAGCTTCGTCTGGATAGAAGCTTAAGAGATGAAATAGATAAGATTCCAAAAGATCCAGCCAGGGGACTCTTTCTTCGAATGGATGGAAATGATATTTATCAATGGGCTACAGAGGCTTTTCCTGCCTCCTTGAATGAACTTTTAGAACGAAATGATTTTGAAATTAATGATTTAGATGCCTTGATTTTCCACCAGATGAACGGAAGGATGATTCATTATGTGGCTGGGAAAGTTTTTGGCATGAAAAAAAAAGAAGCGATTGATAAGTTTGTTCCACTGATAGTCCATAAATACGGCAATTTTTCAACTGGATCAATTCCAGTTGTCTTAGATGAATTATTGAGAGGAGAATTGAAAAGACATTATTTTGGAGAAGATTTTGGTATAAGAATTGGCTCTGAGAAATTAGCTGGTTTGGTTACTGGCGGTGCTGGCAAAACCTGGGGCAGTATGTTAGTGCGTTTCTGATTTTCTAAACAAATTTGTAAACTTGGTCATTAGGTCTTGTTTTTTTGGTTTTGATTGCTATTCGCTGGCCTTTTTTTGCTTTTTTTATTTTCTTTTTGTTGATTTCCATTGATGTTATTGTTAATTCTATAACTCCTGTTTTATTGCCTTGGATTTGTATTTTGTCTTTGAGCTTTAGGTCTCCGGCTTCCAAGAGTATTTCTGCCGCTTTTGGTTTTTGGTAATAATTTAAGACTTTGCCGAGGTATTGTTTTTTTTCGGTGGCTTGGGAACCTTTTGTTGAACTCCATTCATTAATTGGTTTGCCGAGGTAAAATCCTGAACCAAATCCTTTGTTGTAAACTGTTTTTAATTCTTTTAGTTTTTGTTTTTTGAGTTTGTTTAATTCTTTTGTTTTATTTTTGTTTTTAATATAAAAATCAATCACTGAGCGATAAGCACTGACAACTGTCTTGACATATTCTGGGGAGCGGTTGCGGCCTTCAATCTTAAAACCATCTATTTTTGCATCAATTAATTTGTCTATGAATTCTATTGTGCAGAGGTCTTTTGGTGAGAGAAGGTAGTTATGGCCTAATTTGAATTCAATTTCTTCTTCAATGTCTTTAACTATATATTCTCTTCTGCATGGCTGCAGGCATTCCCCTCTGTTAGCAGACTTGTTAAAGGAGAATTGCGACATGAAACATCTTCCGGAGATTGAGACGCACATAGCGCCATGGATGAATGTTTCTATTTTTACTTTGAGTTTGTTTTGTTTGATTTGTTGTTTGATATGTTTTATTTGTTCTAAACTGAGTTCTCTGGCCAGGACAAATCTTTTGACGCCGAGTTTGTGGTAGAGTTTAAGAGCCTGGAAATTGCTGACTGAGGCCTGGGTTGATAAATGGATTTCAAAGTTTAGTTTTTTTGCTTCATTGATGACTGCTAAATCCCAACAGATGATGGCGTCAACTTTGGCTTTTTTTGCTTGTTTTAGGATATTTTTTATTTGATTTATTTCATTGTCGTAAATGATTGTGTTTAAGGTAAGGTAAACTTTGACTTTGTCCTTGTGGGCTCTTTTGACAACATCTTTGAGTTCTTTTAATTCAAAGTTTCTGGCTGTGGCACGCATGTTTGAGCCTTTGATTCCTAAATAGACTGCGTCTGCACCTGCTTGAATAGCTGCTTCAAGCATGATTTGGTTTCCAACTGGTGCTAATAATTCTGTCATATCAACAAGTGGTGACTTTTTCTGCTTTTAAACTTTACTGAAAAGCTTTTTATATAATGACCTGCTTTTGAAAACCATGAGTTTGGGGGGTGTTATCGATTGTAGCGAAGCAGAAAAGAAGTAGACACAAACCGAAAAAAAAACCTAAAAAACCTAGATCTAATCCGGGTTTTCATTTTGCTCTTCCTAAGTCAGTTAAAGGTAAAGCTTTCTCTGTAGTAGAAGTCGGACCTTATCATGAAAGAAATTTAGCCAAGGAATTAAACAGTTTTTTTGGCACTCAAATTGAAGAAGTAACCAAGGTCAACTCTTATGTTTTAGTTCACCCTAAAAATTTGAAAGGTATTGAGGGTTTACTTGAAGGCAAGCCTTTTGTTGACCCAATTGTTCACAGAGCTTCTTTGAACAGTCC
This sequence comes from Nanobdellota archaeon, assembly GCA_023132895.1. Classification (GTDB taxonomy): domain Archaea; phylum Nanobdellota; class Nanobdellia; order Woesearchaeales; family JAGLXL01; genus JAGLXL01. The sequence continues at coordinate 158,344 of JAGLXL010000003.1, forward strand.
TTTGGCTTTAGATTTAAGGCTGGATTTTGACTATGTTTTTCAAAGCATGCTGAGGCCTGGAACCAGTGATGATTGGGGTAATGAAGCTTTGACCCAGACTTTATTGGCGCTGGGCAAAAAACCAGTTAAAGGAGATATTGGTTTTCTGGCAGAACAATATTTTGTTAAAGGAAATTTAACTTCTGAACAAAGAAAAGATATTTCTGATTTTTTGGCTAATCCAGAATTGAATGATGGAATAATACTTGATAAAAAAGGATTCTGGTCAGGGCATCAGGTAACAATTCCAGTTGTTAATTTAAAACCCAAGAAACTCTATGAATCTTTCAATATTTTGGACATGTCTACTGAAGAGTTGATGGAGTTGAATAGCAAAAGGAGATTAGCAGCTACTTTAGAGGAAATGATTCAGTTTAGAGACATGTATGCTGATAAAGATTTCCAGAAAAAAAGGAAAAAAGTGGGTTTGCCAGAAAAAGCTGCTACAGATGTTGAACTTGAGACATGGTTTGGTCTGCGTTCAGAACATTGTTTTCATAAAGAGTTTAATGCCAGAATTACTTTAGATGATAGAGTAAATGACCCATTATTTGAAAGAGCTTATATCAAAGGTTGGTTGGATAAAAATGACAAAGGAGATTATGTTTTAGAAAGAGGAATTTTCAATACTTTTGTCAAAGAGCCTGCTGAGAAAATATTCAGAAAGTTGGAAGTTAGAGGCAAGAACTGGATTCACAGTATGTTTGAAGATAATTCCGGAGTTGTTTTGTATGACCAGGATGGTTCTTTTTGTATTAAAATTGAAACACATAATTCTCCATCTGCCAAGGAAGCAGTGGAAGGGGCAAAAACAGGGATTGACGGTGTCAACAGAGATATTTTTGGTACTCGGCGAGGTACTTTTGCTGCGATTGCCAATTTTTTTAATTATTTAACAGGATTTCCTGATTATGTTGGCTGGCTGCCTAAAGGAGTTAAACATCCTTATGTCACATTAAAGGGAATTGCTAAAGGAGTTAGTCAAGGAGGCAATGAATCCCAGATTGGAACTGAGAATGGAGGAGTAAGTACTGATCCAAGGTTTATTGCCAAACCTCTTGTTTACTGCGGAACAGTTGGCTGGTCTCCTACTAGAGATGCGGAGGGAAATTTCCTTTTAGGAAAAGATCCGCAGCCAGGAGATTTAGTATTCATAGCTGGACAGCCGGTTGGTGCTGACGCAATCCATGGAGCAACTGAAAGTTCTTTGATTGCAGACAAGAATATCAGTTTAGGACATGTTCAAAAAGATTTTTCATTTATCCAGGCAAAAATGAAAGGGTATATTTTAGAGGCAGCACGCGCTCAATTGTTTAGCAGCATTACAGACTGCGGTGCAGTGGGTTTAGGTTCTGCAGCCCTTGAACAAGGCGGGGAAGTAGGAGGGATTTGGCTGGATTTAAAACAACATCCAATAAAATATTCCGGTATTTTGCCTTGGCAAGTAATTGTTTCAGAAACACAGGACAGAATGGTGCCAATTGCACGGCCTGAAAATGAAGCTGAAGTGCTAAAGAGAGCAAAACTGCATGATGTTGAAGTGACTAAAATTGGAGAATTAAATGACAGTGGTTATGCTCATATGGTTTGGGGAGACAAGTCAGTCGGTTTAATTGATATTGAAAAATTGTTTGACAAAGAGCCAAGAAAAGAAATGCACGCAACCTGGTTTGGCAAACCAAGTGAAGAACCGTTTAAAATTAAGGGAGATTATTCTTTGGAAGAGGTTCTTTGCAAGGTTATGGAACAGCCTGATGTGGCTTCAAGGGAATGGTTCTTCAGACAAAAGGATTCTTCTGTCGGAGGAATGACTATCCAGGGTCCGTTGATTGGATTGAAACAAGAAATTGAAGCAGATGCAACTATGCAAAAACCCCTGGACACAGAAGGCAAGGATTTTGGAGCAATTGCTTATGCTATGGGTATTAAACCAAAACAATCTGATATTGATGGTTATCATTCTGCTCAGAATGCAATTCTTGAGATGATTGGCAAGATTGTTGCTATTGGTGGAGCTTTGCCAGATATGAAAAATCCAAAATGGGATGCCTGGGCTGTCTGCGGAAATTACTGCCAGCCAAATTCAGATTCAGATTCAACTTTAGTGCATGAAAGCGGTGAAAGAAATTTAGCTGCTTTGGTGAGGGAAGGTATGGGTGTGCGTGATGTAGAAGATAAAACAAATATTCCTGTTATTTCAGGCAAGGACAGCATGAAGTGTTCCTGTGTCTATGAAGTCGATGATTCATTTAAGCTAGAAGATGTTCCTGCTGATTTGAGAAGACATGTTACTTTGGTTAATTCACCAAAAGGAAGATTTATTGAAATCCATGACCCGCCAACTTATTTGACTACAGGAGCTGTTAAGATTGAGGACTACAGAAAATGTGTCAGTTCTGATTTCAAGCAAGCAGGAGATTTAATTTATGTAGTAGGGACAACGAGAAATCATTTAGGGGCCAGCCAGCTCGCCAATGCTATGGGTTATGCTGAACAAGGAGCACCTTTGGAAAGCGGAGAAGTTCCTAAGGCTGACTTGGATGAATTTGTTGAAGTGGTTGGAGCTATCCATAAAGTAATTGACGAACAATTAGTAGCTTCCTGTAAGTATATCCATGACGGTGGTTTATTAGTTTCTGTTGCTAAATCCGCAATGGCTGGAGAATTAAGTTTTGATCTTGAGGCTGATAATGTTTATAGAAAAGGCAATTTTAGTTCTACAAGGGATATCTTATTTTCAGAAACACCAGGTAGATATATGGTAACTATTGCTCCTGAAGACCGGGATGCATTTGAAACGGCTTTAGGTAATAGTGTGGTTCATGCTATGGTTGGTTATGTTACAGATGTTAAAACAGTTGTGACTGGACAGGGTGGTTCAACAGATTTTATTGGCCTGGACAAAGTTAAGAAGAGTTTTCAAAAACCATTGAGATTTGGACTGGAGTTTGGAGATAAAAAATGATTAAACCGACTGCATATGTTGTAAGCGGACTGGGAATCGGTTGTCATGAAGAGGCAGCTCATGCTTATAGGTTGGGAGGTGCTCAGGCAGAGATAGTTCATATCAGGCAGTTACTGTCCGGCGATAAAAAACTATTTGACTCTCAGATTCTTAATCTTTCTGGCGGGTTTTGGCATGGAGATATGATGGGGGCAGGCATGTGTGCGGCCAATGAAATAGACCACGCTGCTATTGGTTCTGAAAAATTTAAAGATATGCTATTGGGGTTTGTTGAAAAAGGTCGTATTGTGTACGGACAATGCAATGGTTATCAGACCCTGGTTAAACTTGGATTGCTGCCAGGCATGAATGGTGACTATTCAAAACAAACTGTGACTTTGACGCATAATGAATGCGGTGAATATAGGGTGGCGCCTGTTTTGCATAAAGTTGTGGAGCATCAAGGGCAAAAACATTTTGCGTTTGAAGGTTTAAATGATTTTTATATCTGGTGCCGTCATGGTGAAGGTAAATTACAGTTTCATTCTGAGGACGGTTTAATTTCAAAAGCAAAAGGAGAAAAGAATAGAAAAATAGTCAATGTTAGACATGTCTTATTGAGTTATGCAGATCCAACTCGTCTTTTTAATCCGGCAACAGAAGAATTTCCTCATAATCCCAATGGTTCGGTTGACGGAATTGCCGGTTTATTTGCTGAAGATGAAAATGTCTTTGGCCATATGGGCCATACTGAAGTCGGTGTTTATATTTCAAGAGATCCGAGATTCTTTAAGTGGAAAGATGAATGGAGAAGAAAAGGTATTGATATGGAAGACCTTTCTCCTGAGAAGCTTGAAGGTAAATGTTTGAAAGTGTTTAAGAATATTGTTGCAAGAATGGAATAAATGTGGGGTGGGTTTAAAATGGAAGATTTAACTGTAATGGTTGTGGATGGAGGTGAGAATATCTTAGTAGCCAAACGATTAGCTTATGCAGCCATGGGGCATGTCTTTATTGACGGAAATAATCTGCGTTATCGAACAGATATTGGCTCAAGAGATGTTGGCAGGGCTTTAAGAGGGAAATAAAAATGTCTAAAAGATGGTTAATGCCTTCTGAAGATCGTGAAAAAGTCAGGCCTTTTTTTAATGAAGACAGAGTTATGCGTGTGGCAGTTCTACTTTCTACTAATGGTTCAACTGCTGATTCCTTAGGTGCTTATGTTCAGGAACAAACACCTGAGAAATGTGGTTCTGAAGTAGTTTTATATTTTGCCAATAAGAAAAAGGATTGCGGGGTTTTTAGAATTGGTGAAAAATATAAAACACCAGCTATAGCCATATCTACAAGTTTTTTAGGAGTTAAAGAACCTGAGAGAGAACTTAACAGCATCTTAGCAGACAGATTAACAGCCTATAATGTTGATGTTGTGGCCATGATGGGTGCTGGTTGGATTGTTGATGAACAGATTTATGATAGTTGGTTAACTATCAATAATCATCCTGCTGATTTAAGAGTTAAGGGCCCTGATGGAAAAAAAGCCTACAAGGGCTGGCAGGAAGAACCAATTACAAAAGCCTTATTGGCTGGTGAGAGATACCTTCATGTGACTGTCAATGAAGCTGATGAAGAAGCAGACGAAGGTTTGCCGTGGATGATTTCTGATGGTGTAAAGGTAACTGAATCTCCTGAAGAAGTTCAGGAATTAGCCAAAGACGAAAAAAAACTCATAGCCAGAGCAGGTGAATACCAAGACATGCTCAAAGAAGTCGGCGACAAAAAAATCATGGCCAGGACTTTGGAATTAATTGCCAAAAAAAGATTTGGTTTTGATGCTCATGGCGGGCTATGTTTTGATTGTCATGGACCACTTACTAAAGGAGTTGAATATAAAAATACTTTTAGATAAAAATGTCTGAACAAAAAGAAATTATTGAAGGGCTTTCAGCTAAGGAACTCTTCCTGCCAGGCAAGGGTGTAACTTATGATGGTTTTATCATTAACCCGGGCATTGCTGATTTTGCTTTTTCTAAAATAAATCTAAAAACCCAACTCACTAGAAATATTGCCATCCAACATGGCTTGGTTGGCGCACCCATGGACACTGTTGCTGAGGACAGGGCAGCTATTGCTTTTGATTTGGAAGGCTGTTTTGCTATTAAACATTATAATAACACTATTGATGAACAAGCAAGAATGGTTGGTAATGTCAAGGCTGCTAATCCAGATTTTATCAATGAGCCCAAAGTTCTTCCCCAAAACGCCACTGTTGCTGATTTAAAACAAATCAAAAAAGATTATGGTTTCTCAAGTGTTCCTGTTACTGTTGATGGAACTTTGGATTCAAAAGTGATTGGTTTGCTGACTAGCCGCCATGCCAGAAACAATGATGATGTTCCTGTTGAAGCAGTTATGCACCCGGCCGGCGACAGGTTGGAAAACCTTACCACTGCTCCTGAAGGTACAGATTCAGACCGAGCACAAGAACTTATGATTCAAAAAAACAGGAAGAGATTGCTTATTGTTGATGATTTAGGCCGCCTTAAGGGCTTGGTTACTGCTAAAGACCTTGACAGAAGAAAAAGCCATCCCCACGCCACTGTCGATAGCAATGGCAGATTGCTGGCAGGCGCTGCTGTTTCCAGTTATAAAGAAGACAAGGACAGGATTGACGCTCTTGTTGATGCTGGTGTTGATGTTCTCTGTCTTGATACTGCCCAGGCAGCCAAAAAAAGGATTGTTAATCAAGCTAAATACATTAAAGACAAATATTCTCATATCGAATTGATTGTCGGCAACATTGCTACTATTAGGCAAGCCAAATGGCTTTATAATCAATTAGGAAATAGAATTGATGCCTGGAAAGTTGGCATGGGTGTGGGTTCAATCTGCACCACCCCAGATGTTGCTGGTGCTGGTGCTGCTCAGGCTGCTGCTGTCTATCGTGTTTCCCTCTGGAATTATTTGAACAGTCTGGATATCCCTGTTATGGCTGACGGTGGTATTCGCGGTTCTGGTGATGTTGTCAAGGCCCTTGCTTGTGGAGCTAAAACCATTGTAGCCGGTTCCTTGTTTGCCGGCACAGCAGAAGCTCCTGGTGAATATGTTTATGAAGAGGGTGTTCGACTCAAAAAATACCGCGGTATGGGTTCTATTGAAGCCCAAAGAGAAGGCGGAGAAAAAAGATACCGGGATGCTAAAGAACAGATTTTGGTTAGCCAAGGTGTACCTGGTTTTGTTCAGGATAAAGGTAGTTTGCATCACTTTTTGCCCCATATCATCAAAGCCATCAAACTTGGTTTTGAAGATATTGGATATAAAAACATCAATGATTTGCGTCAAGCTGTTTATAATGGAGCAAGAATTTTTGAAGAAAGGACTGCTGCCAGTCTCGCAGAAAGCAAACCCCACAATTTAGTCAAATACAGGGAAGAACCTATCGGTGGAAAATGATCAGTCAACTAGAAACAAAAATATTTGAAGGTTTGAAGAATCTTCCTAGAATTCCTGAACTAGATTTTGAACCAACTGTAAGGTTTATTGTTGGTACTGAAAAAGAAATTCTTTATCCTCTGATCGAAGAAAACGATGCTATTGGTGTTGGTGGTGCTGTTTTTGGTGATGAAGGCAAGGGCAAGACAGTTGATGCTATTGCCTATCATCCAAAAATTAAGGCAGTCATGAGAGATAATTCAGGTGAAAATGCCGGCCATACTGTTTTTAAGATTGAAAAATATATTTTCCATTTAATGCCTTCTGGAATTTTAATTCCTGGTAAAGTTAATCTTATTGGACCTGAATGTGTGATGGACCCAGTCAGTTTTATGGAAAAAGAAGTTGGGCAGTTAGTTAAGAATGGGATTTCTTATGATAATCTTTATGTTGGCAATGTCCATATTGTTACACCTTACCACAAACTAATGGATTTATTGGGCAAGCCGCCTAACAGTTCTACATTAAAAGGCATGTCTGATGTGCATGCCTCTAAAGTTATGAAACGAGGTTTAAGATTAGATGATTTGTTTGGCTCTATGGATAGGCAAGTTAAATTGATTAGAAAGGATATGGAAACTTATTTGGCTTTTTTGAAATTTCAATATTTTCGTACTAGTGATGTTATGGAAAGATGTGAAAAAGAGAATGAAGACGGCAATAAAAGAATTCCTGACCACGTGATTGAATTTGTTGAGGCTGATGATAAAGTGGAATATTTGCTTGATTTGTATGAGCGTTATGTTTCTAAAAATGAAAATTTTCCTAAACGAGCTGATACCCGGCGAATGTTAAGAGAAGTATTGAAGTCAGGGGGCAAAGTTCTGCTTGAAGGTTCGCAATCAAATCCTTTGTCAAATGCTTCTGAAATACATTTTCGTTCATCAACTTCTGCTGATACCAGTGCTGACGGTGTGATTGCTTCTGCCCGGTATAATCCCAGGAAATATAATACAGTAGTCATTAATATTCATAAGCTGCCGCCTTCCCGGGTTGGCCGCGGAGCCAATCCTATGGGTTTTGTTAGTCAAACTTATTTTTCAGACCAAGGAATTGATTCTCTTGAAAAACTGGCTGGAAGATGCGAAGATGTTGTTGATATTGAAAAATTATATTTTAATTCAGTTAAGGAAAACGGTGTTTTAGAACCAAGAGTTTATCACGATTTTGGTGGTAAACAATACTTGGTTGGCCAGGCCTTGGCCATTGCCTGGTCTAAGAAATTTAAGGAATGCGGTGCGACAACTAAAAAACCAAGAGTTTTAGGTCTTTTTGATTGTGTTTTGCAAAATCTTGTTAATGAAGAGCAGGGACCTTATCTTTCTATCTCGGCTGTTGATCGCTTTGATGAATGTAAGAAAGTTGGAGTGGTTATAGCTTATGTTTATCATCATCCTGAAGGGGAGGAAATAGATTCTAAGGGAACTGTGTATAAAAATGGTGATATTATCAAACCAGGCAGCGAAATACCTAATGAAGATGTTTTGTATCATTGCCATCCTATTGTCAAGGTCATGGACGGCTGGAAGGGTTCGCCTATTGCCGCAGATAAAAGAAAAGCTGATGACCCCTTGCCAGAGAATTTACAGAAAATGCTTGGTGTGATTGAACATTTCACTGAAAGTGAAATAATTTCAATTGGCAATGGTGAAAAAGGTAAAGATTTAATCTATCTCAAAAGAGATTTAGATGGAGGGAATAAAAAATGTCAATAAGAGATGCAACTGTGGAAATGCCGGATATATTGCCGGTTCGTAATGTTTTGGTGAGTGTTTATGAAAAAGAAGGATTAGGAGATTTAGTTCCTGGGCTATTAGATGCTAATCCAAAAGTTATGTTTTATTCAACTGGTGGAACATACAGAATAATTAGTGGAATATTAGATGATAAAGCTAGTGACCATCTATTAACTGTTGAAGATTACACTGGTGTGCCTGAGATGGAAGGCGGCTTGGTCAAGACTTTAGTCCCTCACGTCCATGCTGGTTTATTGGGAGAAAACAACAATCCAAAACATCAGGATTATATGAAAACTTTATCATTAAGATTTGTTCATGCTGAAACAGGCGAGCCGATTGATATTTCTAAGGTAGGAGAAGGAGATTACATACCAGTCAAAGCTGTCATGGCAAAACATCCTGTTGTATCAATGGATTTGGTAGTTGTCAATCTTTATGACTTTGAGACAGCTATTTCTAAACCCGATACAACTCCTGAAAAAGCACGAGGACATATTGACATTGGCGGTCCGACTATGGTCAGAGCTGCTGCCAAGAATTTTATGAATACAACAGTTGTTATTGATCCTAATGATTATGAGAGACTCCTGGATGAAATCAAGGAAGTGGGAGGAATTACTTTTGAAACACGGTTTGATCTGGCAAAAAAAGTGTTTGCGACAACTGCTGGCTATGATGCAGCAATTTCTAAGCATTTGGAAACATTAACTGCAGGTGACTTTAGGAAAATGTATAAATTTGAGGGAGGGAGATAAAATGGGAGAACTACAAAAAGCATACAAAACAGTAATGGATGATCATTTTGCTCCGATGATGGAGATTAGTTTTGTTGGGGAGGATGGAAAAAGGCAGACCCTGTTTTATGAAAAAAAGACATGGGTTATTGACGGTGTTAAAAAAGGTCTTCGTTATGGTGAAAATCCTGGACAGGAAGCTGCTTTGTACAAGTTAGTTAATGGAAATTTAGCTCTTGGCGATGTTCAAACAATTCAACCTGGTAGGCATCTGGCATCTGATGTTGAATTGCTGCAGTCTGGAAAGCATCCTGGAAAGACAAACATCACTGATACTGATAATGCTTTGAATATCATCAGGTATTTTGGATCTGATGAGCCAGTGGTGGCTATTCTAAAACACAATAATCCTTGTGGTATAGCTCTTGGCTCTGATTTGCTTGAAAGTTATCTGAGAGCTTACCGGGCTGACCAAGTAGCTGCTTTTGGCGGAGCAATTGCTTTAAACGGAGCTCTTGACAGAGAAACTGCAGAAGCAATTGTTGACCAGTATTGTGAAGTTGTGGCTGCGCCTGAATTTGAAGAGGGTGTTATGGAGATTTTGAAAAGGAGAAAAAATCTTCGAGTCATGAAAATCAGCAATATGGATAAATTACAGCAATGGTCAGGAGAAAGAGTGGTTGACTTCAAAAGTTTGATGGATGGCGGAATAATTACTCAAACTTCTTTTGTTCCTCAGGCAAGAAGTCTAGAGGATTTCAAGGCGTTGAAGTTAGGATATGGCAGATATAAAGGAATAGATTACCAAGTAGAAAAAGCACCAACTGAAGAGCAATGGAAAGATTTGCGTTTTGGCTGGTTGGTTGAATCAGGCATTACCTCTAATTCTGTGATTTATGTCAAAGATTTAGTAACAGTTGGTATTGGAACTGGCGAGCAGGACAGAGTTGGAGTGGCTAAAATTGCCAAGGACAAGGCTTACATCAAAGCCAAAGACAGAATCTGCTGGGACATGTTTAATATGCCCCATAATGACTTGTTTTTAGAATTTGAAAAAGCTGAAGGGAGTGAGAAAACTGAGTTAGCTGACAAATTAGGGGAGATTGAAGAAGCGGCTCTGATAACAAATGCTAGATTACAAGGAGCAAGAATGGTTTCAGATGCGTTTTTTCCAAACAGAGACGGTGCAGATGTGGGCTTGAGAGAAGGTATTGATGCAATTATCCAGCCTGGCGGCAGTGAGAGAGACTTTGAAACTATTGAAGCAGTAAATGAAGTTGGCGCAACAATGGTCTATACTGGACAGAGAAGTTTCAAACATTAAACCATTCTTTTACTTTTTTTATTTCTTTTTTTAATTCTCTAACACCAATTTTATTGTCTTCGATAATAATGGGAATATTTAACTTTTTAATTGATTCAATGCTTTTGAGGAATTTTTTGGTTGCTTTGGAGAATGATTTGTGCCAAATTGATTTTCTTTTATGCCCGCCGGCTAGATGGACAACCTTGATTTTGTTTTTGAAGTTTTTGATGTAGTTATTAACTTCTTTTAAACCATAATCAGAAGCATGGTTGACGTCTAAAAGCACGTTGAATTTGTGTTTTTTTATGAAATTACCAAATTTTTTATAACCTGTCTTATAACTACCAGTGTCATTTTCAATCAAAACCTTCCATTTCTTGTTTTTTAAATAATGAGGGTTTTTGACCCAACCAGAATGAGTGACGACATAATCGGCTTTGAGTTTTTTGTAAAGAAGGAACATAACCTTGGTGACAAATTCAGTTTCCTTATTTTTTTTGTAATGAATGGCTGGTAAATGAATACCAATTGTTTTGAAACCTTTCAGATCTTTTTTTGCTTGTTTTAAATCAAACTTGAAAACCCTTTCAAAATCAATAAAACCAAGTTCGATATTTTTGATGTCTAGCTTAGAAATCTCTTTAATGGCTTTTTGCGTGCCAATCCATTTGCCTGGTTTGTAAAAACTGCCAGTTGATACTCCTAATTTCATCAACTAATGTATTTCTTTTTTGTTTTTAAAGTTATTGGCTGGGGGATGAGAATTGTTTAGAAATGGGGTGACTACAAAATAAGCAAATTGTAGTCACCTAGGATAGAAACATTTAAATATGTAGTCACCCATTATAAGGTTATGTATATAGAAAGGAGGAAAATAAAAGGAAAGGTCAAATATTACCTTGCTTATTCTTATAGGGAAGGCTCTAAAGTGCATAAATTCAGGAAATACTTGGGCCAAGACTTAATCAAGGAAAAACTAAAAGAAAGAAAACAGATTGCAGAAAAGCTCATTCTGGAAGAGATACACAAATATAACATTATCAAAGATCCTCTCAAATTTGAGCTTTCAAAAGATGAAATAAAATCAGTAAAAAAATTAGAATCTGAAATACCTATGAAAATAAGCCATTTATCAGAGAAAGACTGGAAAGTCTTCTCAGAAATTTTCACTTACAATACCAATGCGATTGAAGGGAGCCAATTAAACCAAAAAGAAGTAAATGACCTTTTGGAAAAAGATGAATGGCCGAATAAATCAAAAGAAGATATTGCAGAGGCTTACGGCGTAAATGAGGCTATCATGTTTATTAGAGGAACAAAAGAGCATATCTCAATTAATCTGATTAAAAAGCTGCATAAAATTATTTTTAAAAACTCAAAACCGTTTGCAGGCAAATTAAGAAAGAAGAGAGAAGAAGTTGTTGTCATGGACAGCAGAGGAAATGTAGTGCATGAAGGGGCGCCACAATCAAGGATGAATCACTTATTAAGAGAATTGATTAATTGGTACGAGTTGAATAAGAAAAAATACCCTGGGTTAATTCTCGGAGCAGTTGTCCATAATCAATTTGAGAACATCCATCCTTTCAGAGACGGAAATGGAAGAGTCGGAAGAGTATTATTAAACAATATTTTATTGAAACATGGCTTGCCGCCAATTAATATTGATTTAAAAAAAAGCGCGGAATATTATGCCACACTAAGATCTTATGAACTGGACAAAGATCTAAAGCCGACCATAAACTTGTATATGAAAGAGTATTTAAATCTAAAAAAAAAGTTAAGTAAATAGAAAGAATAAAACTAATTCAAGTCGTCAATATGAAGAAGTTCTATTCTTGGGCAGGCAGTGTTGACCCAAGCATCTATGAATGGAAAGTTTTCCAATTCATTGAGGTCAATGTTGTCGGCAATGAACAAAAAGACTTCTTTACTGTGGAGCCGGTCTTTTAATTCAAGGGCTTTGCTTAAAGCGTATTGTCCTGGTTTGGTTGAGACAATAATTCCAATTTTATCTGCTGAGAGGAATTTACTTAACTGGACTTTCTTTTTGATCCTGTATTCATTGATGTCTTTGGCTGAAAGTTTGTTGTATTTTTCTGACAAAGGATTGTAGATGTAAACTGGTTTTTGGTTTATGAGGAGGGCTTTGGGATGGAAAAGGCCATCGCCGATGTACAAGAAAGCGTCAATGTCTTTTTGTATTTTGAAACTGTCGCAGCCTAATATTTGTCCGGGGTGGAGCCCGTGTTTTGATGTGAAGAGATATATTTCCTTTGGTTTTAATTGAGACTGTATTTTTGGGAGCTGATCAATATACTGGACTGTGGTAGCGAGCATGATTTTGTCTGGCAGTTCTTCTATCAATGATTTGGGGAGTTTGATTTCTCCCTGGTAGTGGGCTTCAATATTAAGGACTTCCATAAAGAAAAACAAGTTTGATGGATTTATAAATTTTTAGGTAAACTATTTAAGTTTAAACAAAAAATTTAGTGTTGATGATGACAGAACTAGGAAAAGCCCTAATAGAAACTTTTGACAGACGGGGAATAATGTACTTAAAACAAGCACGAGAAGAACTTCAGAGGTTGGGATTAAAAGACCTTCAAGAATGTGGAATTAGTCTGGATGATGAAAATCTAGACCGTGTTTTCATAGAAAGGTGTGAGGACTTAACATCAGAGGCAGAATTAGTTTATTTTGAACACAAACACAAAAGAAAAGGTCTGCCGGATATAAAAATAGTAACAGAGCCGGTCAATGGCAATTTAATTATTTATACTTTAAATAAATGTGGCGAGGTTCAGCAAGAACTTATTACCGTAGCTAAACAACAAAGACCAAGATATAGGGAATGGGCTGGGTTTTGTGTAATAGACAAAAATTTATCTTATACTTTCCAAGGTGACCCAGAAGTAAGAGGGCATATTGAAGGATTTGAGAACCATTCGCCGGCAGATATTGAAAAAATAATTGAAAAAACATTAGAACTAGCTGGATTCAAGTTTTAAACCACCCAGCCATTAATCAAATTGCCAAAAAAGATAATGAGGCCGAGATACCAGATCTTGGCAATAGTTGAATAAAGCAGGAATTTCCAGAAATCCATTTTCAATAATCCAGCAGCAATGATTAAAGGATCTCCGACAATCGGCAGCCAGGATAAAAGGGCTAGGCCAAGCGGACCCCATTTGTCGATTCTTTTTTCAGCATTTTTTAATTTTTTATTTTCAGGCAGGAATCTTCTGATGCCTTTGGCGCCAATGTAATAATTAGTAATGCTGCCAAAAGTAGCTGCGACTAAGCTGACAAAGAAAACAATCCAAGGATTGAAAAAATTAACTGCAGCCACAACAGGCAGAGCAGTTAAAGAAGGGAGAATTGAATAGGAGAGGAAAACATTGATGAAGAGTCCTAATAACCCGTAGGTTATGATGATATCATTTATCCATGTCATTTTCTTGGATGATTAACGGGCCAAAATAGCCGCATTTGAGGCACCGGTACTTGCCGGTCTGTCCGCCAGTGTCTAAAATCACTTTTTCTGAGCCGCATTGGGGACATCTCATCTACTTATAAAGTAAAGGAAGGGTTTTTATTAATGTTTTCATTATTTACCTGAAATGATACAGGCAACATTTAAAAAAGGCAAAGACAATTTGAGTTAAAAATGCCAATGGAATTGTCTGAGGAGCTGAATTTCATCATAGAAAAATCTCCAGTTGTTCGGGTAATGCTTCGAGAATGGCGCGCAGCTAAAAACATATATGAAAATAAAAAAGAATGGAGTGAATGGTCTCATTATTGTTTTCTTGAAGATTATTTGGAGAGAAGGATTGAATCTGAAGAAGAATGGCGTAATGATGAAGAAGCAGTTAGATTAATGAAGGCTACTCTTAAAAAGGTAAGGGAAGATTTGGATGGGAAGGAAAAACAATTCAAAGAAAATTATGACTGTTATCGCAGTTATGAAAAAAAACTTACAAAAAGGATTGAACAGACAAGGGAATTGATTGAGAAAGATCAATTATCCGGAGTGAAATAAAAATGGCATTTGAAAATGTAATTATTGCTTTGATACCTTTGTTTATTATTTTGGCTGTGTTTGAAGCAATCATGAAAGGTATTGCAATGTGGAAATGCGGCAGGCAGAATCAGATAGTATGGTATATTGTGATTTTTATCTTTAACACAGCTGGTATCTTACCATTGATTTATCTGTTGTTCTTCCAGAGTAAAAAGAAAAAACATTAACAAAGTTTAAAAATAGGCTTTTTTTACTTCTTTTTCTATGGATTCAGAAGTATTGTATTTTCGGAGGATTTGTTCTGGTTTAAGGAAGAGGCAGCCATTTCGCGGTGCTTATGATATAGTCAGGCGTGACGCTATTGGCCTTAAACTTAAGAATGATAGATATAGACTGACAGTAGCAGTCCGTTATAGAGGAACGAGGCCAAAAAGTGTTAAATCCAAATACAGGGCTAATCCCAAGTTATTGACTCCCCGTAAAAGCTTGAGTACTATGATTGGCATGAAACTTCCTTCCTTGAGTCCAAAACATTTGATTAAGCAGAAAAAGGAAACTAAATATGTTCTGCCTCCTGATTATGCTGCTCCGAAAGTTAGTAAAGTGGGGAAAGATTATTTTAGTTCTGAACTTGAGGGCAGAGTTGGGTATAAGCCTAATGTTGGTTATGCCAGGCCAAAAGAAAAGTTGGTTGTTGCTGCGAAAAAAGAAGAAAAAGGCGTGAAGCCGGCTTCTGTTGATGAAGCTGTTGATAAAGCAGAAGAAAAGCAAATTAGTGAGAAGGGTTTTCAGGAAATGGTTGAACTGTCACTTTTGGTTTTTGCTTTGAGCAAAGAAAAAGTTGAAATACAATAATTCATTCTTTATTGATTAAATAGAAACCAAAATCAAACCAGCTATGACAGCGATGATGGCTATTTTCTGCCTTAGAGAAAGTTTTTCTTTTAAGACTACTATGCCCAAGGTTACGCTGACTATTGGAGTTGCTGAGATGACTATGGAAGCGATTGAAACAGGAGAATATTTCAGAGCAAAATTAAAAGCTGAAAAACCAACTCCATCAAATATTGCCAGAAGAACTATGTAAAACAAAATATTATATTTTATTTTGAAAGGATTAACCTTCTCTCTGATTAATATTGGAATGGAAAAAAACGAAGTGATTAATTTAACAGAAGAAGCTACAATTAAAGCACCAAAAATAAGATTAGGTTCTTTGAGGAGAAAAAAGAATAGTCCCCAAAAGACCATTGATATAACCGCATAGATCAAGGAGCTGTCAAATCTGATCTTTCCAGTTTTTTTCAATAAGACAACAAAAACACCCCCGATAATAAGAATAACTGCGAGCCACTGCAGGCTGCTGATAGCTTCTTTATAGAAAATCAGCCCCAAGGCAATCGTGATCAAGGCCCAGGAGTTGACAATGGGTGAGGTCAGGGCAACTCCTTTTTCCTTCATGGATTTATAAAAAGTATAGACCCCACCTAGATTGACCAATCCTAAAATAAACAAGTAATAAATTCCCTTGGAAGCAAGGATCCTGAAGTCAACAAAAAAAACAGCAACCAGTAAAATTAACAAACCGCCCATTAATTGACCCAGAAATAAGACTTTCCATTTAGACTCCTTATCCAAGGACAGTTTAGTAACTAGGTCAGAAAAACCCCAGGTTATCATGGCAACAAATGCCAGCATTATTCCAATCCAAACAGCCATAAGGGCAGGGTATTGCAGGGGTTTAAAAATGTTTTTTGTTTTGAGCAAAGAAAAAGTTAAGGAAAGTTAAACTATTTCAAGAAAGGTATTTTTTCTACAAGAGCTTCTGGGAGATAGCCTTGAGTATAAGCAAAATAAAGACCAAGAATAATCACAACTATGGCAATTATGATAATAACAACGTGGTGTTTTCCCATTTTAATTAAAGTAGTCTAAATCGCTTTAAATATTTTTGGTTAGTTTTCCGGTATTGTTGAAAATGTCTCGTTCGCCACGCACGAATCATAAGCTAAAGCTAGGATCGTGCTGCAGTTGTGCGGTCTGACGAAGTTAGTGAACGCTCACTGGCCAAAATTGGCGACATTTTCAACATAGCCAATGGTTTTCCAACACTTTTTTAAACTCAGTTTGTTTTCTAAGTTAAATGAAATTAACCTTTTGCGGTGCAGCACGTATTGTGACTGGTTCTAATTATTTGATTGAGGTTTCTGGCGGCAAGTATCTGGTAGACTGCGGTATGTTTCAAGGCACTAAAGACATTACACGTCTGAATTACAAACCTTTTTTATTTGACCCAAAGAAAATTAAATTCTTGTTTTTGACTCACGCCCATATTGACCATTCTGGTTTGATTCCTAAGTTATTTCGTCTTGGTTTTAAAGGCAAGATCCTGGCAACTGCAGCAACTGTTGATTTATGTAGAATCATGCTGGATGATTCTGCTTATCTCCAGGAAAAAGATACTGAACGGGAAAATCGCAAGAGGGCCAGGAAGGGGTTGAAGCCTAGGGAGACTTTGTATACAAAAAAGGATGCCCAGGCCTGTATGTCATTGTTCAAGAAAATTGAATATAATAAGTTATATACTATTGATAAGAATATCAAGATCCGTTATCGTGATGCCGGCCATATCATTGGCTCTGGTATTATTGAAGTTTTTGTTAATGATGGCGGAGAGGAGAAGAAAATTGTTTTTTCCGGTGATTTAGGGCAGTGGGGTGTGCCAATCATTAAAAATCCAACACTGGTTGATGATGCTGATTATGTTTTAGTTGAATCAACTTATGGAGACAGGCTGCATGAAGAGATTGGCCTGCGGGATGATTTGTTATTAAAACATGCTACTAAGACTTTTAAGCGAGGGGGCAGATTGATGATTCCTTCGTTTGCAATTGAAAGGACGCAGGAGATTCTTTATTCCTTTAACAAGATGGTTAAATCAGGGAAGTTTCCTGATGAAAAGATATTTTTAGACAGTCCTTTGGCTATCAAAGCAACTGAAGTTTTTAAGAAGCATCGTGAGTGTTGTTTTGATGTTGAGGCTTTGACTAAATATAAAAATCCATTTAGTTTTCCTAATCTAGTTTATTCTTTGAAGAGTTCTGATTCGATTCGGTTGAATACATTTAAGGAACCTTGTGTTATAATTGCCGGCTCGGGAATGGTGACTGGAGGGAGGATTCGACATCATATCAAGCATCATGCTGGCGATCCAAAGAATGAAATACTTTTTGTCGGTTATCAGGCCAAGGGAACAACTGGAAGATATATCTTAGAAGGTGCGCGTAAGATTAGAATGATGGGGCAGGAAGTAATGATTCGTGCTCGAGTGGATAAAATCAATAGTTTTTCTGCGCATGCTGATTATAAAGAGATTGTCCGCTGGATGAATGGTTTTAAGAAAAAGCCGGCTAAGGTTTTTGTGGTTCATGGCGAGGAGAAAAGTTCTAGAGCTTTGAAATTGAAGTTAGATAAGGTTGGATTTAAATGTTATATTCCTAAGTTAGGTGAGAAAGTAGAGATTTAGATATCTAAGGTTCTGTCTAAGTAGTCTTTTTTAGCGGCATCATCTAATTGTTTTAATCTGTGGCCGTTGTATCTTTTTAGTTCATAAAGAGTTCCTTCTTCATCCAATAAAAGATAATCTGTAGTTTCATTAATGCGGGCTGAATTTGCTAAAAGAAAATGATTAATGGGTTCTAAAATCTCTCCTCCAGCAGAAATAAGAGCTCGACGGATAATTTTGATGATTTTTTTACCATTAACAGCGAGAAGTGGTGTTTCATTGGGAGTTACTTTTGAACTGGTGGTTTTAGCAGAACCTAAAACATCAATTTCTTTGATTCCTCGACAGGTTCTGATGATATCTTCCAGGAAAGTTGTCATTTTAAACTTAAATTGATGAGGCTTTATATAAATGTTACTATTATTGGGTGGTTAAAGTAGAAAGATTTAAATATAAAATATGGATTTTAAGTTAAATATGGAAGCAAATATTGTTAACAGGAAGACAGAACCAATTGTAAAGTATGATCTAACTTATGGTATGGGCCAAGAATGTGATTTAGGTTTGTTTTTGCAGATGGTCACTTATGTCAATGCTGGTTTTCAGGATGAAAGAATCAACCATGATATTCTGACTGGCTGCACTAAAGCTATGAATAAGTCAATTAAGGAGAAGATTGACGGGTGTAAATCACAAGTCAAGCCAGTAGCTTTTACTTTAGTCAGGCGCGGCCATGGAAATCTGGGTTTGTACGGCAATGTTGAAGAAGATGGAAAATTAGAATTAAAATTATGGGACAGAGGAGTTTCATTGGGGCATGAAGCAGAGAAATGGATTTTGAAATATGGCAGAGATGAGGAGAGTCAAAAAGAATTAAAAGAAAAATTAGGGGAAGAATTTGGCGAAGATTTAAATAAAGATTATAATTATTTTCAGAAGGGGTTGATGGAGTTCTTTTTGAAGAATTTGCATTTGTTGAAAAAATGATGATGTTCTATAGGACCAATGCAGAAGGTCTAGTCAAAGCAGTTGAGAGTGAGAAAATTAATAGCTGGTTTTTGATGGATGATAAAGAGATGGCTTGGGGAGATTTTGTTCCTCATTTTAGAAAAGATAAAATAATGATGGTTTTTGATGTTCCTAGTGAAGTAGATGGGAGAAATTTAGAAGGTGAAGTAAGTTTAGAACATTTATCTCATATTCAAGCCCAGCACGGAGTTTTGGGTCATGTTTATAGGGTATTGAGAATGACTCATGAAGGAAAATACAGTAAAGTTCATACGGATTTGGTAAAATGACAATGTTATATCACTTTACGGATTTTAAAGATTTTGAAAAATATGTAGGAATTGAAAAGGTTGCTTCTGTTCTTTACAAAGGTTTTTTGAAGAAATTCCCTGATGTAAGTGAGTGGGAAATAGAAAGAAAGATGGATGCATTTGACATGCGATCTGAACTTAAATTTTACACTTCAAGAGATATTTTTAATCTGGATATAACTCATTTGAAAAAGCAGGGTGATATGGTGGTGATGTGGCTGGATGTTCCAAATGCTCCAGATGCTTCTGAAAGACCTTATGCAAGTTACCATAACATTGATTTAGAAGGTCAGTTGGCAGCAGTTGAAGCGCAGCGAGGAGTGGTTGATTTTGTTCGTGATCTGCTTAAGACTGCTCATGACGGAAAATATAAAAAGGTTCCAGTTTATTTAAGAAAGTAATGACAGAGTTAACTAGTTCAGATATTTATGATGGAGCTATTGAAACAATAGCTTTTGGGGTAATGCTGCCTAAACTTCTTATTAGTGATGTTCATTTATTTCGTTCTAGAATGGATGATTATAAAAATGGATTGTCGACAGCTGTTTTCAGTGGTTTGGAGAAGTTTAAAGATTATTTACGTGAGAATGACCATCTTTATGGTGTTGCTCTTTCAATATTGACTGATGAAGGGTTAGTGCACGTCATGGAAAGGATAAGGGAAGAAAAAACTCAGGCAGCTTTGGAAAAGAATGGATTTTAATTTATTGAAAATTCTTTATTAAATTTGTAGACATGACCTTGTTCTATTTGAGATGAAGTGATGACTGTATCAACAGCATCCAGGAACTCTCCAGGGGACAGTTTTCTCTCTTCAAAAAGATACTGGCCATTAACCCTTTTGCCTGATTCAAGAACCAGATATTCTCCTTGGAAAGGTAGACCATGAAGATGGGAAGGGTATTTTTGAGGAGCAGAAGGTTTGACATTAACAAAATGAGCATAGTTTCTTCCATTGACAATAACAATATCATCGCCTCCTTTAATGTCATCGAGTCTTTTGACCGGTTCAAAGCTAAGGCCTTTTTGGTTGCGGAAAATTGGTGTTTGAGTTGTCATATTCCCATCTCGGTTATTGGTTCTTTTTAAAACCTTTGGTTTTGGATGGAAATGACTCGTTTGCTATGCTCCAATTGATATAGTTAAGAATGGAGCACCACTTGTTGTCTGACGAGGTACGTTGTTTAGCTCACTGGCCTCCTAAGAGAGCAGAGCTCTCTGGGACACAAAGGGAACTTTGTTCCCTTTCGTGTATTGGCGTCATTTCCCTCAGTGTTTTAATAGTAAACTTTATAAAGGGGTTTCTTAATTTAAGTTAGAACTAGTAATTGGAGGCAAAGTTTAGTCTCCAATAAGAGGAAAAGTAAAATGGAAGGAAAAGTAAAATGGTTTAACTCACGGAAAGGATATGGATTTATCCAAGGCGACGATGGAGAAGAGTATTTTGTTCATTCATCTGCTTTGAAAGAAACCCGGTTTTTGCGTGAAAATGACCGAGTAAGTTTTGACTCTGCTGAAAGTGATAAAGGCAAGCAGGCTCAAAATGTACAATTGCTTCAAAAAGGCAGTGAATCTGAAGAAGCTCCGGCTGAAGAAGAAGCACCTGCTGAAGAACCAGCTGAGGAAGCTGCTCCTGAAGAAGAAGCTCCGGCTGAAGAAGAAGCACCTGAAGAAGAACCAAAAGAAGAGTAAATCAATTCTTAGTTTGGATTTCTTGTAAATTTTGTTTTTTTATTCTTTTTCTTTGAAAAACTTTAAATAGATGTTAGTCTATCTTGTTAAAAAAGAGTTCTAGACGTACTTGACGGAGGGATATCATGATTTGGGGTAGAGTTGAAAAAGTCAAATTAAACAAAAATTGCATCTGCTGCAAGGTTAAAAAAGTTCAGAATGGAAAGGGGCTTTATTGCTTGAGATGCTTAAGAAAAAAAGGGAAGTAGACGATTTTTATTCCAAACAGATTCTATACGGTCTGAAATACCAGTTATAAATTCTACCATGACCCCCTATTTGTGGATGTATTTCTGTAATCTCGCCGATAGAAATCTTGTTTCCTGAACATGGTGGCGGTGTACATTGATTAGCTTCATTGTTTTCCAAACTTTCACATGAAGTTATTTCTCCTGCTGAAACTTCATTCTCATCAATACATAATCTATAGTTTCTGAATATTTGGTTACCGGCATGAATCTCGTGTATGTCACCAATAAATCTCATGCCTGCTGGACAACTACCTGGATCACAAATTTGAGCTTCTGTTGTTGGTACACTGTATGGATTTTCACAGCTTAACAATGTTGCACTTGTTACAGCTTTGATACAAATTCTGTAGACTCTGTTGTAATGGCTTTTTTTGCCTCCTAAATGATGCTCATTTAATATTAATGAGTAATATCCATCAGGGCAATCTGGCGGTGTGCATTTGTTTTCTCCGAGTTCTCCGCCATGCATCGGACCATATTCACATGAAGTTATGGTTCCCTGTAAGTTTTGGGTTACATCGATTGTAAATTGCTGGGTGTCTGTTCCTCCATAGCCATCATCTACTTGGACTTCGACTTGGTTGCTGCCAATCTGGCTGAAGGTTGGTGTCCAGGAGATTAATCCTGAATTAATAGTCATGCCAGCTGGGCTTTGGGTTAAGGTAAAAGTTAAAGCGTCGTTTTCAGGGTCAGAGGCTGTGACCTGGTAAGTGTAAAGGTTTCTGGCTAAGGTTGTTGTTGAGGGTGTTGAAGTGATGGTTGGATCAGTATTGCCAATTGAAATGTTGTAAGATTGGGTGTCTGCGGCACCAAAAGTATCATTGACTTTGACAATGACCTGATTTATTCCTTGATGGCCTGATATTGGTGTCCAGGTGATGAGGCCGGTTGTTGGGTTGATGGTCATTCCACTTGGCGAGGTTGTTAATGAATAAGTCAAAGTATCATTTTCTATGTCTATGGCATCGACATCATAGGAATAAAGAACATTGATGTCAGCTGTATTGATTGGTGTGGTTGTGATAACTGGCGGATCATTGACAGAAGTGACAATGATAGTTATGGTTTGGTTGTTTGAATCCTGCAGATTATCATTGACTTTTATCTGGCAGGTGGCTGTGCCGAAATAATTACTGGCTGGCGTCATGGTTAGGTTTAGATTATTAACACTGCAGTCTACTTTGTTGGTATCTTCGTTCATGATGGTCATGGTCAGGGTGTCGTTGTCATTGTCTGTTAAATAGGAGCTTAAATCTATGGTGGCAGGAATGTCTTCATTGATAGTTTGGTTTGGAATATTGGTTATGGCTGGCGGATAATTGACTTTGTAAATTCTGGTTGTGGAAGTTGCTTGGTTGGGGAATGTTGAATTGTCCCAGCATTTAATCTGCCAGGTGTAAGAGCCTGGAGCGAGATTATTTAGGGTAAAGGTTTCAAGAACACCTCTCTGAACATTGGTATTGGTTTGATTTGAAATATTGTTGATGTACAAAGTGCAGTTGACGTTGTGGTGGTCTGTGACATTGTATTCAAAAGTTACATTGCTGAGGTTTTTTAGATTATTTGGAGGCAATAGTAAAGTTATAACAGGGGGAAATAATTCGTAATGGACTGCTCTTAAGAGATCTAGACGAGGCTTAGTTATATTGGTGTGGAAATAAGCAGTGTTATTGTCAGTGATATTTTTTCCTGTGAGACGGAAAATAGTCCTGATTTCATTTGGTGTCAAGATTTTATTGTATTTTTCTTTGTTATACTGCCTTAAAATGATGTCTGCGCCTGCTAAAAATGCTGTAGCAAATGATGTTCCTCCAGCCTGGGCATAAAGATTAGGATTCAGAATTGGAAGCTTTATTACCTTGATAACTTCCCCTGGAGCAAAGTAGTCTAAAATCGGAGCAATTTTAGTAGAGCTACCCTGCGGCCCATATTTGGTAACAACATCAGGTTGAGGATTATAAGGCCAGCCGTCTGTAACAGCACCGACACTAAAAATTCTTGTGACGCAAGCAGGAAATTCAATGCCAACTTGAGTAGTTGGCTGGGCCTGGCCTGCTGGAGCATATACAGTTATATTTTTACTATTGGCGGCAGCTACGGCATTATCAACTATTCCACCATCACAATTTGTGCCGGTTTGGTATCCAGCAGTGCCAAAACTAAATATCATTGTAGAAATATTATATTTCGAAGCATTATTAGTACACCAATTAATTGCACTAGTAATAAGAGATGTCCAGCCATTGCCATTTTGGTCTGAAACTTTTATAGCAACTATTTTAGCTCTTGGAGCTACACCAGTATAAGCAATATCGGTTCTGTGTAGTCTTACATCGTCCAGATGAAATTCAAAAGGTACACTATCGTTTATATTTTCAAAAGCCAATCTAGGTCTACGGGAGAGAGTAAAGCAGCCGCCAAAAGTCCAAGTTAAGGAAGTTGCTGGAACAATGTATTTCTTCCATTTGTTAACATCTGAAGCATTGACAACAATATCATAACTTGCTCCTCCAGTACCATGTTTACCTACAGTCGGGCCAAGGCACCAGGGGTCAAGAGTAACTCTTAAACGAGTTCCGCTAACGTTGGTTTTCATCCAAAATGAGAATTTGTCAAAAGCTGAAGTATCATACCGATAATATTGGTCGATATACTCTCCCAAGGCGCCATTTGTTGATACAATCTTATTGCTGAATGATTCCTGAACTACATCAGTTGATGAAGTAGAATTAAAAAGAGAGTAATTAGTTGAAGCCCAAGGACCATTTTCAAATCCAGAACCCATTCTCCATTCTGAGCCTGCTATTATTCCTGATATAGAAGTTCCGTGGCCATTGTCATCACTAGGGTCTTGATCGTTATAGAAAAAGTCCCAACCTCCAATGACAGTTTTGTCTGGGTTAAAGGCCCATCCAAAACTGCCCAGAGCAGGATGCCAATCAGAAACGCCAGTACCAATAACACATGCAGTATATCCCTCACCATCCATTTCAATACCGTTGATGGTCATGTTTTGGACATCATCAATATTCATCAAAGGAAGAGATTGGCCAACTCTTGGTTGTACTGGTCTGTCAATTTCAATGATTTTAATATCAGGGCTTAATTTGATTTTATCAAAGGCCTGTTTAGTTAATATTCCAACAACAGCGTTCATGCCGTAGATTTCCATGATGAATTCAAATTCGTCTGGATGTAATGATAGTCCTCTGTTTTCATTTAGGCTGATGATAACTCTGGCTTTGCCGTTCTTGTTCATCTCTTCTATGACTTCTGGGAAGATTTTAGCAGGAGAAGGATAATCAATTGGTGTTGGAGTTGGTTTGGTGATTTGAACTGGTTTAGTTATCTGAACTGGTGGTGGAGATTGGATAGTGAGGTTTTGTTCTGTATTGTTATTCTCTTCAACAATTGGTTCTGGTGGTGAAGAAGCAGTTTTCTTTGGTTTTTTCTTTGGTTTTTTTATTTCGATCGGTTCTGGAATAATTGTTTTTTCGGCTGGTTTTGGTTCGACGATGACTTGTTTTCTGGCAATAGGCTCTTTAGAGACTTCTTGAAAGGAACCATCTGGTGTTATTCTTGTTATGGTGATGGAGTTTTGTTCATTGATGTCAGAATTGATGGAGAAAAATGCAAGGCAAACTAATAGAACAGCAGCGACAATAAATGATATTTTCGTTAAAACCTCCAATTTAAACCCCCTAAAGGTTATATTAGGCAGGGTACTATTTAAATTTATTTATAGGAAAGGTTTATATACTCACTCTAAAGTTTAAAGCTAAAGTGGCACAGTACGTGCTATATTAGTTTATATGAGGGAAAAAAATGGAAGATCGCGAAATGCATAAAGCAACTTGCGCAGAATGTGGTCAGGAATGTGAAGTTCCTTTCAAGCCGTCTGGAGACAGACCTGTTTACTGCCGAGAATGCTATAGAAAAAGAAAACCAAGCAGATATTAATCTTATATTCCTTGGAATCTTTAGTTCTTTAATTTTTTTTTATTTTTTTATTCCGATATAAAAACGCCTGAACAGCTGAGCGTAGATGGAATCTGAGTCAACTTTAAATTCCTGGAGATCTATTTCTTTGAAGTGTTTTTGAAATTGTTTTTGAGGAATTGGTTTGAAACCCCAAATCTTGCCAGAGAGCCTGCCCATCAAAGTGTCCCGGTCAAAGCTGATAAGCATTTGTTTTCCTGGTTTAAGGACTCTGGTCAGTTCATGAGCTGCCTGGGAAAAGTTATTAGTGAGATATTCAAGCATGCCAGAAGTCATGACAAAGTCAAAAGAATTGTCTGGAAAAGGGATTTTGAGGCCGTTGGCATGGAAGAGTTTGATATGGGAGTTGAACTTGACAGCATTTTTTTGAGCATACCTGAGCATGTATTTTGATTTGTCAAAAGCAGACACTTGAGTATGAATATTCCTATGGCGGCTGTATTCATTAAGGAAAAGCCTGGTTAAGAAGAGGTCACCGCAGCCAGCATCAAGGACCTTGTCTCCTGGCCTGATGTCAAGATTTGACTGGTTGAGGAAATCAGTGTAAAGCTTATTGTGGCTGGAATTATTAAAACACCAGACATAGATTTTTGAGACAGTGGCATTATAGTTAAAATCTGACATGTTTTCTGGATTTTATTGTTAATATTTAAAATTTTCCTTGAAATTTTTGAATACGAGAAAATTCTGTATTTTCCAATATATTTAAATGTTTTTGAAGTTATGGCAAAGTTTTTAAGTTTACTTTGTTTTCTTTTGGTTATGAAATGGATCTTATTGTTATTGGTCTTATTGCTTTTGCCTATGGCTTATGCCCAGGACTGTGTTGATTCTGATGCAGTTGGTTTGAGTCTGTATAATCAAGGTTCTGTAGAGTATGAAGGAGAGACTTATGTTGATTATTGTTCTGGCAATGAATTAACTGAATATAGCTGTGAAGATGGCGTCATGGTGATGGATAAATTAAATTGTGACTATGGGTGTGTTGGAGGAGCTTGTGTTGAAGGGAGTTCTATTGACTGCAGAGGTTTGAGAAAAGGGGAATTTTCTAAAGATACAATGGATTATTGTTATAATGAGAACCAAATGAAAGATTATTATTGTACTGGCGGCCAGGCAACTTATCAGATTGTTGACTGTACGTTTGGATGTGATGAAGGGCATTGTTTGGCTGAGGAGAGGGTATCAGCAAGATGTGATGGATTTAATTATAAGAATTCATGCGGTACTTTGGTTTATGATGACTGCCGGCACTGTGGTTTTGACTGTGGCGTTGATTATGAATGTGTTGAGATTTTAGATGAGTGCGGTACTGGTTCTACTGGCGCTTGCATTAAGCTTGATGGCACAAAAATTTTAATGAAAAAATCTAATCAGATAATTTCAACAGAAACTAATCATGAATTAAGCTTGGTTAGTAATCGGATTATGGTGGCTAGTGTTGATTTGCAGACTTATCCGGACAAGATTTATGCCAAAGTTAACGCTGCTGGGTATAATGTTTTGAATATTGAATTACAAGATGATATGTTTTATCTCATTGATGCTGTTAAGAAAGTCAGAATTTTAGGTGTGTTTTCTAAGGAAATGAAAGTTAAGATTTCAGTAAGTTCTTTGCCAAATGCTGAGCTTTTGATTGATGAGCCGTGGTGGGGGTCTTTAACATGGTGAAATGGCTGGTTTTATTATTGGCAGTGGTGTTTTTGGCAGGGTGTATGAACTTGCCTTTGCCAGATGATTTAGTATTGTGTGAACCTGGTGATGAATGTGTTGTTGTTCCGGCTAGGGGCTGCTGCGGTTGTTCTATAGTGATTAATGCTAAATATGAAGAGCTTTGGTATCACCGAACCTTTGAAGAATGTCCTGGCCGCATGTGTAAATTATGTCCTCCCACACCAATTGGCGGAAAATGCGAAAAGGGATTTTGTGTTTCTGGCATCAATGATTTTGAAAGCTGTGTTAATGCTGGATATCCTGCCATGGAAAGTTATCCGCGGCAGTGCAGAGCTGGTGATGTTACTTATACTGAAGTGATTGAGTAAAGCTTTTAAATAGTGTTTTTTTCTTTTTTCTGATGTGTTTAGACGACATGTGTTTTAACAAAGAAGCTGCTGAAGAAGAGAAAAGGATATCTAAAGATCCAAAAGGTTATGAAGGATATACTCTAAAGGGTTGCTACACTTGTGACGGTCATAATTCTGACTGTGAGTATTATATTCCTAAGAAGAAGATGGATTTTTTGATGCCGAGGAGAGAGTAAAATTTAAATAATCGTTAGTTTATTTTGCTTAAAAAAGAGTTCTTAGAAAAACAGAAAAATATATAAATAAGTTCTACTTATATTAACTAAGGTGAACTAATATGGTACAAGCTTTAATTGAAATTGATGAAAATACAAATCGAGTTTTAAATGTAGTCAAAGCAAAATTTGACTTGAAGGATAAAGGCGAAGCTGTAGAATTTGTAGTCGGTGAATATATTGAAGAAGCAGGTGAACCTGAATTAAAACCCGAATTTATTGAGAAGATTAAACAGATACAAAAACAGAAAAGCATTCGTGTTAAGGATTTTGCCAAAAGGTATGGGTTGAAATAGGATGTATGATTTGGATATTAAATCTGAAGCAGATAAAATATTTTATAAACTATCGCGTAAAAATCCAAAACAACTGATGACCATTTCTAAGAAAATTGAAGAGATAAGATCCAGTCCGGACCATAAATACAAATTCTTGAGAAAACCCTTACAGACATTTAATAGAGTTCATATTGACAAGCATTTTGTTTTAATTTTTAAGATAAATCATTTGGAGAAAATAGTTGAGATTTATTATTTTGACCATCATGATAATGTCTATAAATGGAAACCCTTGGGTTAGAGCAAAGTTTTTAAGAACCATTAACGATTTCTTAACGGTTTTTCAAAAATCCTGGAGACAGTGACAGAGTATTGGGCAAATTGTTCTTCTAATTGTTTTAATCTTTCAAATGAATTAAAATATTGGCAGCCTTCTGTGACGCCCACCAAACCAAGATCACCAAAAAACTGCACCACAAAAGGATAATTTCTGCAGGCCTTTGGTCTTTCATCCCTGATTTGGCATTGTCTTGTTTCTTTTTCATATTGCGGGCAGATTCCCTTGAAGATGAAAATTTCCGGGTTGTCAGGGTGCTGGTGGGATGAAAAATCTTCTGGTTCTTTGCCCAAAACCCTGATTAATTCTTCCTCAATAAGAGGTATGCTCTCTAAATTACAGCAGAATTTAGTACATTCATCTAAGCAGTAAGGGCTTAAAGTTTTGTCTTTCCATTCTTCCAAAGCTTTTAGGAATTCTTCTTCTTTATTCATTTTAGTTAGAAATCACCTGTTTTGGAGTTGTTGTTTTTGATATTATTTAAAGTTTTTGGGAAGATTTTTATATTCTATTTGTTTTCTTATTTTTATGGAAAAGGTTTTAGACAAGGAAATCGAAAAAAGACTGGCCAAGAGAAAAACTATCCTCAAAAAAATTGCCAAGTTTCATTCAAAGATAAAAAAGCTGGAGCTGCAAGAACAAATTACCAAAAAAAAGTCTACAAAAGCTGACTGCAGGAAAACTATTCGAGTTTATCAAGCGATAATTGTTAAATTGAATGAAGAATCAAGGGCTGCTTAGAGGAAGGTTTTTAAATCTGGTTTATGGTTAAAATGGCAAAGAAAAAGAAGCTTCCTACCTGGGCAATCGTGCTTTTGATTGCGGCACTTTGTTTCTTTGGTTTGCTGTTGTTGATGAGTGTTCTTAGCTTTATTTTTGCGATGAAGGTTTAGGGCGTTGGGATGATAAAACAGTAATTCTTTGGGAAAGTTTTTCTGTTAGCTAGACATTTATTGAAAATTGTCGGGGTTTAATACCTCGGACTTTAGTCCAACAATTTTCAATTCCAAAAATCACACAATTAAATACCTCGGGCTTCAGCCTGAGGATTAGTGTGCTTTTTGTTATTTGAAATTTTCTTCAACAAATTCCAGTTTAATTTCCCCTTCTGACCTGGGTTTTAGTTCAATCTTAAATTCGATTTGGTTTCCTGGTTTTTTCTTGAATTGGGGGTGGCATTTGATATTCTTAGCCTTGGGGCTGAGATTATCCCTGACAATTAATTTAAAAGGCTTGTCCCTGATATTAATTATCTTATAATGCCAGGCTATTTTCCTGGTTAATTTTTCTTTAGAATCAATTTCTTCAAAATCCTGGGTTTTTTCTACCCTAATATCCTTGATACCTGAGATGTCTATTTCTGAGGAATAACCAGGCATTGTGCTTGGAAGATTGCTTTTTCCAATAAGGAGGTTGTCCTTAAAAATTGAAACAGGCCCTGCTATAAAGGGTGAGCTGCTCTTGTTTAATAACTTAAGCTTGAGCAATAAAAGATTGTTCCGGGCTTCCCAGACATACTTCTTTTTTATATCAATCTTCTTCCGAAAGACAGGTATAAAAGAAGAACTGTCTTTCTTGATTGTAATCGGATTCTTCAGGGAGTACAGGAATGATTCTCCTTCTTTTGAAGTTGAATAGTCACCTTCAAATTCCCTATCATGTGAATACAAGGCAGCTGAGCGCAAACGCATTTGTCTTGGTATTTGATGATAAAACTCAAAATTTTCTCCAATAAGATTAAAGCTAACATCTTCCCATTCTTCATCTGTATTGTTGGATATCTTGGCTGAAAACAAAAGCTCTGGTTTTTTTTCCAGGCTTAACCTATAGATTGGAGACCAGCTTGCATCCTTTATGAAGTAATCAAATTTAACCTTTTTTGGCGGATTAGACAGGACAAGCCTTCTTTTTTGCTCATTTTCTTCTTCTTCATCTTCTGGAATATCCTGGATTTCAGGAAGGATGTCTGCTGAAAGATTATCAACATCATTAATATCTATCAACATTCTTTTTTCTTTTTTTTCTGAGCCAGGAATCATAATAACAGCATCTTTAATAATAGCATACTTATTTGATTGTATACGCTCTAATTCACCCTCAATCACGTAATTCTTTACAAAACCAGAGATGATAAAAGCAATCCTCTTTCCCATATTGGCTTCTAAAATCCCAAGCTTAACCTTATTCTTTATTTTCTTGGGGCGGTAGCTGTCAACAGAGAATTTTAACTCCCTGCCTTTAGAAGACAGGAAAATTGAGTCTTCATCAATATTCTTAGGCAGATCATACACTAAATCATCTTTTGAAGTCGTACTTAGTTGCCTTTCAATAAAAGCTGCATTAAAAAACAAATTTATCTTGTTTATTTTGGTCATGGTTCCACCCAAAGAATATTGTGTTTTTTAGATTTTTAAATCTTTCGGAACTACAAATTAATTTTTAGGAAAGTTTTCAAAACAAAACATCAATCTTAAATATGATGAAACCTATAATATACTTATGGAAAGCCTGCATAATCACACAACCTTTTCTGACGGAAGAAGTTTACCTGAACAATTAGTCAAAAAAGCCATTGAATCTAAGTTGAAAACTTTGGCCATCACTGACCATTATGAGTATTTCACTGGTTTTTTTGGCTTTAAATCAAATATTGATATTTATTTCATGGTTCTGCGCCATCTTAAGAAAAAATATTCTAAGGAGATAAAGATATTGGCTGGTCTGGAAATAGATCTCCAGGTGTGTGAAGAAGCTGATCTGCCGATGGAATTTATTGATGATCTGGATTTGGTTTTGTTTGAACGTTTGGAAAGTTATAAGGATTTAGACAGATTAGCCAGGTTGACCCGATTGTTAAAGCCGGTTAAAGTCGGTCTGGCCCATCCTGAGTTGAAAGATATTGATTTTGGCAAATTAGTTGATTTTTTAGAAGAAAATGAAATTTTTGTTGAGTTGAACACTTCCTGTTATTCTTATTACGGTGAAAAGGCGCCTTTGACCTTTGAAACACAGGAAGAATTCTTTAAACTGCTGAAAGGACGCCCGGTCAAGGTTTCAATCGGGTCTGATGCTCATTTGAAAGATGATTTGACAGCAGGCTTGGAAAGAGCTTATGATTTTGCTGAACGAATGGATTTGGTTTTGATTGATTTTTGAAGGTAAGGGGGGAAGGGGGAAGGGTTTTAGAGAAAGTTTTAATGGGTTGTTTTTAGGCAATGGCGAGAGCGTTGTTTACAAATATTTATAAATAAAACCGACTAAATCTCTTGAATGGAAACTCTTAAAGTTTATGTTGATGCTAATATCTTTATTGATTACCTTCGTCAAAGAACAGATGGATTAAGGCCCTTAGGAGAATTTGCATTTCAATTTTTTTCTGATGGCTGGAATTGTAAATTTAAATTAATAATTTCTGATTGGCTATTGACGGAGTTGGAAAAACACCTCTCAAAGGATGAAATAGAATTTGTTTTAAAAGATTTTAAGGATAAAGAAAAAATTATTCTCGTCAAATCAACTAGAGAAGATAAAACCAAATCAAAAAATTACGCCCATCCAGAAGACGCCTTACATGCAATTTTAGCTAATAAAGCAGGTGCTAATTATTTAGTAACAAGGAATCAAAAAGATTATGTTGGCTGCGAAAATTTAGTTAAGATTGTATTTCCCGAATATATCTGATTTATCTTTTAAGAATTCTTCAAAAATTTTTTTTTTTTCTTCTTTTGGCAACTCTTTAACATCTTTATCAACTTCATGTTGTTTCAATCTGCCCCTGATTAAATCTAGTATGGCAAATTGAGCTTCTTTTTTGTTTTCTTCAATTTTCTCATCTAAGTATGAATGCAAAAGTTCTATAGCATACTCTTTTGAATAATATTCTTCTAAGGAAACTCTAAAAGATACAGAAGCTATATATTTCCAAATTTTACTGAATGTTGCCCTTATTTCCTCTTCCAATTCTTTAATGTGATCGAAAAACAGCAATAAACATCTGGAAAAATCAGTTATAACTTCTTTACTTTCTTCTGGTGAAAATCTTATTAAATCCATTAAAACTAAGTTAAACCCTGATTTATTTTCTTCATCACATAATATTTCAAGAAATTTCTCTTTAGCGAGATACAATTTTTTATCAGCTTCTTCATAAACTAATTTTTGTAATTGAAATATGTTATATTTACTGTATTCTTTTACTGTTTCTTCAATAATTGTCCCAATTTTTGGAGCGATTTTGCCTTGATGATTATTTTTGTATATTTCTACGCAACAAGGACCGTATTGGTACCATCCAATGGGCAATCCCAAATTTTGTTTCTTATTAACTTTCCAAATTGTTTTGTGAACTTGGGTTTTTGGTGGGTCACCTTTGATTATTTGATTCCACTGCTTTTTAATTTCGGAATAAATTCCATCTATCAACTTCTTATGTTCTTCTTTAATCGGTAGTTGAAAAAAATTTTTTATATCCTTATAAAAAAATACTCTCTTATTTTTAACATCTTTTTCGAAAACCTTGTTGAATGTTTTGAGCAACCCTAAATTTTGTTCAGCTGTGCTCCAGTTTATTCCTGTTTCTGAAGCTATTTCATTAATTGATTTTGGGCCGTTTTTTAGAACTTTGATAATCTTGTCAAGAATTTCTTTGGTTTTTTGTCTCCCCATGTTTTTCCCTTGTTAACTAGTAATTTAGTAAAGTTTATAAAGATTACTATATTAATATATAGAGAATAATATTGACTTATATAGAAAAGTATAGAAATATTTAAATAGTTTAAAAATAAACCTGTAAAAGGGTGGTTGAATTGAAATTTTAGCCATCCGGAGCTAAAAAAATGAGATATAGAAGAACTGTAAAAAGAGTAATTGATGGAGATACTTTTTTAGTAAAAAGGGCTATCAACGGAACCAGTAAGATTAGATTGTCTGGAGTTAATGCACCGGAAAAACATCAGTTTGGCGGGCCAACAGCAACAAATGTTTTAAGAGGCTTGATTGGAGGAGAAAAAGTAACTGTTACTCCAGTTGGGAGGAGCTATGATAGAATTGTTGCTGGAGTGACGCAGAACAGAAGAAATATTAACAAAAGAATGAACCAAAAAGGATATTGAAAATGGGAATTGTTGCTGGAACACCAAAATATATCATTGGTGTTTTATTAAGCGGAACCGGTTTTGTTTCTATGTATTTATTTGGTGGATCCCTCATTACTTTATGGAATACCTTAGACCGATTATTTTCAGGCAATTTTATTGGGGCTTTTATTGAGTATTATCTTATGAGTGCTTTACCTCCAACTTCCATTGGACATGTTATTGGACAGGCCGTTTTAGGGGCTTGTATCGCAGGAGGATTATGGTTTGTAGCTATGGCCAAAAGAGGAGTACCTTTTTAAGAATTATTATTTCAAACTCTCCTCAATAATCTTCTTTTCTTTTTCTGTGATTCCGTAAATTTTGTAAACAAGTTCATCAATTTTTTCATCTATTCTTTTGATCTCTTCTTCGATTTTAGCGCTTTGTGAGGTTTTTTTATCACCCATTTCTTTTAGCGTCTCTTTTAAATCTATAAGGGTATCTACAAAATTAATAATGTGTTTTTGTTCATTAAGAGAAATGACTTTTATGGGAAATTTTTTGGCGTTGGCAATCAATATTTTTTGAAATAAATGTTTTGAAGGATCTAAATATCTTTCTTTATGGTAATGATTCATAAGTTTGGAATCTAATATAGCCAAAATATATTTTATAAGAATAATTTTTTTATTTTTTACAATAATATTGAATCCTATTTGAGCATTATAAAACTCTTTATTAGTATAAGCTGCATAGATTCTGGCGGGGCTCCCACTTATTATTTGTCTGACTAATATTCTTGGTTCTTTAAAAAATTGGGGTTGCCT
Organism: Nanobdellota archaeon; assembly: GCA_023132895.1. GTDB lineage: Archaea > Nanobdellota > Nanobdellia > Woesearchaeales > JAGLXL01 > JAGLXL01. The sequence continues at coordinate 192,246 of JAGLXL010000003.1, forward strand.
TGGGGCACCTAACCAAGAACCATAACTGATGTACTCCTCTCTGTCCCAGAATACCCCATATCTAACTATATTCTTTCCTGATAAGAGAGGTTTAAAGGTCTTATCCTTTTTTGTTTTAGAGTGAAAAACTCTTTCTCTTATCTGTTTTTGTGTGTGTCCCTTATATTTGTCATAAGGAGTTAAACCAAGAGAAAAATCACATAATTCGATTAAAGGAGTAGTGTTTTTTTCAATTTTCTTTAATAATTTTTCAATTAAAGGAGTAAGAGAGATATTAATTTTGTTTTCGGTCTTCCAAATATTTTGAGTGAAATGTTCTATGTGGGGGCAGTTTTCTTTCTTGATAGAATCTATACTGGCGTCTCGTGGATAAATAAACACTTCACATTTATCTTTTTTTCTAGCCTCCTTTTTTTGATATATGAGAATTATTGTTTCAACTTTTACCTTTCCAAAAATATTATCCGGTAATCTTATTATTTTTTTTAATGAAACTTCATTTAATAGTAATTCCCTTATCTTTGAGTAGGACTCATTGTATAATATCGAATTGGGAATGATAAACCCAAAGTATCCTCCATCTTTTAATAGAAATAAAGATTTTTCTACAAATGTTGAATAAAGATTCATCCTATTTTCCACAGTTAAATATTTTTTAAATAAATAAGCAACAATTTTTGGATCCATTTGTTTTAGATCTACGTAGGGGGGGTTTCCTATTACAATATCAAAGCTTTTTTCTTCAAAATCGCCTTCCCATTTGAATGCGTTTGTTCCTACAATTTTTTTATCATCAATTAAAGAATCCCCGTGTTTTATATGCATGTCAGCTTCAGGAGGTAATTTTCTTTCCTTTTCGGCTGCTTTTAATAATAAATTTAATTTGGCAATTTCAACAGCCATAACATCTAAATCCACGCCATAAATATTTTTCTTTAATATTTCTGTTTTTATTGAATAAGATCCTTGCTCATCTAATTTATGTTGTTTGGATTCCTTATCTTTAGATCTATCTTTGTACATATAATCGAATGCCTTAATCAAAAAAGAACCAGATCCACAAGCAGGATCTAAGATTTTCATATTTTTTGCTTTAATTTTCTTTTCTTTTAATAATTCCCCAACTGTATTCTTAACAATATAATCAACTATGTAAGTTGGAGTATAATAGATTCCTTGTTCTTTTCTGTGAGCTTGTCCTTCTTTAAGTTTTGCTTTGCCTGATTTAGTTTGTGCCAATATTTTTCCTAAATATTGTTCATAAACTTGCCCAAGAACATCAGCATCAATCCAATCAAAGTTGTAAATATATTCCTTATTTTTACTTTCATAAAGCCCATATGTAAGTTTTTTTATTATTGATCCATTAATATTAATTTTATCGCAATCATTATCTCTCTCAATAGCAAATAAACCTCCATCATATATTTCATTATATTTCTTAAAAATTTCCTTTAATTTAGGGTAAGCTTTATTGTCAGGAAGATGTTTAATTTCTTGTAAAGTAATATTCTTAGGATTAATGCCAATGTCTTCACATCTTCTTATAAATATGAGTCTATCTAAAATTCTTTGAACTATTTCATCCTTTTCATTAATTTGATATATATCTGGGTAATTTTTTTCAATATCACTGGCAATCATACTTCTTATGCGCATTAAATCTTCAAGAAGAGGTTTATCGATAGAAATCCTTTTTTTAAGTCTTCCTTCGGTCTCGGCTTTTTTTAAAATCTTTTCACTATCAAACTCTTCTTTTGATAATAACCATAAATCTTCAAAATCATCAATATATTTATCGGGGCCATCAAAAACTCTAAATACATTTCTTATAGCTTTTTCTTGTTCAACACAAAATATTTTTAATTGCTCAAAGTTAGTTGAGACTGCAAAAGGAATCCCTTTTGACAAAGCATATGAGATTACTTGTTTATCGGCTTCTTTATCTAAAGGAATACCCACTCTTTTAACTTCTAGAAAAAATACTGTCTTGTCTTCGATATGAAAGGCGTAATCTACAGTTCCTCTTTTTTCTCCACGGCGGGCTGGCGCTTGTTTTTTGAAATCATTTTTAGTCCATCCTAATATATGAATAAATAATTCCTCTACTAATTTGGTTTCCACATCGGCTTCTGAAAGTTTTTTATAATATTCATAATTTTCTTTAAAAGAACTAACTAGCTTTTCAACTCTTTTCTTTGCTTCCTCTTTTGTAACCATCTTTTTAACTCAAAAATTGATTTAATTATTTAACCTTTTCCCTTAATTTATCCAAAATCAATATCTCACCGTAAGTATCCAATTCGCAATACTTCAACATCTCCTTTCTGATGTGTTCGGTGTCTTTATTGGAATATTCTGTGTCTGAAAAGTAAATGTCTAGGAATTTAGGTCCTGTGGTGTCGCCCCCGATTTCCATATCTGAGTAGTCTTTGTCGGTAAGGACAGGGAGGACAGCTTTCATTGAAGCGCTGCCGTGTTGTTTTGGATGGTAATAATCAAACTTGCTGAAAGGAGTAATTAAATCAACTATTCGTGAAACAACAGACTTGATCCATTTGCGATAAGAAGGATGAGCTTCAGCCAATTCTTCCAAAATACCAATTTCAAATGATTTGTTCCAGACTAAAATACTGCCTTTGTCACCTAATTGTTTTTTCAAGGTTTTCAACAAACCCAACCTGGGATCCTCAGAACCTTCTGCCAAAAAGAATTGATGCTTTGGCTTTGCACCTTGTTTAGAAACTGAATGCAAAGAATACTGGAAAGGAATGTTCTGCCAAGGATGAACCTTATCAAAAATTGGAACTGCAGTACTAAATGTCTCAAAGTCAAAAAACCATAAAGGATACTCCAAAGCAGAAAGAAAATTCTTAATTGCTTTAACACCAACATGTGGTTTGCCAGAAACAATTGATTCCTTCTGAATTTCCTGTTTTTCAGTCAGTTTAAAACCAGCAGGAATGTCTTTGATAGCATATATTTTCTTTTCAAATAAGGAAGCTGACCTTTTTCCACCATAATAAAGATCAAAGACATTGTGCAAAGGCAAATCTTTCCAGCAATTATCAACAAAAGGACATTCATAAGGTGAAAAACAAGCAGAACCAATTTTAACATCAGGTCTTTTAGGAGAATCAATCACCCGAAGCATCTTTGAAATTCTTTTGTCAATATCTTTGGAAGCTTTCTTGACCTCATCGGTGATTTCTGTCTTGGTGAATAACTCTTTGGCATCCACTTCGCCTTTTCTGACATATTCTTTGTTCAAATGCATCAGATAACATTTCCTTATTTTCAGACCATATTTCTCACAACAATGCTTCTGAAAAGCCACATCATCATAATGCTCTTCTTTAACCTTATTTGAAGCCTTGACTTCAATTATATCCCATTTATTATCAACTGGCTTTAAGATGTCCACTCTAGATAACAAACGACCAGCCAGAATACCGGCTTCAAACAAAGGTTTTTTTAATTTCAAATATTCTTGAGTTTTAGAGATATTCTCGTTAAAATCTTCAGTAGGAATATCAATTCCAGTAGGAAAGTGTGTTTTAGCTAATTCTCCAACTAAATGACCTTGATCAAACCTATACTGTGTGGCTTCATCTGGTTCTTGAATCTCGTCAGGTCTGTTTATTTTAGCCCATAAGTAATTGAGGCATTGCAGACCAGCCATATAGCTGGATTTTGAGAAAGTTTTTTCGTAAGACATAAACCTAGAAATAACTTCACCAATTATAAATTTAACTCTAAGCAGCTGCTTCAACCTCGATAATCATGTTCACAATCTGCATCACAGTCACAGCCGGAAAAACTCGGACAATACTCCAAGCAGCAGCAACCTGCGCAGTCAGCATAATTATCTTTTTTTAACAGGTTTTTTTCTGCTAAAACTTTTGGTTCTGCCGGCTTTTCAGTTTTAACATCCTTCAGTATTTCATCCAATTTAACAAACTCTTTTTCCATTTTAACCTCCATATTTTTTCATTTCCCGTTCAATGGCCTTGTGGGCCAGCAGTCTTCTGGTTTCACAGCGGCTGTATTCGTTTTGGGCAAACAAGTCACCCTCTGAACTGGCTTTGGCCAAGCAATCACCGGCGCAGCTCCATTTAACAAAACAATCCTGGCAGGCTTTCATGTTTTCTACAGTTCTTGAAAACAAAAATTCTCTTTGTTTTTCGTCAATATCAAAGGCTCCTGTCTCTGGATTGTATTTTCCATAAAAGAAAACATCTGACCGGCTGTCACTTTTTGAAGTGACTTCAAAACACGAACTGATATAACCTTCTGGCGTCAGGCCAAAATTTCTTCCTGTAGCTCCGCAAAAAGAATTTTTAATGCCGTCAAGATTCAATAGAGAAGTTCGAACTTCAATGCCCAATTCTTTTGCTAAGTCCAGGGCCTTAAAATAATTTTCAGAAAATTCTTTTGGTTTGGGTGACCTCGAGTTTGTGATAAGACAGCGGCCAGTCACATATACTGGTTCGAAATGAACCTTTTTGGCTCTGACTTCTAAAGCAAAAAATCTGACCAACTCGTCTAATCTTCCCGCGCTTTCCTTGGTTATTGTGGCCCGGGGCAGGAAATCAAAATTTTCCTGGTGGAATCTTTCGACAGTGGCCATAACAGCTTCATAACTGCTTGCTGAACTCTTGTATAACGGCCTTTGTTTATCCTGAATGTCCTTGGGGCCGTCTATAGATAAGCCAATAACATCAACATTATTGACGATCCAATCAAGTTTTTCCTGGCTGTAGACACCATTGGAGGATAAATTAATCCTTGCCTTGAGACCGTTTTTCCTAGCCTCTTCCCTGACATATTCAATAGTTTTAGTAAAAATATCCCAGGCAAAAGTCGGCTCTCCTTCACCGTGAAAACTAACACCTATCCTGGGGACCTTTAATTTCAAGGCATTTTTAACAACCAGATCAACGCTTGCCAAAGCAACATCCAGACTGATTGTTTTCTTTTCTTCACCGGCATTGCCATAGCAATAGACACACCTCAGATTGCAGTCAGAAGTTGTAAAAATTGTAGCTGTTGTTGGATTAAAAGGTTCAAATTGGGGTCTGGGAATATCTTCTTCTCTAACAATTACCCCAGCATCTTGAAATAATTTCAATTGTTCTGGCGGAATATCATCTAGATTTGATGCTTGTTTAAGAACTGATAAAAATCCTTGATTAACAACCGAGACCTTCCTCAAAAGAGGAGAATAAATAACAAACCTATCATCTTCCAATGGTTTGACAAATATTTCTTTTGCAATTCTCATTTTGAAGCAAATCAACCACCTTTAATGATTAGTGTTCTGAAATTATATAAATTTTTCTGTAAAACACCACTTACATTCCTCAAGCAAACACAACAAACTAGGTGATAATTTATACATAAGAAGTATCTCAAATCTTTTTATATTCTCTTGGTCTTTTGGGTATGGGCAGGCCTAATTTTTCCATGAGGGCATCGACAATGTCATCAGATAAAAACGACCTCATCAAATGATGGTCTCGACTGGTGATTTCATACAGAGGACTAATAACCTTGGCAGGAATCCGATCTTTTTTAATCCCGTTAATAACATCATTAAGATGAAAACCGTGCTTGTCAGAGAAATAAGCAATAAAGGCTTCCCTGGCTTTCCATTCTTCTGAAAAACTTTCCAGAGCATGATATGGTGTGTATCCTGAGCTGTGAATATTTCTGATCCTAAATCTTTCTCCAAAGGTTGTTTCTTCTTCTGAAGTCATTTAAACTCCCAATTAAGAGCTTATTTTTATATTTAACCCGAACAAGAATCCCCGACCTTAATCACACCATAGACATAATCACTTCCAAGCTCTAAATCTTCTTGAGGAGTTCTTCTAAAGGGAATGATGCCTGCTGCTCCTGTCAAGCCGTCAGAAACCAAAAGGTAACTATTATCCTTAATAAGCCTTTTATTGTCATAAATATTGATAACCTGCTGGATAATCTCTGGCCAGCAGCCAGTAGATCCTTGAGGCACTGGATGACCAGCAAAGATTGCCTTGGTTTCATTATCCCAACTGCAGTCTTGATCAAAATTAGAATTGACAACTATATCAACACCTTCATTAGCCAGTTTATCAGCGTAACCTGTATCTATCATCTCTCCACAGATAACCAATGCAATCTTAAAATTAATATTATCTCTATTGCTTAGAGTAAAAGCCTGGACTGTATTCAAAGATTGATCATATATTTCCTGGCAGATAGGCGGATGATTTTGGCAGCTGATATAAGGGTCAGCAAAGAAATCATATTTTTTAGCAGCCAGGTGTTCAGCAATAACATTTCCCTGCCGGTCAATAATCAATTGGGTGTTGAGGGTAATGTCCCTTTCTAAAATAGTCCTTCTACTGGCGACTGTGCCCAGAACAATATTGACTTGGTTTTGCCGGGCAGTACTTTTTAAAACATCGACTGTATCTACTATGGCATCGCTTTTGGCAGTGCCGATAGAAGTAAGAGTGCATTGGCCTCTGTCACAATTAATAATGACTGGGTCTCTCTTATAGTTTTGGGCTTGGTTAGGGCCCCAGCCATAAAGGGTGTATTCAGGCGTGACAATCAAGTCGACTGAAGGATAGTCTTGCAAAACAGAATTTATTTTGCCAATCAAATTTCCTGGAGAATAATCTGTATAGATAAGTTTAATCGCAGCAACCTCGATATTATTACAGCCTGTTTGTGGTGTTGGAACAGGCACTGGTGTTGATGAAGGCGGTGGCGGCTGAGGTGAAGGTATCTTAGGAGATTTAGGTTGATTGAACTGTTCATCAGTTTCATTGATTTCCTCAACAAAAATTTGCCCATTTGCTCTGCACTGCCTTGGATAACTTTCCTTAACAAGATTGCCTGCGGCCTCACATTCCTCAAAATTAGTTATCTCTTGTGAACAGGCAACTAAGAAAAGCAAAATAAATATCAATATTAATTTAAACGCCATAAACCAAAGAAATAACTTTAATTATTATAAATTTAACTTAAAATTTTCTTGGTCCTTTCAAACAGTATTTCTTGGGCATCCCTCATAGAGCCTTTCCTTAACTTTTTAACCAGACCTTCTCTCAAATCTTTTTCCTGGGAGCTCAAGCCCACACCTTTGTATTCTCCGTAAAACAATTTGCCTTCAATAAAGTCAGCCTCTGTTTTGATCAAAACTTCCATAGAAATTCTAAAAAATTCCGGCCTTATATCCCTGACTGAAAAATTTTGCCTATGGTGATGGGAATCATCAGTTTTTTCATCGGTATCATTGGTTATTTCAATATTTTGATGGTTTCTTCTGAAATCCCTGGTGGTTTCTTCAATGCTCGAAGGCGCCATCAAAGTGAAAGCATAGCGGTCTGAGAACAAGGTTGCTCTTTCCTCTGGCCTGAGCACCGGCAATGGTCCGTCTTCTCTGAAATAACTTATTAAGGCCTGACAGCACTGGTCGCTTAGGTTAGTGTTTGCAAATTTAGCTCTTCCTCCGCCCAAAATAGAAGTTATTCTTTTGAAAGTGTTGTAAACAGCTTTGGTCCTTGATTTTGGATTACCAATCTTTTTGTCCTTGGTGCAGACCATTAAATTCTCTTTCAGCGGCTCAAAATAATCATCAAGCGCATAAGCTTCTACCAAGGCTTTGGTTTTATCATAAAGTTCTTGGTGCCTTTCTTCAAAGATCTTATCATCAATCTTTGAAGCTTCTTTGTCAAACATAAATGAGTACAGCAGGTTTTTCTTTAGTAATCTGCCTTCAAAAAAACCAAAATCGTCTTCTTCAGTAAAATCAAGAAGTTCTTTGGGATTGTCAAAAGAGGCTATCAATTCAAGCCTTTTTCCCCTGACTTGGTCAAGCTGTCTTTGGTGCCTAACATAATCATTCAACAGGTCTAAATATTTTTCCCTGTGCTTTAAAAGATCACCAATATTATCAATGTGGTTGTTATCAAAGTGTGTTTGGTGAAAAACCAAGGCATTGGTTGGGTCTGTCAAATAGATTGGTTCAATGATTATTCTGTTGACTTTGGTTTTTTTATTCATTTTATTAGAAATCACTTCTTAAAAATATCATAAGCTTAATTATTTATAAATTTAACCTGTAAACAGGAAAACGTTTTTCTAATTTGTTAACATCCTCTGCTTTCAAACCCAGGTGATGATACCAGGAACCGCTGTTCTTTTGCTTCCAGGTTCTTAAACCTACATCAGGATTAACCAAATTCCAAACATCCACAATCAAATCCTTAAACCTGCCAGCAGTTTCTTCATCTCTAAATCCCGGCAGATAAATTTCCGGTCTTTCAGAAGATAAATAACGAGGGTCTACTAAAGATTCAACAAACCTGTTCAAAGCATTTTCAGCATGTTTCTTACCAGCTTCATCAAGTTCATCAGTTCTTAACCAACTTGAAAGATTTTCAATAAAACCTAATCCTAATTCATGATAGAGATTTTTGCTTTTCTTGCCTAGAGGCAAACCCATCAACCCCAAGACATTAGCATAGCCCTGCTTTAAACAGACTCCTTCAGTCATGTCAGGAGTAACAATTCCTTTAAGTTTATGTTCCAATGATTCTTTAGGCAGCCGCACGCTGGGATGAATTACAGCCTGGTTTCTGTGCAGGGCCCGTTTAGTTCTTTTATTGGAATTAGTACTGTGGCCAGAAAACAAGACTGAACCAAACAAATAAGCAATTCCAGGCAAGGATTCAACAGCATAAGGTATTTGACTCCCTGAAAAAGAAGTTCCATCATACAATTCAGTGTTAAATAAATCTATTTCAAAATCAGTATTGCCATGGCCCCTGAGATCATCCATGGTTTTGATTGCCCAGGGCCGGATTCCATTTCTCCAATTTTTAATAGTGCCTTTTTTTCTTGACCTGATTCTTTCTTTGTCTCCGTCAGATGTTTTTTCAATAGTTTCAAATAAATCTTTTTTAGGGATTCCAGAAGGTATTTGATATTTCTCAGCATTAAGAATCTCAATGCTGCGGTCAGTTGCGGCGCTCAGAAATTCAACTGCATAATTGTTCTTGGAGGGCAAGTCATACAGCCTAATCCAATCCAATAGCTTTACAGGCAATAATTTTTGTTTTAAATCAATCATAGAACAACTGTCAAACTAGCTCTTTATAAAACTTTCTCTTTTTGTAACTAAGAAGTAGTTATAAAAACCTTAAAACAAATAAGGACTTAACTTAACTCTTTTTAATGTTTTCTTAATTAGTATACTTACCGGCGTTAACAGCAGCATCAAACATGTTTTTTTTTGCCTGGAATGTCTGGAGTTCGGTTTTCATAGCTTTAAGGAAGAAATCGATTTGGATGCCGGGGTCTTCAGTGATTTGAGAATACCATTTACAAGCCTGGACAAAATAAGCAACAGCTTTTTCAAAGTCTCGATCATGCCAGACAGTCTCTATTTGACGGCCATACATCAGACTTAAAAAAGGGGCATCCAGGGTTTCTTCTAATTCACTAATCAGTTTATTATATGTCTTTCTAGTCATAACATCAGTCTCTGTCCAAAGCAATTCACGAATCCTGATTAAATCATTGTCCGGCATTTTAATGAAAAAATTATAAATTTAACTCATTCCTTTTCAAGAATTTCATAAACTTCTTCTGCCAACTCTAGACCTTGTTTCTGCATGATCATCCTGTTCTTTAAAGCAATCAGCAAATCATCTGGCAGCAAATCTTTCATGCGCTGCTCATCCTTCTTAATATACGCCAAAACCGGGCCAATGATCCTGTTAGGAATGGCATTTTCTCCGCTGGCATAAATTTTTCTAATGGCATCATCAATAAAAAATCCCTTGGGACCGATATAATCGCAGAGCCTTTCCCTGGCCAGCCATTCTTCACGGCAGTTCTGCCAAACACGGGCTAATTGGTCGTCTCTCTGGCCGCCAGTAAAAGTGTGATACCTCATGCCCCAGGCTCCGTCCTCTTCTCCAAAAAGTAATGACATCTTGAGGCTAAAACAATAACTTATTTTTATAATTAACTTAATTCTTGGGCAAAATTTAAATAGTCAAATATTTTAACAGCTGATATGGTTTCGGAAAATGACCTGGTCAAATTTAAGAATGTTATTCAAGCCTCTTTTGCCAGCGGGCTTCAGAAGGCCATGAAAGTGCTGCGTGAAGGGGATTCTACAACTGGTTTTTTTAATATGAAAAAGCTGGATAACTCAAAGACCCAGGCCAGGTTTCTTGTTGATTTCATGAACGGCTTTGATGCCTTTGAAGAAAAATTGTCTCCAAGATTTGTCGCTGCCTTTAAAAAAATCAGCAAAAAGGTCAAGCAGGAACTGACTGCTTTGTTAAACTCAAAAGAAGGCGAGACCACCACCTCATCAATCAATAATATTCTTGTCAGAGCTCTGGCTTTGGCTGACGTTGAATTAAAGTAGGTTTTATATTATAAATTTAACTTAATTCTCTTTCTCAGGCATGATTTCAAGAAAGGCTTTCTGGACAGGATGGGGCACTGCCAAATGGCCATCTTGTTCAAAGAGAGTGCGTACTCTTTCAACTAGCCTATCAGGAGCTCTGCCGCGGCGTATTTCTTCAGCAGCAGCTTCAACAGAGCCTAGAGAATAGATATACTGGATAACCCTTTCAGATATTTCAAAAGCCTGGTCATGAGGAAGATGCTCTCGTTTTTCGCTGGAAGGATAAACTTTATTTTTCTGGTTGTAATTGCCTCTGGGAAAGTCGATTACCATTTGAAGCAAAATAAAGAGGTTATTTTTAAAATTTTCTAATCAAAAAATAGGATATTGGAAAATCTATACACATCTATATACACTTATTTTCCAATAATCTTCAATAATTCCTTGGCGTCTTTTATCTCGAAATCAGCACCTTTTAGGTCATGATGGCAGACCTGGCCATAACAAGCCAGAACAGTCTTCATACCGACAGAATGAGCACCGGCAATGTCACGGCGAGGATTGTCGCCAATAAAAAGAACTTCAGAAGCTTTTAATTTCATTTTCTTAAGGGCTTTTTTAAAAGGTTTGGGAGAAGGTTTGAGATGGCCGGTATCTTCATAGCCAAGGACAAAATCAAAGAATTCAACCAGAGTCATCTCAGTCAAACGAAGCCAAGCCTGCATGCGAGGAGCATCTGAGACAACACCAAGTTTCAAACCTTTTGATTTTAATTTCAATAAAGTCGAACGAACATGAGGATAGGTCACCAATTGCCCTGCTTTGACCTTACGATAAGCAATAATGCCAGCTGATAAGATCTTGTAATCAACTTTACCAGTAACATTCTTAAGAAACTTTTCAAAGATAGCCTGGTTCTCTATGCCAAATCTTTGATACATCTTAAACATCAATTTGTAGGCATGAGAATGGCTCAAATCCAAACCAGCGTCAATCATAGCAGAAATAGCTGCTTCAGTGCAGCGTTTTTTCATGGTAAAAAAATCTATCAAAGTATTGTCCAAGTCAAACAAGATGCCTTTAATCATAGAAATTAGAAATAAGAAGTAGTTTTTAATCTTTTCCTATACAGAATTGCCTCATCTGTAAATGTTTTTCCTAATTCAGGAACCGGCCGTAATCCCTTAAAGTACTGACGGACTGGATATGTTTTCCCCAGTTCATATGATTGAGAATAAATTCCAAATCCCTGAGCATGTAATCTGGCGTGCCTGAGGCAACGACAGGGACTATCCTGAAATCTGCTGAAACAATCAAACTAGCAGTCACAGAGCCAAGAACAGCAAGCTGATTTAAGATAATGGCAAAGCCAGCTCTTTCCTCTTCAGCAAGTTGATATTCCATAGGGATGATATTAAAATAATTAACAGCAAAACCAACTTTTTCTTTCTCATCAAGAATCAAACCTATTTTTTGGACCAAGTCATATTCCCGGGTAGGAATCTGGACCATTTTCCAGCCAGACAAATAACTAAAAGCTTCTTTGTTGAATTGGCTGAAATCAATTTCTTGGGACATAAGAAAAGAGTTTATTTTTGCATTTATAAGTTTTTGTCTTGAGGAACAAGTGGTTCAAATTGAGCATGAACCTTAGGGCTCATGAACGTCAAATTAGGAGTGTCAAAAATAAATTCCCTTAAAGCAGAGAAATAGTTTTCATTGACTTTTTTGATGCCAAGATGGTTCATGCCTGCCCTGACTGTAACGTTGACATGGGAATCAATCTTCCTGATTCTTTTTATCCTGCCTTGTTTTTTATTCCTGACATGCTTCATGGAATCATAAAAAAACTTCAAAGCCAGAATATTCATAAAATCTTTTTTAGTCATATCTCTTAGTTGGGTTTTGTAATCAGGCATGACCACTCCGACTTTGATTTCCTCAGCATAATTAATAAAAGCGGCGTAAGTTTCATCACTTAATCTAGTCTCGTCTGGAACTTCATGAATCAATCTTTCAATGCAGCCGTGCCTGGAAATTAAGAGACCAGTCAGAGGCTCGATAGCGCGTTTTTTAGCTCTGGAACCTATGGGAAGCTGGTTGGCTTTGAAAACAGCTTCGACTGTAGAATAAACCATAGCTTTTAATGTCAAGTTTTCAGGAGCCTGAATAATATCCACATAATCCTGGCTAAGATAATACTTCATTTCAAAAAAATAAGCTGCGTGAAGGACAGTCTGGACATCGTCAGGAATGGTTATATCAGAAGGACTGGGATTCAAACTAGAAGCAACGGCACCAGGCCTTAAGGAACCGGCGCAGACCTTATTAAGAAGCGCTTCATCTTCTTGTCTTAATTCACCAAAAGAATCAGAAGGAGCTGCACCAAATTCATCAGCATCTAAAAGGATGCGTTCGTTTTCTAAAACTACATCAGAATTTCCCTGCCTAGCCTGCAATAAATTGCTTAATTCAGTTGGAGAATATTCGAGCCTGACTCTTTCACAAGCCTTGGCTAATTCACTTGGTTTTTTTCTATTACCATACATTGCACAAGGCGGATTAAAGTCATGGTTTAAAAGCTTTTCTAAAGAGAATAATATAGTTTTAAGGGACTATTTGGTACTGGGTAGAGTTGTGTTGAAAATAAACTGCCTGGCCTGGTTTGAGGCGGGGAGCTGCTGTCATCCTTCCTTTATTTTTTAAAGATTTAATCAATTTTTGGCAAGGGAGGCTGTCCATAACCAAGGTCATGCTGATATCTGATTCCTGAAAATTATTAATCAAAGCAAGAGTATCCTGTAAATCAGCTGCATCTTCTTCCCAAAGGTGAACTTTGCTTTGAGCAGGCACTCCAAAGGCTTTCCCAATCTTTTCTGCTGTTTCTTCTGCAGTAGGAGAAGGCGCAGTATAAAGATAATTGACATGATTCCCACTGCCTAGAATTTTTCTCATGACACCAACAAGACCCTGAACCTGTTCTTGCCCAGAAGAAGTTAAACATCTTTGTCTTTCGTCGTAATCCCCTCTTTTGGCAATAAATAAGTAACTCATTAACACGTAGGAATGATTGTTTTACTTTTAAAGATTGCGGTATTATATTCCAGAGATAAGCTGGCGGCTCTGCCGGTATTTTTCCCTGAAAACAGGAAAATGCGCTTCATTAAAGACAGAAGCAACAGCAAAGGTGTAAGCAGTGAAAACAGGAATATATTTTGGATCTAAAGGCAATCTGTCTAAATTTTCAGCAATTCTTTTGAGATATCTTTCTGGATTACTAGAAGAAACAACACTCCCAAGGTCAGAAACAATTCTTCTGACACGCTCTTTTTCATCCATTCTCATCAAAATAATATAATTGAAAACAAAATAAACAATACACCAAGAATAATTAGACCATAAGCAATCTTTTCTCCGAGACTTAATTTATTTAAATTTTCAGGCAACTGCTTGAAAAATAAACTAACTTTATTGAGAAAGTCCTTGGGCTTCATTTTTTGGTTCCTCTTCTTTTTTTGGTTCTTCTTTTTTTGGCTGGGTTTCTTCAACTGTTTTTTCTAATTTGGTTTCCTTTGTTTCTCTTTTAGGTTCTTCTTTCTTAACCGGTGCTTTGCCGATAAATTTTTCTTTGAGTTCTTCGGTTCTTGATTTTTTCTCTTTCTTAACAGACTTTTTCTCTTCTTGGTATTCAAAACCAACCAGTTCAGCTTTGACAGTTCCGTCAGCGCTTTTAACAGCCTTGACTTTGATATGATGAGGAGGATTTTTAATGCCGTGCTTCCAGATATCTAAATTAGCCATCCGGCCAATCTTTAATTTTACTCTGCCTCTTTCATCGACACCTGGCTTCATATGACGAGTTAAGAATTCTCTCAAAGCTTTGACAGCTTTTTTTGACCTTTTGTATTTAGGAGTCCTAAGCCAGTCTTTACGCAAAGGGACATTGTAAACACGTTCTAGTTTTTTTTCTTCTGTTTTTGCCATTATGCTTTGGTATTGGTTCTTCTCCAGCTTCTTTTAACATGAGTATGACGTCCTGGGTGGACTTTGCGGCCTTTACCGTATATTTTGGGTACGGTCCAAAAAGGTGCCCATTTAGTCTGTGTTCCTTTTTTAGCTAATCTTAATTTTTTAGCTTTGGGTTTGTTTCTTGCCATCTTCTTTAAGAACTTCAAGTGCAGCCTTGTCCAACAATGATTTGCCTTTGGGTGCAATAACACGGCCCTGGTGAAGGCCTTTTTCAGTTTTTTTGATTAAGTTTGATTTTTCCAATTGCTGTAAAATTTTCCTGATAACAGAACCGCCGGCTCTTTTGAAAACATCAGGTTGATGCCCCCGTCTTTTTTTGCTGCCATATTTGGTTCGTAATTTTTCAGTGCCGATTGGCCCGAGTTTGTAAACACTTCTAAGAACAGCAGCAGCCCTGATATACCACCAGTCTCGACGAGCAGGAGGCCTTTCTTTGCTAGTGCCGGTCTTGACAAAATTAGCCCATTGAGGCATTTCAACTAATTTGCCTTCAGCTAATTTTTTAGCTGCTTTTTCAATTAACTTTCGAGGATTAACATCAAATACATTTACCATTTTGAACCTAAAAAAGAGGGCTGTTTATAAAGTTTTCTTTCATTCTGTAAAAAACGAAAAATTTAAATGTAAAATGTTTTCTGAGTTGAAATGATGCAGTTAATTGACAAGCAAGGAGCTTTGGATCTGAACAAAGAATTAATAGAAAAAAATCTCATGACTGTTAAAGACGGATTCTTAAGACATCCAGAAATGACTGGTGATATTGCTGAAGAGATGGTGGGAAAGATTATTTCAAAATATCCTGGGATAAAAGAACGGATGAGGCCAGAAGAAGTGGCGGTGAGTGGTTATCTACATGAAATTGGCAGGGTTTTACAAGAAGAACAATTATTCCATGAATTAAGGGGAGCCCAATATATTGAAGAGCATGGTTTGGAAAAAGGGGTAGCTGATACCTATGAAGCAGTCAATAGGATTGCACAAATGTGCAGGTCTCATGGATTTGGCTATTACATGTTTATTGATCCAGCCAATGCTGAAGCCCGGGAAGAATTCAAGTTGATCCCGAGTTTTGCCCTGGTGCCAAGAACCTGGCAGGAAGCGATTATGACTGTTGCTGATTTAAGCAATGCTCATGGTGAAAGAATAAGTGTGGAGGACTGTCTGGCAGAAACTCTTAGAAGATATGAAAATGACCCTAAATATAAAGATGAAAGAGTTGTTCGTTCTATAGAAACAGGCAGAAACAGGATACTTGAACTTAGTGAACGTGTTAAGGCTTTAGTTGCAGGAAAACTATCAGAAATGGATATGACGATGAAGTATGGATTTAATCCGCACAAGTTTTGTTAGGCTTGACATACAAAATTTTAGGAGGGTTTTAATTTAGAGTTTTTTTCCAGCCATTTTTGAATCCAGTAGCGCTGGTAATGGCGTTTAACTTTCATCATTCGCTGAAATAGTTTTTGAGGCATGTAGAGCCTGCCTTGATGAACAACCATTTCACAATCAGGAGGCAGTTCATAGCCTTGTTCTTGGAGTCTTTGCTGGAATTGGTGCATACCATTGAAAGCAGCCCAGGCAGCAGCACGGCTGACTGAGTTTGTTTCCCGGTAATCAGTAGTTGTCTTACAGTCTTTGAGTTTTTCTAATAATCTCTCCTGCTTTTCTGCTTGCGCTGTAATTCTTTCTTGATGACGGCTGAGCATGATTTCATGTCCTTTCTTGGTGATGTAAAATTCCCTCTGGGGATTGACGCATTTACGCAAATATTTCTTGGGTGTGTTTTCAACTAATTCCTCTTCAGAACTGTAACCTAAATTTAAAGCAAGGTTATGGTTGACATAAAACAAATCCCCTTTCCAAAATCTTCTTCTTTCGGCCAGTAATTTTTTTATTTTTTTTACTCCAGAACCGGCAAAACGGTATCTGTGTTTTTGAGCGCCCTGGAAAGCAACATCAACATAACTAAATAAGCCTTGATTAACATATTTGTTGATTATTCCCTGCTCTTTGTCATCTTGGGCAAAGCCATCTGTTGTTTTCCAATCTTCAGAAAAAAATGATTTGACTGTTTCTTCGAGATCGTCTCCATTGGCTAAAAACAGACGAGAACGAATGTAGTTTTCAAAATCCTCTTCTTCAACAGACCAAGTAGCTCTGTTTTTTGGATTAGGGCGGTGGGCTGGAAGTTCTCCAGTAGAAACTCTTTTGATGAGAATTTGAGGATGAAGATCTATTCTTTCAACCAGATCTAAAAATGGGATAGCCATAGATATGTTCTCTTATTGTATTCGCCTATCCTTTTTGAGGTATTTTAGAAGTGGTTTTATTTAAAACCTTTGGTTTTAAATCTGTCAAATTTTCTATTTGAAATATATAAATTTTACTATAGAAAGAGCACACCCCACACTGGACAACCCTACAAAGAGTATATAAATATTATTTTCCTAACAGAATTAAGGCAAGGCGCACCTCCAAATGCTTATGATGGGGTTTTAGCCACCTCTTTCTCCCCATCTAGCTTTGCTTGATGTTCCAGAAACGCTTTGCGTTTCTGATATATCTAGCTTGCCACATTATCCAGATCCTCAAAATCTTCAAGAGCCTGGTCCATTGACTTCTTAAGCATAGCTCCTTTGAAATTTCCAGAAATCCAGAATGATTTTACCTTATCTAAATCCATATTACGACTTAATAATATCTTTGATTTATATAAAGGTTTTGGAAATTTTAAAGAAATTTCTAAACCCCAGAAAACCAACGTAGTTGGTGCCAAAATCTTATTTTGAGCATCTCTGATTTTCGTGGGTTTCTCTCATTATTATATTACTACTCGTAAGTGATAAATTACCGAAAGGTTTATATATGATTAATCCAAAAATAGGTTTATGTCAGATGAGACTTTAGCAGGCTTAGAATGTGAATTATCAAAACAAGAAAGAAAACTTTTACCTAGTTTTGAAACTGAGGATGGATTTCTAAATACTACTTATAATGATAAAGACGATCTTTACAATATCGGCCATTTTATCAAATTAAAAGAGATGATTGGTATTGGCGCTCAGTTCATGGTCTTTAGAGCCAAGGTGATTGACAAAGAAACAGATTATGACAAAATTCTGACTCATATGATGGCTCACTGGCTGATCCAAAGGGACTCTTTAGAGGAACAGCTTCAGAAAAAAGGCAGATCAGTGGATAAAGCAGTTAAAATTAATGTCAATGATGATTTAGAAGCAAGAGTTGTTTTTGAAGACAAGGAATTTAATTTTACTGTTGGTTATAATGCTGGTGATATCAAACGTCAGGGTTCTAGTTATACTAACAAAGCCCAAAAAGCTATTGAAGAAAACTATCAGGATGTTATTGAGTATCTAAGCCAGAGAGGGATTATGGACAGGAATAAAAAATTCAGCAAAAAAATTATCAAAGAAATTGTCAAAGGAATCTTTAAGGACAGGGAGATTTATAACAGGGGCGACTGTGTTGTCAGGATTTCAAGACGTACATTAGAAAATGACCCCCGAAGCCCAAGAGAAAGGAATGTAACTGGAGCGCTTCATGAAAATCACATGAACACTTGTTTGTATTCTGTGGCCAAAAACAGGATGGTCTATGTTTCTGAATTAGCTGAAGGCAAGCTTGAGCCAGAAGAAATGGTCCAGCTGCCAATGGAAAGAAAGTTTGAAATTCTTCAGGCTATGGCCAGGGCAGTTAATTTTTATGAAAATATCGGTGTGACTCACCGGGATTTGAAGCCAGAAAATATCTTAATCAACGGCCAAAACAAGGTTTCAGACATGGGCCTGGCAAAATATTCAAGGGATGAATTGATTTCTGGACTGCATACTTTTATAACCGGCGAGGGCCAGGTTTTGGGAACACCTGGATTTTTCCCTCGGGAGCAGGCAATTGGAGACAAAGCTGATATCCGGGCTGATATCTACAGTGCGGTCGGAACTTTTTATTATATTTTGACAGGCAACCAGCCTAACCAGGGCGGAGATGAAATTAGGGAAATTATGCGATGTTTAGTTAAAGACAGAGTTTTTCCTTCTGTGCCGCATTTCGATCAATTTGAAGATTATTTTAGGGAAGCACATGGAATTAAAAAGAAAAGATTTCTATGGACCAATAAAGATGAAGACAGGGTTCAGGATTATGTCCATGATGTTGTGACTTTTATGGCTAAAGGACTGGCTAATGCCAAGGAAAACCGATGGCAGACAGCCAGAGAATTTTTAGAAGCAACAAAAGCAATTGTTAATTTTGAAAAGATAAATGTTGATATTGAAGATTATTACAGAGCAGATGCTTTTTGCAATGCTCTGGCCAGACCAACTCATTTCCTGAGAAAGGTAAGGCACAGAGTTGAAGCAGCTGCTTTAGCAGTTGGAATTCCAGCAGTGGTAATAACAAATTTGATGCCTGATGCTGTTTATGGTTTGATACAGAAGATATTTTAGAATTAGTTTTGGGTGGTTGAGTCAACTCACGAAGTGAACGGGGAAGATACATTAATTAAAGTAATAAGTGGTAAAAGTTCTATTTTTTACGACTTTTTATCCAGGCATACATCTCAGTGTCTGTAACACCGCATTCCTTGAGGATGTCTTCTTTACGTTGCCATTCCTTACATTTATTATCACGACAGCCGACACATTCTATTGGTCTTATAGGTATGCCAAACCGGTAACAAGTTACAAGACCTTTTCCTAATTTTAACATCGCCTCTTTATAGTTTTTGGACAATTTTATCACCGAGATTGTTAAAATATAAGAAGTTTAAATAGTTTTTGTCCCTTTAAGTTTTTAGGCCCCAACTCAATTGAATATAATTGGTGTTAAGTTCTCTGACTTACAAGTGAACGAAGCGACGAAGAGTTTTTTTGGAGCAAACCAATTTTCTATACTTTAGTATACATATCTTTAAAAATCCACTTTCGCTATTGATTGTCATGGGAATAATAAAAGAGCATATTGATAGGTATGGGATAGTGTCTGATCCGCATCACCAATTAGATATAATCAGATTAGTTAGTAATTATTTACACACAAAAGGTATCAAAAAAGTATTATGCCCAGGAGATCTTTGTTTAGACTGGAATCTCAGACAGAAGCTCCTGCACCCTGAGGAGACACCTTTAGAAACACTTGAAGAGCAGATTCATAATGTGTTGTCTGAATTATCAACTAAATTTGAGAAAGTGATTGTTATTCCTGGAAACCATGATCCAAAGACTGCATGGGAAAAAGCTGTTAAAGGTTTAAGTAAGCCAAATATTGTTGATTTATATTCCAATAGAGAATATGAAGATAATGGTATTTTGTTTATTGGTTTACCTGGGTATTTTGAGTACACTCATGATGTAAGTGGTAATGTAAACTCTCAAGAAGTTGATTTGAGGTTGACCTATCTAAAAAAGAATGGAGTATACACCAGCGAGACAGAAATATCTTCATTGGTTTCTAAATACAGTAAACACAGAAAACCAAAAATTCTTTTGACGCATGGTTTACCAAAAACTGATGAGGGTAAGCTTGGACCTGATACGCACCCCTTGTGGGGAAATGTTGGTTCAGAAGCAATAAGGCATTTATATGATTCCTTAAGAAATGTAATAATGGTTGGCGGGCATAATCATCATATGGCTGCTACTGCGTTTGACGAAAATTTTGAGGTAATTGCCAATAATAAGAAATTTAGAAAAGGAGTTATCAATGGCGGCAATTTCCTTCTTAACTGCGAAGGTGGATTTCAAGAACATATTAGGTTTGGTATCTTAAATGTTCACTATTTTGGTTATTTTAGTTTTGAATCCTACCAAATAGACCATAAGAAGTTAGATTTGCTCCAGAAAGATTGAGTTTAATTGCTGTTAAGTCCCCTCCACTTTACGTGAAGGTCGGAGCGACAGCGACGCAGTAACAAGACCACCATTACCCTAAGAAGAAAATATCCGGCGTAAGCAATACAATGGCATTCTTTCTATTTGTAATATTCTAAATCAATTCCTTTTTTTAGTACAGAATAACTTTTAGGTATGTCTCTATCAAATAATATGAATGTTGCTTCTGTTTTAGTATTTACAATGTCGATGATAGGAATATTTTCTAATAATAATAATTTTGTTACTGCAAAATAAAATCCTGGTGTATAAAGACATTCTTGTGGAATTTTAATAGATATAGAAGAAATATTTTCTTGAACCTCCTGTATATTCTCATTTTTTAATATGTCTAAAAACTTCTTTTTGTATTTGTCATTACTTATAATAAGAACTTCGTAGTTTCCATAAATAATATTTAGTGTGTCCCCTACATTGAAATTTACAATTTGATATAATTTAGTGACAGTTTTATTTAATTTTGAAGTTCTTGATAATGTAATTTCAAACAAATTAGATTTGACTAAAAGATCTGTTTTTTTAGAAAGTTTTATTTTCTTAAGAAATTGTTTCTTCTTTTCCAAATATCTCCTAATTGCCATTGAGATTGTAGAAGTTTTTACTTTTTGTTCTAATTCTTCTTCAATTTGTGGTTTAATCATATCTGCAAGTGCGCCTAAGTTAACTAGTTCTTTCTCTAGGGCTTCATGAATGAACAGTTTGTCTTGCAATATTTTTTTAGTTATGTGCGAAATTGTTACCATTACAATGTACCTTTAATTATGTTAAATATATTACATTATGTTATTATAGTTAATAAACTTTTTGGTTATTAACAAAGAATTGGAGGTAACAAAAATGAGAACGCACATGTGGAGACTTGAAGATAGAATGGCGGAAACTGCTAGGCTGCTTGGGATTGAACCTGGCGAGTATAGAGTGTTTCTAGGTCGTAGGTGCATTGAATATAATTGTGCACAGGATGTTAGAGAAGTGGCGGGAGAAGAAGTTGCACCCGGAACCAGCAATATGTCGGCTTATATTGATCTTGATGATCAGGGGCAGTTGCTGGAATTAACCCGAGAAAGATATTATGACATTTGCTCTCTAATTACGCAAAATGGTTTTTTATCCAGGGTTAATGAAAATGTAGGGTTCTTTTATGAGGATGAAACACATGCCAGTGCAGTCCCTCCAGAATGTCCATTGTATTAGGCAAAAAGTATTTTGCAAGTAGGAAAGAGAAAAGAATGCCCGTTTTTAGTATTGATTAACACATAGATTTTTCTTCTCCAGTGGTCTTGTTAGTGGACATAATTCCTGTTATGTTCTTTTGCCCTACGCAGTGGGGCGAAATTTCACAGAGTGAAACAATACATTCAGTTAAAGAATTAGGGGGGCTTTGGTATTGAATAGATTATTAACTATGTAGTAGTTACAGGTAGAAAGATTTAAATACTGGTTATTTTTATTATTATTAAGGAAGCTTAAGAAGTATAAAAAAGAGGACATTATTATAACTGGTCATGCTAAGGAACAGGCCATATTTAGAAGCATTGATTTGGAAGAAGTAAAGGAAAACATTATAAACCCCCAAAGATTATCTTTTGCTAGAAAGCAAGAGGCTGAAAAAGAAGGTGAAGAAAAATACGATTGCTATTTTGGATATAGCAAAACACAATGCCACAGATATGTTTTAGTGTTAAACGGCAAATGCATTGTTTGCACGGTTATAAAAATAAACAGGAGATGGCAGTATATAGCTGAGAAAAATGCAAAAATTTAATTTTAGTTATGATAAGGAAAATGATGATTTATTTTTATTTAATCCTAAATCTAAATCAAAAGGAAGTGTTGAGTTGGGGGATCTAATTTTAGATTACAATAGTAAAAAAGAATTTGTTGGTATGCAAATAATAAATGCTTCTAAGTTGATTAAAGATTTGATAGATCAAGATGAATCTTCAGTAAAAAATGTTTTAGATAAATTAAAAGAATGTAAGGTGGAAGTTAAGGTTAAAAATAATTTGCTAATAATTAAAGTTCGTTTATTTAGTGATTTAAAAGAGATATCCCCCATAATTTCTGTACCAAGTATTATAGAATCTAGTCCAGCGTTAGCTACAGCCTAATTCTTTGCAAAAGCCATTAAAGCCCAGTAATTGAGTTTAATTGTTGTTAAACGACCCGAGAGCGCAGAGTCGTTTCCGAACCCCTAGTTTTTAAATAATCATTTAGAATCTGAATATCTTTCTGAGGGCAAGCTAAGATATCAGAATTAATTTCTGAAAAATTAATCCATATAGGTGTACCTTCTCTTGAACTTTTCATTTTTCCACCAATAATTTTTCCAATGAATACATGAACTGTTTTTTCAGCTTTGTCAAAATAATCATAAATGCCAAACTTTTGTACTAATTCGACATCAAAACCAGTTTCTTCTTTTGCTTCACGAATAGCGGCCTTTTCAATACTTTCTCTATTATCTACAAAGCCACCAGGAATATCAAACTTACCTTGAGGTTCAAAATTTCTTTTAAGCATTAAGAGTTTATCATCTTGTTCAATTATCATATCAACAATAGGAATTCTGATCATAATAAGTAAGGATCAATAAGAATATAAAAAGTTTGTGGGGGTTTGGAAACGATTTTGTTTAATCAATGTTAGGTGACCTGAGCTTGCGAGGGCACTTTTAACACGCAGTGTTAAGAGTGAGTAAAGCACAGGTGACCCATTAACGTTCAATTTATAGTTAAAATTATATTTTTTAATAAAAATGGCAGAAAAATAGAAAGTTTTAAATAATACTTTGTATATACTAAGTAATACAATGGAAATTATCAGTCTAAAACTGGATGAAACTATGCTACATAATGTAGACAAAACTCTTCAAAAACACAACTTTAGTACTCGAACTGAATTTATTAGAGATGCGATTAGAGAAAAGCTTGAAGAACTAAGTCGTGAAGAACTTATGGCTAAATTTTTGAGTTTTAAAGGAAAAGCCAAAAAGAAAGTTAGCGATGCTGAACTAAAGAAAATCAGGGAAGAAGTGTTTGATGAGATTGCCAAAGAAAAAGGCTGGGAATAATGAGTTACATCAGATCTGGCGAGCCATTTAAATTTGTTGAAAGTGAGAGTAGAGATTATGTATTTCCTTCTGATAAACAGATAGAAGATCATGGTAAAATAACTGATCAAGGACTTGTAGAATTGTTTTATAGATATTGGAAAACTGATGATACCTCTTTTAAGAATCATTTATTGAAATGTTTGGCTAAAAAGTTAAATGTTAAACTCAGAGAAAAACCTCTTTCTGAGGAAGAGTATGTTGAATTATATTTTAAGAAATAATATCCTCTGGTCTTTTGATTGTAATCATATCACTGAACTTTTCAAAATCTTTTAAATTCTGAGTGATTAGGATTGCATTATTGTTTCTAGCAAGAATTGCATGGAGAGAATCTGATTTTGATACATCTCTTTCTTGAGCAATCTTTTTGGCTTCTTCCCAATCATCTTTGATAATTTCAATTTTCTTTAAAATTTTCATTAGGAATAAAATTTGGAACATTTCTTCTACTTGTTCTGGTGTAAAGGCTTTTTCCATTTCATAGATAATGTGATTTGAGAAGATGATTGTGTCTTTATCTTTCATGATTTTGGTGAAGAGTTTGGTAGCATAGTTTCCCAATGGCCTGCCTTGAGGGCCGAATCTGTTTTCATAGTGATCACGCCATATACAAGTATCAATATAATATTTTTCTGCCATTTTAAATCATTAAATGTTTTACTTTTATATAATTTTGGTAATAAAATTAACGGTTAATTTTTGAGGGTCGGGAGTATTATTTCACTTAATTCCTGTTATGCTCTCCCGATAGGGATTGATTTTTAGTGCAACGTCCCGAAGGAAATTTTAGAGTTTTTGGATTATTGATAAATTCGAGCGTAGCGAGTGAATATGTCCGAAGGACGAGAGGGGTGTAGATTTTTTGTTTCTTTTTATAAAAAAAGGAAAGGAAGGGGCGTCCGTTTTTCTAAAATTGTGATGGCTATAAGTATATAATTCTTTTTCAATTATTACTCAGAAACTTCTACAGATATCTGCTCATGCTTTGGCTTCAACGGATGCAGTGTGAAATCGTATATGATTTTTCCGCTGATCCCATTGTATAAGAAGTCATTCTTCCATATAGGATAGAGGTATTCTCCCCTATGCTCTTCTATCCCGTCCCAAAAAGGAGGAGTTGCAGTATGCTGCTCATCTAAAACTCCGAGTTCACATTCACCCATATAAACGAACCCATTAGCTATTTTGTAGCATGGTTCTGGTTCTGATGATGCTGATGATTGACTTGGTTCTCCTGACATTGACGGTGCTGTTGGTTCAGATGGTTGACTTGGTTCTTCTGGCTTATCTGGCTCTGACGGTTCCTCTCCAATAGGATTATCTCCTCCCTGAGAATTATCTGATGCCACTGCACCCCCAGTTATATCGCCCTTGGGTGTATCACCCGATAATGGCTCTGATGGTTTATCCGGCGTATCTGGTGTTGGTGGTTGCTCTGG
>JAGLXL010000004.1 GCA_023132895.1 Nanobdellota archaeon
AATATTTTTATGGAAAAAAGTAAAAAAAATCATCAAAGAGCACTAGAATATTATTTAAAATCTTGTAAGGCAGACCCTTCTTTTCCTGAGGCTTGGAATTGGATTGGTCATATCAAGTTTAGTTTAGCACGGCGTGTGGCTGATGAAGAAAAAAGAAATAAATTATTTTTAGAAGCAAAAAGTGATTTGGAAAAAGCAATAGAATTAGATAATAATCCTGAAGAAATGGATAAATTAAGAGGACGGGCTCAAGTTAATCTGGCAGATGTTTATGTTGTTGGTTTGCGTGATAAAACCATGGGAGAAAAACTATACAGAGAAGCAATTGCTAAATCTCCTGATTACATCACTGCATATAATAAACTGGCGCGTTTGTTATCTTCTCGAAAAAGATATGAAGAAGCAATGCAGAATTACAAAAAAATAACTGAGATATCAGAAGATTACTGGGTTGGCTGGGAAGGATTGGGTTATATTCATTTGAAACACGGCCGGTTGGTAGAAGCAGAAAAATGTTACCGAAAGGCTAAGAAAGGTCATCCAGAATCTTATTATTCTCTAGCAGAAATAAAATACCGGCAGGCTGATTGGCAAGCAGCTAATAGTTTCTTGACAGTATTAGAAGATGTGCTGCCAGACTATAAGACAGAAAAAAGAATTAAAATGCAAAGAGAAGTTGAGGAAAGGCTGGTTCAAGGTAAGTGATTTTCTTGGTTGTTTTTAATTAAATCTTTCAGGGTACAATTATTAAGATTATTGTACCATATAAATTTTTCTTTTTAAGCGGCATTGGACAGTAAAACTCTTGTCAGGTGAATTTTTTTATCCTGCATTATTTTTCGTATTTTTAATTTATACTGAAAAGGATTAATTTTCGAACAAAATTAACTTTCTCACTTTTTTCTTATAGACTAATTCTAAAGAATAATCATTTCCTTGAATGATTCTCCAATTCTTTTACTAATTTAGGAATTTCAGAAATAGCTTCTTTAACAGTCTCAACTTCGATATCGTTGCCATAATAGTTTATCCCATTTCTTAATTTTCTATATCTATCAAATTTTTTGAAAAGAGATTGTTCTTTTAGGATATCTCTCAGAAAAAATCCTATTGATTCATGGTCTAGAAATTTATACCCATTTAGATAACCTATGGCTTCACAATATTCTCTTAATCCTTCATAAAGTTCTCTAAGAATTGTTTTTGAAGTATTTGTGTTTAATGGTATAACTTTTGCCGTTTCAATAGCTTGAATAGAAGATTTGAACAAACTTGAAGCCCTTATTTTATTAGGCATGACCTTTTTTGATTTTCCACTATTCAAACTAAATTCAAAATTCATTATAAAACCTCTAATTCTCCAGATAAAACAATCCCATTACAGATGTTATTTATTAGATTAGGATTTGATTTTTTTGCCTTTTCCCAAGATGTTTTGTTAAACTTATGAATGCTTACTTTTCTATTTAATTTTTTCTCATATTTTTCAGTTGAAAATTCTTTTTCAATATTTGACATTAAGCATAAATCTATATCGCTGGTTGTATCATCCATTGCAGAAGCATAACCTCCAAATAAAACAATAACCGGCAAATCATAATTTTTTTCCAAATCTTCGATAATCTTAGATTCCCTAACCTTTTCTAAATTATAATATAATTTAAGATTTAAAGTTTTTTTATTTAAAATTAATCGGTAAAAAGAATATACTCCCTCTTTTTTTAAAGATAAAAATCCATCTTTAACTAATTTATTTAAGTATTGCCTAACTGTGGTATGATTAATCTTTAAAGTCCTAGAAAGTTCTCTAATGCTGAACTTTCTGTTGGGATCTTCAAAAAATGATTTCAATATGGTTAATTTTTTTTCCATGTGGAAGCATATATTTCCACTTGTTTATAAATCTTTCCATTCTGGGACGAGAAAGAACGCCCTTTATTCTTGTTCTCAATAGATAATCCTTTAGAGTTTACACAACAGAATGCCACTAATTTTGATTAAGGTCAGTCTAAACAATTCATTGAAATCACCTATTCTTAGGATTCATCTTGCAAAATAAATCCAATCTTAGCTACAAAATCAGTTGCGTTGTTGAATATCTCATCTAATCTTCTTTTGGTGTATGTTTTGATTGCTGAATATCTCGCAATATGGCTCTCTTTCTTAGCGTCTTCAAAATAATGTACATATTCATCTTCGAATATCTTATATGCTTGATTTAATATTTCCAAATCTTCTTTTTCAATCTCATCTGGAATTAATAAATGTCCTAATGCTATTTGAGTAGCATCATGATCTGAAACTTCATATCCTTGAGATAGAATTGCTGCTTTTGCTGCATAAAGAATAGAATAATAAGAAATTGTAATAGCCCAATAATCCCAAAAAAGCTTTTTTGGCTGATCTTTTGTTGGTTGAAGTTCTTTTGTGTGCTTAGCAATTAACAGACTATTTTCCGCCTTTTCAAGAAATAGTTTTATTTTGAAAGATTGAGAAGATTTTTTTATTCTCTTATCTTTAATAAATTCTTCAAATTTATTTTGATACTCTTCTTTATCAAATTCCATTGAAAACACTCTCCCAAAACCTTTCTGGATTATTTAAGATTATGTGATTATATAAAGCTTGCTTTCCTACATTCTCTTCTTTGTCTTTGAGCATTAATTTAAATTCCTTTTTTGTTATAAAGATTGGATTTATTTTTATCTTAAATAAAAGCTCATATTTTGAAAAAGAAATGTTTTTTTTACCATCTTTATTTATTATCAATAAATCAATATCGCTTTTCTTTGTTTGTGTTTTTTTTGCATAACTTCCAAATAAAATTATAACATCATCAGTATTTAGCTCTTGATATATTTTCCTGATAATTGGATATTTTTTCAAGTAATCTTTCCTTTCTTCATCAGAAGATACAGTCAAATGTGCTTTTACTACTGGATTCTTGTTATTGAGTGTGATTATCTTAGATTTTCCTATTTTCTCTATGTTTAACAAATCTTTTATAGATTCTACAGTTCGATAAAAACTAGCATAAGGTATATTCAACTCCCTACTTAATCCGTGCATGGTACACTTCTTGTAGGGGTGTTTTCCAAGATGATTAATTATTTTATATTTGTTATCCATATTTGGATAATATTATCCATAAATGATATATAAATGTTTTGGTTTTAAAGCCCTTGATTCTTAATGTTATGTTAAGTGTGTCCTTTAATTCTCATTCTTAATGAAACGGTTTGCTTACTGGATAAAACGAAAATCCCCTTCTTAGTCCTGCGGACATTTAGTCTGCTTCGCAGAATTTATAATAATTCAAAAACTTTGCGGAACGCAATCTGTCAGAACTCTACAATTTGATTAAGGTCATTCTGAGTGTCAAAAACTATTTGAAGTTTAACCGCGTTTAAGTATGCTATTTGTTTACGGTAACTAGTTTTTTACAAAATCGAAAAGTATTTAAAGGATGAGAAATTAACTAAGTTAAATTATATTAAAGGAGGTATAAAAAATGGAGGCTGATAAATTAACGGTGTTTTTATTTCTGATGTTAGTAGTGGTTATGGCGTTCAGTGGTTTTGTTCTTTATGATGCATTGAGTGGAATGCCAACATATGGGAAGATGAAATCAGGGGTTAATATTGTGACATGGTTCAACAATCCAGGTGTAGATTCTGCAGGGATAGGAACAACTGTAAACTATGTTAATCAATTTGATGGAGGAGGTGTAAGATGAAAAACGAAAATCTTAATTTAATAAACATTCTTTTGGTGGTGGCGATTGTCCTGGCAGTAGGAGGAACATGGCTGAATTTAAATAAGTTAGGTGAGGTAAAAGCAGTCACTCTACATGGGTATGCGGTAGCAGGTGGTATAGTCGATGTTGTAGAATATGAAATTATACCTCCATGGAATGAGGTTGATGAAATAGCAGCTGAGGATGGTAGTGTTGTAGTAGATCCTGATGAGGACTGTTATGTTGCTTCATGGAATGAGACTACTGGTCTTGCTGATACAACACCATGTAGCTTATCTTCTTCAAGCAATATAACAAATATCACCTTGCAAGTTGGATCCAATGCACATTATAATATCTCTTCTTACTGGACAAAGACAATAGCAACTAATTTTGGAGCAGGTTCATTGAACCATCAATATGTTGGTTATTGTTGGAATGAAACAGGAAGTTTAGGTGAATCAGGAACCAATCTTGCGTTGGATACATATATAACAGCAGATTCTAATACTTCAGTTGCTATGGTGCCATTGTTTGTTAATGTGACTAATATTCCATCTAGACAGAATTATACATTTAACTGGGCAAAGACCTTTGACTTACTGACTGCAACAGGAAGCTATTCCAACACTTTGAACATAGTTATCCATACTGATGGATGAGATTGTAAAGTGAAGCATGAAATTTTTTCTTTTTTTATTCCTTCTTTTTTTAGTTTTATGCACTAGTTTTTCTTCTGCAATTTTGTTTAGTAAACTTGAGGAGAAGGGCAGTTATGTTTTTGAACCTAATCTCCAAATAATCCATAGGTATTATATTGGTGGAGGCGAAGGAGACTCTAATTTTGGCATGGTTGTGGATGTTTATGGACCACAAAATTTAGATCAATATATCCTGATAGAGCCAGAAGTTTTAACTGAGAGTGGCGTAATAAAAGTAAATATAAGTTTACCAGAAAAAATCGAAGGGGGCAATTACTTCTTTGTTTCTTGTGCAAAGATGTTTTCGAAAGAAGAAGCATCATCTATTGGTGTTTCTGGACAGATTTGCTCAAAATTTAGTTTGTTGGCGACTTTTCCTGGCAAGAATTTAAAGTTTGATAGTTTTTCTGTTGAGAATGTTGATATAAATGCTCAACAGACCCCTATAAGATTTTCTGTTTCTAATTGGGGAAAAGAAAAAATAGAGTCTTTATATGGTGAATTTGATGTTTTTGATATTGGTGAGAAAAAAATTTCTTCTGTGACGACATTTACTATTGATTTGGACAGCACAAAGACAAAAGAAGTCTCAGCAAATTTAAGTGTTAGGGGATTCTCTCCTGGTCAGTACAAAGTAAAAGGTACAATATCTTGGGATGAAGGTACTGAAGACCTTGGAGAAAAAGAATTTAGTTTAGGTTCAGCAGCTTTTAAAATTTTGAATATTACTAAAGAGTTTTATGTCGGGGAAGTTAATGATCTGTTTATTATGGTAAAAAATGATTTTGGGGCGACCAAGAATAATATCTATTTGAATATTGAGGTTGCTGGTCAATCAATGGACCTACCACCTTTTAACATGGAACCTTTTTCAATGAAGACATTGAAAACTTTTTTAGATGCCAGAACTATGGAAATAGGAGTTTATGAAGCTAAGGTTATTATTTTTGTGGACGGTTCTGTAACTGAGGACACCTTTCTTTTTGAAGTAAAGAAGAAGCCAATTTCAATGACGCCATTTTATGTAGGGGGAGGTTTAATTCTAATAGTATTGTTTATATTATCAGTGTTTGTAATGTTGAAGAAACGGGGGAAGAGAAATGAAAAAGCGCAAATTTTATGAATGGTTGATTGTGTTGGTTGTAGGAATTTTTTTATTTTATTTTATTATGTCATATATTGTGGTGGATTTAAGTTTAGAGGAAATGGCTGGAACATATTCTGGTGATAAAGGTTTTTTATCGTTTGAAGCTTATACTGATAATATTACGTTTGGTCAAGTATTTCCTGGTTATGCCATGAACAGAATGACTCATATAAATACCAAATATGATTTCCCTGTTAAAATTTACTTTTATCCTTGGGGAGATATCGGTGAGATGGTTTATGTCTATCCAAATTCGTTATATCTAGAGCCTGGTAAAGAAGGTGAAGTTCACCTATATTTTGCACCTTCGTCTAAGACTGATTTTGGCTCTTATGAAGGAAAATTGTATATTTTAACCAGGCGGACAATTTTTGGAGTTTAGATGAATAAAAATGAAATAACTACTTACTTAATATTTGCAATAGTTTTTTTTATGTTGATATCAGCACCTTATTGGTTTGAGTTTTCTGGTGCAGTTTCTTCTGCAATTTCAATAACTGGTAGCTGGTGTTATCATGAGCCTAGTTTTATTAATCCAAAACCAACTTGGGTTAATGTGCCGCAAGGAGGAACAACACAAGTAATTGCTTATGTTAAATCTAGACAAATTGTAGCACCAACTGCTCTGACTTCTGCGAATGTTTATACTGCATCGCCTTATTTTTCTGTGTCAGTAGTTGAATTAGCAGGGGTTTTGACAACTTCAGCAGCAGTAATTCCAAATATAACTAAAATAACTATGAATGTAACAGCAAGCAGTTCAGCGCCAACTGGGCATCAAGCTCAGATTAATTTGACAGTGGCTGGTAATGCTACTGAGGTTTGTGGAAACCAAACAATTAGTTTTACTGGAAATGTAACACCTAATGTAACTGCATTACCCACACCACCAGCTCCTGTTCCTCCAGCTGCACCAGGAGGAAGTACATGCACTTCAGAAGTAATTATCTGCGGTCCTTGTCAGGAAGGGTATATGACGTGTATAATTGATAGATGCGGTGTGACAACCAGTAGAGTGCAATCATGTCCTATGCCACGGGAGATACCCTGTACTAGTGATGAGGATTGTTCAGCAGGGCAAATCTGCGTGAATAATCAATGTGTTGACGCGCCGCAGGAAATAGAAGAACTGCCAGTAGAGATACCCTTTATTATTTACCCGCCGACCTGGCTGGAGTTTTTTAATCCGGATGTAGTTGATTATCCAACTCCAGGTATTATTGAAGCAGTGAGGCAAAATCTATTGGTTTTGCCGAGCAAAATTGATTTATCTCTTTTTAATCTGTATTATGCGCCTCAAGAAACTTCATTGGTGTTTTTGTTAAAGGATAAGCCAGTGTGGAAAAAGCTCACTTATGCTTTTTTAATAACATTATTGCTGCTTTCTGTTGTATTGGTGGTTTTGAAAGCAGTGAAAACAAGAAAAGAAGAGCCAGTAGAGTATGGCTTAAAATACAATCCACCAAATCAATAAAAAAATAAAGAAAAAAGAGAATTATTCTTCCCAATCATCCAGCCATTCTTCATCCCCGATCATGGTGTTTCACCTCCGGGTTAATAGTTTCTAAGGCAAAATACTATATAAATCTTGTGGAAGGGAATAGGGAAAAGAAAATTATATATAGCACCCAGTCAAATAATGTTTTATGGAAAAGATTGGTTTGATTGGGGGTTCGATGTTTTTTGGAAACGGTTTCTTGACTGATTTAGAAGGCAAAGAAGTAGAAACAGAGCACGGCAAAGTTGATGTGCTGGTTGGCGAGAATATTGTTTATCTGCCAAGGCACGGCAAAAGTAATTCTACACCTTCCCATAAAATCAATCACCGGGCCAATATTGCTGCTCTAAAGGAATTAGGTGTGAAAAAAGTGATTGGAATCAATTCTGTAGTCAGCTTGAGGAGCAAAACAAGACCAAGTTCAATTATCATACCCAAAGATTTTATTGATTTTAATCCAGTTACTTTTTTTGACAGGGAAATTAAGCAGACGAGGCCTTGTTTAGACAAGGATTTGAAGGAAAAGATAATCAAAATAGCTAAAAATGAAAAAATTACAATCACTAACTGGGAAGTTTATTACCAAGCCAAAGGACCGAGGTTTGAGACCCAGGCAGAAGTTAATATGATTAAAGGATTTGCCCAAATAATGGGTTTAACAATGGCTAGTGAAGCAACTTTGGCCAGGGAAATGGATTTATCTTATGCAGCACTTTGTTCTGTTGATAATTATGCCTGGGGAATCATGAAGAAAGAATTGACAGATGAGCAAATCAAAGAGAACAAGAAAAAAAATACTGGACTGTTGAAGAAATTAATTGAAAAACTTTTAGAAGATTTAACAAAAAAAGAGGAGAAGGTAGAGAGTTCTGGAAAAATCCATGATTTTATTAAAAGTATTCGGGGCGGCTGAATGGTTAAACTCGGAATAATTGGCGGCAGTGGTTTGGATGATCCTAGCATTATTGAGGGGGGTCAGGATGTTGAAACTGAAACCCCTTATGGAAAGAGTTCTGTCTTGAAAGTGGGCAAGATTAAAGGTGTTGATGTTGTTTTAATTGCAAGGCATGGAAGAGAACATACTATTCCTCCAACTCAAGTTAATTTCAGAGCGAATATTCATGCTTTGAAGGAAATTGGTTGTACCCATATTTTAGCAACAACTGCCTGTGGTTCATTGTGTGAAGAAATTGGAAGAGGGGATTTTGTTATTTTAGACCAATTTATTGATTTTACCCGGCACAGGAAAGTAAGTTTTTATGAGAAATTTCCGCCTGGCGGAGAAAATGCAAAACATACAGCCATGGAAGATCCTTTTTCAGAAGAATTGCGGAAGATTTTGATTGATTCAGCTAAGGAGTTAGGGATTAAAGCTCATGAAAAGGGGACAGTAATAACTATTGAAGGTCCAAGGTTTTCTACTCGGGCTGAGTCGCATATGTTTAGGGCATGGGGAGCTGATGTGATTAATATGTCAGTGGCGCCTGAATGTGCTTTAGCTAATGAAGCAGGAATTCCTTATGCTGCTGTGGCGATGAGTACTGATTACGACTGCTGGAAAAGTGACGAAGAACCGGTTTCATGGGAAGAAATTTTAAAAGTTTTTGGAGAAAATGTTGAAAAAGTTAAAAAATTGTTGCTGCATTCTATTAAGAAGGTGAGCTAAATGGAACATATAAAATCAAAGATTAGGACAATTCCACATTTTCCAAAAAAAGGAATTATGTTTAGGGATATTACTACTTTGTTAAAAGATTCTGAAGGATATAATCAGATGATTGAACTACTGGTTGACAGGTATAAAAACTTGGATATTGATTTTGTTGCTGGGATTGAATCACGTGGCTTTATAACTGGAAGTGTATTGGCACATAGATTAGGAGTTGGTTTTATTCCAATCAGAAAGCCAGGAAAATTACCTGCTGAAACAGTCTCAGAAGAGTACGAATTGGAATACGGAAAAGATAAGATTGAAGTTCATAAAGATGCAATTAAGCAAGGGAATAAAATTTTATTGGCTGATGATTTAATCGCAACTGCGGGTACCGGGGTTGCTGCTGCCAACCTCATTCAAAAACTTGGGGGAGAAATTGTTGAATGTTCATTTATAGTAGAACTTCCTGATTTAAAGGGAAGAGAGAAATTAGAAAAGAAAGGATTGAAAGTATTTTCTTTATTTCAATTTGAAGGAGATTAAATTTTTTATTTTATTTATTTTAGATTCTATGTTTCTTAATCTATCAATCACAATTAAAGGATATTTTTTATATCCATTTCTATCTAACACTTTTCTTTTTTCTTCATAATAACTTTTTACAGTTTCACCTTTTCTTGTTCCATATGTCATTGGTGGGTGAAATTCAACAAAGACCTTGTTTTTTATGAAGAAGTCAACGTGATGTCTATTAATTCTAAAATGTATGTTTTTTCCTTCTTCGGGTTTTTTTATTAATCTTTCTTTTACAAATATTTGACATAATCTTCTTTCGCTATCTGAATCAAATAAACAGTCCATGAATTTGTAAGGATAATTTTTCCTTCTACTTTCTAAAGCCAACAATGCTAAAGGGTACATCTCATGAGCTTTTTTTGCCATTTCTTTTAATTGGTTTGGATTCTTGACCATACATCTCAATGCAGCTTCTTTTTGGTGTTTTTTGAAGGTTCCTTTTTTCTTCATGGTTTCGTGGGCTTTTTTCATATTTCTTCTTGAGTGTTCGGGATCTATTTCTTGTAGTCGTTTAGCCATTTTTGAAAAATATTCTGAATTACCCTTCAATCTTTTTACATTTATTTTGCCTTGAATAGGTCCATATTTTTTACCTAATTCTTTTCCAAGCCAAGGATGTTTTTGCTGAGCAATTTTACCAGCTTTGCTGTATAAATTTGGATGTTTTTCTATTGCTTTCTTTTGATTTTTTTTAGCAATTATGCAATATTTATACCACTTAGCTGATTTTTTGACAAATCTTGAACCAATTGGTAGTTTTAACTTTTTTGCAATTTCTTCGATGGACAAGTCTGAATCTAGAAAGGATTCTACCTGATTTCTTATTTTGATATGTTTCTTATCTTTTTTCATTTAAAATCACCTCATTTATAGGTGATTTTGAGAGGACGTTAAGCGAACCTGCGTAAAAGATTTGACCTCTTTTTTGAGGAAAAATCTTAATTTAGCAGGTTTGCGTGTCCTCGTGTTATTAGAATAAAAAAATTTAAAAATTGTTTGTGGACTTGTCTAGTGTGTCCAGTGGTAGCCAAAATTGAAAAAATTAATAAATATTAATCAAATAACAAGATTTATGGCTGATATGGAAAAAGATCTGGAAAAGGATGAAGATTTTGTTTTGAAGTCAATTGCTTCGACAAAGGAGATTGGTTTGCTGGCTGATAATCTAACTCAGTATTTTAGCAAATATTCTGAGTTGGGTGAAGTGAAAATCTCTTTTGATGAGCTGGCTAAGAACTGGAAAATAAAGACAGACAAAGGAGAGAAAACAGTTGAGTATCCAGAAGGAATTGCACAGGCAGTTATGGAATTACGCGAATAATTGTTTTCTTAATTCAAAATCAAATCGAGCAGCAAATTCTTTAGCTAGATCTTGGTTGTTTTGCTCTAAGAATTCATAGATGTCGCGGCTGGAACAGTGAGCACAGATGCTCATTTTTTTGCCGCAGAAAAGACATGAATCGCCAGTTTCTGTTTCTAGGTTAAGGGTTTTTATTTTATGGGCTAGGACTGGATTTATTTCATTGAGCCAAGAAAAAACCCTTTGACTGAGGCAGTCTGGGCAAATAGGGTTAGTGATGGTTTCTGCACATAGAGTACACTTCATATAGTTTGTTTTTGAATTATATTTAATAAAATGGTTTCATATGAGGTATATACTGTATATTTATCAGGATTGGTTTGACATAAAATTTAAATAAAATTAACTTAATTCTTTTTTAAATGGCAGAAGAAATCTTTAGAAAAATAATTGATTTATTAGAACAGAATAAGGTCAAGTATAAACTTATTGAGCATGAACCGGTTTTTACAAGTGAGGGGGCAGCTAAGGTTAGAGGAACTAAATTAGAGCAAGGTGCAAAAGCACTTGTTTTACAGTCTAAAAAGAAACTTTTTTTAGCAGTAGTTCCTGGCAATAAGAAAATTAACTTGGAAAAACTAAAAGTTATTCTTAAGGTTAAAAAATTAGGTTTGGCTAGTCCTGAAAGAGTAAAAGAAAAAACAAGTTGTGAAATTGGTTCAGTCCCTCCACTTGGTAATGTGGTTGGTTTAGACACTTATGTTGATAAAAATCTGCTGGAAAATGAGTATATTGCTTTTAATGCTGGGAGTCATTCCAAGTCGATTATGATGCGTTCTGTTGATTATGTAAAAATTGTTAATCCTGAGATAGACCTATTTGCTGAGTAGACAAATTTTAGTTAAATAATTAAGAATAAATATCAGAGATGATAAATTCTTCCGATATATTTATATATCAGTTGATATTATTTTATTTCACATGTTACAAAAATATAACACTTATAAAATCCTTGAATTGTTTTTTGATTTTCCTACAAAAAATTTTCAATTGAGAGAGATTTCAAGAAGAGTTAAATTGGGGTTGCCTTCTGTAATTAATCATGTTAAATTGCTAGAAAAAGAGGAATTTATTAAAAAAGAAAAAGGAAATATTTATGATAATTATAAAGCAAATAAGACCAGTAAGTTCAAACTTTATAAGAAAACAAATCTTCTTTTAAGATTGGATGAATGTGGTTTATTGTATTTTTTAAAAGAAAAATTAACTCCTGATGTTATTGTTTTGTTTGGTTCTGCAGTTCAAGGGAATGATGTTGAAGAAAGTGATATTGACTTATTTATTTTGGCTAAGAAGAAAGATTTGAATTTGAAACCATTTGAAGAAAAATTAAATCGTGAAATTAACCTTTTTTTCGAAGAAAAACTAGGTAAGTTGCCTAAGGAATTGATGAATAATATTATAAATGGAATAGTCTTGTCTGGTTATTTAAGGGTGCTTAAATGAAAGAATGGGAAGACGTCAAAGATTTGATAAGGGAAGTTGGTAAGAATGATGAGATGGCTAGGTCTTTATTACAATTTATTGAGCTTAGATTAAATTCGATAAAAAGATTTGATTCTGAAAAAGAAACTTCACTGATTGTTGAAAGTTATTATGAAGTGATTAAGGAATTAATCACAGGATTAATGGTTATTGATGGTTACAAAACAACCTCTCATGAAGCTTTAATAATTTATCTAAAAAAATTTTATAATGAATTTGATGAATATGAGATAAATTTAACTGATGAATTAAGAAAATTGAGGAATAAAGTTAGTTATGAAGGTTATTTAATTGATGAATCTTATTTAAAAAGGAATCAATTGGAAATAAAGGGTATTATTAAAAAGTTGAAAGACACTATTAATAAAAAATTAAAATGAAAAGTGATAAGGAGATTAAAAAAGAGTTTAAAGTGATTGCTTCTCAAAAGCCTGAGAAATATTACCCTGTCAAGTCACTTAAGGAATTGGGTTTTCAGCGGGGCAGATGCTCTAAATGTCATACTTATTTCTGGTCGTTGGAAAAGAGAGATGTTTGCGGAGATGCTGCTTGCGTTGGAGGATTTACTTTTATTGGTAACAGTCCAGCTAAGAGGAAATTAACCTATACTCAAACTTGGGAAGATTTTGCTAAAATTCATAAAAAATTAGGTTATACTCCCATCTCTAGATATCCTGTTGTTGCTCGATGGAGAGATGATGTTTATTGGGTCAATGCAGGGATTTATAATTTTCAACCTTATGTTGTTTCTGGGGAAGTAAAGCCACCTGCTAATCCTGTAGTGGAACCTCAGTTTTGTTTACGATTTAATGATATTGATAATGTGGGAATAACTGGAGCGCATTATGTTGGTTTTGTAATGCTGGGAGAGCATGCTTTTATGCCGCCTGAGAAATTTAATTTTAACCAATATCTAAAAGATCATCTGGAATGGATTAACAAAGGCATGGGTTTAGCTAACCGGCATTTAGTTTTGCATGAAGATGTTTGGGCTGGCGGCGGTAATTTTGGTTCGTCAATGGAATTTTTTTCTGGTGGTCTTGAATTAGGTAATCAAGTTTACATAACACATGAAGTTACTTCTTCTGGTTCTCAGGAATTGAAATTGAAAGTTTTAGATATGGGTGGAGGTATGGAAAGAGTGCCTTGGTTTACTTTTGGAAAAGCAACTTCTTATGAAACAACTTTTCCTTCTGTGATTCGTAAATTACGAGAGGAAACAGGAGTAAAGTTTGATTCAGATTTGGTTAAGAAATTTATGCCTTATGCTGCCTGGTTGAATGTAGATGAAGTTGATGATATTAATAAGGCCTGGAGTAGAGTGGGGAAAAAAGTTGGGATGGGAGTTAAGGAATTGCGAGAGAAGATTTTACCTCAGATGGCTTTGTATTCTATAGCTGAACATTCCCGTGCTTTGTTAGTGGCATTAAATGATGGCGCTTTGCCTTCTAATGTTGGTGGCGGCTATAATTTACGGGTTATCTTGCGTCGGGCATTGTCCTTTATTGACAAGTATAAATGGAATTTGTACTTGCCTGATATTTGTAAATGGCATGCTTTGGAATTGAAAAAGTTATTTCCTGAATTGCGAGAGAATCTTTCTGATGTACGGAAGATTTTAGATGTTGAGAAAAACAAGTATGAGGCGACTCGTCAGAAAAGTAGAGAAATGGTTTCTCGAATAATTAAGATGAGGTTGGATGAAAAAAAATTATTAGAATTATATGATTCAAAAGGCATTACTCCTGAAATTTTGAGGGAGGAAGGGGAGAAAGTTGGAGTTAAAATTAAAGTTCCTGATAATTTTTATGCTAAAGTAGCTGCTTTGCATGAGAAAAGGGAAAAGGTTGTTGTTAAAAGGGAGAAGAAATATAATATTGAAGTAGCTGAAACAAAACCTTTGTATTTTGATGACTGGTCTAAGGATAATTTTTCTGGAAAAGTTCTTTGGATGAAAGGCCAATATGTTGTTTTAGATAAAACTGTTTTTTATCCTCGGTCTGGCGGACAAGAAAATGATACAGGTATTTTAGCTGGTGGTGAGGTAGTTGATGTGTTTAAGCAAGGCGGATGGATTGTTCATAAGCTGAAGACAAAGGCTGATTTTAAAGTTGGTTTTGTTGTGAAGGGAAAAATTGATTTGATTCGTCGCAAGCAATTAACACAACATCATACTGCTGCGCACATTATTAATGCTGCGGCACGAAAGGTTTTGGGGAATCATATTAATCAAGCAGGTGCTAAAAAGTCAGTTGAGAAAGGTCATTTGGATATTACTCATTATGAAAGCTTGACTGATGATGAAGTTATTAAGATTCAAGACGAAGCAAATAAAATTGTGGCAATGAAACTGCCAGTAATTTCTATTTTTATGGGCAGAGACGAGGCTGAGAAGAAGTTTGGTATGAGGATTTATCAAGGAGGAGCTGTGCCTGGCAAGACTTTGAGAATTGTGGAGATTGCTGATACTGAAGCAGAAGCTTGCGGGGGAACGCACCTTAAGAATACATCTGAGGCAGAAGAGATCAAGGTAGTAGGAGCTTTTAAGATTGCAGATGATACTGTTCGGATTGAATACAAAGCTGGGGAGGCAGCTAAGAAAGAGGAGGAGAAATTAAGTGGTTTAGGTGGAGATATTGCGAAGCTGGCTAAAAAGATGAGTGTTGAAGTTGAGGTGAATGAAGATTATCTGAAAATGGCTGCTGATGAGTTTTCTGTGCCAATGAATCAGCTTTTAGGTGCTTTTGAAAAGTTTATTGGGATGGTTGATGAGAATGCACGTAAGTTAGAGAAAGTTAAATTTCCTTTAAAAATGACTTTGTTTGAGTTTGCTCGTGAATTGTTTAAGGTTTGGAAAAAGCAAAAGAAGGGATTAGAGAAGAAATCAAAAGAAAATTTAGGCAAGAAATTAGGTGAGATTAAGGAGAAAAGTGTGATGGAAGTTGATTTAGATGCAAATGAAATGAGGAAAATGGCTGAAGGTTTTGGCAAGATTTTATTGTTGAATAGTTCAGGTAATTTTGTTTTTAAAGGGCCGGATAAGTTATTTGAGAAGTTTTTGATTGATTTTTTAGCTAAGGGTGGTGGTAAGGTTATTAAGCAGGGAATGGTTGATAAGAAGAAGATTAAGGTTATATTAGGGAAGTTTAAGTTTTAATATATTTTATATTAATCTTACGTTAATATGATGTTATTTTGATAACAATTATTGGTTTAAGAAACATTTATATATCTCAAATTAATGTTATGTTAATGAGGTGCTAAGAGGCAAAACCTCTGGCGCCATCAAAATCAAGATTTTGAGGTGTTAAAGATGGTGAAAGCACTTATAGATGTTCATGAGCATACCAACAAAATTCTGAATATTGTTAAAGCTAAACATGGATTGAAAGATAAATCCAGGGCTATAGACCAAATGGCTAAGGAATATGAAGAAAAGGTTTTAGAACTGGAATTAAGGCCGAAAGTGCTTGAATCTTTTAAGGAAAAGGAGAAAGAATGAGAGGCAGCCAGAAGATTTTTAGGGTTTTTGGGATTGATGTTAAACTGCATTATTCATGGTGGTTTGTGTTTATATTACTGGCTTATGCTTTAGCAACTGGTTTTTTCCCTCATTATTATGAAGGTTTGAGTAGCACGGCCTATTGGGTGATGGGTATTACAGCTTCTTTGTTATTGTTTGTATCTGTTTTATTACATGAGTTGACACATTCATTAGTGGCTAAACTTTGGAAAATAGAAGTGGAAAGTATTACTTTGTTTTTCTTTGGCGGGGTGGCTTCTCTGCCATCTGAAGACATGAAGCCATGGACAGAATTTTGGATGGCTTTGTCCGGGCCTCTTTTTAGCATGGCTTTAGGTATGGTGTTTTATTTTATTTATCTCTTAAATGGGAATGTTTATGTGACAGCAATTACATTTTATCTGTTTCAACTGAATATTATTTTGGCGGTTTTTAATATGCTGCCAGGTTATCCTTTGGATGGCGGCAGGGTTTTTAGAGCTTTGCTGCAGATGTATTTTAAAGACATTAGAAAAGCAACCTGGGTTGCCACTAAAGGCGGAAAGTTTATAGGCGGCGCTTTGGCCATACTGGGTTTGATTGCAATTTTTTCCGGCCTTTGGAATGGATTGTGGTTTGTGTTTTTAGGAGGGTTTTTGTATTTCATAGCTGGATTAAGTTATGAGCAGGTTATAGTTAAGGAAGTTTTGATGAAAGTTCCTTTGACAAAAATGGTGAAGGGGAGTTATTCTCATTTTGCTCCTAATGTTGGTTTTGACAAGGTAATCAAGAAGTTTCAAGCGAATGGAGAGGAAAATTTTATTGTCAAGAAAGACGGCAAGTTTTTGGGAA
This sequence comes from Nanobdellota archaeon, assembly GCA_023132895.1. Classification (GTDB taxonomy): domain Archaea; phylum Nanobdellota; class Nanobdellia; order Woesearchaeales; family JAGLXL01; genus JAGLXL01. The sequence continues at coordinate 16,512 of JAGLXL010000004.1, forward strand.
TAGTTGATTTACGCCGAATTGGAAAGTTGGATAAAAAAACCTGGAGCAAGGTAATGGTCAGGAGTGTGATGATTCCTGCTGGTAAGATTAAGGTCTTGAATGAAAAGGACAATTCTTACAGTGCTTTGAGGAAACTAGTGGAGCAGAATCTGCAAATGCTGCCTTTTTTGAAAAGAGGGAAATTTGTGGGAGTTGTTTACCAAAAGAGTTTGAATCATCATATAGTCATGAAGTTAAAGTATGGCTTATAAATGAAGAAAGAAAAGTTTTAAAAATTAACTGAAATAACAAGAACTATGTTACCAGAAAAAGAAATCAAGAAGCTGCGAGAGGAATTAGAGACAGCGACACGGCCGTTGATTTTTTTTGATGATGATCCAGACGGGTTATGTTCATTTTTGTTGTTTTACAGGTTTTTGCGTGAAGGCAAGGGTGTGGTTAAGAAAAGTTCCCCTAAAATTACAACTGCTTTTTTGCGAAAAGTTGAGGAATATAATCCAGACAAGGTTTTTATTTTAGATGTGCCGATGGTGGATCAGGATTTCTTGGATGCTGTTAAAGTGCCAGTGGTTTGGGTAGACCATCATGATCCTTTAGAAAGGCACAAGGTTCGTTATTTTAATCCGCGGATTTTTGATAATAAGATTTATTATCCAGTAACTAAGATTTGTTATGATGTAGTCAAGCAAGATATGTGGCTAGCCATGGTGGGTTGTATTGGTGACTGGCATATTCCTGATTTTAAGGATGAGTTTGTTAAAAAATATCCTGATTTGTGGGACGGCAAGGGTGATCCTGGAGACGTGACTTATGGCACTCGTTTGGGCAGGTTAGTTAGAATATTTTCTTTTTGTTTGAAGGGGAAAACTTCCCAAGTCATGAAGGTAGTCAAGATTTTGACCAGAGTTGAAACTCCTTATGAGATTATTGACGGGAAAAGCCCACAAGGAAGATTTGTTTTAAAGCATATCAAAAGGGTGGAAGGGCATTATAACGATTTATTGAAAAAAGCTAAGAAGAAAGTTGGCAAAGGCAAATTAGTGTTGTTTAGGTATGAAGAGAATCAATGGGCTTTGTCAAGTGATTTGGCTGGTGAATTGATTTTTTTACATCCAGAAAAAGTTGTGATTGCGGGTCGTGAGAAGAGCGGTGAATTAAAATGCAGTATCCGGAGCCGGAAGATTAAGATTAAATCGATTTTAGCCAAAGCTCTGCAAGGGATTGAAGGATATGGCGGGGGCCATGATTATGCCTGCGGTGCGGTGGTGAAGGTTGAGGATTTTGAACAATTTATTAAAAATTTTAAGAGGGAGTTGAATGGAGCCAATTAATAGTTTGTTGGTGTTTTTAGTGGCTCTGACAGGATATCTTCTTGGTGTTGGTTTAAGTTATATTGCTCCTGAGGAATTAAAGCCAGGTTTTCGTTATTTTTTATGGCTGGAAAGAGGATTGTTTGTTTTGACTTTTTTGCCAATAATCTATGTTTTTGGGTTAAGTACATGGGTGATGATACCAGTAGCAATTGCCTTGGTGTCTTTGTTTCTAAATGTTAAGTATAGGATTTATGGTTCTTTTGGATTATTTTTAGTTTGGTTTTTTTTAGTTTGGGAAGAGAATTTGATTGTGGTGTTATTGGCGAGCGCTATATTTGTTTATGGTTTAGTGGCTGGAACTTTGGCTTTAGAAGATTTATCGCCATCTCGAATGGCCAAATTGAATAAGAAGGTCAAGGTTTGATAATCCGATGTTATTTCTTTACCCAATATCCACAATCAATCGATTTTTTGACTCAGGATAAATAGTTACTTCTTCCCCTTTTTTTAATTCTAAAAATTTGGCAACTTTGTGAGCAATTTTGATATCTAATGAATTGCCTACTTTACCAACTTTAGTGTGAGATTCTAAACCCCACAGACCTTTTTTCTTGGCTAGAGCATCTATTTTATCTGAAACCTTTTCATCAAATACTGTGTCTTTACATTTATTGCAGACTTTAGCTTTAAATTTACCTAAGGAAATACCATGAACAGAAAAGTCTACATTCTTATAAGAATATTTACCTGTTTTACACTCCCAACATTTCATATCTTTTCTCATCTTGGCTCACCTACCTCTTTTATTCAATATAAACTGTTTTTATTCTATAAAGATCGCCTCTTTTTTTGTAAGCGACTCTAATGTAGGAATACTTTACTAAAAAGCCATCAGTCTGTTCAAATTTTGAACCTTGATTAATGGCTTTTTTAATTTGTTCTGTAGTGATTCCATGTATCACCATCTTTTCTTTGGCATGTTTAGTAATATCCAATCTCATTTATATAACCTGTTATTACTAATTATAACATATAATAACTTAGAACTATATAAATTTTTCTATTATGAAGAATATATCTATCTCCATCTAGAGTGTCCAAATTGAATAAGAAGGTCAAAAGTTTGCGGTAGTTTTGGAGTGTCACAAGCACCATAGCAAGTTCCAAGCCAGATAAAAACTTCTGCTGACGTTGATTTTTCTAAAGTTGTCTTGATTTCTTCTGCTCTGGGTTTTAAGCCGTCTGGCAATTGGATGCAGACTAACTTAGCTTTTTTCTCTTTGATTTTGCTGATGGCTTTTTTTAGTTCTAAATCTAGTTGCATTGGAAAATTCTCCAAATTTTCTAATGTCTTAAAAATCTCTGATTTTAAAGACATTTTGATAAGAAAAGAAGGATAGTTTTTAAATTTTTTTAGTTGAGAGAAGGATAATTAACTTGATTTGGAATGTTTCCAATGGCTTCTTCAGCGGTAGCTTCAACTTTAATTTCTAAATCGTCTCCAAGATTATACCATTCGGCTTGTCCATCTCCTTTGTCATATTGGGAGAGGCCAGTTGCCTCGTATGTTCCTTTACTATCTGTCGTCAGTAAGATTATGTTTAATTCACTTGGAGCTGGTTTTTTATCTGACCTAAGAAATTGAAGCACCATTGCAGTAGGCGGAAAGCCTGAAAGTTGAGCAAATTCAAATTCTTTATCTTGATATGTTGCTGTTAAGATAACTCCCAAATTTGTGTTGGAGTTTAAAATAGGAGTTTTTCTACCTTCAATTCTTAAAACATTACTCATCTTAGTAGGTTTCGGCTTTGTAGCTGGCTTTGAATTCTGAAGGATATTTCTTAGTTTCTAATTCTTCGACTCTTTGTTCTAATTCTTGAATTCGCATGTTCATCTTAGCAAATTCATTGCTTAATGAGAAAATAGCGTTGCTTAAAGCTCTTCGTGTTTTGGTCAGATCCTTTTTAGCAGCTTTGAAAGCTCTTTTGACTTTTGATTTGAATGACATTGTATTTAATTTATGTTGGAGCTAGTATATAAATGTTTTGGTTATTTGTTATTGTTGAGTGGTGAAAGGGTAAGATTTAAATAGGGATCTAATAATTCTCAGTTAAAATGTTTGAGCACGAGATGGCTGGTTTATTAGGGAAAATTATTTCTGGAGAGAGGGTAATGGAGAAGGCTGGTGACTGGCAATTCCAATCTAGAAAGGATGACTTTTTATTTCATTTAATTCATCCAAAGGCAGAGTATGCTTTTGAAATTTGCGAATCAGAAGGCGGGGCGATTAAATTTTCAAATTATCACCGCCGGGCTGAGAAAGGGAACGGTACTGCAACTTTAAAACATGTAGAAGCGGCAATTCAGATCTTGTCTAATGAGCAAAGGAAGCCGGTGAGAGTTATATTTGAAGAGTTGGGTGGACAGACAGATACAGTGCAATGGCTTGAGAAAAATGGTTATGTTTCAATGACTGGGGAGAAGTATATTAAATATTTTAATCCTGACTTACCTTAAAGGAATCCGAGCGAATTTCTTACATTCTAAACAATAAATAACTAATTTACCTTGTCTGGTTCTAATTCGAGCGTTTTGGCCGGATCTGAGGTAAGTGTAGCAGTGTTTGCAGAATCTTCTTTTGTAGATTTTGGGCATTCTGATACGAGCTTTGCCAGCTATTTTTCTGGCTAATTGAACATATCTATTGGCTAGTTTTTGAGATTTTGTTTTTTGAGCCTCTTGAAAAAGTTCTTTGATTCTCTGTTTGGCGGTTTCTTTGATTTGTTTTTTTGGGCGTGGTTTCATGAATTTCACTCCGTTCAAATTCACTTACTTGCGCTCACTTTGTTCGGCAAGTTTCATGGTAGTAATGATTATATTGGAGTTTAAAAATCTTTATAAACTAATGATTTATTTTGAATTAAAAAAGGTGAGTTCTAGGAGGAACAAAAAATGAAAAAAGCAATTTATACAGATAAGGCACCTGAGCCAGGTCATTACAATCAGGCAGTTGTTGTTAATGGTGTTTTGTATACTAGTGGGATTTGTGGGGAGTATTTGCCTAAACATGGGGCATCAGGATCAATAGGCCCTTTTCTAGAAGCCCAAACAACATTATGTTTAAATTATATTAAATCCATTGTAGAAGAGGCAGGAGGCACTTTGGTAGATCTTGTTAGGGTAGATGCAGATATTGTTGACATGACAGAAGATAGGTTTAAAATTTTTGATGAGACATATGCTAAATTTTTCGAAAAAGCAGGAGTACCAAAAGAAGATTTACCAGCAAGATTTCCTAGAAATGCAAGCCTGCCTTGGAAAGGTTATGAAATAATGATGGCTGTAGTGGCAGATGTTTCAGGAAAAGAATAATTTTTTGTTTGAAAGAGGTGAACGGGGTAGAGAATGAAAGTTATGGATATAGAAATGATAGTGAAGGATATTGAGATACGTTCTATTTCAAATATGTGGGCTTCGGTTAGAGCCAAAAGAGATTTTTCTAAAGGTGAAATAATTGAGGTATGCCCAATTGCTGTACTAAATCAAGATGAATCGCGGTTGGCTGAAAAAACTTATTTAAAAAATATTAGTTGTAGATATAAACGTCGGTTAGTGGTACCAGGTGGTTATGGTTCTGTTTATTTGCCGTCAGGAGATCCTAATACAGATACTGAAGTTTATCCTGCAGAAAGAAGAATGATAATCAGAGCAAATAGGAAGATTAGAGAGGGTAAACATATTTTTGTTGATCGCGGAGTATTTTCTCCTTCGGAGCCAAAATGGGAGTATGATGAAGCTTCACCGTGGTGTTCAGAAGGACTAATTGTCAAACCAAGTCCAAGCAGGGGGTTAGGAACTTTTACAACTAGAGAATTTAAAAAAGGAGAATATGCCGAAATTTGCCATTTATTTTCTTTGACTCGAAAACAAAGTGACCTTTTGAAGAATACGAGTGTGAATGGATTTATGTATGCTTTAGGAAGCAGAAATCGGATAAGTGGGTGGGCAATTGGATATCCTTGTTTTTATAATCATTCTGATGAGCCCAATATAGATCCTTGGAATGAAATTGAAAGTATAGAAGAAGATCATTTGGCAGTAAAAGTTTTGAAAGATTTAGGACCAAATACAGAATTGGTTTTTGATTATTTGCCCGGTTATAAAAAAGAAAAAAAGGATTTGGGTTTTAAAATAAAATAGTTAATCGTTTTCTACTTTTGGTGCAAAAATAAAAGAAAACTACCAGTTTAAATAAATAAACTTTATAAATAGGTTAATTCTTGAGCTTAATATGTTCAAGTTTTTGAAGCGATTGTTTGAAGAGAAGGAAGTTGAAGAAACAGTAGAGCAGGACAAACTATTGTTCTGGTTTGATAATAAGGTAAAGGAAAAACTGGAAAAGGTTGATAATGACATTATAATTCTTTTTGATGGTGTGGAAAGCAGAAAAAGAGTTATTTTAGAAAGATTAGAAGCTTTGGAAACAGTTGAGATTAAAGATGCAGAGAAAATTGAAGACAGGATTAAGAATGTAGTTCAAGGTCATCGGACTAATTATGTCAGGGCAATGAGTATTTTTCTGAGTGAAGTTCAGGTTCCTAAGCAAAGGACTTTGAGCGAGGCAATGAAGTTTAACTCTTTATTGAGAGAGAAGCTAGATGAGTTAGGAAAATCCACTGCCAAAAGTTATGCTGCTTCCCAGCATTTGTTTTTTGATGCGGTCCAGCAGGTAGTTAAGGGTTTGAAGGGTTTAAATGATTTAGTTGTTAATTTTGACAAGGTCGTGGAGAAGAATAAATTAAAAGATTTGGAAATGATTCGGATGACAGTTGATTTGTTGTATAGAAATATGAGTGAGAAGGAGAGGTTGAGCGGGGAATTAAAGGAAAAAAAAGAGAAACTAATGGAATTGCAGCTGAATAAGCAAAACAAAACAAATGAAGTTGAAAGTCTGGAGCAAAGCGATGATTACAGGAAATATTTGGAATTAAAAGATGAGAAAGAAAATTTAGAATCACAAGTTCGGGAAAATCAAAGCAAGTTTTTACAGATATTTGCTCAGTTGGAAAGATCATTGCGGAAATATGAGCACGTGGCTTTGGAAAATAGAAATTTGATTAGGGATTATTTAGAAAATCCTATTGATGCTTTTTTTAAGGATGAAAGTTTGGTGTTTTTGAAGATTGTGGCGGGTGTTCGGAAGAATCTTGAGAGTGGAATTGATTTGAAAGAAAGCAAATTAGAGAAAACAATGGAAGTGATTGATTCAGTTAATGAGAGCAAGTTGAAAGAAATAAAAGAAAAACATAATCAGTTGATGGAAGAAAAATCAATTGTGGCCAAGAAGATTGACAATAATTATATTTACGGCAAATTAAGCGACTTGAAATATCGGCTGGAGCATGTTGATGTGCAGATTGCTGATTCAGAGCAGGAAGTCAAGGAGTTGGAAGAGTTCTTGGAGAAGATTGATTTGGATAAGATTAAATCCGGGATTAAAGAGAAGGTTTTTGAAGTTTTTAGAGTTAAGCTGCTAATTTCTTGAAAATGGTAGAAATTGAAAATCTTGAGGATTTGGCTTTTTTATTACCAAAAATCATTAAGGAAGGTGAAGAAAAATTAAAGGAAGCAAAAAAGAGCCCGGAAATATTGGTAAAATTGTTAGAGGAAGATCCTGTTTTTGATATTCCTTCAAGTAGTCATTATGGTCACTTGGAAAGTGAATTGGTTGTACGATTTGGAGTAATGGTGGGGGAAGATCCCAAAAATCTGAGGAATCATTTTAATATACTTTTGGCTTGTAATCTGAATAAAGAAGGATACCTCTTACCAGATTTATCAAAAAATTATAAGGTATTCAAATGGGCAGGTAAAAGAGGACTTTATGATACTCTAATATCGTCTTTTAGAAAAAGTTTGCCAATGGGGATGCATGGTGGTGGCTGGAAACCAAGTACTTGTCATTCCCAGTTTGGAAGAGTGATTGGTCGAGTGGCTCATTTTGGAGGATATGAAAGAGGTAGTGTTGAATTCAAATCAAAAAAATTTCAGGAAGTTGAGAGAGAGGTAGCTAAGTTTCAACCAAAAAATTATAGAGAAGTTGAGGAAAATGAAGGTAAGCTTCCTTTAAAATTTATGATAGAACCAGCAATTGACTCACCAACTAAATCTCTTGAATACTTTTTTTTGAAATTCAGAGCTGCTGACATGAATTGGGGAGATGGCGAATTTGTGGCTTTAGTTAGACATTTAGGTTTGGGCAGAGAAAAACCAGAATATACTTTTGAGTCTTTAAAGAAATGATTATTTCTTGATTATTGAATAAGGAATTAATTTATATTCTACATAATAGAAAAATTTAAATATCAGTAAAGATATTATACAAGATATCAAAAGAGATATTGTGATAGATATGTTTAATATTGAATATCAAGGATTAAGAATAGAACCAACCTTACATGCAACACGAGAATTGATTAAGGAAGGAAAAGATCTTTATGATGTTCTTAAAATATTATTAGAAGGTTATGATTGCGGTGCTTCAAAAAGAAAAGAAAATATTATTGAAAGATGCCTGAGAAAAGGCGATAAAGAATTTAAAGCTGTCATTGCCAAAACAGAGTTGAGTTATCCGGATGGTTTTCAAGAGAGTGTTTGGCGATTAATTCATTTTGGTAAAACTACTATATAAAAAACTAGTAAAGTTATATTATTCAAAAGAGGTGTAAAAAAAATGGCAAAAGAAAAGATTAGAAAAGATACTTGGCAAGCTAGACATACTTGTACCCATTGTGAAATTCCGATGGAGAAAAAGAAAATAATAATTGAAGGAATAGAAATAAGGGGTTGGGAATGTTCGAAATGTAAAGAAACTGTTTTACATTCAGAAGATGCACAAAAAATGTTGTTTTTAAATAAATTGAAAAGGGGTATTAAAGTTAAAATTGGAGAATTAGGCCAATCGTTGATTATTAGATTCCCAAAGGAAGTAGTGGATTTTTACAAAATTAAAAAAGGAGAAGACCTTACTTTAAGAGCAGAAGATATGAAAAGAATAGAATTAGTTCCGGCATAAATTTTATTTCGTAATTATTTCTTTTTTAATTTTAATTCCGCGTTTGTCTATTTGATATAAGTAAGCTTCGCGAGGAACGTACTTTTCCTGTTCAAGAACACCCCTTTGAGTGATAGCACCAGAAGCAATCATTTGGGCAATGATGGAGACAGACCAGGCAGTGGTTTCAGCTGTGGCAGTGGTATTAGTTTTGTCATTGTATTCATGGGCTATGGTGTAAGTAATTTCTGTTTTTTGACCGTCTTTTATTCCGCCGACAACAACTTTGACCAGGACAACATCTTTTTGGTTCTTAGGCAAAGTTTCTTTGAGATAATCTTCTAATTCGCTTTTGTCTGGAAAACGCTGGATTAATTTTTTTATTTCCTGGTAATGGCCAGGATATCTCAAGGTTTTTTCAAACCATTCTTGGACTTGGCCTTCAAAAGTTCTGGTTAAGGTTGAACTCATGCCGGCAACATAATCAGCTTCCATTTCTCCAAATCCTGGAAAATTTATTTTTTCAAGACCAGAAAGGGCTTTGACGTGCTGGACTTTGCCGTCTTTGATGAGAGTAGAATATTTAGTGTATTCAGAAACTAAAACTGCAAGAGAGAAAAGTTGAGTGTAATTTAAAGGTGGATTGGTGGGGTTTAAGGGAATAGCACCGACATAGTTGTGGATGTAATGTGTTATGTCTAACTGGCTGTCTCCATGACCATCTAAGATGTTGACTGTGCCAGGACAGATTCCGTTATCAGGCATGGCGATAATGCCAGCGTCTTTGGCTTTTTGATGAAGGGCAAGTTGTTTTTTTAAAGTATCTGGGTCAGCGCCTAAATCTGTATAGTTGCATTTGGCATCAATAGCTGCTTCAAGTCCAAGAAGATGATATTCAGGACGTGCAACAGCAGAAATTATGCCATCATAACCTCGCATTAATTTGACCAGATTGGCATGATCTCTGACATCAATTGGTTCAAATCCAATTCCTAATTTTTGGGCTGTAAGACGTTTTGCCGGGTCATAATCAGCAGCAGTAACTGCGCCATATTTCTTTAAATCTCTGGCAATCTCTTCGCCCATGAGACCAAGCCCTAAAAGTAAAAAACTATGCATTTTCTAGAATTTTTTAACAGAACTGGTATTTAACTTTTGTGTATATAGACTATCTATTTTGAATTTTGAAGTAAGGTTGAGTATTAGTTGAGTTTAATTTGTGTTAAATTCTTTGCCGGTTACGAGCGAAGTGGAGTTCTGGCAAACTTAGTCCTAAGAGTTCAAAAATAGGCACTTTTAAATAATTTCTAATATTAATTATTATATGAAAATAAAAATTAGATATAATCATTGGCTACCTAGATTATTAAAAATAAATGGAATAACCCTTTACCCTTATATTTGCATAAAATATTCTGAATCAATATCTTTTAAAAAAAGAATTATTCATCATGAATGGATACATATTATTCAAGTAAGGAAAGATGGTTTCTTTAGATTTTATTTTAAATGGCTAATTGAGCTACTGATAAATTTTCTTAAGTATAAAAATTATAATAAAGCATATAAAAACATTTCATATGAAGCTGAAGCTTACAAAAAGATGTTTAAAATAAAAATACCGAAAAAATTAGAGTAATTTAACTAAGTGCCTATTTTTGAATTGAGTTTAATTGCTGTTATATTCGTTTTTGCGAACAGAGCTGGAGCGACCGTATGGGAGCGACCTCGTGAGCAAAAACCAAAACAATTTAAATTCGAAGATGTGAGCGAAGCGAACACCTGAGAATATTAAATTTTTTGAGTCGCGGAGGGACACACAGTCCAATTAAGCTCGAAGAGCACTAAAGGACAAGAAGTTAAGGGGACACACTCAACACAATATTAAGAATCGGGGGCTTTATAGAATTATTTATATATTGGTTAAATTATTTATTATCTAATGGACCTAAATAGATTGATTAAGAGGATTGAAAAATATATCGGTAGAAATTTGAAGCTTTCTATGAAAGAATTTAAACAATTACAAAAATTAAAAGAAAATGTTATACTAATAGAAGAACTTTTATCCCATCATAACTTAGGTAATTTACGTTATAAAGAACATACAAAAAAATTGATAATATGTGTCGGAAGAATTGAAAGAAGGCTCAATGTTTGGATTATAAGATTAGAAAAACTACTTACTAAAGAAGAATATGAATTATCCCCTAGAGACAGACAATATTTTGAATTATTTAAAAATAAATTAGATATTTGTAAAAACAACCTGATTAGAATTCTAGCTTGGAACGGAGAGTTACATCAAATCCTAAAAAAAAAAGGATTTCCGGAGTGGGACAAAATTATGGAGAAAGTTGATGAGGCATTTGGTAATAACAAGAATCCTGGGATAAATACATTAATCATTTTATTTGAACAATTAGGGAAAGTAGAGGAACAATTACTCAAAAGAGTTAGTAAAGAAGACTGGTTGAAGATTATCAATGAAAAAATCGAAACAAATGGAAATATTCTAGATAGAACAGATCTAAGTTTGAGAGTAGATTCATCAAGTTATTTGTCTGCCTTCTTTAGAATGCTAAGATTTCAAAAACATCGGGAATGCCTAGTAAAATTTAATGTTAAGGAAAGAATAACATCTAAAGGAGTAAAAGCAAAGAATTGGCAAAGAGAATTATCAATAGCTATAGATGCAGGAGGATTTCAGGCACAATTTAGTGGTAGAGTTAATAATTTATATAAATCTTTTTTAAAAAGAAATAAAGGTAATAGGACCACAGCCTTAATTGGAATAGGCAGATTGATAGGTGTAGCCTATGTAGCACTGAATGAATCCACATTTGAATACGTTAGAAGAGATTTAGCAAAATTAGAAGAAGGTCTTCAAAGTAGTGAATCTTCTCGTATCTCTTTTTCTGTTCAATATCTATCCTCACGATATGGTGGTCTTGTAGAATTCAAAAAATTCGCTAATAAAAAGGATTTTTCAGAAGAAGAAAAACAAGAACTTTCAAATATGGCAAAATCTTATAAATATATAATCGAAAATTTCGGATTTGATGTTGGAGGATATAGAAGAATAGTGCAAAATGAACAAGGATTAGTTTTTTCTGGGAGGGAATATAGGACAATAAAGAGGATTGTTGATGACCCAAAATCAATTTTAAGAAATCCAAAAGAAGTTTTATTAGTTTTATCCCAAGGTTTAGCTAGATATGATGCTTTCCACAGATTTAATTATGATATAGCAGTAATTATTAACAATAAGTATATATTCGGAGTGACCTATCAAGGTCCTTCAAAAGGGCACTGGGGTGATATTGATGATACAAATACACCAGATAAATTCAAAGAGGCGTATTTAGGAATTATTTGTTTAATTCATAATAATGCTTTTTATAGAAAAGTCATTAAGGAAATGCTAGCAGCAACAGTGGATAAACCAGAGTTAAGATTACCAATTTATAATGTCTTTGGAAAGGTTATATGGCCTTCGTAAAAGTGTAATTTTAGTCTAGCCCCCGATTCTATTAATTAAAACATAAAGTGCGAAGCACATTCTTGAGTGTGTCCCCCTCTTATTTTTTTCTCTAAAAGTGTGTCCCGGAGCGATTGAGTTTAATGTCCTATAACTCAAGTTCGCAGAATTTGAGGGTTATAGGTCTTTAAACTCAGGAATTTTGATTACCATAAATGGATATTTTTATTTGAATTTCTTCTGGTTTTTTTCCAAGGCTTCAATGCCTGGGAGTTTTTTTCCTAATAAGAATTCTAGAGAGGCGCCGCCGCCAGTTGAAACCCAAGTCATTTTTTTGGTGAGTTTGTATTTATGGATAGCTTCGGCGCTTTCTCCGCCGCCAATGATTTTGACGGCCTTTCTTTTGGCAATGAAATTAGCGATTTGTTTTGTGCCCTTGGCGAATTTTGGTTTTTCAAACATGCCTAAGGGGCCGTTCCAGATAATGGTTTTGGCTTTTTTTAAGTATGATTTAAAGAGTTTGATGGTTTTAGGTCCGATATCAAGGTGTCTGTTTTTTTTGTCTTTGGTGAAATCAACTGGGAGAATGATTTTTTTGTTTTTGATTTTGACGAGGTCGACAAGGCCAGAACCGACTAAAGCAAAGTTTGCTTTTTTGGCAATGGTTTTGAGGGCTTTGTACTTGTCTTCTTTGATACCACCAATCAGCCAGATTAGAGGTTTTTTTGGTTTGAGTGCTTTTTTGAGTTCTTTGATTTCTTTTTCAACCAAAAAGCCGGGTGCTGATGGAAGTAAGCTAGCTAAGGTATCAACCGAAGCATGCTTTCTGTGTAGGGTGGCAAAAGCATCATTGACATAATAATCTGCGTTTTTAGATAGTTCTAAAGCAAAATTTTTGTTGTTGTTTTCTTCTTCAGAATAAAATCTAAGATTTTCTAATAAAACAACTTCTCCAGGAACCATTTTGTCGATAAAGCGATCAACTTCAGGGCCGATGCAGTCATTTAGTTTGTAAACATTTTTCTTGAGGAATTTTTTGAGTTCTTTGTAAACAGGATCAAGTTTTAATTCAGGAACAATTTTGCCTTTTGGTTTGCCTAGATGTGTTATTAAAATAACCATGGCTTTTTTTTTGATTAAGTATTCAATAGTAGGCAATGCTGTTTTGATTCTGGAATTGTCTTTGACCTTGCCTTTTTTGTCCAAAGGAACATTAAAGTCAACCCTAACCAAAACGTATTTGTTTTTGAATTTGAATTTTTTTAAGGAGTTCATATGGAGAAGGAGTTTTTTTCAATTTATAAAAGTTTGGTATGGAGATAAGATTTATATATCTCCTTAGTTTTATTTTATTTATGGCCAAGAAGCTAACTAATGAGATTAAACACGCTCTTAACTGGTTGGCTGCTGAGTTTAAATTCTTGAAGAAGTTGGATGAGGATCTTGGCAATATTGGAAAAGAAAAATTAGAACAGCAAGAAAAGGATTTAAAAAAAGACCGCAGAGTTGTTCGTTATATTGGAAGGGCTGAAAGAAGAGTAGAAGGAGATATTAAAGAGATTACCCAAGAATTAGAAACAGCAAAAAAAGAAACACTTACACAAGAAAAATTTGACGATTTACTTAAAGAAATTGAAGTTCCTGCCCACCAATTACTTAAAGAAGGTTCTTTATATGTTGGTAATTTGAGAAAGCAATTAAATACAATTCTAATAGATGTTCAATTAGGGATAAAATATCCTAAAAAAGAATTGAGAGCAATAGTTCAGAAGAAAATTGATGATTTGGAGTCAGAAGCTCAAGATATTGAAAAGTGGATTGCTGCCTTAGATGCAGCACTAAAGAAAGCAGCCTCAATTTTTGATGGGGAAAACATAGCGAAAGCATTATTTACCTTGGCTAGGGATTCATTTGACAGAAAAGAGATTGAAAAGAAACTAAAACAAATCTCAACAACTTTTGAGAATTTAGAAGAATCAACAGGATGGAATGAAATAAAATCTATAAATGGTTATAAAAAGCAAAAACAAAAAGTCAGTGAAGTATATCCTATTTTAAGAGATACTATTTATTCACTAATTCCAATTTATGATGAAGTTATTAATGAATTCAAAAATTGCAAGGATAAAATTGATAATGCTTGTGAAATTATTAATCAAAAAGATTTTAAAGTAGATGATATTTTGAAATTAAGAGAACAAGCAGGCATTCTTCAACATACATTTTACTTGGAATTAGAACTTCTTCTTACTTCAAAATTATGGTGTAAGTCAATTACTTGGGATGTAAAAATGAGCCCCCAGTGGGAGTTTCAGAGAGAGATAATTCTTAGAGAGAAGGGCGACAGATATATCGAGAGCGCCAGAGATTTCGCAGAAACCACTCGTAATTTTTATACTAAAACAGCAAAAAGAGGTATTTCTATTCTTGATCATATTAATTTTTTGTTTGAAAAAGTTTTTGCTTTATTGAAATAACTTTGTTTGAATCATTTCTTAGCCATGACCTTAAACATGTCCACCATTCGGCAGCTAAAGCCCCATTCATTGTCATACCAGGCAATGATTCTGACTAGATTGTCATGGACGTCGGTTAATTTGCTGTCAAAAATAGCTGAATGAGGATTGGTCAAAATGTCAGTGGAAACTAATTCTTCTGTTGAGTATTCAATAACTCCTTTTAATTCTTTCTGGGCAGCTTGTTTGATGATTTTGTTGATTTCTTTGACAGAAGTTTTTTTCTTGGCAATAAAAGTGAAATCAATGACTGAGCCGTCAACAACAGGTACGCGCATGGCCAGACCATCCATCTTGCCTTTTAATTCAGGGACAACTTTAGTGACAGCAACAGCTGCGCCAGTTGAAGTGGGAACAATGTTCTGGGCAGCAGCGCGGCAGCGTCTCATTTTTTTATTGGGGCCGTCAACTAAATTTTGAGTAGCGGTATAGGCATGGATAGTGTTTAAGAAGCCGCTAGCGATACCAACTTTATTACTGAGCAATTTAGCTAAAGGTGCGAGGCAGTTAGTGGTGCAAGAACCATTTGAAATTACTTTTTCCCCTTTGTATTCTTTATGATTGACACCATAAACATAAGTTGGGCAGCCATCTTTGCCTGGGGCTGAGATCAAAACTTTTTTTGCTCCGGCTTTGAGGTGTAATTTCGCGTCTTTGAGTTTAGTGAAACGGCCAGTGCATTCAGCAATAATGTCAACTTTATGTTTTTTCCATGGGAGCTTGGCTGGATCTTTTTCTGCATAAACTGGGATTGTTTTTCCACTGATGACTAGGTTTTTTCCTTTGAAACTGACTTTTTTATTATAGCGGCCATGAACAGAATCATGTTTGAGGAGATAAGCTAAAGTTTCGATTGGAGTTAAATCGTTGATAGCGACTACTTTGATGTTTTTGCTCTCTAAGCCTGCTTTGAGAATCATGCGGCCGATTCTTCCGAAACCGTTAATTGCGACATTAATCATTTGAAACACCTCTTTAGGTTAATTAAATTATTTAGGCTTATAAATTTTTCTTCGGGGAAATAACAAAAAGATTAAAAAACTTTAAAACCATTCCAAAGAAATAATGAAGAAAAAAGAGAAACTCTGGCCAAAATTGATTTTTCCGATATTTTTGATTGTTACTTTTTCTGTTGTTTATGTTTTTGGACCAAAATATACTGGTTTTCATGTCTATGAAGGTTCTGGGGTTTCCAACAATCTTCTTTTAATCTTTGTTTTGATGTTTGTTTTTGTTTTGATGTTTATAGTTTTGAAAGAAGCAGTGTTTAAATTAAAGTAGTTTTTTTATTCTGGTAACGAAAAATCTCTGTCACTTCGCTACGCTCGTTCCTTGAGATTTGTTTGTCAGATTTATATTTTCCTTATTCTAGTGACAAAAAATCCTTCAGTATCATTATCCTGAGGCCAGATTCTTAAACATTTCTTGATTTCTAGTGAGAATCTTTTGTTGTTGAATTCTAAAACAGCTGGCGAGCGTTTTAATCCTGGCAGTTCTTCTTTTTTGATTTCATCTATTTTGGCGTTGGGGTATTTTTTTATTAGGAAATCAATGACTCCTTCATCTTCTTCTGGTTCTAAGGTGCAGGTGCTGTAAACTAAAGTGCCGCCTGGTTTGAGCATTTTGAAACCGGTTTCTAGGAGTTGTTTTTGCTGTCCGCATAAACGTTTGACCATATTGGGATTCCAGATAGTCAATGTTTTGAGAGATTTTCTAATGGTGCCAGTGCCTGAGCAAGGTGCATCAACTAAAATTCTGTCAAATTGCAAGTCTTTGTAATACTGGCCAGGGATTAAGGTTGTAATAGTATTGGTTATTCCTAATCTTTGGATGTTCATGTTCAAAGGAACCATTCTGAGGCCTTTGTAGTCATTGGCGATGAGAAGACCTTGATTTTTCATGTATTGGGCAATCTGGGTTGTTTTGGAGCCAGGTGAAGCGCAGAGGTCGAGAATAGTTTCGCCGGCGCTTTGAGAACCCTTTGGTTTCTCTAACCCCTTCTCACTTTCGTTCGAAGATTTTGGTTGGAGAACTATGGGTGGAATCATAGAAGCTGCTTCCTGAACAAAAAAATACCCTAAATGGTGTTCAATTAGATTGCCTACATCTCTTCTATCCTCTCTTTCAACCCAAAATCCTTGTTGGCACCATGGGATGGGTTTAAGTTTCCAGTCTTTTAATCGCTTTTTGATTTCTGGAATGGTTGTTTTGAGAGTGTTGACGCGAATTGAACGTCTGAGGAATGATAGAGAGTATTTTTTAAATTCTTTGAAATCAGTTAATTGAGAGTATCTTTTGATGAATTCTGGTTTAAATTCCAGTTGTTCTGACTTAGGGATTGGTTTGAGCATTTTAAATATTTGGGAACAAAAACGCGGGGATTTTCAATCCCCTGGGTTTTGGAATATAAAATTCCAAAACCTTTATAAATAATTCCTTGAAAAGTGAGTTTGCAGTGGTAAGAGTAACTTTAGATGGAAGAGTCGAACATTGTTTTAGACTTTTAAATAGTCGTAGAAAATGCGAATTCTTAGGTTTTTTCCCTGAGGAAGGTGCAACACAGTCTGACCTGACTGAAGCAGAAATTTTCAATTCTAATAAAAGTGTTGTTCATTATTATTTAGAACCTTATCGGTCATTTTTTAATTTTGAAAGAAAAGAAGACGACTTCCATTTCAAATTAATGACACTAAATGAAAGTGGACAAGACTTACAAAAAATAACAAGATATATGATTTTGATTGATTATGAGTTAAATGAAAAGAAGAGGAATAAAATTGATTATCTCACTATTTTTTTGGAAAGGGGAAATCCAAAGAGAATGCTTCAAGTAATAAGTAAAATTTATTTTAATGGGGCTAGAACTGTTAATACTTTAAGTCGTTTTAGAGGTGATCGTAATACCAAGAAATTAGTTGAGAGATTGGAAGATTTCGGTCTGGTTAAGACTAGAGTTGTTCAAGAGAGAAGAAAACAAACATACATTAACCACACAGCGCTAGGCCAGAAATATTTTTATAGGCTTTTTCTTCCAGTTATTGAGTACATTACAGCATCATGCGAACCAGTAAATTGTGAATTATATCAGTACGTAGTTAAACATTGGGATACTTTTGTCAATAAAAAAGGTAATGGCTGGGCTGATAAACTCAAAGCTGTTTAACCATATAGAATTCTTGTTTCTTGTATCCTAATTTTTTGTAATATTCTCTGACGCCGATACCTGAGATTATTTTGAGTGTTTTGTTTTGGGCGATTTGTTCTGCTATTTTGATGAGTTGTTTGCCTAGACCTTGGTGTTGGATACTGCCTTTTTGTCCTAGTTTAGTGGCCTGGCCGTAAACATGGAGTTCTCTGATGCCAGCTTCTTTGTTGATTCTTAGTCTACAGAAACCGAGAAGAAGATTGTTTTTAGTGTCTTCTACTGAGATGAAATATTCGGTTCCTTGTGAAGCTTGATATTTTATTTTTAAGATTTTGACATGGTGCCAGTCAATGGTTTTGTTTTTTGGTTCTCTACATCTGATACACTGACAGTTAGGTTTGTATTTTTGATGGATTAATTGTCTGAGATTAGTCAAGCCAACACCAGCGACTGTTTGATAAGTGGGAATATCTCTTTGGACTCTCATGATTCTGCAGTATTTAGGGATAAACTGTTTTATTTCTGAGATAAGTTTGGCTGCTTTTTTGGTGGTTAAGGGTTTGTATTTTTTCTTTTTGTAAAGCTCATAAAGCTCAGTTCCTTTGGTGACCATGCAAGGATAAATTTTGAGGGCGTCTGGTTTAAAATCCGGGTTTTTGAAAAGTTCTTTGAACATTTGTTTGTCTTTTTTGATTGAAGAACCTGGCAGTCCGGGCATGATGTGATAGCCGACTTTGAGGAAGGTTTGTTTGAGAAGTTTGGTGGCTTGGATGGTGTCTTCAATTGTATGACCTCTTTTAATTTTTTTAAGGACTTGGTTGTCAATATGCTGGACACCTAATTCGACACGGGTGGTTCCTAATCTTAACATTTGTTTGATATGTTTTTGTTGGCAGTAATCTGGGCGGGTTTCAATGCAGATGGCGATGCAACGAACGTTTGAGGTTTGGTTGATTTTTTGTTCTTTTTCGAGATTACTTTTTTTCCTGAGTTTTTCTAATTTTTTGTGGATTTTTTTGGTTCTTTCTGGATCGCCGACTGGGCCAGGGAGGTAGAAGAATTTTTTGAACTTAGTTATGTTGAATTTATTTTTGGTGAAAAAGAGTTTGGAGAAGTCATTCATGGCTTTGAAAGCATAAATGATGAAATCATCCTGGTATTTTTTTGGGAATGACGGGAAAGTTCCGCCCATGACAATGAGTTCGATTTTGTTGATGTCATGGCCGAGGACAATGTATTGTTCCAGACGGTTGAAGACTTGCAAGTAAGAGTCGTATTTGTTTCTAATGCCCCTCATGGTGGCTGGTTCTTTGCCGGTGTAAGACTGAGGAACATCTCCAAAATGGGAGTTAGGACCGCCTGGGCACATCAAGCATTTGCCATGGGGACATTTAAAAGGTCTGGTCATGACGGCAATTGGTGAAACTCCTGAGATGGTTCGGGTTGGTTTGGTGAGGAGTTTGTTTTTGATTTTTTTGAGGTCGCTTTCTTTGGCGTGGAGAAGGATTTCAAAATTAGTCGGCGGTTTATGGACTTTGTATTTTTTGCAGAGTTCTCTTTTTAGTTGAGAGAATTGTTTAGATGAAAGTGATTGTTTTCTCAGGTTTTGGATTAGTTCTTGGTAAATGTTCATAGAGAATAAATTTTAAGGCTAGCTTTATAAATCTTTTTCAAACATAAGCTCTAACTACTTCTTTTAAAAATAAAAAAAATAAAAAATTAAAAAAAATTTATTTGATTCTCTTTTTTTTCTTTTTCCTCCTTTTTTTAGGTAATAAACAGAACAAAACATAGACTAACATGCCCAAGGTAATCAAGATTAAAATAATCTTTGAATACAAGACTGTTTCGTCTGTTTCATCCACTTTTATTGCAGCGCTGAAATAGCCTGCGATGGTGTCCAACATTGTTGGGATGCTTTCAATCTCACTTAAGATCTCTTTTTCTACTTGTTCTTCAAGCTCTTCAACTGGTATTGCTTCTAATGGTTTGATTGTTTCCTCGGCTGGTGCAGGGATTTCAATGATTTCGTCATTTTCGCACATATAAGCAGAGTCAATTTCTTTCCTCTGCCACCTATCACAACCATCTATCCTGACACATTCCTGATACATGCGTGATCCGAGGCAGATTATTCCGCCGAAGCTGCACTCATCAACACATTCTGCTCTTCTGTAACCACCAGTTGATACAACATCTTCAGTTTCTTGCTTAATTGCATAAGCACTTAAGGTTGTTGTCTCAATAGTAAAGGTCTTGTCGACCTTACTTTGAGTCGCACTCACTTCAACAAATGAACCTAAACAAGTTCTGGAAGTAAAGTTCCAGTCTGCACATTTGTAGAGTCCAAGATTGTTTTCATCGGTAGAGCTTGTTCCATTGTAATCTAAAGTCAGGGTAATGTTACTGAAGCTGCTGAAATTACTGTTTTCTACGGCATAAACAATTAGATAGCCGGTCAGGTCTGTTTTGTCTAATCCTAATGATTGACCATTGTCAGCTGAGATGTTGATATTGCTCAGCAATACTTGCAATGAATCATTATAGGCCTTAAACAAGACATCATAAGTCCAGCTGGCTATTTCATTGGAATAACTGCCGTCTGTCTGTGTATCTGTTAAGATAACTGAACTATCATAGCTGGCTTGTATTTCTGAACTCAAACCGCTCAAGTTAGTATCATAGACACTTACATTCCACAACAGTCCTTCTCCGGCAATAAAGTAGTCACTTATTTCTACTGAATCACCACTGTTGGCATAGAAGGTGATGTTATATCTTCCAGCCAAGGAGGTAGTATAGTTGAAAGCTACATTATCAGTCAGAGTAATATTCTCTACTGAACTGTTTGGTAAAGTAATTGCAACCCAACTTTTTTGTGCGTTGTAAGTATCTAATAACAGTTCTACATCAGTACTGTTAATCACAACTTTTGGACTTACAGAATATGACAAGATGTATGGAGTTTGTACTGGAATAGTAAAAGTTACTGGAGTTTGTGTTGATACTGTGGTCGCTGCATTAGCTAAAGCTGTAGCTAATAAAAAGAAAATAAGGAAGCTAACTAAAAACTTCCCTAGTTTTTTGCTCTTTCCGTTATTTCTTATTTCCAGCACTTTACCTCGTCATACATCTTTTTAGCCATTCACTCCCCAACTTGTCAAGCTCTTTGTTGATGTGTCGCCTGTTGTACAGCTACTAAAGTCTGCTTTCAGATACCAATCCTGGGCAGCTGCAGCTGGCGTCATGTCTGTAGCTATTGTTGCGTTTCCTGTACTGTTAATTGGTGCTCCATTATCTGCTCCGGCAAAGGTTGTTGCGCCGGTTAAGTTCATGCAAGATGGTATGTCGGTGTCCAAACTCATTGACAAATTCAGGTCCACTGTTCCAGTATTGTCATAACTGAAGATTGGTGTTCCGTCAGACTGGGCAGTTCCACCGCCGGCAACCTGCGGATTGGCATTGCTATTAGTTCCTGTTGTACTGTTGAACTCAATTCCTGTTGTGGCTGCTCCGCCACCAACACCAGTTACTCCAGCTTGGCCAGGTAGAGTCAAGGTAAAGGCTACGACTGACCCGACATTGAACTGTACCTGTGTTGTGGTGTAGACTACAGTAGCAATAGCAGCTGGCAAAAGCAATAACAAAGCAGCTGCTAAGACCACTAACAATTTCTTGTTTCTTTTCATTTAATTTCACCCCCATGTGTTTTTTTGAATTTCATTTCTTGTTTCATTTTTTCCACCTCCTAAATGTCACCAATATCGGTGATCGTGATTTGGCCAACGGTCGGTTGGCTGGAAACTTTTGTTGCGTCAAAAACCAAGTAGTACAGACCTTCTTCTCCTTGGTTAACATCGACTGTGAAGGTTCTGCTGCTAGTGCAACAAGAAGTTCCTTGCTGTGTTGTGGCTTTGCTGATGGTATGAGCTCCGGTTTCTTTCCATTGTTCATATCGTTCCTGGCTGTAAACAACAAACTGGATATTGCTGTCAGTTTCAAAATGTATTTCATATCTTCCCACGGCCAGCTCTGTTGTTTTGACAGTTGGAAATTCTGTAAAACTAAACTGGCCGCTTTCATAGGCAGTTTGTCTTACAGGACTCACTACTGGTTGGGTTTGTTGTTGTGTTGCTGGCACTGGCTGTTGTGTCTGCTCTGGGGTTTGCTCTGGTGCCTGTTGTTTTGTTAATTTTTCTAATTCAGCACAGCCGCTGATTATTCCTCCAATTAGGATAATCAAGCAGAGTGCTAACATTTTCTTTTTCATTTTATCACCTCTTTTTTCATGTTTCAACCACCGTGATAAAGGCCTGGTGGTATGGCCTGCTGATTTTGGTCATACTTCCTTCAACATACAAGTTCAGATACTGATTGAGCCATTGCCGTGAATACTCTTCTGGAACTTGGCCAGTATCCAAGGCGATGATATAGTTCCCTGGAGGAGTATCTTCCAAGGCTGTCACTAACACTTTGACCTTGCTGATTCCTTCCCTCCTGAAAATTGGGAAATTAGGTTCCAGAACGAATGGATTTGGTGCAACTTC
This sequence comes from Nanobdellota archaeon, assembly GCA_023132895.1. GTDB lineage: Archaea > Nanobdellota > Nanobdellia > Woesearchaeales > JAGLXL01 > JAGLXL01. The sequence goes on from JAGLXL010000004.1 coordinate 38,568, forward strand.
TACTGTGAAATACTGAGCTGCCTCGGTTCCATTCTGTGTTACTGACTTTGAACCATCAAGCAAAGAAGCTCCGGTTGTGATGGTAGCTTCACTTGGGAACAAGGTTTCAAGCCAGATTCCCTGATAAGTTTCAACCAAATAACTACTTCTCATAAAAAAGTAAAATTCCAAGGTTTCTCCTGGCACTAAAGTTGAAACTGTATCAGCAGGATAAGTTGCATAGCCATAGGCTCCCCACCTGTTGACAGGCGGATTTTGCAGCAAAGGCAATCCAATCTCTTCAAAATTCGGGAAAAACTCTGGCTGCATCCAGTATTTTTCCTCTATTTCTCCTAAGTTAACGATTCTGCCAGATCTGACCACAGATCTCATCTGGTAAAAATCCTCAGGAAATTCAGGCAAGAGGGCGAACATTTCCCTGGGCAGATAATCTGGCCTGATCGAAACGCCGGAAATTGAATCATTACTCAAGGCGGTTCCTATTCTTTCCTCTAATTCTGGACTGTAGGGTTTTGGTTCTTCTTCAATACAACCGGTTGCTGCTAACAAAACCGCTACCAAAACAAAAGCTGCTATTATTTGTCGCTTCATTTTTTTACCTCCAATTTTTTCTTAGCTCTGGTAAGAGCTGTGTAGATTGTACTCGGGGATTTGCTCAAGAGTCGAGAAATTTCTTTAATCTCGATTCTTTCTGTTTCTTTTAGGTAGAAAACAACTGCCTCTAACATCGATACTTGTCTGTTTTTCAGAATTTTTACAGGGATTTGCACAACAGACTTAACAATTCTAAAAGAAGCTGGTTGTTTTTTTCTGGCTCTGGCATAACTGCCCCAAATACCGCGCTCATCACGTCCGAGAGACAAGGCAATTTGCCTCAATCTCATTTCGGCGTTTTCTTTTAAGTATTTAACCACAGCTTCAGCCGGGCTTAATTTTTCTGAGAAGATTTCTACTGGAACATTATCTCCAGGGATCTTCAGCAGTTCTTCTCGAGAAACATCATGTTCTTGTAGTTTGTCAACAATCTTTTCATGAAGTTTTAACAGGGATTCTTTATTTAAGGAAGACAAAATGAGATCGTCTGTAGAAATATTCGTGCTAGTGTCTTCTCTTGTAGACTTTTTTGTTTTGTGCACAATAAACCCCTGATAAGTACTTGGAATGTAGTGTGGGTATATAAATATTACTCTCTTTGTAAACTTTTGATACTTTTTATGTAGCAATAATACTTTGTATGTAGAATTAAGTTAAAAAGAGAGGTTTTTGAGAAATTTTAAGAAAAATAGAAAAAATTCAAGAAGTTAAGTGCTTTCGTTGCCTTTGGTGGTCAATGTTCTAATGGTATTGTCATCAGGGTATGCATTGATGAAATCTCCCCAGAAGAAAACATCTTGTGTTGATGTTGGAGTTAGATCTGAAACTGCGGCAGTGGGAGTAGTTGTTACCTTTGTTGAAGTGCCGGCATTGTAGACTGTGTTGTAAGTTAAATTAAACATTGACGGCAGGGATTCGTTGAGATATATTTCAATATCTAAATTGACATCGCCAGTGTTTTGATAGACAAAGAATGGCAAGGTTGAATTTTGACAATTACTGGTGGCACCGACACAAGGATTGACGTCTGCCAAAGTGTTTGAAACTGGCGAATCAAAATACATGACACCAGTAAGGTTTCCAGTTGAATTAGCAATGACTGGGGCCTGGCCTGGGAGAGTAACGGTGAAACCAATTGTTCCGCAGGCATCTGTGCTTGTTATGTTAATCACATTAGTATCATTAACATTTCCACTGTGATCTTTAGTGTGCACAGTAATATTATGAATTGTTCCACAAGATAATCCAGTTGCATTGAAAGAGCTGTTTGTGGTATTGGCTGTGTTGGTTCCATCAATGTAGATGATGGAGGCATTGAAATCATTATCTGTTGGATTGGTCCAGTTCCAATAGACCCAGTTTCTTCCTTGTGATAAGTTTTCCAGATTGGTGACTGAAGATGGTGGGGTTATGTCTATAATTGTCAAGCTTGAGGAATTAACCCAACTGCTGTAGTTTTCACCATCATACAATCTCATCCCGCATTTCCAGTTATCCCCTACTGAAGTATTTCCTGAATTAAGAATAGCTGAAAACAAACTTCCACTTGTATAGCTGTTATTATAATCAAAAGTTAAATTTAAAATACCCCCTTGATACCATTCCACTGTTACATTTAAGCTGTCTCCATCAGTGTCTGTGATAACAGATGAACAATTCAAGTCTGAGGTTGTTAAATTAGTGCCGTCTAATGATTCTAATAAAGGTGAAGGATTATCAGGAGGGTTGTTTGCCTCTTGATAATCCACATAAAGATAAACATAATCTAAATTAATATTTTCTGGACCTTTGTCGTCGTTATTTTTGATATATAGCCAGATACCATTACTTAATTGAGTTGGAGTAATGCTATTACATGAAATGGAATTTCTGGTTTCTGAACCATCTTCTGGAGCTGGATTAATTGAACAGATAGTATTACCATCTCTAGCGTCTTTGACATGGATTTCCCAGGTTCCAGAAAGAGTGCCCCAGGAATCATAATACAAGGTGGCTGAAGTAACACTTTCTACACTGCTTAAGGTCTGGAAAGGAGCGTCTATGTGTGCGTTCTTGGTAAGAGTATCACTAGTGCCTCCGTCTGAAGATATGGCATTGAAGCAAGTAGCATCATTGACATCATTCACATCACAAGATGTGACTGTAAGATTTGAGACTGGATCGACAATATGGTCAAATTCAAGATAGGCATTGGGGTTGCTGCTGACAACTTTTAAATCAAAAGTGTCATGGTTGCCACTCATGCCAGTTAAAAAAACCTTGTAATAACCTTCATCTGTTATTATTGGGAAGTCTGTGATTTTTTCTGAGCTGTTATAAGTATAAACTTCGATATAGGTGTTCAAACTTTGGTTGTTTCTAACATAAAGAGTGATGTCGTTTTGAGAGATCAAACTTTGGCTGAAAGTCACCCTAACATATTCATCATCGTCAATCGGCCCTGACCAGACACTATCCAAAGCCTTTACTTCGTCATAAATATCAGCAATAAAATCTTTATTTGTATCTAAATGCTGTGCTGCCGTGATATTAATTTCACCAAATCCTGGGTCTTCTGCTGTCAAAACAAAAGTATAGTCCTGGCCCGGTGTTAAATCTGATTTGAATAAAGTCCAGCTGCCAAAACAAGTTTGGGTTGTAAAATTCCAATCTTTACATTTATACAAGGCTGTTCCTTTAGCTGTTACTGTGACTGTGGCGTTGGTGAAATTAAACCTAGTTGGGTCAATGGCATAAACTTCAATATAATTGCCAAATTCAGGAACGTCATCAATATCAATGAATTCTGTTAAATCAGAATCAATTTCAACATCATGGACTTCAATAGATTTAATGGGATGGTCTTGTGGACTCATCTTAACTTTGTATTTTCCTTCCTTAACATTAGTTTTCAATGATTTCTCCTCATCTTTAGCTTTTCCTTTGCCGCCTTTATTTAAATTGGCTCTTTTGCTGTGCTCGACTTCTTCTGTATCAACATCTTCAAATTCAACCAAAACATCAACTGGGTTGCCTTCATGATCCAAAACATCGGCATTGAAATCAAATTCCCTTTGCACACCAAAAGCAATGATTTCTGTTTGGGAGCCGACTTTGATTCTAAAATATTCATTATTCCAGCCTGGCACATTCAAAGTTACATTTTCCCCAGCAAGGCTTGTTTCCTGGCTTAAGGTGTAATTAATCTCTCCAGTGATAAAAATCGGCAGCTCTCTATCAGCATCATGATGGAATACTACAACTAAACTATTTTCAATAATTTCTGTTGAGTCAATGACAACTTCATAAGTCGGGTCGTCTTTGATTTTGGTATAAGTAATATTAGTAATATTTTCCAAGCTTTCAATCCAAGCAATACTGCTGGAATTAATTTCTATTGAGTAAGATTCGTTAATAATTAGGTTTTGAATCAATTCAAATTCATTGTTACATCTTTGCCTTTTAAAGTTCCAATCAGTACATTGGTACAAATTATTTCCTTTAGCTAGTATTCTGATTTCACCTGATTCATAATCAATTAAAGAATTGATGGCATAACTCTGGACAATATCAACAATTGGTAAATCTTCATCTAATTGTATTATTTCATCTGTCTCTTCATTAAAATTAACTCCATCTAGATCTAAAGTTTTGATGGTATGGTTTGTAGGCTCAATTTCTAAATTATAGTTTCCTTTTTCTAAACTTATAATGTCTCCAGAATTAATTGTTCCATTCACACCTTCAATTTCAATTTCAGTTGGAATTAAATTATCATCATAGTCTAAAATATTGAATTCAATTTCAATCGGTAGTTCAGTTAAATTTTCGGCGATGTAATAAACATTATCGATTATCAATTCTCCAGAATCAATTTCAAAAACTAATTTGTAATTTGTTTGATTAAAACCACTTGGCAGCAAACAAGTTTCGGCACAGATATCTTCAAATTCAATTATGGTCATATTTTCTAGAGTGACATTAATTTCTTCTTCGGTGATATTAACTTCAGTCACATTTATTTCTGTGACATTAATCTCGGTGACATTAATTTCCTCAGTGATATTTTCAATTATTTCTTCAGTAATATTCACTTCTTCTGTGATGTTAATTTCTTCTTCAATTTCCTCTGTTACATTCTCAGGAATTTCTTCAGGAACTTCGATTTCTTCAGTTATATTTTCTTCTTCCTCAGGGATTTCCTCTTCTGGGATTTCTTCTGCTGGTCCTTCTTCAACCTCTTCTTCAACTTCCTCTTCTTCCTCTGCCGGAGCTTCTTCTTCTACTTCTGGAATCTCTTCTTCAGGTTCCTCCTCTTCTTCTTCTTCTGGTATTTCTTCTTCTGGCTCTTCAACAACTTCCTCTTCTTCAGGTTCTTCTTCCTCAGCCGGGGCCTCCCCTTCTGTTGGAGCTCCTTCTTCTACTTCTTCAGCAGGCGCTTCTTCGCTAGGTGCTTCTTCACTTTCTCCACCTGCATCTCCTTCACCACCTGCATCTCCGCTACTTGCTTCTCCACTACTATCACCTTCACCAGAGTCGCCTCCGGAATCACTACTATCAGCACTAGTTGCTTCTCCGCCACTATCTCCTGAATCTCCTCCACTATCGCTGCCACTGTCACCGCCACTATCTCCACCGCCTGAGTCTCCACCTCCACTGTCGCCTCCTCCTGAATCACCGCCATCACTATCTCCACCACTATCACCATCATCAGCTGCAATTGCATAACCTGTAATACTGGTTATACCTTCTTCAACAATAGCATCTTTATCTAAAATTAGATGTCTTTGGCCTTTACTATCTTCTAAATAAATATTAATATCCCCATTGCCTTGATAACGGCCAGTTAATTTCACTGCTTTTAATTCAAATACTTGAGGATACTCTTCTAACTCCCATTCAAATTCCTGGTTTGTATTAATCTCTAAATCTAAATCCTGTTTGTATCCAATTAAATCTTCTTCTCCTAAAAATAAACCAGTAATTATTCCTGATTGAAATAAATAAAAACCAAGAGCAATAGCTAGGAGCACTAAAGCTATCAAAACAAATTCCTTTATTTTTCTCTTTCCTCTTTTTTTGTCTCTTTTTTTCTTCATCCTGACACTCTTTTTTGTTTACTTATTCTCCAACAACAGTCAAAACCACCTCTTCAAGTTTTAAACAAGTACCTTCTTCCAAAAGCACAATCAATTTGTATTCTTTTTCTGGATTAACTTCCATTTTAATGAAGCAAGTTTCCTGGCAGGCTTCTTCAAATGGACCATTTTTGACTTGTTTGCCTGATTTGTCGAATTCTACATACTCTTCAAAACCGTCAAGCTGGGTAATTTCTAGAATCTTTTCACCAGTATAGTGGGTTCCTGCAAATGAGCCGCCAATAGCCATGCCAGTCACTAAACCTAATCCTTTTTTGGGTTTTTCCAGGTTCTCATAAACTAACAACCTTTGCCCTTCCATGTTGTCTAAATAAATTTTGGCTGCCCCTTCGACTTCGCCAGTTAATTTAAATGAAGTGACTTCAACTAGTTCTGGTGCTGAAATCAAAAATATAGTGCTTTTATCCAAAACTAAATCAAGGTTTTGGCTATAAGTGCCGGCTGAAACAAAACCAGTTATGGTCGGCCTAAAAAAAGATAATATTATCACCAAGGATAAGACAATGGCGACAGTAAGTTCGATCTGATGCCAGGTATGTTTGTTTTTTAATTTACTTTCTTTAGATTTTAATTTTTTTGATTTCATTTTTTTTCACCTTTTCTTGTTTTTTAATTTATGTTTGGTTTTTTTCTTGTTCATAAAAAAATTATGAAGAGTAAAAATAAGCAATGAGACAGCAAAGGCAATGACAACAATACCTATTATTAAAGGAATGCTAACGGAAATTGGCACATATTTTTTGATTATTTCCTGGAAAGACGCCATGACTAATCCAAAAATAAGGATAATAATAGAGATATGAACGATGGTCAAAATTTTTCTTGTCTTTTTTGATAACTTATCTTTTCTTAAAGCAATTATGAATATCAACAAAATAATTGCCAGGACAGCTGGCAGGGCAAAAATTGGATTGGGCCTGGTTTCTGGTATAATGGTAATTGTTTTGCCGGAAATCATTGAGTCAGGGCATGGCCCGCAAACACCGCCGCAATCAATGCCGGTTTCGTTATTGTCTTTGATTCCGTTGAAACAAAAGGCAATGGAACAATCCCTTATTTCTTCTAGTTTCTCAACTTCGGTGCCGCAGTTATTGGCATCCCGGCAAACTCTGATTTGTTTTTCTTGATTACACGGTCCCCATTCTGTGCAGGCCCATTGTTCCTGGCAAATTGCACTGCAGTCTTTAGTCTCGCTTGGCTTGTAAACTGTTGTTCCGCAATTATTTTCATCAGCACAGCTTCTGGTTTGTTTTTCATCAACACAATCGCTCCATCTGGCACAAGACCAGCTCTCATCACAAGTTTCATTCTGAACAGTTCTTACACTGCTGCTGCCTCCACCACCGCTGCCACTAGGGGAAGATGGACAACTGCCGCAATCAGCTGCGCATGAAGAACAAGTTTCATCACCATTACAAGAACCATCTCCACAATAAGGGCCTTCCGAAGACGAGTATGTGGTAAAGTGAGTCACACTAAAAGTTAAATTTCCACCAACATAACTGGTTCTTGTACAAATTGCTGGAGAACAAGTTTCTCCATTCCTCAAAATTGTTGGGCTAACAAAAGTAAGATTATAAAATTCTAATACAGCTGATTTATTAAACGCTGGCAAGGCGGTTGAATTGATGAAAATTGAATTATTTGTAATTTCAATATTTGAATTCAAGTCAAGACTTTGGTTAATGCTAATGCTTTCACTGAAATTAATCATTCCGTAATTTGAATTTTTCAAAAAAAGATTTGGAATATTGGAAAGATTTACTGCTGAAAAATTAGTTCCTTCAAATTCTGTTGAAATGATGTAGTCGCAAGCCACATAAGTTCCATTATCTGTTGGGAGATCGTTAGTTGTTCCGCAGGAATTTGAATCATTATACCACATCAAATAAGTATCGCTTGGCAAACAGCTTTCATTGATTTGGACCCAGTTTTCTGCGCAGATCAATAAGGTTCTGGCTGTGTTGTTGATATCTGTGTCATTGATATTTCCATTTGTATCTTTGGTGTGGATTGTGATGGTGTAATTTGTATTTTGAATCAATCCAGTTGCATTGTAATAATCATTTGAGGTATTGATTTTCCAAATACCATTAAGATAAACTATTGATTCATTAAAGTCTGAATCGCTTGGATTGGTCCAATTCCAATAGATCCAATCCCCACCAACGGATTGATTTGTTAAATTTGTTATTGAATGAGGATTTTCGTCAGGGGACGTAGCCATGAAATAATCAAAATATTCTTTTGGATCTATTCCTGAGCCTGTTCCTTCCCCAATCCAGATTGCGTTTGTTGGAGTAGTAAAATTACTCAAAGTGATATTGTACCAATCTCCTGTTGCGGAAGTTACTGTAAATATTCCAAAAGGATTTGTTCCGGCTGTATCCGATTGTGCGTAGATTCCAGTTGCAACACCCGAATCTTGTTTAGCAAATATATTCAATATTGAACCATTAGTGAGGTTTAATGAAAAGTTCAAATAGAATCTCTTGTTGTTATCCTTTATATCGGCAAGATAAAATACTCCTTCTTTTACTGAGACTTCTATAAACCTATCTATGTCTAAATGTACAGCAGACGTTAGGTTTGAAGTAATGTCCCTTTCCCCAAATCCAGGATCTGCGACTGTCAGAGTGAAAGTGTAATCTTGTCCTGGGATTAAGTCAGACTTCAATAAAGTCCAATTTCCATAACAACTTTGAGTGCTGAAATTCCAATCCTTGCATTTATACAAGGATGTTCCTTTGGCAGTGACGGTGACTGTGGCATTAGTAAAATTAAATCTGCTTGGATCGATGGCATAGACTTCTATAAAGTTTGATAGTTCACCAGTTTCATTGACGTCATCAATATCAATAAAATTAGAGATGTTTTCATAGATTTGAGCGTCATAGAACTGAATCTCTTTGATAGTGCTGGTGGTTGGTTTGATTCTAATGTTATACGTGCCCTCTGCAATTGTTTTATTGCCCCCACCTTCCAATAAAGTGACTTCTTCAGTGGTTGTATCTTCTAATTCTAAGTCATAACTTATGGGCTGCTTTTGGGCATCTTGGATATCAGTATTGACTTGGAATTCAGCAGGCTCTCCAAACTCAAGGACTTCAGATTTCTTACCGACTTTTATTCTGAAAAATTCTTTTGGTTGATAGTTTGGTATTCTCAAGGTGATATTTTCACCAGCTGCTGAAACATCATTATCGAGCGTATAATTCTTTAATCTGCCGAGAATCTTGATTGGCAGTGATTCAGGAGAATTGTGGTGGAAAACAACCACTAAATCATTTTCAATCATCTCAGCTGAATTGACGATAATCTCATAATTTGGATCATCTTTAACTTTTTTGTAAGGAACATTAGTCAAGTTTCTTAGCCCAGTTAGATTTTCAACAACATAACTGATTTTGTTAATGGCTAAGTAGTCTCCAGAAATGGTTCTGAAAATTAATTTGTAAGTTGTTTGGTTAAAGCCAGGCGGCAGCAAGCAAGTTTCGGCACAAAGGCTTTTGAAATCAATGATTAAATAATCATGCTCTTCAACATCTTTTTTAGGAACTGGTTTAGCTTTTTCTTTTAATTTGTCTTTTTTGAATTCTTTGATTACTTCTTTTTTTGTTTTTTCTTTGCTGCTGTCTCCATCATTGTCCCCCTTGTTTTTGTCTTCATCCTTGTCTTTGTCTTTGGCTTGGCCTGGTGGCTCTCCCCCTTGTCCTGGCGGTTTTCCTCCTTGTCCAGGAGGCTCTTCTGGAGGAGCAGCAGCAATAGCATAGCCAGTAATTTTAGTAATCCCTCTGTTGAAAATTGTTTTTTTATCTAAAATTAAATATCTCTTACCTTTGTCATTCTCCAGATATATTTTAAACCCTCTATCTCCTAAATAACTTCCACTTAACTTCACTGACTTCAACTCAAATTCTTCTGGATGATTTTCTAATTCCCAGATAATTTCCTGGTCTTTTTCGATTTCTAGATTCAAATCCTGTTCATAGCTGATTAAATTTTCTCCGCTCGAAAACAAACCAGCGATTCCTGCTTGATAAGAATAGAATCCAAAGATGATAATAAAAACAGCAAAGACTAAGAAAATCAAATGTTCTTTCCTGACTCCTATTTTTTTATTTTTTATTTCCATGTTTTAATTCTTTTTCCGCTCTGAGGCTTTGCCTCTGGCATCCAGGAGATTCCATCTCCTTGGACATCCACAACTCAACTTTCTTAGAAAGCATGATAGCATTTTCTTCGCAATACTGTTTGAATTTAGAATAGGTTTTGCTGTCAATGCTCAAGGTCACTTTTTGCTTCATTGCCTGCCTCCTTCTAACTCCTTTTTCACGCAGAGGCGTTTGCCTCTGGTGTCCCGGAAATGTTTCATTTCCTCGGACATCCATAATTCAATTTTCTTAGAAAGCATAATAGCATTCTCTTCACAATACTGCTTAAAATGTTTGTACACCTCTTTATCAATGCTTAAAGTAACTTTTTGTTTACCCATACTACCTCTTTTTTACTGAATTAATGTATACTTCTTTATAAACCTTTTTCTTTATTTATACATAAATATACTTCTATAGAAGTATACTTTAAGCTAAAAATAAATGTTGAGAAATGAACTAAACCAATAAAGGCGTCACAAAAACTTCAAGCAAAGAAGCTATAAAAAGAATTACAATGGCAATTAAAGTTAAATTCAAGGAATCCTTAACAATTTGTTTAAATTTTTTTCCTTTTAAGTCATGATTGACCCAGGCGAAAGCAATCATACCGCCGGCCAGAGCGCCGATAAAATAAGCCGCTATCTCAGGAATGCCGTGAAAAGTGTATTTTAACAAAGCAGTTGAAGTTAAGTTGACATAGCCAAAAAGACTGCCGCTGTGAGTGGTAACTTGGTCTCTAATGAAAGCACCAATAGCTGCAGCCATAACAGAAGCATTCCAAGCTAAAATTAAAATTGCTCCTGCTCCATAAAATAAGGAAAAAACAACACAAAAAAACAAAACCTGGATATTATTGAAAAATATTGAACTGACGGTGCCAAAAATTCCAAAAAAATTACCTGTGGCACTGCTTCTGACCACTAAGATGGTGTCTATCTGAGTGCTGAAAACCTTTTCAAAATAACCAGAAGGCAAAAAAACAGCCAAGAGCAAAAAAGCAGCCAAAAAACCAATAAACAGCCAAAGCAAAGTCATAATTGTTTTGCTGTGTTCTTTCAATAATTTGAATTCACTTTTGAATTTTAAATCTTTTTTCTCTTCTGCTTTGATTAAGCTATGGAAAAAAGGCATGACAGCAATTGTTATTAGAGTGACCATGATAATACTAACATAACCTTCAAAAATCCAAAAACTCAAAAGAACTGCAACTAAAGAATAAACAAAACCAACCAAGAATATCCTGATGGGATGGTCTACCATCTTTTTAGGATCTAATAATAATTCTAAAACCATAAAACTAATAAAATGCTTGTTTTATTTAAACTTTTTCAAATTTAAAATAATCACAAAAATAACAAAAGCCAAAACTCCGATCCAAGGGACGATAAAATTACTTAGGGCATTCCAGCCAATAAACTGGCCAGTGATTCTATTTGAACCGTCATTACTCAAAGTACACCACATTCCTCCAAACACCAGAAGCAAAAAAAAGATAGTTCCAGACACAAGATAATGCGTTTTTTTCATTGTTTTATCACGACTTGGTTACAGAATTGTTAATATTTTTTATAAAAGTTTCCTTTTCGGATTAATTTTATCAAAATATAAAATTTTGACAAAAAAAGACAATCATTTTTACTAGATTTCAATAATTTTTTACAAAAATCTTATCAAAAATCAAAAAATTATTAAATAAATTTATATTTTCTCCACTAAAAGAGGTGAATGATAATTAAAAAAGAGTTTGATAAAGATAAAACGCTAGAAAAGAGTGAAGAAAAGTTCAGAACAATTTTTGAAAATTTAAGAGATACTGTTATTTTTGTTAATAAGAAAGGAAGAATTCTTGATATCAGTCCGAATGTTGAAGAAAGATTTGGTTATAAAAAACAAGAAGTGGTAGGTAAAACTTTTATGGAGCTGGGCATTTTTACTTTAAAAGATACACCAAAAATCATTAGACTTTTCAAAGATGTATTTATTAATGGCAAGACAATACCCTTTCTTGAACTAGAAATCAAACATAAAAAAGGCAATAAAATTCCTGTCGAAGCTAGTACTAAGTTTATTAAAAAAGATGATAAAATAGAAGGCGTTTTAACTACAATCAGAGATATTACTGAACGGAAAAAAATAGAAAATGCCTTACGAGAGAGTGAAAAAAAGTACAAGACTGTTACTGATAACTCTCCCAACGGAATCTATTTGCTTAGTTCAGATGGAAAATTCAAATTTGCCAATAAAGCTCTTATTGACCTCTCTGGTTATTCTGCCAAGGAATTTATGGAAATAAATCCTTTTGAGTTTGTCCATCCCGATTACCAGGATACTTTAAAAAATCTTACCCAAAAAGCCTTTGCCGGAGATACTTCTACTCCCCCTCCAAAATCAGAGTTCAAAATCATTCGAAAAAACAAAGAAATTAGATGGGTACACTTAAAACCAACCATTATCAAATATAAAGGAAAACCCGCTATTCTTGGTAATGTAATAGATATTACTGAACGAAAGAAGATAGAAGAAGTATTGAAAAAAGAAAGAAATATTCTTAATAACATTATCAAACTCAATCCATATAGTATATCTATGTATGATAGTGAAGGTCATTATGTTTTGGGAAATCAAGCATACTTAAATCTTTTCGGAGGAATTCCCCCGCCCCCAGAATATTCAATATTCAATGACCCCATCCTAAAAAAAGCAGGTTTCCAGGAACAAATCCTTAAGCTCAAAGAAGGAGAAGCCATAGAATCTCCCATTGAAGTATGGTATAACCCACACAACATAAAGGCAGATTTACCAGATAAGAATGTTTGTACATGTGGCACGGCCTTCCCTATAGTTGACTCGGATGGTGATGTTAAGAATATCGTAGTCATGCACGAAGACATCACCGAGCGAAAAAAAGCTGAACAAAAGATAAGGGATAATCTCATCCTAATCCAAAAGCAAAACATTCAATTAATCAACTTACAAAGAAAATTAAAGGCATATTCAAGAAAGCTGGAAAGAAAAGTAAAGAGGCTTGAAAAACTTAAATTAACCCAAAAAGAAAAGATGGTCTTTTCCGGATTGGTTCAATTCCCCAATCTCAATGACCAGAAACTTGCTCAGGAGATTAAAATTAATCGCTCTACTGTTACTGCCATCAGAAATCGTCTTGAACAAAAAAGATTTTTTAGAGTAATCAACATACCTCACCCCAATCAACTTGACTGTGAATTAATTGACATAGCCACTGGTTATTTTGAACGACCTCTAAAGAATATCCACTTAAAAAGTTTGATAGAAAACTTCAAAGATATGGCTGAAGTATTTTTTGTTGATTTAACTGAGAGAAAATTCATTATCTTTTCAGCTCTTTCGGACCTGATTGCTCATCGAAGAATGATGAACAAATTGGAAGAAATTTTTAATAATCTAAATTCGAATGTTAAACCGAACCACATACATTTTCCTTCTCAAATCACGAATTTTGATTTTTTCTTTGATTTTAACAATGCTTTGGATAACCCTCCTTGCAGGATAAAAAAACCTTCTTCGGCAGAAAATATCGTTTTGCCTAAAAAACTCAACAAAAACCAAAAGAAAATTTTTTATTTATTAGTCAAACATCCGGGTTGTTCTATCAAAAAATTGGCTGACCTTTCTGGCTTAACAAAAATAACAGCCAGCAAAATCATGAAATTTCTTTTTGACCAGCAACTACTGATAACTAAAGTTGTTCCTAATCTGAGAAAATTAAATTGCCAAACTATCGTCTTGCACCATTTTTCCCCTGCTGAAAAATTGATTGAGATTAGGAAAAGATTGCCTCGAAAACATTCTCCCTCCATCATCCTGAACATGTCTAATGAGACTGATTTTCTTGAGTTAGTCGCGTATAAAGACAATTACACAAAAAACAAATACGAAGAATTTCTTAATTATCACCATAATCGTCTTGATATTGATCATAAGAAAATGGGCCTCTTATTAAACGAAATAAAATACCAAAAGCTGGATTTTGCCCCTTTGGTCAAAAAAAGCCTTGGTTTTTAATACAACAATAGCAAAAAATTAAAATACTCTAATTGATTTTAACTTAAACTGGGGTGATAAAATGAAGTTATTCAACTGGATCTTAGGTAGAAAAGATTATCTCAACTGGGATGAGTACGAAAAAATAAAAAACGCAAAAGAAGAGGAAGCCTGGCAAAAAGCCAAAACACCAAAATTCAGCATTTCTAAATAACCATGAATGACGCTTATACTAAAGAGGTTGACTCAGTAATCCTAGAATTAAAGACTTCTCAAGAGCAAGGTCTAACCAGTCATGAAGCAGAAACCCGCCTGCATGAATATGGCCTTAATCTTATCCAAGAAGAGCATAAAATCAGTCCGTTTAAAATTCTCATCGAACAATTCAAAAGCCCCCTAGTCTGGATTCTCATTGTTGCCACTATTGTCTCACTTTTCCTTGAAGAATATATTGATGCTGGAGTCATTGGTGCTATTGTCATCCTCAATGCTATTCTTGGTTTTATTCAGGAATACAAAGCAGAAAGAGCTATTGAAGCCTTAAGAAAAATGGCTTCTCCTAAAGCCAAAGTTATCAGGGACGGCCAGGAAAAAGAAATCGAAAGCCGTTATCTTGTTCCTGGAGACATCCTTGTTCTAGAAACTGGTGATAAAATTCCTGCTGATGCCAGATTAATTGAAATTCATTCTCTAGAAACCCAAGAAGCTTCTCTGACTGGAGAAAGTACTCCAGTTATCAAAGAACTTAAACCAGTTAATATCTCCACACCTTTAGGCGACCGCCACAATATGGTATTCTTTGGCACTATTGTCACTAAAGGCCGGGCCAAAGCAGTTGTCGCCGGCACTGGCATGAAAACAGAATTTGGCAAGATTGCCACTTTAATTCAAACAGCTGAACAAGAACTCACCCCTTTGCAAAAACAACTCAAAAACCTGGGCAAATGGCTGGGCATTGCAGTTCTTGGTGTTGCTGTACTTGTTTTTGCCGCAGGATTAATCAGAGAATCAATTATTGGCACTCTTAACACAACCGTACTCCAAAAACTCTTCTTAGTTGCTATTGCCCTGGCAGTTGCCGCTATTCCAGAAGGCCTGCCAGCTGTTGTTACTATTTCCTTAAGCCTGGGTGTCAAACGCATGATCAAGAGAAATGCCTTAGTCAGAAAACTTCCAAGTGTCGAAACTTTAGGTTCAGTCGATGTTATCTGTAGTGATAAAACCGGCACTTTAACAAAAAATGAAATGACTGTCAAAAAAATCTGGAACAGCGATAAAATCTATGAAGTTACTGGCGCTGGCTACGGGCCAGAAGGCACTTTTGTTTTAGACAAACAAATCACTGCCCCTAATGATGACCTTAAAAAATTGCTTTTAATGGGTGCTCTTTGCAATGATTCCAAATTAACACAGGAAAATGAACAAAGAAAGGTTATTGGCGATCCAACAGAAGCCTGTCTTTTAGTCAGCGCAGAAAAAGCCGGCATCAAAAAATCAGAAATAGATAAAACTTATCCAAGATTAGATGAAATTCCTTTTTCATCAGAAAGAAAATGCATGACTACTATCAATAGTGTCTATGGCAAAAAAGTCGCTCTCACCAAAGGTGCGCCAGATGTTATCCTTCAATTATGCGACCGCATTCTCATTAACGGCAAAGTCCTCCGCCTCTCTAGACCAAAAATAAAAGAAATTCTAGAAATTAATGAAAAATTTGCTTCTGAAGCTTTGAGAGTTCTTGGTTTTGCTTACAAAGATGCCAAAGACACTAAAGATTCAGAAAAAAACCTGGTCTTCATTGGCCTCCAGGCCATGATTGATCCTCCTAGAGAAGAAGTCAAAGAAGCTATCCAAAGAGCAAAGATAGCTGGCATCAGAACTATTATGATTACTGGTGACCACAAAACAACTGCAGTTGCCATTGCCAAAGAACTGGGCATTGAAGGCCGTGCCATCACTGGCCAGGATGTTGAAAAAATGCTAGATAGCGACTTCAACAAACAAGTTGATTTTATTGGTATTTATGCCCGTGTTAATCCCGAACACAAAATCAAGATTATTACTGCTCTCAAAAATAAAGGTTATACTGTGGCCATGACCGGCGATGGTGTCAATGATGCCCCTGCCCTTAAAAAAGCAGATATGGGTATTGCCATGGGCATTACCGGAACTGATGTCAGTAAAGAAGCCAGTGATATGATTCTCACCGATGATAACTTCGCCAGCATCGTCAATGCAGTTGAAGAAGGCCGAAATATCTTTGACAACATCAGGAAATTTGTTATCTATTTACTCTCCTCAAATTCAGGTGAAGTTCTCATCATCCTTTTATCCATGCTCGTAGGACTTCCCTTACCATTAATTGCCGTCCAAATCCTTTGGATTAATTTAATCACCGACGGAGCGCCAGCCACTGCTCTGGGTGTCGAGCCAGCAGAACCAGGTATCATGCAGAGAAAACCAATCAAACATGGCGAACATGTTGTTACCAAACAAAGATTTATTTGGATTATTTTAGTCGGCCTGATCATGACTCTCGGCACCTTAGGAGTTTTTACTTACGCTTTATTAACCAGCGGCTGGACCTGGGGCACTTCTATCGGCTTTGGCGCCCCACCGCATTATTACCTTTACGCCATCACCATTTCATTTACAACTTTAATGCTTTTCCAGATGTTTAATGTCATTAATTGTAAAGAATTAAGAATCTCTTCATTAAGACAATTCTTTTCAAATAAATGGTTGTTAGGAGCTATTCTCCTTTCCATCATCTTACAAATAGCAGTAGTCTATGTTCCGTTCCTTAATCAACTCTTTAGCACCATACCTTTAAGCATTGGTGATTGGATTGTTAGTATTGCAGTGGCTTCTTCTGTTCTTTGGTTTGGTGAAATCTATAAATTAGTTTTTAAACAAAAGGTCAAACAATAAAATGGTCCTTGAAGCCTTTGCAGCCTCATATCCAAAATTATATCTTTTTTTAATTGTTGTTGCTAGTATTGCCATTATGCTCCAAAGTTCCCGCATGCTGCTGCAGGGAATTACTGGCTGGGCTAAAAAACTTGGTTTGTCAGATTATTTAGTCGGCCTTTTCATCATTGCTATTGTTGCTTCGTTTCCAGAACTTGTTGCAGGAATTTTTGGATCATTAGAAGGCCAGCCAGGCCTTGTCATTGGAACTATCATTGGCTCAAATATTGGCGGATTAACCTTTGTCCTGGGAATCATGGCCTTAGTTGGCAAAAAAGTTAACATTAAATCTAAACTGTTTAACAAAGTCAAATACATTGTTTTTGCCTTTACAATTTTGCCCATACTTTTATTGATTGATGGAAGATTAGGCAGAATTGATGGTATTATTTTAGTTGTTGCTTACCTAGTCTATATTATTTATGTCTGGAAAAAAGAAGGCGAAGCCGGCAAAATTAAAAAAGATGTCAAAATTAAAAACATCTGGCTGCATGGTTTGATTTTTATCCTTGCTCTAGGCGCCATGTTATTGGCTGGCCGCTGGCTGGTCTTTGGTTCAGTTGAAATTGCTAAAAGGCTTAACATCCCGGCCTTTATCATCGGTACTTTTCTTTTAGGGGTTGTTTCCCAATTGCCAGACTTATTAGTCATTATCCGCTCTGAACTCAAAGGACATAAAGATATTGGTATGGGCGACTTGCTCGGCAGCACTTTAACCAAAGCCTTGCTTTTCCTCGGTATTTTAGCTATTATCTTCCCTTTTTCCTTGCCTTTCTCAACTATCTTAGTCAGTGGAATATTCCTGGCCCTTGCCATGGGACTTACTCTTTATTTCATGAAACAAGGCTGGGCCACCTGGAAACACGGCATTTTAATGATTGGGATTTATTTAGTTTTTGTTGTTATAGAATTAGTTAGGTTTTATGTTTGATTATTTCTGGGCTTTGCAACCAAAACCAGCGAAAAAGTTTTCAACTTTGCTTAAAAATCTTTGATTTTTGGCACCAACTGCGTTGGTTTCTGGGCTTCTAAAACGCTTGCGTTTCAGAAACCTTTAAATACAATTAGTACTATTTATGTAATTATATAGTTATAAATTAGTACTAATGGCGAGAAAAAGAGGTTAATTTGGTAAAAGTTGTAGTAAACAACGGTCAGTATAAGATTACAATACCTAAAGATATTGCTCTGGCTAAAGGCTGGAATTCTGATACTCGTTTAATGGTCATTATGAATACTGAGGGAGATATTGTTCTAAAGGAAATTGCGGGAAAAAGAGGCAGACATGGTAAGAAATAATCAGGATAAAATAGTGAAAGAAGTTATTTTCATAGCTTTAGCAGTCTTGGTTATGGTAGGGGGACTTTATTACTTGGGAGAAGGATTTACTGGTTTAAGTGTGGCAGGTGTTGTTGGAGAATGCGACTGTCAGGGAATAAGGTATATTGTTTTGGATTCTGATTATGGTTTTACAAATGGAAATTCTTATGATGTCAAAGCAGAAGTGTTCAAGGGAACAAGCACATTATCAAGCCAGTTAATGGATTCAGAAGAAATAAGTTTTAGTTCATTAAATCAAGTTGATATTGATGATAATCCTGGAACTTCTGACGGCAATTTAATTATTGAAGGAATTGATTCAGGAGGAGTCAGAGTAAGACTTGAGAATACTTCTAATGAGAAGCTGTACAGGGACAATACTTTCTTGATAACAGTAACTGATTACAGCCAAGGTTATCCAAGTAATGACAGCTGCAAAGAAGGCAAAGTTCTGATCTGCCACAAACCAGGCACACCAGCTGAACATAATCTTTGCATCAGTCCGTTTGCATTAGGTGGACATATCAATCATGGAGATTATTATCCTGGTCCTTGTGATGGGGTTACAGGTCTGACAACTTTGTTTGGTCCGGAAACAATTGATTTGTCCTGCTCAGAACCAATTGATGCAGGAGATATTTTTGGTGATTTTGAAGTTTATGATATTGATAAGATAATGCCTTTAGGATGCCCTCTGACTGTAGTGGCTGTTGAGCCGCTAAATGGTTCAGTGTATAATATTTCAAAAAATATTACTTTAGTTGCTTCAGTCATCAGTCCGGGAACAGTGGACAGAGTTTTTGCCAATATAACTTTGCCAGATGGAGAAGTTATAGAAGTTGACATGCCTGACAGAACTGGAAATCTTTTTTCTGGAATATTGATTAATGAAAATCTGGTTCAAAAGGGAGAATATACTCTGACTTTCTATGCCAACAATACTTTTGGTGAAAGAAATAATTCAGAAACAAGACACTTGTTTAGGATTACTCCTGAAGATAAGATATTTGATGTGACCAATGTCAGCTTGAATTATATTGGTTATAATGTCTCAATCCTGGAAAACAATTCCGGCCTGTTGACTTTGAATATAACTTTAGACAACCCACTTATAACAAACATGGTTGTTTATGATTATGATGAAACAAGCCCTCGTAGTTTAATTAGAGTGGAAACTGATGCAAATGATGACTTGTTCTTTGACCATCAATATGTAATCGATGTTTCAGAAGCAAACCTGTCTTCAGTGAATGTGACCCTAACAGCTCAAGGATATCATTTGTTTAAGTGTGTTAACTTTAGCAAAGAGACTTTGATATGTAATGATGATGAAGGTTATGAGCAAATTTTGACTGGACTGACACCTGGAGAGGAATACACAATTTCGTTAACCAGCATTGACCCGGTCTTTGGCGAGACAATACAAGGAGCTGAAAATACGTCTGACTCTTATATAAGGCAACAAACTCCAAACAGCAATTATGGCGGAGCAACTGATATAAGGATAGGTGAATCAGCTTCATTATACAAGGCTTTCAGGGGTATAATTTGGTTTAATCTT
Source organism: Nanobdellota archaeon (assembly GCA_023132895.1). Taxonomy (GTDB): domain Archaea; phylum Nanobdellota; class Nanobdellia; order Woesearchaeales; family JAGLXL01; genus JAGLXL01. Next base: position 58,328 of record JAGLXL010000004.1, read on the forward strand.
TCTCATATTCTAAATGGGACTGAAATAGAATCAGTTAGTCTTTCCTTATATTTTTACAATATACCTGGTGGTGATGACACAGGAAATAGGACGCATAATGTCCATAGGGTGCAGCAATCACCAGCAAGGCCATGGGAAGAACTGGAAGTAACTTGGGATGATTATAATTCAACAAACAATTGGACAACACCTGGCGGTGATTTTAATGCAACGCCAACAAATTCACAAACATTTGACAGTTCTGCTCTTGGTTCGTGGATTAGCTATAATGTGACAACAGATGTTCAAGATTTTATTAATAATCCATCAACTAATTTTGGATGGATAATAAAGGATATTAATGAAACAGAGGATAAGACACAAAGGGATTATCGAAGCAGTGAGTATGGAACAGCTTTATTAAGGCCAAAACTGGAAATTGTTTTTGACAGCAAGAATCCTGTTGTTCAGCTGATTAGTCCGCCAAATGGTTCAACTGATAGTGACGGAATCATTCTTTTTACATATAATGTAACAGACAAAAATCCAATTAATCATTGCGATCTTTATGTTGATGGAGCATTGCTGCAGACAGATAACTCAATAACCAAAGGTGTAAACCAGACTTTTAATCAATCTTTTGCAAATGGTAATTATAGTTGGTATGTGAATTGCACTGATAATCCAGGTAATGTGGGTATGAGTGAAGTTTGGTTTTTCGATGTGAAGGGAGTAAGAAATGTAAGCGAAGGAGTCGGATGCTGCTGTGTTTTGGATGCGTTTGCGAATCCACCTCTAGTCAGCCAATATGAGACAGTTTTGATTACAGCTGATGTCAGCAATATATTTACTGGAGAGGCAGCATTTTATGAGGATATCGCATCTGTTAATACAACTATCTATAGAATTGAAAACGGAAGCGAAACCATTGTTATGGATAATATTTCAATGACTTATTTAGCCGATGGTTTGTGGTATTATCAATTTGATGTCGGCAACAATTCAGCTGGCAATTATTTAGCTTCGGTAACAATGTGGACAAACCAGACACCGGCTTTTATCAGAGAAGCAAGCACTGGTTTTACTGTGGGAGAAATCCAGGGCAGCGGGTTGACAATAACTGGAGTAAGCCCTGATTTGATTAATATCAATCAAACAACGAGACTGGCGGCTGAAATTAAATTTAATGGAGCAGCATTGGGTGCAAGTTGGATTACAAATGCCAGTTTGGTGGTTGAACAACTTAATGGAAGTGTTCAAACTTATGTTCAAGGAAGTACCCTGCAAGTTGATGATGGTTTATTGTATGTTGACGGAGATTTTAATGAGACTGGAGTTTATTATTTGGATTGGAGTGCAACTTATTTTAATATTGAAAGAACTGCCAGAGAAATTGTAGTAGTTGTTGGTTGGGAAGATCTACTGCAGGATATTAATAAAAGTATCAATGTCGAGTTGATTAATCTGATCAAAGAAAGCAGGCAATATCTTCTTGAATTACTGACAGACATGGAATATCTGCAGCAGTTTACTGAAGAAGAAGTATTCTTAATTACAGATTCAGTCAACAGCATGAGCAAGGTTGTCAGTTTCCTAGAGAGCGGAGAAATAACCAATGAAGAAGCTGAAAAACGATTCAATGAAATAAGAGAAAGACTGATGGGTCAACTGGGTGACAGATTAACTGGTTCAGTGATTGCCGAGGGTGAATTAGAAGGAGATTCATTATTGGGCAAGTTATCAAAAGATTGGAGATCTGTAATGTTTGTTATGTTATTGATGATATTTGCGGTAATGGTTGGAGTAGTTGTTTTGTTGGTGAAGATGTCAAGAATAATGACTTATCAGACTCAATCGCCAGGAAGGCAAACAGAAATAGGACCAAGAATGATTATGCCGGTAAGGCCAATGCCAGTGAAAAAAAGACGTTATGAGATTTTGATGGATAAATTAAAAGAAAAGTTTAGTGGAGGGCGTGGGACACAACCATCTTTAGGAGAACCTCAAAAAAGGCGCTATGAGATTATAATAGAGAAAATAAAGAAAAGAATACAAGAGAAAAAGCAAAATCAGCCAAATAAACCTGAAAATAACTTTGGAAAACAGAAAAGTTTATAAAAAAATAAAATATAATGAAAATAAGAAAAAGAGGGGAAAATAAGAGGTGTTTGAATGTTTAAAAAGAGTGGACTACTAATATTATTACTGATACTTCTAGGTTCTGCTGTTTATGCTGCAGATGAAATAACACAATTGGCTGACAGGCTGAACTTTTGGACTGATGGAACTCATGTGGTGACAGTAACAAACAGCGGCGCAGATGCTGTGCAAGTCAATGTCAGCATTCCGACTGGATTTGCTTATAGTGCTGGCTGCAGCAATCCTGCGGCAGGAATAATCTCCTGTGATGTGGGTCCGAGCGGGTCTCAGACATATACAGTCACTTCAACTGCAGCTTCTTTTTCTGAATATGAATTGGGTTTGTTTGGTATTTTGGCGATTAACAATACTTACACGGGCAATAATGTCAGTTTTATTAAAATACAAGACGACGAACTTTTCCATACTTTAATTGAGTATGGTAGAGGTCGGGGAAATTATTTTTATGATACATATGGTTCTGGTTTGGCAGGAAGCGGACATACAGGAACCGGCTGTTCTTATGTACCAAACGGCACAATGTTTGAATTAAATTATTTACATAAAATCAATAATATCAAACAATATTTTGGAGATTTAACTGCTGAAGCTTACAATGCAACTTTTAGCTGTACTTATCCAAACAATACTATTGTCAGAGAACATCTGATTACTTCCATCACCACAGATACCAGTGGAGCTTCTGTCTCTTACAGAATTCCTTCAATAGGGGGCAGCTGGGAAAGAATGGGTTTTTTAGGAATGGATTTTAATGCTGATGCCTATGCAACCGGCAGCACTATATCTGTAAACTGCACTAATATGACTTATTTATTCCCTGCTGGTGGAGGAAATTTTGTTGTTGACGAAGATTCTTTTTCACTGCAAGTAAGAAATAGAGAACCTTTTATAGCTAGTGCTTCAGCAATAGCTACAATAGGCAATGGAACTCAAGAAGTTTTGATTACTTATAATATCACTAACAGTGAGCTGTATACTGTCGATGATGTGGTGATTGAGATTGGAGCGCCGTCATATGCATCATTTATTGGTGTGCGTGGAGAATTATGGGGAAGTGCTCTGGACCAATACAGAATAGAGAAAGCACAATTATTGTCTGGTGAAAGTGAGATAATAAGATTAGTGGCAAGATTTGATACATCTACTGCACCAGATATGGCAACTATTGATTTAACACAGGGAATTGATATTGAATATACCACTTGCTGGGAACTCAATGCTTATAATCCCGGCGAGTATGTCCAAACATTGACTGGTGTTGGAACAGGAGCTGTTAATATGGGTGTTGCTTCCCAAATAACAGGAATATTTGATCGGTTAGATTTGATTTATAATCTGACTGTGGCAATAAATGAAACTGTTCTCGATATAAATGAAACTGTTGAAAATATCAAGTATATTGTGGAAATAATCAACACCACGACTCAAGACACCAATGTGTTGGTAAAGGCAATCAACAGCACATCTTATGAGATCTTGAATAAAACAGAATATCTGGTGAATCATACAAATCTCATCTTGAACGACACTCAATTCATATCAGATCAGTTAAATTGTAATGGTACAGATGACTCACCAATTTGCGACAGCGTTAATCTCCTTAATCAGTCTCTTTATGACCTTTTGAATCTGTCTTTAATGATTAATTATACTGCTTATAATCTTAACATCACGGTCATAGAAAATATCAACACTTCTGGATTGAATATAACTGTGGAAGTTGACTTAAGCAATATTACAACCAGTCTCCTTGAGATAAAGACTTTTATTAACTGTACCAATACCTCATTTGATTCTTCTCTTTGTAATCGAGTGGCAAGAATCGAGAACAATACCCTTTTTATTAATAATACCCTTAAAACTATTTTAGATACAACAACTTATTTCAACACAAGTGTTTTTGGCAATTTAACTTTCCAGGAGATTCTTGATGCGATTGATGATATTACTATTGATACGTCTGAGGTGTTGACAGAGCTTCAGGAATCAAGAGCCTTTAGCGAGGAAATTGTTTTCTTGATAACAGATAGTTTTGGTTTGCAGCAACAGGCAGGAAGAGAGTTTGCTTCAGGCAATGTTGGTTCAGCTCTTAATAGTTTGACTGAGGCTCAGGCGAAACTGGGGCAAGCTGCAGATGGTTTGGCAGCAGAAAGAGAAGGTCTGGCTGCTGAAGAACTGGGTTCGTTTTCAACAAGTTGGGTTTGGGTTGCGTTTGTTTTTATTCTGATAGCAGGTGTGGTGATATTTTATCTTTTTGGAAGAGTTCCTCCGCCCATGGAAAAAGGAGGTAAGGCTTCAATAGGGCCTTTGAAATTACTGTTATTATTTTTATTCTTGTTTTTGTGTGCAGCTTTGGCCAGTGCACAGACCATAAGCCAGTTTGCTGAGGCCTTGAATTTTGATTCAACTAAGAATTTGACAGTGAATGTTAATTATGGTTGTACAGGAGGCAGACAGTTCAATGTAACAGTGCCTGGTGGAAGTGGTTATGAAATATTAACAGCTTCAGGAGCCTGTACTGCTCCTTCCACAACAGTGGCTGTTTGTGATTTTAATGGACAACAGACTGGTACCTATAACATCTCTCATTCAACTCCTTCAAGCCTGGCATATTACACAGTCTATGAATTTCCAACTATTTTGAATGACGCTACTAATTGTGATGTCCAGAATAATATTTCTGTCATAAGGATCCCAGATGATGAAGTTTTTCATACTTTGGTGGAATATGGTAGAGGTCGGGGAAATTATTTTTACAGCACACGAGGTGGTGCAGGAAGTGGAGGTACTGGAACTGGCTGCTCTTATGTGCCAAACGGCACCATGTTCGAGCTGAATTTTTTACATAAGATTTTTAGTATCAAACAATATTTTGATGACCCTTATCTGCTGGCAGCTAATGCAACTTTTTCATGCACTTATCCAAACAGAACGATTGTCAGAAGCCACCAAGGCACTTCGATTTCTCAAAGTGCTTTGGGGACTACAATTACTTATCTTATTGATGAAGTAGAAGGCAGCTGGGAAAGAATGGGTTATGTAGGTTTGCAATTTGATTCGACTGAACAAGATGTTGGAGACAATCTGACCATCACCTGCCAAGACATCAGTTATGTTTTTGGAGACCTTGGTGGGAATATAGCTGTTTATGATGGTGGTATCTCATTTGATTTAGAGGTCAGAAATCCTGAACCATTTATTGCTCAGGCTTCAACAACTACTGCTACAATAGGCAATGGAACCCAAGAAGTTGTGATAACTTACAATATCACCAATAACGAACTTTATATTGCTGATGATGTGGTGATTGAGATTGGAGCGCCGCCTTATGCAGAGTTTATTGGTGTGCGTGGAGAATTGTGGGGAAGTGCTCTGGACCAATACAGGATTGAGAAGATTTCCTTGGATCCTGGAGAATCTGAAATCATACAATTAGTGGCTAGATTTGATACATCTAATGCACCAAATATAGCTTCAGTAAATTTGACTAATGGTATTAGATTTAAATACGTAACTTGTTGGGACTTAAATGCTTATAATCCTGCAGAAAGCGTCCAGAATTTATTTAACATCGGCGGAGCAATTGTGGATATGGGTGTGCCAGCTAGTATCATCAATATCAGAGAAAGAATTGAGCAGATATATTATATGGTGAATTATATCAACATCACTACTGTAGTTATCAATAACACAGTCACTTACATAGAAAACATTGTCCTGGTGATAAACTCAACCACACTAGAGACTAATTTAATTGTTCAAGAAATTAACCTGACATTAGTCAATATCTCGACTAATCTTGACACAGCACTGACAAACACAGAGACCATCATTATTGAGACAACGACCATCAAAGAACTGATTGATTGTGATGGTGTATCAGATAGTTTTATTTGCAGTCAACTGGATGATATGAATAACAGTGTTAATAATATAACTAATATTTTACTTGATATAAACAATACTTTGAATGATATATCAATCAATGTGACTATCAATTTGGAAGGCCAGAATCTCACAGTAAACGCAACTCCTGATTTGACAAGTATCACTTTGATATTAGATGATATTCTTGCAGAATTAAATTGTTCAATGAACTGGACAACTGAACCAGATGCGTCGCTTTGTAAGACTTTGAGTAGAATTGAGAATAATACTGTTTATATCAATAATTCTATTGAGCAGATCAATAATCTAGTTAATTATTTTAACGCGACTGTGTTTGGCAATGTGACTTTGCAGCAGATATTTGATGCTATAGGCAATACAAGTTTGGATACCTCTGATTTGTTGACAGAAATCAGTCAGATGCGAGAGTTTAATGAGGAATTAGTATTTTTAGTTACAGACGCGTTTGGATTGCAGCAAGCTGCCAAAGCTGACTTGGATAATGGAAATCTGGGTTCGGCTGCAGCTAAGTTAAGGGAAGCAAATGCTAAATTAAATGAAGCGGCTGTTAGATTAACAGCGATGCAGGAAGAAGACGCTGCAATGGAAATTGGTGAAGAAGAGTTAGGTTTCACCTGGGTGTTGATTCTAGCTGGTGCGATCATGCTGGCGGCTCTTGGATTTTATCTCTTTTCCAGGCCTAAAGAGACTTAGTTATTCTTTTTTCTTGTTTTTTAATTATTCTTTATCTTTTCCCTGATTTCTATTATTTGGCTGTGGGTGAGTTTAGTATTGATATCTTTTAGAGTAAAGACAAATTCTGTTATCTCTTCAAAATCTAAAGGGACGTCTTTATTCTTCAAATAATATTGATTATCGATGCGCAACTGCTTGTCTCTTTCTAATATTTTAACATAGCCTTCAGGGAGAATTTTGGCTTTCTCAAGAACTCTGCAAAGGGCGATAGTGCAATCATGGATTTCGCATTTTATTCCGATCTTCATCAGTAAAGAGTAAATAGCAAAGTATTCACAATAATATTTTGTTGTGGCTAACCAAATCTTGGACTTTTCTTTTATGATCCTCAAAACATCTAATGTTTCTTCTGCAGTTCTTATATATTCTTTGGATAAGTTATCATTTGGTTCAATAAATTTTATTCCTTTGTTTTGTTTTTTGCACCACTTGATTGTTACCATAACATCCACCTCACTAAGTCTTCACTGCCTTTTATTATCAGGTGTTTTTTAATTATTTCATGTCTTAAAGATTTTGATATTTTGTTTAAGCTATTGACATTGATAATATGTAATTCTTTGTTTAATCGTTCGGCAAATCTTTTGATGTTTTTTTCATTTGTTCTGCCTATGATGAGCAAATCAACATCTCCTGCTTTTTTAAAAGAATCTGTAGCTGAGCCAAAAATTAAGGCCTTGACATTTTCTTCAAGATTTGAATTTAAGAAAAATACGAGTTCTTTTAATCTTGGCTCTTTTTCACATAGGTTAATCAACCTATTTTTCTCTGTGATGATTAAATAATCAAGAATAAGGGGATGTTCCAGATTTAATGAATATAAAGTTAATCTTCCTTTGTATTCCTTTTTTAGAATCCCTTGTTTTTCCAAGTTGTTAAGCCATAACCTAGCTGTGGGATGCGGTTCTTTGATTATTCTTGAAATCTCAGCTAAGTGTAACTTCTCTTTTGGTTTTGAAAGGAAAGGTTCTAGGATTGTTATTTTTTTAACCATATCGTTAGAAAAGTAACAAATAATATATAAATGTTTTGGTTTGATTTAAGAAATAATTGGTATTCTGGAGATGTTGTTTGGAATTTGAGCGATCCAGATTTAAGTAATTCAACAAATTTGAATTACAATGAAACTATCTTTGTAGCAATAGAAAGCAATTATTCACGGGGAAGTAAGCAACCTGAATTGACTGCTTCGATTTCTAGTTTTATTGATAGGGTGACTGATTTCTTTGAGATAAGACCATTGGAGATTTATTCGTTAAAACAGAAACCAGCGAAAAATCATTATTTTTCTGGGCTTTGGAAATCCTCAAATTTCCAAAACCTTTATAAGTAAATTATACATTCTTAATATCTAATACGTGTATTGATAATGTATAATGAAAGTTGAAGTAGATGATGTAGAAGAGGTGATAGATAAGAAAGTTGATTCTTATAGTACCAGCACTCGCATTATTATTCCCAAGAAATATGCTAACAGAAAGGTTAAGGTCTTAATTCTCAAAGAGGTGAAGCGCCAATGAAAATCAAAGATTTTCAAGGTTCAAACAAGTTTGAACCAATGAAACTTTCGAACGCGAGTGAGAAAGGTTTGAAAATTTCATTTTCAAAAAAGCTTTGCCTCTATCTGGTTTTGGCATTGTTGTTGATGTCTGGTGTTTCGGCAATTGGTTATTTTTCAGAGAGGATGAATTTTCCTCCTGGGGAATCAAGGGAGCATAGGCAGGTCTTGACAAATGATGGGAGTTCGGCGATTCAAATTAATGCGACTGTGCCGTCTGGTTTTAGTGTTTCTGCGACTGATTGTAATCAGCTCGGTTCTGTAATTAGTTGTGATCTGGCTGTGGGGGCTTCTAAGTATTATACACTCAGCTCGCCTGCTATTGCTACAGAAGGAACAACGTACAAATCATATTTGACGAGCAATAATAGTTTTTCAGCTGATTTTACTTTTGTCTGCATCCCTGACAACAAAATAACTGACTGTAAAGTAGAATATGGTCATGGAGATGCTAATTATCTTTCAAATAATCAATTGTATGTCTCAAACGAAACTGTAACTCTATTTAATCTACTTCGGGTTTGGAATATTGGCCATTATCTCTCTCCAAATGAAGCAGCTGAAAACGCTTCGATGAGATGCACTTATGAGAATTATCCGGTCCGGACTTATGGCAGGGTTGAGATTGACCATGGTGTCAGTGAAGTTAACGGCACTTTTTTATGGACCAAAATTGAATCCGGATATTGGTTTAGAATTGGTGTGGTAAGCCAAGATGTTGGCGGAAAAAGTGTTGGTGATTTTTATAATGTCAGTTGTGGAAATCTGACTTATCAATTTGACCATCATCAAGTTGTAGCTGAATCAAGTGTTTGTAATCTGGAGATTCGGGATACGGAGCCTTTTTCATGCAGTGTGGCTGCTCATCCAACTCTTTCAGGCAAATTAATTTTGACTTTGACTAACAATGAAAAGTATAGTGTTTATGATATTTCTTTTGACAAGACATTGAACAGTGTGGAGCACACTGAAACTTATTGGCAGCTTAACAGCGGAAGGGGTATCAGTTATGTGATTGACAATGGGACTGAAGATGATGTTGATTTGTTTTTTATACCGAGTTGGTATATCAACAGCTGGAGTCCACAATATTATACACAGCAATTAGACTGCTCTAATGTGACGGCTGGTGTTAATAATCCACCGACTTTGCTTTCAAACATACCTGATCAAAGCTGGCTGAGGAATACTAATAAGACCAATGCTTTTGATTTAGATGATTATTTTGTTGATCCTAATGGGGATAGTTTGACATATACATATACTCAGCCAGATAATATTACAATAGTGGTCGATGGAAATAATGTAGTTAGTTTTATTCCTGATATTAATTTTTCTGGAACAAGATATATTATTTTTTATGCCAATGATTCTACAAATGTGACAGCTTCTAATAATGTGACTTTACATTTGTATTATTGCGGAGACGGGACATGCGATGCAACTGAGTCGTGCTCTTCGTGTTCAGCTGACTGCGGTACCTGTCCGCCAGCTCCTACTGGTGGAGGAGGCGGTGGAGGGGGAAGAGCTATCCCTCCTGTTGAAGAAGAAGAGCCGCCATTGGAATTAGAGGAACTGCCAATATTTGAATGTTTAGATGGAACTTTTTATGGTGAATGCTCATTTGATATACCTAAATATTGTGCTGACGGTGTTTTAATAGACAGATGTTCTGTTTGCGGTTGTTTAGAGGGTTTTGAATGCGAAGAAGACAAGTGTGTGGAAATTCCAGTGGAGCTGTTGGAATTACCTCTTGAAATACCGCTGCCCCCTTATTTCTTAAATCCTGATATTTTGGATGAAGAATTTAAGGAAGAAGCAATTTTAGATTATAGTATTTTATATCTTTATTATGACAGGAAAGGAGGTCCTGGATTTTTAGAGCAGTGTGTAATACCCGAAGAATATATCTGGAGAAAGATTGAGGAGTTTTTGAATTTTAAGGTGTTGGATGAAGAATTTGGAGAAGAAGCAATCTTGGATTACAGTCTTTTGACACTTTTTATTGAGGAAATAGAAATCGGGCCTGTATGGGGGGCATGTAATTGGATTTATTTTTGCAGGTTAGTTGTTGTTTTATCAGTATTGTTATTGTTGGTTTTAATTCCAATTTTGGTTCGGCGAGTTAAGGAAGAAACAGAGATTGAGTATATGGAAATAAGCCATCTAAGACATCCTTACAAAAAAAAGATTGTGAGGGAAGCTAAAGCTAAGCCTGAAATGGATTATATAAAATTAAAGGAAAAAGAAAGATGTTTGTTAGGAGACATACCAGAATATCCTCGACCTGGAAAACGAAAGCAGTTTTATGTTGTTTATATTTTGCTGTTTTTGATTTTATCTATTGGTGGATTGATGTGGACTTATCCAGCTTCGCAAATAACTGGGGCAGCGGTTTATTCTCCTGATTTTGGTATTACAGCCGGGGCAGTGAATGCTTCGATTAATTATTCTTATTATGAAGAAGAAAACGGCAGCAAGCTTGGTATAGCAATGGTTTCTGCTGATTTGAATCAAGATAATCTGACAGACTATATTATTAGTGCGCCTCTTTGGAATAATGGTGATGGGAAGGTTTACGCAATTTACCGGCCTTTGGTTGACGGAAGCCATAACATAAGTATGATTGCTAATGTGACTTGGAATGGAAGCACGACTAATGAAAGTTTAGGTTATTCTATGGCTGTGGGTGATGTGGATAACAATACTTATCCAGATCTTTTGATTGGGGCGCGCTGGCTGGATGATCCTTTTATTGGATTTAATGAAGTTGGCGGAGCTTTTTTGATTTATAATTATGGAAACATGAGCGGGGATTTTATTGTCAATGAAACAAGTAATGTAACTTTTTATGGAGGGGCAAGCAATGATGAAGCAGGATATTCAGTAGCAATAGGTGATCTAGATGGTGATTTAGACGATGATGTTGTAATCGGTGCTCCAGGAGTTGCCGGCAATGGCAAAATTTATATTAATTTTGGGCCGATTGCGTCTAATAACAATTATAATTTAGTTTTATCTCAAACAGAATATTCTACTCTTTCAGGGTATCGGCTTGGTTCTGAATTAGTGGTTGATGACATTAATAATGACGGCATTGATGACATTTTAGTTGGAGCTGAATTTGGAAACAGAATCTATCTTCTTTTAGGACCAATTCCTGTTGGGGTTCCGCTTGACATAGATGCAACTGCTAACATGACTTTAAATATCTCAACTGCAGGCAGAGTTGGCAGGAAACATTCTTTTAGCACAGGTGATGTCAACAATGATGGATACAAGGATATTTTGATTGGAGCGCCTTTTGATAATCTTTCAGGTGGAACAAATACCGGCAGAGTTTTTTTAGTCTATGGCAACAGCACCATGAATGGGACTGTTAATTTAAACGATACGTATCCTCAATGGACTGCAGAAGGAATTGATGATTTATTTGGTTATTCTGTGGAATTATATGATGCTAATGGAGATGGTTATGATGATGTTTTTATTGGAGCTCCATATCGTGATGAAGGAGTGACTGATACAGGCAAAGTTTACCTGTTTTATGCTAATTTTAGCAATACAACTTATAATGCAGCCAATGCCAATGAATCTTGGTATGGGTATGAGAAAAATATGATGCTGGGCTTGTTGAAAAAAGGGACAATGAGCATGGCTCCAGTTTGGGAAAGTGCGATATCATCTACTCTTTTTTCAGTTGGGTTTGCGCCAGTAGTTGATTTTACATCCAGTGCAACAACGGTGACAGTTGGGACAGCTATTACTTTTACTGATTTATCAACAAATAATCCAGATACTTGGGCATGGAATTTTGGTGGTGGAGGAACACCTAATACTGATACTGGACAAAATCCAGTCATAACCTGGAATACAGCTGGTACTTATACTGTGACTTTAACTGCAAGCAATACAGATGGTTCTGATACAGAGACTAAAGTTGGTTATATTATTGTTAATCCTGTTCCTGTTGTTGTACCTCCTAGTCCTGGAGGTGGTGGTCCAACATTAAGCTCTACTTGTACTATAAGCGGGCCTTTGACTGTTGAATTTGATTCGATTGTTCGATTTGTTGTTTATTCAGAGAGAGATGCAACTTTTGTTGTTGATGGATTAGATTATACTCAGTCTACATCTGGCAAAGGCAGCAAGGTGTTTGAGTTTTTAGCTGACCAAGCAGGAACTTTTGTTGCTGATGTTTATCTCAAAGGCTTAAGAAATCCTGGTTGTTCTTTTACTTTTACTGTTGAGGAGGAGAAGATTCCTGGTGTTATGGAGATAGTTGTGCCTAAGCAAGGCTGGCCTGGGCCGATAAATACTTTTTCAAGGCAAGGAAAGAGATTAGATGATATTTTTACCTGCGAGACAAGACCTTTTGAAAGTGAGAATGCTTTAAAGAGTTTTATTGTGAGAGAGATGCAGACAGAGAATAGTTTGACTGGAGCTTTATCATATTCTGGTGATGATTTCTTTTTTGCTTGGAATGTTGTTGAAGGTGACAGTGAGATTACTTATGGTTTTGTTAATGAAGATGGTTTTGATTCAAATCCTTGGCTTGAAGCAGTAGAGTATAAAGAGATTATTGACGTGGCAACAACTGGTGATATTGTAAGTTGTCCTGGGATGGAAGCAGATTATATGTTTGTTTCAAATGATGAGGATGAGATTAGATTTTATTTTGATGATGTTGTTACTGAATCTGTTTTGGAGATTTTTGGACAGAGGCAAAATGGACGGAATGTTGTTTTAAGAGCAGATGTTCGTGAATTATCTGTGCATGAAATTGTTGAGGAGACGAGCGGTCCTTTTAAATGGGAAATAGAGATTGGTGAGGAGAGTTATTCTGGTTATTTTAATTCACCTGATGTTCGCTATGTTTTGAATACAGACACTGGTAAGAAATGGGTAGAGTTAGCTGAAGGAGCTGTGTTTAACATTAAAACTAAAGTTCCCTCTTCTGAGGGTTTGATTGGGAAAAGCGCTTTTGTTAAATTGGGTGATGATGCTGGAGTGGTTGAGATAGAAACATGAACAAGAAGATACTGGTTTGGACACAGAAAAATCAAAGATTTTTGGTGCCAACGAAACGCTTGGCGTTTCTTATGGTGATTGCAATTTTGGTTTTAACTAGTTTAGCATTTGCTGCGATTGAACAAGAACGTCCAGGTTTGATTTCAGTTGAAGAAGGGGATCCAGGTAAATTTATTTCTGAAGTTGAGAAGAATGCCAACCCTGTTTTAGATAATGAAGAGAAAATCACTTTGATGTCGTTGGATTCCTGGTTAGCTGATTTAACTCTGACGCCTCCTGGCGGTGCTGCCCGTAAAAAGGCTAATCTGGCTGCTGAGCTGGACAAGTATTTTTCAAAATACAAATTGACTGTTGAGGAACAGGCAATAGTTTTGGGTTTGACAGAAGATGAGCAGTCATATCTGGTTGCTTCTTTAGGCCGTTCTCGAGGTAAAAAAGCAATGATTGTTTATTGGATGCTTCGTCATAGCATGTTTAAATATATTTTATACCATGAAAATTTCCATACTTTTACAACTGAAAAAATTAATTTGTATAATCAATTAGATATTGAGCAAAAAAAAGGCGGTGCTAATGATTCTAATCAAACATTGTTTGTTTCACTTTGGCTGGAATATGTTGGTGATGAAAAAGAAGTTTTCTTTAGCCGGTATGGGCAGACTAACCAGTATGAATCATTTTCAGAGTTTTTTGCCCGGCTTTATACTGGATATTTTGCCAAAGATTTAAGTGAGATGGATTGGGCCAAAGATGCCAAACAGACCAGAAGCTATATTGCTGCTTTTATAATTGCAGATTGTTTTGAATTATTTGATACTTATGATGCTTCAACTGGTCTGGCGGTGAAGAAAAAAGTTGAAAGTGTGATTTTTAATGATGGAAATAAAAAAGCAATTTATGATGAGTTGAAAGTTATGATTGAAGGAGATGCTGGCGGTTGTCCAGTGGTTTTGGAAACGCTTTCTGTTGAAGGTTCTGTTTATAAGTGCGGTTATCGAGCTAAAGGCGGGGATGTGAAAGTTGACAGCTGTGAATTAGTTGAACTGCCTGAGCCTGTTAATGTTGGTGGGGACACTTTTGTCGGACGTTATGACGCTAATGGTAATTTTATTGGCAGTACATCAGTTGTGACAGGGCAGCATGTCATTACAGAGACTGATAGGAGTAATGTGAATGAGTTAGAGGAGCTGCCTGAATTTGATTATGAGGAATATAGTGAAGGAGAGGTTGTTATTCCGGCAGATGGTTCCATTGTTGAATTTTTAACTCCTGAATCAGCTGATGAATTCCAAGACAGCGGTTTAGTGAATTTAGATAGAGCTGTGCAGGATGGTTTGCATCGGGTTGAGGTTGAAACTGAAGATGTTATTTTAGCAATTGAAGAGGTTGCTGTTGGATATGGTATTGATTTGTTGGTGGTGGTTGATGACAGGGAGCTTGATGGCCAGATTGCTTTGGAAGGTTTTGGTAAGGTTATGACTTTGTCAACGCCTGCTTCTTTTTGGAATGTGGAGATTGTTTCAGGCAGTCTTGGTTTAACTGGAGCAGCTGTGGCCAGCCAACAGTACAGGCAGGAAGATGTGGAAAGAGTGGCTGAAGCAGTTAGAGAATTATTAGAGTTTAAAACAGATGCTGAGTATGAGAATTTTGTAGAAAAAGTCTGGGCATTGTTATCTGCTAGGACACCATCTGGTTATGAAGAGTTTATGAGGTTGTCTGCTCAGATTTTAAATCAGCTTGATGAGAATAATAGGAATTTAAGAGATATTAGCAGAGGTTTGGATAATATATTATTAAGTTTAGGTCCTGAGAATTTGATTTGGTTAAAGTTGGGACAGGTTTTAGATGCTTTGGATTCAAGGGGAGAGGCTTTGGATAGTTTGAGTCAGAGTTTAGATAAGTTTAAGTTAGAAGGTGAAGAACCAAGAGGCCGATTGTTGATCATATCATAAGGACAAAATTAATAAACAATAAAATAATACTAAATGAGGTAAAAGAGGATGAAAGATAAAAAAAATTGGTTGATGATTGGTGTTATTTCTGCTCTAGTCGCTTTAGTTGTGACTGTGATTATGAATGGAAGCGGTTTGACTGGGTTTGCTGCTAATGTAGATGAGCTAGCTGGTGATATTAGTGAAGGGACAGGATCTGTAGGTTTTGAAGGAAATTCAGATATACTTTTTTCAATGACGGGTATCCTTGGTGATATCTTGGGAGAAGTTGAAGACCAGGGAGCACAGATTGCTGTTATTCAGAATCAGGTTGATGCGTTGGCTAGTGGTACACTCTCAGGTTCAGTAGGCGATGATACAACATTTGGAGACTCAGAACCGACTCCAACAAATTGGTGTGATGTTAAACCAAAAACCATTTCCGCCACAGCAAGTACGGTTGCTAGCCCAGATACTGAAGGTGTTCCAGGATTTTGGGATGGTTTATGTAACGAGGCTGAATCTGGGACAAGTATTCTTAACCTTGGTTTATCTGCCCAGTGTAAAGATTATTGTGATGATTATACAAAAAGTGATCGAGCTGGAGGTTCTTTAGAATGTACACCTTGGCTTTCAGATGAGAAACGCAGCACTGGTTCAGTAGATGCATCTACTCAAGGTCCTCCTCCAATATCTGCAAGGAAATTTACTTGTACTGTTACGGCAGTATGTCTTTGTGATCCTTAATTAAAAAAAGGTAAACTAAAATGTTCGTATTCGGAATTGACGTACCATTGGTGGAAGTTGTCCTAGCTTTTACTCTAATCTCTATTATTATTTTGATTGAATTAATTGTCCTGGCGATAATTCAAATCTATCAGATGAAGCAGAACAAAAGAATGATGAGGAATAGTCTGGAAGTAGCTAAGGTTCTGCTGGAGTTAAAGGATAGAGAATTGAGATTGAGGAGATTAAAGAAATAAAATTTGAGATAATTTTATATATCAATCCTCCTTTTAAGTTAAAAACTCATATTTAAAAAAAAGGTGATGAAAATCAATAAATTGATTTTTAGCACCTCCAAAATTAAAAAATTTTGATAGGTGATTTTAAATGAATTTAAAAAATGATTTAAATCTGGCTTTTAAGCCAAAGAATTTTTCTGCATTAGTTCAGACCACTGATTTTAATTCTGGTCTTAAATTAATGTTGGTTTGGGGTTTATTTTTGTTGATTGTTAATGTAGTTATTTCTTTGATTAATGGAGCAGTCGTTGGTAATGCTCTAGGCAAAGTATTTGGTTTTTCCTTGTTTGTTTCTGTAGGTACAGTCATCGTCATGATTATCAGTTTATTGGTCATAGCCTTGGTTGGCGGCTGGGTCTCGAAATTATTTAAAGGAAGCGGAGACACACAAAAGTCAATTGCTGCCTTAAGTTATGCTATGGTGCCAATATTTATCATTGGGGTAATCCAAAATTTAATTCTGTTTATCGATACCCTGGCTAATATATCTCCAATAACATCTTGGTGGATAACCATTATTTTAATGTTAATTTCCTTAATCTGGGTGGCTTGGCTAGCTACTGAAGGCTTAGCCTGGGCTAATCAGATTATAAAATGGCAGGGCTTGATTTGTTTTGTGGTTGGTTTTGTAGTCATAAGCCTAATCAATCTGTTTGTTACCGGATGGTTAGCAGCCTTACTAGCCGGCTTATTCAGAGGAATTGGGGTGTTTTAAAATGAAGAAACTGATTATATGTGGAATAATTGTATTCTTAATGTTATTACCCATGGTTTGGGGACAAAGTCTGGCTTTAACTGGATATGCTACTGCTGATCCTTCTGGTGGACCAGGAGATGGTAGTGGAGGAGAACCACAAGTCTGGGCTTATAATATACCCAAGCATGGTACTATCGAAATAACTGAAGAGGACATAGTTGATTTAGGAAGGCGCAAGGTTGGTGATGAATTTTTTATTGGAGAAGTTCGAGCTACTGGAAAGGCAGAGTTTAGATATTGTGCTGCAATTCTAGAGGATAATTGGAAATTGGGAAGAATATTAGTGAACAGGGTAGTTACAATTGGTGTTGTTGACCCAAATCAACGTTTTAACCAGATGGGTCTTTTCTCTGCCGATGCATTAAATATTAGGCCTGGAGAAGAAATAGATGTTATTTTGTTTTTATTGTCACCCTGGTTTCAGCGAGTCCATATTGCAACCATCTACAGTCTAGTAGTTATTGCTGAACCTACACCAAGCGGATATGGTCCAGGACAGACAAGAATAACTCGACAAGATTTAGATCGGCCAGAGATTATGACACAAATAACAAGCGGTAAAGCAGTGCTTATTAATCTACAAGGAAGCTTATCACTTATGGATACAATAGGCCTGCCTGATTTTAGCAGATTAGTAGGTAATGATCCTCAAACACAGAGACTTTTTACAGACCAAGCTTTTTCCTTGGAATTGTTTGGTTTATCAGACTTATTATTGGGTGATTATGACGCAGCAAATCCAAATCCTCAAGTCGATGGACAAAGGTTTTCCTATAACCTTAATGTAGATGATGGTGAAATTAATTTAAAAGTTAAAAAATACAAGTGGACAACACCTGGCGGGCAAGAAATAGAAATGGAAGATTTGGGTGATGGCATGGTCGGAGTAGTGATTCAAAATCCTCTTGGTGATGACGATGACGATCCGGATGATTATTGGGATGATCAAGCTGCATGGTGGACTCAAATGGAAGGCTACTTTCGTGACCGGGGAAACAATGATTGGGTAAGTAAAGCAAGTGCAGCAGCCACGAGGGCCAAAAAAGAAGCAGCTAAGAAAAGAAGTAAGCAGTATTGTTTATGTAAGGATACCTGCCCTGAAGGGATTGAGGAAGGAACAATTGGAAGAACAGGTGGCCTCCCATTTTCAGAAGGTGAAAAGGAAGGTGTGTTTACTAATTTCTGTGCAGAATGTAATCCACCTTGTGAATGCATTGTTGAGGAGATAGGAGATCCACAGTATCCAGATCCTAACGATGCTACCTATGTTGTGCAGGATTTAGAAGCTTCGTGCGAGGGCCCTAGCCTCTGTGATTTTGAGGGAGAAATTGAGGAAGGCGGATCTTGTGAGGACTTCTGCAAAAGCCCTCCAGAAGGCGGACCTAACTGTGCAACTGGTTAATTAAATTTTTTCTTTTTTTCTTCCTTTTTTAAATTCTAAGAAACAAGTTTATTTCTTTTCTTCTTTTGGTGCTGTTGGTGCAGCGCCTGGAGCAGCTTCTTTTTCTTCAGGTACAAGCTCGTTGATAATTGGTTGAGGTATCTTGAGTTCAGCCAGTTTAGATCTAATCCTATTCTTTTCCTGGCCTTCCATCTGGGCCATGATTTCTTTGGCCTGAGCAGTGAATTCTTCTCTTCTCTCTTCCATCTCTTCTGCTAATTTCTTCTTCTCTTCTTCGAGTCTCTTAATTTCTTCTGCTGAGATTTCTGTTTTTTCTGATTTGATTTCTTGATCAAATTTGCCTTGATTGACTAATTCAATAGCCTCGACAGCTGGAACACCTTCAACTTTGATGCCCATGCTGTTGCAGGTGCCGATAATTTCCTTGACTTTGGCCTTTAAATCAGCGCCTAAGAGATTACTTTCTTTCATTTTGGCAATTTTGATGATTTGTTCGATAAGAAGATCTGCAACTTTTTCCTGTAAAGGATTGGCAGCGCCTTTTTCAACACCAGCTTCTTTTTTGATTAAAGCAGAGGCTGGCGGGGTGCCAACTTCAATTTCGAATTCTTTAGTATCTTTATCAATAATGACTTTGACAGGAACCTGCATGCCTTTGAAACTGGCAGTGACTTCATTGATTTTTGCGACTACCTGGCCAATATTAACTCCCATGGGACCTAAAGCTGGTCCTAATGGAGGTGCGGCAGTTGCTTTGCCACCTTCAACCAATGCTTCAACAGTTTCTTTTGTCATTTTCTTCGAAAATGCCAAACCTTACTCATTTCTTTCGTAAGTTTTGTCATAATGAAACCTTAAGTCAGTGGTTTATTTATATATTTTTCGTCTTTTTAAGAATAAAGAACGAATTGGGACTTTTTTTTTGTTGAGTATTTATCCAATTAATCTGGTTTTTATAAATTTTAATTGAAGTTTCAGGTTGATAATGTTTTTCCATTAGTTCAGCAGTGTCTCTAGCTGTTATTAAGAGTGAATCTTTAAGATATTCAACACGGGGAACATGTTTTCTGATGGGCATCTTCATTATTTCCAACATTCTTTCTAATTCTTCTTTGGTCCGGGGATGGTATGGTCTGCCTGTTCTTTGGTCTTTTAAATTTAGGAGAGACCTTAAAGTAAATTTTGCTTGTTTGATCATGGAATGATAAAGTTCGGGTTTGTCCATCATTTCTAGAGTATGGAAATAACCCCAATTGAGGGCAGTGCCTACTAAAGACCTAATGCCCAAAGCAGTTCTAACAAGTTCTCTTCTAACAGTTTGATTTTTTTCGTAGTCAAAAGAAGGTGTCCAGACTTTTCCGTGAAGAACTTTGGTATTTTTAGGATTGATAGTGTAAGAGTCGATGTATAAGTAATTAGCAAGAACATCCTCTGGTACTAGGACAACTCCCACTGGTTTTCCTTGAAAGGTTAATCTAGCATCCTGAAGTTCTCTGTACCAGTTTGATCTTATTCTATTCTGAGGTAAAACCACTAAAACATCATAATCATCAAAAGTTGTGGGATCGTCTAAATTGCTAACAGAAGAGCCGTACAACATCACAGAGATTCTCGAGCCAAACATATCTACCAGGGCGTCAGTAAAACCTAAGCTAGCTTCTGGAACCCTTTTTTCCAATTTGTAATCAAAATTCATAGAACGCAAGAAATTAGATAATGTTTCCTTGATGGTAGTGGCTCGGTTGACTAAACTTTTTTTAGTATTCATGGCCTGGCTAATCCAATCCCAATCACTGAGCTGGACTTTTTCTTTTTTTTGACCAGACATCGCCATAATGTCCTCTAATTTTTTTTCCTTTCTTTCCATAAAATCATCATCAACAAAACCTTTATTGAAAGCATTGTCTAATGTAGAATACAAATGAGAAACTCGCGTTTGAAATTCCAGTTCAGTATATTCTGGTGAGCAAGGCAATTCTGTTCCAAAAAGGTCATTGAGTTTTTTATTTAAGGAAGGAGTGCGAAAAAGAAATTCTAATTGTTTTCGAGTGTAAACAAAAAAAGGAACTCCTTCTGGTATCTCTGCTCTAATTCTTTTTACTTTACTCACAGAAAAACTCGGTTCGATTAAAATCCTGCCTATGGATTCGTCATCCAAATCAAGTTTCATAATTGGCTTCAAAAATACTTGTTTTATAAAGTTTTATGTTCTGTAGAATTATTCTTCATCCTCATCTGATTCTCTTCTGATGACTTTGACTGCATCCATCTTAACGGTAATTGGGATTGGAACAGCAGCTTCTAATAATTCAACAACAACTTCTTCTTTGGTTTTGTCAATTCTAATGACTTTAGCCTGCTCTCTTTTGAAAGGACCTGAGATTAATTCGATAATGTCACTCTTTCTGATGTTTAATTCTACTTTGACCTGTTCAAGCATGTGCTCGATTTCTCGGTAATCAATTTCATGAGGCAATATTCCTCTGGCGTATGGTATTCGAGCAGCAGCGTTTTCTGCGTCTTGTCTTGTTTCTGCTTCAACAAAAATATAGCCTCTCATTCCATGGGCTCTGATAACAGAATAAACATTGATGGTTGTTTCTTTTTTTAATTTTGAGATGATGAAATCAAAAACTTGATCTTCTCTGTTAGCGGTTGTTCTTAATCCGTAAATATGTGTTTTGGTTTCCATTTTAAAATAGCAATTGTTTTCCCATAGCGAGAAGGAAGCCGATTAATCCGATGAGAGCCATACCCAGTCCTGAAACTTTAACTATAGTTTTGAATTCAGTTCGGTCTGGTTTTTTGGTTATCTTGAGAACACGCCGGCATTCTCTCAGGAATTTTTTTGTTTTTTGTGTTCTGGTTTGTTTGAATTCTTCCATACTGAAAAAAGGAAACTTGATAATTTCCTCCTCCTGTTTGCGTTTCCCAACGGAAATCTCCGATTTCCTAGGTATTTGAAAACTCTTAGTTTTCAAAACTTTTTTGGTCGACCTCCCCCTTTCATGGGTCGGTCATTTTAGGTCCTTCTACCCCCGATAAAGGTTGAGTAGAATTATAAACTTAATATTTGGTGGTTATTTATAAGCTTTTTGGTTAAAAAAGAAAAAATTATTTGACAAACTCAATGCCCAATTCCTGCTCGATTTCCTGGATTTTTTTGTCGGCGTTTCTTTTTAATGGGCTGAAGATTTGTTCTGATTTTACTCCGGTGATGATTAGTAAAACTCTTACAGTTTTGTCTAAATCTTTGTAGATTTGCGCACCCCAGATGATTTTGGCGTCATCGTCTAAAAGATTGGCCACGGTTTCAACAACTTTTCTGGCTTCATCAAGAGTCATGTCTTCACCGCCAGAAACATTGATCAAAGCGCCGTTAGCACCAGCAACTTCGACATCTAACAAGGGATTTTCAATTGCTTTTTGGACTGCTTCATTAGCACGGTCTTCGGTATCTGATTCTCCAATTCCAATTAATGAAACTCCGCCGCTGCCCATGACTGCTTTGATATCGGCAAAGTCTAAGTTGACTAATCCTGCTTTTGTTACTAACTCTGCAATTCCTTTGACAGAATTGGTTAAAATTTCATCAGCAACTTTGAAAGCTGTTTGTAGTGGCAAGTCTGGAGCTAATTCTAATAATTTTTCATTTGGAATAACAATCAAGGTGTCAACTACCTGCTCCATTTTTTCCAGGCCGATCTGGGCATTTTCTTGTCTTTTGTAACCTTCCATGGTGAAAGGTAAAGTTACTATGCCAACTGTTAAGGCGCCCATTTTTTTGGCTATTTGGGCAATAACTGGTGCTGCGCCAGAGCCTGTTCCGCCGCCTAGGCCGCAAGTAATGAAAACCATATCAGAATTTTCAATGGCTCTTTTAATATCAATTTCATTTTCTTTGGCTGCTTCTTCTCCTAATTTTGGATTGGAGCCAGCACCCATACCTCTAGTGACTTCACGGCCGACAAGAATTTTTTTATCTGCAGTAGTGTATAGTAAATCTTGAGCATCTGTATTGATAGCAATGGTTTGAGCACCTTTAATACCAACTTCTGTAATTCGGTTGATGGTATTGCCACCGGCACCGCCGCAGCCAATAACCTTGATTCTGGTTTTTTGCTGAGCAAGCATGGCTTCTAATTCAGCATTGATATCTTGTTGAGAAGGTTCTGGTGCTCTATAAACTGATCTTGGTTCAGGTTCTTGAAAAGAAGGCTGTGGTGATTCATTTATTTCAATATTGGGACTTGGTTCAGGTTGTTGCTTTTCGAAATTATTTTCAGAAGGATTAGTATTTTGAGTTTCTTCATATATCTCCACTTTTTTCACCCCTACATAGAGTATGTTAATTCAATATTGTAGTGATATATAAAGTTTTTTAGTCTTGAGAAGTGGTTTCTGGTTTATTTTCTGGTTTTTTAATGTCTTTTTTTGGAGCTTCTTTTTCAGGCTTCTTAAACTCAATTTCCTTGACTTTGGTCAATTCTATAAGTTTTTTCTTGATTGGCTCTTGAGCAGGCGGCGGTAATTCGATTGGCAAGGTGATAGTTGCTTTGTTTTCTTTGACTTCGACTTTAATATCCGGCAAGTTGAAAGACATTTTGAGATAAGCTTCAATTTTTTCTTTAGGATCTGTCAATATCCTTAAAACTTTGATTTGGTAAGTGACGTCTTTGCCTGAAAAAGGATGGTTGTAGTCAATTAAGACTCTTCCGCCAGAAACTCTGAGAACAGTTGCCAATTGATTGTCGATATTAACTTGTAATCCTGGCTGAGGCATGACTTCTTGTTTTTTGAAAACATTTAAAGGTACTAGTTTTATGAGTTGGGCGTTCTTTTTTCCAAAAGCTTTTGCTGTTGGCAATTCAACTGTGTATTCTTTGTCTAATTCTTTGCCTTCTAAAAATTCATCCAAACCTTTTGGTATTTGCTCTTCACCAACACAAATAATGCCTGGTTTGTATTCCATCTGAGAATCATAAATCTTGTTTTCTTCAGCTGTTTTTTTATCTGTGGTGTCAAAGACAATGCCATCTTTGAATTTGCCAGTGTATTCAATTTCAACGAAATCATGTTTTTTGATTGCCATTTTGGTTTGGAGAACGTTGTTTTTTATAAAGATTTTTGTTTTTCGAGATATTCTAAGGTTTTTTTGGTTATTTCTTCTGGTGTTAGTTCACTGGTATCGATTAGAAGATCGTAATTGGTTTTATCATAATGATTGACATTGTAATATTCCTGATAACGTTTGGATTCTGATTTTTGTCTTTGTGTAATTTCTTTTTCCATTTCTCCTGGTGTTTTTGCTGTTTCTCCTGGTCTTTTGTCCTTAAAGATTCTTTGGACTCTGATTTTGATATCTGCGTCGAGAAAGATTTTAACTGCTTTGGGAATGAAATAAAAGCCTAGTCTGGTATCGATGATGAAATTATCTTCTGTTTCGCCAAGTTTTTTTGACCAGTTGTCAATTTCCTGGTCGACTGAAAGGTCTGATTCTGCTAATTCACTGAGTTCTGCCAAGGTGATGTTTCTATCTTTGGCCATTTTTCTCATGAAATCTCCAGTAGAGTGATGTTTTAACTTGAGTTTTTTGGCGAGAAGTTTGGCAATAGTTGATTTTCCCGAGCCTGGTGTTCCTGAGATTGTGATTATCATTTTTTTAATGCTTCTTCTTCCATAAAATGGAGTTGTCCTGGAACGATTAAGCAATATGGTGGTTTGCCAAAGTCTTTTTTCATGAGTTTTTGAGCTTCGTCGTAAACAATTAATGGTTTTTTGCTTCCCAATCGAGCGCAGCCAATGACTTTTGTTTTCTTTGAGAATATTTTATTTTTCTTTTTTGATTCAATTTTTAATAGAATGTCAATAGCATCATTAATTGACATGAATTTGTTTTCTAAAGGATTAAGATCTAATAAGAAAAGAGTGTGAAGCTTTTGTTTTTGGTTTTGTTTGAGAACATTGTAAGGTGTTTCCAAGGCCCAGTAGTTTTCGGCAAATGGAATCGAAGTTGTTTTGCCGAATTTGTATAACTGCAAGCCGGTAATACCAACTGCGGTAAGTATTGATGCATTGTGAATAACTTCTGTTTTGATGTTTTTTTCTTTGGCTCTGAGGAAAAGGTCGATGTGCGTGGTGGCAGACATGGGATCGCCGATGATTAAAAGCGCGGTGTCAAATTTTTTGGATTTGTTTAAGATTTCATCTGCTCTTTTTTCAATTAACTCTCTGCCGGCCAATGTTATTTTCTTTTTGTAGAATTTTTCGAGTTTTTCTGGTTTGATTTGGAGGATGGAAGTGTAATACTCTAAATAGAGATATTTGCATTTCTTGATGGCTTCGAGACCTTTGACAGTGATGTCTTTTTCGTCATTAAGTCCAAGGCCGATGAGGTAAAGAGTCATAAATAAGGAAAGTGTTTTTAGGTTTATAAAAGTTTAGGATGGGGGAATATATACTCAAGAAAAAAATTAAAGGGGTCCGCCAACATAACCATCTGGTAAATTGCGTATTGATTCTGGTGTAATGGTCCTTTTTATATCTTGGAGTTTATCTTCCCTCATTGTTATCTCATGAATACCATTAACTCTATATGTTGGTTGATTTGTTTCAAAATCAATGCCTTTTCTGTTAACAATAACAGATGTAGATAGGTACTTACTATCTTTTTTGTTTTTTATAACATTCTGTAATGAAGGATTTTTTTGTTCCATCTTTTGCAATGCTTTTTGAACAGGACCAGTTCCCAATTCAATTTCTACATTGTTATGGTTTAAAAGATTCATTTTGATTTACCTCTAAGATTAATGATATTTAATCTAATTAACTAATATATAAATGTTTCGGAAATGCTGTCACTTAACAGTCATAACAACCGTTTTGACCCTTTATTTCCGCTTAGAAATCAGGCATTTTAACACTTTTTTCGTAAAAGTAAGCCTGAAAATTTTGCGAAACAATTTCCAGCGAATTTCGGCTCAATTGCCAATCCCAATCCAATGCGCTAAGCTTTGATTAGGATTAGATATTATAATGCTAAACTGTTATATAAATGTTGCTGGGATTTTGTGAGAAATTGAGTTCTGTTTCAAAATCAAAAAAGAAAGTTTTAAATACAAAATTCTATTCATTTCATTCAAAACTGAAATTTGTGAATATTATGGCAAAAGACATATTAAAAATAGAACGGAATTTTATTGATAGAACAGGAAAAATCTCAAAGCAGTGGGGCTTAGGAGAGCCTGCTGGCAGAGTGTGGGCTGCCCTTTTGTTTGCAGATGTTTCTCTTTCTCAAAGAGAAATCGCAGAAAAAACAGATTATAGTTTAAGTTTAGTCAGTCCGAGTTTGAAAATTCTTGAGAAATTAAATATAATCAGATCTATTAGAGGAAAAGGTAAAGAAAAATTATATGAACTTGCTGTATCATTTATTGAGGCATTTAATGGATTAGTTAAAAGATTTTTAGAACAAGACATAAAACCATTGATTAAGCAATTAGAAGGCATAAATGAAATTCCTGATGCTAACAAAAAAAAGAAATTGGGAAAATTGGTAAAAGAGTACAAAAGTCTGGAAATGTATCTTGGTTTATTCAATAAACTTATGGCAATGAAAAAAGCAACTGCTGAAAAAGTCAGCAAATTGATTGGATAATTTTTTTTATCTAACATATTTCATAAAAAACTGAAAGAAATGAAATTTAGGGTGAGAACATGGAAATCATAAACAAACTGAAAGATGGTACCAAACAGCAAATTACCAAACAAATAATAAAAAATCTCCATAAAATTTCTGATGAAAATCTGATAAGGTTAACTTATTTGGCAGAAAAAATTATTAACAAAAACTATAAATCCACAGTTCAGTTTATCAGAAAAGCCTGGCAGCAAAAACATCCGACAACTATTTTAGCCAAAAATCTTTCTCAAAATTTATCTAAAAACTGCAAAGAAAAACTGGTCAAAAATCTGTTTATTAATAGTTTATTGACAGGCCCTGAAAAAAGAAAAGCATTTGTAGAAAAAGAGAGTTTTTATCCGCCTTCTTTCATGTTAATCAGTCCTACCATGAGGTGTAATTTAAACTGTATCGGGTGCTCTACCAGAGAATATACAATAAAAGATGACTTGCCTTTTGAAACTATTGACAGAGTAATCAAAGAAGCAAAAGAAATGGGGATATATTTTATTGTGACACTGGGGGGAGAGACATTTGTTAGACAAGACATGTTTGATATCTACAAAAAACACAATGATGTTTATTTTCAGGTTTATACCAATGGCACGTTAATTAGTAAAAAAGTGGCTAAAGAATTATCTATTTTAGGAAATGTCGCTCCCATTCTCAGTTTAGAAGGCTTTGAAAAAGAAACAGATGCCAGAAGGGGTAAAAATGTGTATAAAAAAGTAATGCAGGCCATGGATAATCTGAGAGAAGCAGGAGTTTTATACGGTTTTTCAGTTACTGTAACAAAGAATAATGCTGCTCTGGTAGTTAGTGATAACTTTATCAATAAGATGCTAGATAAGGGCTGTTCAATTGGATGGTATTTTCAATACATCCCTATTGGTAAATGTCCTGATATCAAATTAATGGCCACTCCCGCTCAAAGAGATAAAGTTAGAAGAAGAATTGGGGAAATAAGAAATGCCAAGCCTGTTTTCATAGGAGATTTCTGGGGAGATGGACCCGGTGTTGGAGGATGTATTGCTGCTGCCAGACCAGGAGGTTATTTCCATATAAATCATAAAGGAGATGTTGAACCGTGCGGTTTTGTGCATTTTGCAACTGATAACATAAAAAACAAGAGTTTGAAAGAAGCATTGAATTCTGATTTTTTTAAAGCACTGAGAGAGCGCCAGCAATTTATTAAGGCTCCAAAAAGATACAGCGATAATTTGTTGACCCCATGTATGATCATAGACCAGCCTTGGGTTCTTAGAGAAGTGTGCCAGAAATGCAAGGCTTATCCAACACATCCCGGAGCAGAAACAATAATATCGAAACCAGAAATAATTAAGCATCTTGATGAGTATTCAGAGGAAATGCATAAAATAACAGACCCAATTCGGGAGAATGAATTAAATAAGAAATTTAAACATCGGAAAAGTTAAAAACAAAATGAGGTGAAAAAATGGCAATAATGGAAAACGTACCCGCATTTGCAACAAACCCTTGGTTTATTGGAGGGGCTGTTGTAGTAATATTAGCAATCATTGGAGGAATTCTTTGGTGGCTACACAAAGAAGGAAAACTGCCTTTCTAAAGGCATTTTTTTCTTTTTTTTAATAGAAAGGGAGTAAGAAATGAATAAAAAAAGACCAAAAATAGGAGTTGCATTAGGCTCTGGTGGAGCAAGGGGTTTAGCACACATTGGTATATTAAAAATATTGCAAGAAAACAAGGTTCCGATAGACTACATGGTCGGAGTTAGTATTGGTGCTATAGTTGGAGCATATTATGCTCTTAACTTAGAAATCAAAACATTAGAAGAAAAGGCATTACAACTAACAAAGAAAGATTTACTTAAATTAGTCGACTTAACCTCACCTAAAAGAGCATTAATCGCCGGAAATAAGATTAAGAATTTTATTAATAAATTGATTGAAAATAAATCTTTTTCTGATACTAAAATCCCCTTGAAGATTATTGCCGCTGATTTGTGTTCTGGCAAGGAAATAATAATCACCAAAGGAAAATTAGCTGATGCAATAATGGCAAGTATTTCTATTCCAGGAATTTTTCCACCAATAGAGATGAATGATAAACTATTAGTTGACGACGGTGTTGTAAATCCAACTCCTCTTGATGTAGTTAAAAAAATGGGTGCTGATGTTATAATTGGAGTGGACTTAACAATGAAACACCCAATAAAACTTAAAAATCCTTCTATTGTCGAAACATTGATACAATCATTTGAGATTATCAGAACACAAGCTGCTAAATTTAATGTAAATAAAGTACAAAAGGCTGTTGTTATCAGTCCAAACTTTTCCGGCAAACTTGATTCCTATAGATTTTATGAGACTCAAAGATTCATAGAAGAAGGCGAAAGGGTTGCAAGAGAATCATTGCCTAAGATTAAGACTTTGATTGACAAATAAAAAGGAGAAGATAAACATGGAACATAAAAAATATTCAAGAAGTTTTAGACACTTAATTTCTATACCTTTTATTTTAGGCACGATACTCCCACTGGTTATTCTAGACATATTCTTTGAGATTTATCATCACATCTGTTTTCTATTATATGGGATAAAATTAGTTAAAAGAAGCAATTATATCAGGATAGACAGGCATAAATTAAAATATTTGAACTGGTTTGAAAAAATAGGCTGTGCTTATTGCGGGTATGGGAACGGGTTACTGCATTATATGGTGGTTATAGGGAAAGAAACAGAAAAATATTGGTGCGGCATAAAACATAAGAAATACCCTGGATTTGTAGAACCAAAATATCATAAAAGATTCTTGAAGTATGGTGATAAGATTCAATATGATAAGATTTCAAAAAGGAAGAACAAAAAATGAAACTTGTCAATAAACTAAGATTTTACCGGGATTCAAACCCATTAAGATTTTTTGGAAGCATGGGTATCTTTTTTATTGTCTTGGGATTTTTAACAGGCTTGTGGCTTGTTTTTTTGTTTCTTGCAACGGGTAGAGTAGGGCATATTCCAGCGACAATTTTGACCATGTTATTTTTTTTGACGGGTGTTCAGGTTTTATGTTTTGCTTTTTTGGCTGATATGAAAAGAGGTGTGAAGTATGAAAATTAAACCAATAAAATTTCCCAAGGATGAATCAATTCATAATAAAACAATCGAATGGTGGTATTTTAATGGTCATTTAAAAGACAAAAAAGGAAACAAATACGCTTTTATGGATTGTTTGTTCAAAGCTAATGTTAAAAAAGTGGGCATTCCTTTCTTGAAAGGATATGGTTCTAAAAATGTTTATTTTTCTCATTCCCTCTTATCTGACATTAAAAAAAAGAAATTTTACCCCAAGATTGATTATATCTCCCTGGTTTCAAAAGACAGTTTTTCCAAGAAATTGCTTTTTGTTGATTATATCAACCCCAATCTCATCAAGGGTTATGTCAACAAGATGATTAAAGAAACAGGAAAATTCAGATATCACATCAAAACCGAAGATTTTGATTTGTGCTTAACTTCTGTCAAGAAACCGTTATTAGAAGAAGGCAAGGGTTATGTGCATCTTAAATCAACTGGCAGTTATTATTATTCCTTAGCTAACCTAGAAACAGTAGGGACTATAAAAATTAAAGGCAAAGAAATAAAAGTTAAAGGAAAATCATGGATGGATCATCAATGGGCCAATACAAATTATAATTCTAAGATAAAATGGACTTGGTTTTCCATACAATTAACTAATGATATTGAAGTCGTCTGCTTTGAATTTGATGACGGCAAAAACAAGACTTATTTGGCAACTATTTCTTATGCCAACAACAGGCAAAGGTCAGTGCATGATGTTAGATTAATTCCATTGAAAACTAATTGGACCAGTCCCATGACCCAAGCTAAGTATCAATTGGGCTGGCAGATTAAGATTCCTTCCTTGAAATTAGATTTAAAGGTTGAACCGCTATTGAAAAAACAAGAAGTTCTTTTTGGCAATATTAATTACTGGGAAGGGCCACTGGAAGTGAAAGGGAGACTCCAAGGAAAAAATGTTAGAGGGCAAGGTTTCTTGGAATTAGTCGGTTATCCCAAGGGAATTTCTAATGTTAAATTGTATAAAAAAGAAGTTAATGAGAAGATTAAAGAAGCAACTTCTTTTTTAAAGAAAAAAGGTTTGAATTGGTTGAAGAAGAAATAGATTAATTCTTATCTTTGAAGAGGAGGAAAAGTAGTTGGGGTAAAATATTTGAAAAAATAAAAAAAATTATTTTTTTCCCATCACTTTCTTAAAATAAGTTTTAAAAATCAAAAGAACAACTAAAAGAAAAGTCTTATTCTTACTTCCTACACTCAACTGTGCGGTGTTTCAACTTACTTTTTAATTTCTAGGATATAAAATCTTACGGGCTCTTTCCGTAAGAATTGTTAATCAAGTTAATAAACTTTTAAGGTATTAAAAAGAATGTGTCCACAAAAGCCCTACAAAATATTAAGTGAAAAAAACCATGAAAAAAACCACCTTTTTTCCCATGAAAAAAGCATCAACCCAATATATAAATGAGTATGGCCATAAATAGGCCAAGAAGTTTAAATAAAATCTTGTCCTACAAAAGTCAGTTAAGATATTTAAATTAAAAAATTAGGGGTGATTAATAATGAAAAATGCCATTAACCTACAAAAGAGAACCTCTAGAGGAAGAAGAAGTTGAGGCTTTGAGAAAAGCCTGCCGAACTTTTGAAGAGGAATTTATCATTAATGTTTTGCTAGAGACAGGCATGAGAGTCTCTGAATTAACAAACTTATTAGAAGAACAAATCAGCTGGCAGAGAGGCTGTATTACCACGATTGGCAAGGGCGGTAAAAGAAGGGTTATTCCCATGAGTTCTACCACCAGATTTTATTTAAGCAATTACTTCAAAAACAACACCAAATTTCATTTAACCCCAAGAAGCGTTCAATTAAAAGTTAAAGCAGTAGCAGAAAGAGCCAGAATTCATAAGCCTGTTTCTCCTCATGTTCTTAGGCATACTTTTGCTGTGACTTATCTGCATAGAAGAGGGAATGTCAGAGCTTTGCAGGGAATTCTAGGCCACAGCTCGATTGTCACAACTGACGTTTATCTCAATTATTCAGGAGCCAGGGTTATTGAAGACTTCAATAGAGTTTGGGAAGTCAATCAAAATTATGGAACAGATGGAACCGAAAAGACAATGCCTAAAATTAGCCAAAATATGGAACCGAAGAAAAGTTAGATATCAAAGTCTAAAAAAATGGAACAGATGGAACCGAAAAATAATGTTTTTGGGGAGCGGAAACCGACAGGTCAGCGACCCAAAATAAAAATTGAGGTTGATGAAAATGAATGTTTTTTTAGAAGACGAGATATAACCATTCATGAGGTTAAATATTTGCTAAAGTATGGCTATAAAAAAGTTTACACCAAAAGTATTGTCGGCAAGAAAAAAGAACTGTATCTGGTCAAGCCGCCTGCTAATGAAGGCCTTGAACATTTTTTCTTGGTTAGGGATATTGGTGATTACTTAAAAAAATTAAAAATTGATTTCAAAACTTATCAAACAGTTAAGCCAGATATAATTTTTGAAATCCAAAATAAAAAAGTTGCCATCGAAATTGAAAGTGGTTCTGTCTTAAGAGATCATAAAAAAAGATTCTTGGAAAAGGTCAACACCAACGATGAAAATTTTGGTGAGAATTGGTTTTTTGTTGTCACCAATAGAAATCTTCTTAAGAAATACAGGAAATTTGGCAGGACATTTACCAGAAAAAGAGTGGTCAAGGCACTTGAGAGGTATGATGTTTTTGAACCATATTATTGACATAGCAAAAATAGGTGTTTTTCAACCTATTTTTGCCATCTCTATCGTCGAGAACAAGAAAAATTTTAGTCAGTAAAAGCCCCCCGACATAATAGCTTTCAACAAGCAACGGACTAATTCTAAAAAATATAATTTTTTAAAAAAATATTTGAATTTGTTAAGCTGTTGGTTTTTTCCAAAATTTGCAGTTTTTCATTCAGCTCATCTAATGTTAAATCACCATTAGCAAACTTTAATTTTAGCAGCTGTACAGGATCAACAATACTTTGGTTGTTGAATTTTTCTTCTTTGCCAAAAGCCATGTTGATTTTATTTTTCAAATCTTTCTGGCTGACATAAGCATAGATTTGTGTTGTATGAATATCACTGTGACCTAAAGCTCTTTGGATGTAATACAAGTCAACTCCCTTTTCCAATAAGTAAGTTGCATAGGTATGCCTTAAAGTGTGGAAAGAATACAAATGTCTTTGCTGTCCATGACTAGTTTTTTTGGTTTTGATTAATAAGTTTGCTTTTCTTAGATAATGCCTAAACCTCAAACTCAAATAACCTGTGCTGTGTTTTTCTACAAACATTCCCTTGATGAAATATTCACCTTCATCATTAATTCTATTCCATCTTTCCATTATTGATTTTAATTTGCTTGGTATCATGACATATCTGTCTTTGTTGCCCTTGCCGGCCACAACTTTTAATTTTCCGCCTTCTAAATCCATGTCTTGTTTTTTCAAATTGC
Source organism: Nanobdellota archaeon (assembly GCA_023132895.1). Taxonomy (GTDB): domain Archaea; phylum Nanobdellota; class Nanobdellia; order Woesearchaeales; family JAGLXL01; genus JAGLXL01. Next base: position 91,039 of record JAGLXL010000004.1, read on the forward strand.
AGACTTCTGAAATTCTTAAACCACAGAATAAAGCAATTAAACAAGCCATAAAAATATCAGTTTCATAGATAACACCAAATAAAGATAAGATTTGTTTTTTGTTAAAGACATTGGGTAATTTTCTGTTTTTACCTTCATTCTGGTTCTTGCCTCTTTTTATCTTTGCCATTTTACCACCTCTGCAAGAGCTGTAAGCCATGTTTTTTAATTTCCAGGCATAAACTTCCCTTGCTCTTATGCCGTCTCTCAAAAGCCATTTTGGCAGCTTTTTTTTGGTTAATGTAATTATTTCTTAACTGAAATTTAATGTCCTCTGGTATTCTTTCTAATAGCAACCATCTGTAAACTGTGTAGGGGTTGTAGCTGTTTTCTATTAGCAAACTATAGAGTTTTCTTTCCTTGCCCAACAACATTATTTTTCTTTTGTTGTAATGGTAAGTTCCTAATTTTCCCATGAGCATAGCAAGATTGCGAAAATCTATTTCCTGCCATTGCTCAGAAATCAATTTTTTAACTTGTTCTAATCTTTCTAACCAATTTTTACGAAATATTCTTTGTTTCACGAATATCGACCTCCGTTTTTTTCAAAACGAGCCGAAATTCGCTTCATTTAAACCTGAAATCTCAAAATTTCGCAAAATATAAATCTTTCTGTTATTAACTACTAGTTAGTGATTATAAAATAGATTTGTTTTAAATAAAAAAACTGCCTTAAGCAGATAAAAACAGAAAACTATATAAATTAGTTCCTATTATAGGAACTATTAAAAATTGAAAATTTTTAATCGGTTTAGAAATTTTCAATTTCTAAAACTATTATGAAAAGTAAAGAGAATAAAGTCTTGGAATTGTTTTTTGAAGAGCCGACTAGAGAATGG
>JAGLXL010000005.1 GCA_023132895.1 Nanobdellota archaeon
CAGTGCGTTGAAAGAACAAGTTGGTTTGTTATTAGACCAGATGCAGGAAGATATGCTGGCCAAGGCCAGGAAGTTAATGGAAGAAAATATTGTTGAAGAGAATGATTTGAAGAAAATAATTAAATTAGTTGGTGAAGGCAAGATGGTCAAAACTGTTTTTGACGGCAAAGGCGACGATTTGATTAAGGATAAGACTGGCGGCAAGGCTTTGGTAATACCTTTTGATGAAGAAGTCAAGAAAGGTTTGAAATGCCCTTTTTCTGGGAAGGAAGCTAAGTATATTGTTTATGTAGCGAAAAGTTTGTAGAGATAAAATGGAAAAACCATATGCAGATTTAACATTGTATTGTGCAAGTAGTTGGAATGCAGTTCTGACTGAAGAGAATTGTGGTGAAGGCGAGTTAACTTTGGAAACAAGCGACAAACGCCAGAGGCAAAGATATTATTTAGCTTTAGAGGTTGTGATGGGAAATATTCGTGCTGATTCTGGAATTAGTATTGCTTTAGGTAGTTTAGCAGAATCAGAAGATGATGCCCAGAATTTGGTTGGTTATATCAAAAAAATTTTTCCTGGTGCAGAAAGTATGATCAATCTCTACGCTTATACTCATGGAAGCATTGCCTTTGGTAAACATGTTCTGATTCCAGGATGGTCAAAAGATAGGGAACAAGAGTTGATTGATATTCTGAAAGAATCTGGCCACCAACATAGATTATTTTTAGGTCAGCTTGAAGACTATCTTTGGAAAAAAAATTTAATTTTTCTCTAGAAATCAAAAATCTTAGTGATGGCTTTTGATAAATCTTTCATTGGTTTTTTCTTAAGATGCAAGCATTTGCTGTCCATGTAAATTCCTTTGTTGATTTCCATGGAGAAAACAAAGATGTCTGGGAACTGGGCTGAAAGATGTTCTAAAATATAACCGCCGCTAAAAGGATTGTTGATGTCGACTTGCCTTTTTGTTTCCCGACTAAGAGTTTTTCTCATTTCAGCGACAATAGGGCCATAGAACTGGGGAACGAATTTTACTCCAAAACTTAAACTGGGCCGGCCGGGTTCATTGACCATGGAATGGCCGTCAAAAACAATATTAAAACGATGAGTTTCAATGAGGGTATTTAATAATTCGTAAAATCTTTTGTATGATTTCATTATTTTTTGTTTTTGGTATGGTTTTAAATCTTCTTTCCAAATGTCCTTGACCCGGGCTTCTGAGTTATTGGTATAAATGGCATTTTCTGGCCTCCGGTTGAAATCGCAGACAAAACGGGATTGTTTGGAGTTAATCCAAATGCCGCCTTTTTTGAGAACTAAAGGGCCGTAAATAGAGTCAACACCAATGTCTTCTTCACAATAAACAATGGCTTTGGAAATAGCCATTAATTCATTGACATATTCTGGGATCCAGGTTCCGCCGTGGACTGTTAAGAGAAGGATATTGAATTGGTTGGGTTTGTAGTTGTCGTAGACCATGGTGCCATTATTAGTTAAGGTTAATTTGATTTTGGGATATTTTTTATAATAAAATTCAATGTCTTCTTTGATTAATTCATAGAGCTCTTCATCGGCAAAGAATTTTTTAAACCAGTAAGAGTTTCTATTCCTGTAAAAATAAGCAATGGAATTGTCCAGGACTTCGCCGATTAATTTATTGGCCCCTAACAAAGAAAGAAAATTCAAGTGGGGATTTCTTTCAATCTTGTCGCTAATTTTTTTGAAATCCTGGATGACAACATCGTAATATTTTTTTTGTTGGCTGATAGTCTCGCCAATTTTATTTAGAACTTTAGCAGAAGTTCTTAACCAGATTGGTGTTTTCTTTTTCATCTTAGTCTAGATGTTTGACCATCTGCTCTGTTTTTTGGATTTTGTTGAGTGTCTTTTGTGACATTTCTAAAGCAAGTTCAGCCATGACTTGATCAGGAACTTGTTTTTCGGGGTTGTAGCCTTTTTTCCTGATTTTTTTGAGCATGAGATCTGAGACTGTTTTCTTTTCGTCGAGCATATCAGCAAATGGCTGGATAACTTTGATGTATCTTTTGTTGATTAAATTACGGGCAAACTTGAAAAATCTTTTGCAGTACATGTGCATATATTTGTCTTCAAGGCCTTTGTAGGCGCTGAGGTATTGAAGCTGTTTCCTGACGTGGGTGTGAGGAGCGATATAGACCAAATTGTCCTCTCTTTTGAAAGGCTCTTCAATGCCGATTTCAGAAGGAACAACTTTCATGAAATCCTGATGGATTTTCCTCTGGACATATTTGATGAGGACACTGCCGGCAGTGAAAATTTCAGGATAATTCATGTCCATGGAGCGCTGTTCAATAGTGCCGTGCTTGTTGATTTTAATGGGGTTCCAGCAGAAGTCCAGGATTTTGCCGTATTTGGAAATATCTGAAGCAGGAATGCCTTTTTTTTCTAAAACTCTCTTCATTCGAGCGTGCCGGCTTTTGAGAGTGTAGATTAAATCTGTTAAGGTTTGCTTGTACGGCGGAAGGTTGCCGTACTGGGTATAACCAGTGTAGAGGGCACCTGGAAATTTTAAAACACGGTCTCCTCGGTAGATGACGATTCTTGAATCTTTGGCCAGGAATTTTCCATCAAGGAAAGGAGATGATTGGTGAAAAGTGACTAAAGCCGGGTCCATGGCAATGCCCATATTGTAGCTGTCGATGAGAGTTTGTTTAATTTTAGGGCTTAATAACGGTTTGAGGGATTTGTTTTTTTTGTCAAAAACACCTCTGGGCAAAGTGTAATGGCAATGGAAAGCAATGGATTTGCCAGCTAATTGAAAGCGTTCTTTGCCGAGAACCTTTTTTTTGAGAGCATACCATTTGCTTTGCCTTATTTTGGGGCGAAATTTGCCAGGATAAGTTGAAAGAGGATAGATGATAATATTATTTTTTTCAGCGGTTTCAAGAATGATTTTGTAGGTCTTGAGAATTTCTGCGGTAGTGTTGTTGACGTGAACAGATGGAAAAGAAACAAACTCAAGCATGTGCTTGCCGCATTCTTTGTAGAGGAGAATATTCTTGTTTTGTTTTTTGCATTCTTTGATGAGAAAGTCGGCTTTGTTGGTGATAAAGCCTTTTTCATTTAAGGTTTGGACTTCTAGTTCAACCCCGGTTTTTGAACGTTTTAAAGGCTTACTCTTTTTTTTCATCAAGAAAAATAAAAGTCTTTGGATTTATAAAAGTTTTCAAAGCAGTTAAGCCCTGTCGTTCGCCATGCTTCAACTGAGGTAATTAGAGGTGAAGCACCATGGCAGTTTTACAATACGAATATTTGGCTCACTTGCCAATTGGCCAGGGCTTAACTTAGCATAAAGCTTTTAAAACCAACCCAATTCTATGAATTTATGCCTAAGAACAATTTAATCGCGAAAATCAGGGAATTTACAGGTCATGACCATATCCAGGTTTTGCCTAGCGGCAATGCTGCGATTATGGCTGCTGTCTATGTGGCGAAGAAGGTGAATAAAAAAGCGTTTTTTTTGATTCCAGACCAGGGAGGTTGGCTGACATATAAGGAATATCCTGAGATGTTTGGGATTCAGGTTCAGGAAATCAAGACCAAAGACAGTATTTTTGATTTGGAGGATTTGAAAAAGCATGTTTCTAGTGGTACGGCTTTAATTTATTCCAATCCAGCTGGTTATTTTGCTGAACAGCCAGCCAAACAGATTTTTGATATCTGCAAAAAGGCCAAGTGTCTGGTAATCATGGATGTTTCTGGCTCGTTTGGCAATGGAATGTGTTCTGGAGATTGTGCTGACATACTGGTCTGTTCGTTTGGCAAGTGGAAAGTAGTTGATAATGGTTATGGCGGATTTGTTTCGGCTCGAGAAAAAGGGGTTTTTGATGAAGGTAAAGTATTTTATAAAATGATGAAAGTAAGCAACTGTTCTTACAAGTGCATTTTGGAGAAAATTGATGGGTTGAGAGAAAGGTGGAAGCTTTTATTGGAGGCGAGGGAAAAAGTCCTGAAAGACTTGGCAGAGATGGATATTGTCTATCCTGAGAAAAAAGGCATAAATGTGGTGGTTCGCTTTAAAGACCTGGATGAAAAGGATAAAATTTTAAAATACTGCAAGAATAATAACCTTGAATATACTGAATGTCCTCGTTACATTAGGATTGATGACAAAGCAATTTCAATTGAAATCAAAAGGCTGGGGTGAAAAAATGGCATTAGAAGAGCCTACAAACATGGAAGAATTGGTTTATTTTACTAATAGATTTTTAGATAATGACGGGCAGGTGATGTGCTGGGTTGAACGGAATGAATGCCCAAAATGCCACAAAGCAAAGATGGGCAAACCCTTAGACCCTAAAACAGGCAAGTCAAAAATCAGAGCTAAGGAATATGTCTGCCCAGAATGCGGCCATGTCATTGAGAAAAAAGAATATGAAGAAACATTGACTGCTTCAGCTAAGTATACTTGTCCTAAATGTGGGAAAGCTGGTGAGGGTCAGGTTCCTTTCAAAAGAAAGAAAGTTAAGGGAGCAGATTCCATTATCTTTACCTGCCAACACTGCGGCGAGAAGATTTATGTTACTAAGAAGATGAAGAAGTTGAAGGAATGAAACTAGACTAACAACCATTTCCATAAAGGAATGAATTTTATTCCTTTTTCTTTTTTCTCTAAATCTTTGGTTAATATAATCAGTTCTTTTGTTTTTTTAAATAATTTTTTAAATTCATGTAAGGCTTTTACTTCTCTTTCTTCAATCTCATTAGTGTAAGAAACATTCAATGCTATTAAGGCATTTTCTGTATTTTTCACTACAAAATCAATTTCTCCTTTATTCCGCTTAGAAATGCTCTGCATTTCTGGCGTGCCAGAAATCTTTGATTTCTTAGCATTCCAATAATAAACATCGTTTTCCCTTCTTTTTAATTCTACTAAAACTAAATTTTCTACCAACTTACCTTCATCCTTGGAAAAGGTAAAGGAAACAGCGTTGCGCAGGCCATTGTCTATGCAGTAAATCTTTGAAGCTAAGGTTTTTTGTTCTTTCAAAGAATAAGAAAAATGATCTAAAGTAAAGAATAAAAAAGCTTCTTTATAATAAGAGAGGTAGTCTTTAATTGTATCATAAGACATTCCCAATAAACTTCTTAAATTTCTGAGTGAAATCAAACCTGTAAAATTAGTGATTAAAAACAAGGCTAGATCTTTGGTCTTTTGGCTGTTTGAATTATACCGATCAATGATGTCTTTGTATAAAATGTCGTCAAAATACTGCTTAAGAATTTGTCTTTTGTAATCTTCAAGCTTAAAAACAATTTCAGGGAATCCGCCTAGGTTTAAATATTCCTTAAGATGCCTTAAAATAACTAGTTTGGTTTTTTCCAGCAGCAGGTTTTTTTTGAGGCTGCTTTTATTCATCTTAATATTTTTAAATAATAAAAATTCTTCAAAGCTCAGCGGGAAAACCTCAAAAGTTAAATTTCTACCAGTCAAGAGCGTGGAGTATTCTTTTTTTAAGAGATAAGAGCAGGAGCCAGAAATTATGAACTTATCATTGGTTTTGAGATCATACTTTTTTCTTAACCAGGACTCCCAACCATCTTTTTTGTGGATTTCATCAAAAAAAATATAAGCTTTTTTTTCAGGATTTATATTTTCCCTATAGCTTTGATAAATATCATCTAAGGTATCTTTGGTTAGTTTTTTGTCTTCCAGGTTCACCAATAAGATTTGCTGTGGGGAGTTCTTTTTAAGAAGATTATCAATCATCTGGTACATCAAAGTGCTTTTGCCGGCTCTTCGTATACCAGTAATAATAGTTATCTCCTTAATTCCTGTGGAGTTGACAAGCAGATCATACTGGGGGCGGTGTTTGCCTTTGAACTTTTCGATCAACCCTTTGTTTTCCCACCAAGGGTTCCATTCCATTAATTTGTTAATTTCCATATGTTACAGTAGAGTGTAACAAATGGTATATAAATGTTACGTTTTAGTGTAACATTTAACCAGCTAAATGTGGCGAGAAGATTTATGTTACAAAGAAGATGAAGAGGATGAAAGACTGAGAAATCCAAAAAGGATTTCTGGTGAACTTAGAAATCCCTGAAGGGATTTCTTGTTTCCCAAAAACGTCAACGTTTTTGAGGATCTTAAAAAATCGGAGATTTTTCAAGAGAATAGATTTTATTTAGATAATTAGTGGAAAAGATAGTTAGAAGAAAGTATTTTAGACATTCTTGAAAGAGGAGGTTAATATTTCTATTTAATGTCAAAGAATAATTTAAAAAGAAAAAGAGTTTACTCTGTTTTCATTCTTTCCATTAAAATATCAGTTAAAACTCCTAATCGTTTTTCTCTCATTGGATCTTGTCCAAGTTTATAAAATTTATCAGGTCCAATTGCCATATCCTCTCTGATGTTAATTAATGTGTTGGTAGACATTCTTGAGTATTCGCCAAAAAGTTGTTTTACAACATAATCTTTATTCATTTTTAATACCTCTTCATTTAGTTGTATTTTTTTTGATATATGTATAAAATAGTTAACTAATATATAAAGCTTTCGATTTTTAATCACTAAATAGTGATAACAAAATAAGAATGCCGAATACTTGCTAAAACTGATTTTGATTCCATGTTTGTTGGTATAATAGAACTAATATTAAATTTTTCTATTTCGGACAATATTTACTGTATTAAAATAAAAAGTTTATATACTGGAAGTTTTTTATTCTGTCTATGAAAACCTTAATCACATCAGCATTACCCTATGCTAACGGAGAGGTCCATATTGGCCAAATGTTGGAATATGTCCAGACAGATATCTATTCCAGGTTTTTGAAGTTGATTGGGGAGGATATCATCTACATGTGTGCTTCTGACATGCACGGCACGCCAATAGAAGTCAATGCCCAGAAAGCAGGCATTAAGCCAGAAGAATTTGCCAATAAAAATCATGAAAAGAATAAGAAGACTTTTAAGAAATATTTAATCGGCTTTGATAATTATCATAAGACTCACAGTCCTGAGAATGAGGAGTTAAGCAATTATTTCTTTGACAAGATGAAGAAAAAAGGACATATTGTCAAGAAAAAAGTTGAAGTTATCTATTGTGAGGAGTGTAATCGTAGTTTGCCTGATAGATATGTTCGCGGGACTTGTCCTCAATGCGGAACCCATGAGCAATACGGGGATGTTTGTGAGCAATGCGGCATCACTTTGAAAGGAACTGATTTGTTAAATCCAAAATGTTCTATTTGCGGTAAGACACCAATCACCAAGGATGCTGAACATTATTTTTTTCGTTTATCTAATTTCACCAAGAAATTAACTGACTGGCTGAATCATAATAAGAATCTGCAGCCAGAAATCAAGAAACATATTTTTGGCTGGATTGAAAAAGGCCTTGAGGATTGGTGTATAAGTCGGGAAGGTCCGTATTTTGGTTTTAAGATTCCTGGTGAAAAGAATTTATATTTTTATGTCTGGCTGGACGCGCCAATTGGTTATGTTTCTTCGACTAAAAATTATTGTGATAAGGGTGAATGTGACTGGAAAGATTACTGGCAGGGCAAGAGCAGAATTATTCATGTAATCGGCAAGGATATTATTTATTTTCATTTTCTCTTTTGGCCGGCGATGTTGATGGCAGCTGATTTAAATTTGCCAGAAGATATTGTTGTTCATGGGTTTTTGACGGTTAATGGACAGAGGATGTCGAAGTCCAGAGGGACATTCTTTACAGCCAAGGAATTTGCTGAGCTGTATAATCCTGAATATCTTCGTTTTTATTATGCCAAGAACCTGAGTAAGAAAATGACTGACTTGGATTTAAATTTTGGAGATTTTAAAGATACCATCAATAATGAATTAGTGGCTAATTTAGGAAATTTTTCTTACAGGACATTGTCTTTTATTGACAAGAATTATGACGGTGAGATTAGTGAGATTGAAAAGGATGAAGAGTTGATCGGGAAAGTAAAGCATATTGTGGAACATGTTGAGAAGGCTTATCATGCTTTTGATTTTAGAGAAGCGGTCAAAGGTATTATGGAGATTTCTTCTCTAGGAAATGCTTATTTTCAAAAGAAAGAGCCTTGGAAAGACAAAGAAGGCGCTAAAAAGGCAGTGGGTTTGTGCGCTAATCTGGTTCGGAGTTTGTCGATTTTAATTAAGCCAGTTTTGCCAAAGATGTCTGTTGATTTGGAAAAACAATTTGGAGAGAAAGATTTGAAATGGAATAAAATTGCTTTTGACAAAAAAATCAAATTAAAAGAAGCAAAGCCATTGTTTAAGAAAATTGAAAAACTGCCTGAGAAAACAAAGAAATTTCCTCTGAAGATGAAGGTGGCCAAGATTGTGGATGTTAAGGAGCATCCCAAGGCAGACAAGTTATATGTTTTAGATATCAGTCTGGGCAAGGAAAAGAGAACTATTGTAGCTGGTTTGAAAAGATACTACGAGCCAGAGGTTTTGAAAGGCAAACACATTGTAGTTTGCGTTAATCTTGAGCCGGCCAAGATCAGGGGGATCGAAAGCAATGGTATGTTGTTGGCTGCTGAAGACGGCATCAATGTAACTTTGTTAGAGGCACCAAAATCAAAACCTGGTGATGATGTTTTAGTTGAAGGATATGAATCTGATGACAAGCAAATTACTTTTGAAGAATTTAAGAAATTAGATATTAAAGTAATTAATGGGAAAGTAGTTTGGGAAAAGAGCGATTTCCATACTGTTAAGGAAGAAATTAAGGTTGAAGGTGTGAATGACGGTGCGCAGATAGGTTGATTTTAGCTTTATTCTACCAAAATATTTAAAAAGAGTAAAATAATCTTTTAAGCTAAGAAAGAAAAGAGGGGTTTAATGAGTAAAAGACAGCGGTTAAACGAGTTTAACCTGGTCTCTTTTTCATTGAAAAAGAGGGGTCAGATAACAGTATTTATTATAGTGGGTGTAGTGATTCTTTTAGCTTTTATAGCAATATTTGCAATTCGTTCTTATGTTATCCGGCAGGAAGTTGCTGAAGTAGCCAGGCCAATTGCAGAAGAACTGCCTGGTGAGTTTGAAGCTCTTCGTGTTTTTACTGAAAACTGCATTGAAACAGTGGCTGAAAGAGGTCTGATCAGGTTAGGGCAGCAGGGAGGTTATATCTATCCAAGGACCTGGGCAGGCATGGAGTTTGATGAAACAAATCCGACTGATTCAGATGGTCTGGCTTTTCCTGGTTCTGATTTAAGGGTGCCTTATTGGTGGTATAATAATGTTGAGAATGAGCAAAATAGGATTGCTTTGGATTCAAAAAGGCCAAGTGTTGATGATATGGAAGATGATTTAGCCAGGTATGTTGATTTAGAATTAGCAAGATGTTTAGACGGTTATTCTTCTTTTGTGCCTTTGGGTTTTGAAGTTGAGGAAGAAGGTTTTGTGACACGAGCCGAAATTGTGCCGGGTATAGTTAAATTTTTAGTCAGCCATCCCCTGACAATTAAAAAAGGAGCAGGTGAAGCTGAGCTGGAGAATTTTTATGTTGAGATTGATGTTGAATTATTGCACATGTATGAGATTGCTTCTTTGATTGCTGAGTCGCAGCAGAACTATTCCTTTTTAGAGCAGCATACTTTGAATTTGATTGAGATTTTTTCAGATGTTGATGAAAATAAACTGCCGCCAATGACTGACAATACTTTTGAAGATTCTGAGAATATAAAGTGGAAAAAAGAGGAGGTAGTTGAAGATTTAAAAGTTATTTTGATGAGCTATATACCTTTTTTGAGATATTATCAAAGTGCTAATTATGTTAATTATGAATTTCCAGCAGGCACGCCTTTGAAAGATATGCATCAAAGAGTTTATAATAATATGATTTTACCTTTAGGAGGAGCTGAGGATTTAGAAGTAAGGTTCCAATATCTTGACCTGTGGGAGCCTTATATTAGTTTTAATTCAGAGGGTGATTTTATAGAATCAACTAAATTAGGACCAATTGATTTTTTTATAGATGAATTTACCTGGTATCGGTATAATACAGTCTATGACATTTCTTATCCTATTTTTGTTTCTCTTAATTCTCCTGAATCTTTTAACGGAGAAGGATATTTTTTTAACTTTGCTTTGGAAACAAATATCAGGAATAATCAGGCAGTGGAGCCAGGAAGTTTTGTTGGTTTAATCTCTGATTATGAAGAAAGCTTATTATGCAATCCTGAACAAAGAGCTTCTGGTGAAATTACAGTGAGAGTAATTGATGCCTATACCAATGAACCAATTCCTGAAGCAACTGTATATTTTTCTGATGAGGAAGAAACCTGTTCTATGGGTTCAACAGACAGCGATGGGATTTTAAAAGAAAGTTTTCCGATTATGATTGGAGGATCAGTTTCAGCTGCCAAAGAAAGATATTTAATGCGCTTTGAAAGATTGGATGTAAGACAAGATACAACTGGTTTATTGGAAATCAAGCTCTGGCCGTTTAAGGATGTGGAATTAGGAGTTTTTAAAAAGAAATTATTTAACTGCAAAGTGAAAGGCGGGAATGAAGTCTGTTATTATTCTTCAGGAAATCTGACAGTTGATAATCCTTTGCATGCAGCCTTGTTATTGCTGAATAAAACAATTTTAGAAGAAGCAAATTCTGGAGTTATTGAAGGGAGCAGCAAAGCAGATGTTTCAATCTGGCGTTTTTCAAATGCTCCAGTTGATCTAGAAGAAACAGATGAAGTAGCAGTTGTGCTCCAAAGGTTGTCTGACGATGAAAAACCATTTTCAATTGGCTCTTATGTTTTGGGAACAGATTTTGGAGAGATCAGGTTAGTTCCTGGAACTTATGAAGTAACTTTGGCTTTGATTGCCAATAAGGATTTTATAATTCCTGATGAAGAAAGATGTTTTGATGATGAGTGTTTTAATTTTGATGGTATTTTTATGGAGAATGTTCCAGCAGGCGGCTTGATTTGGAAAGACGGCGTAACTTGGGAGCTGAAACCTTCTGATTTATACGGCGCTGAGAGGTTGAATTTTTTTGTACTTTATCCTGCGGTTTTTGATATTCCTGAAGAAGCCAGAATTTTAGAAGATTTAACACAAATGGGCCAAACTAAGAATAATTCAATTATTTTCAAAGAGAGGTTGCAGCCGGTGTTTACATGAGCAAAGAAAAAGTGTTGAGGATGCTGTCGATTTTTGTAGCTGTTTTAGTGATAGCCCTGCCATTTTATATTTCTGATGTTCATGCCCAGTCTTTGACAATTGTAAAAAATTCAGGCCAAGGTAATGTTGAAGATGCAGACGGTTCTGGTTATGCTAATCTAAGGAATGATATCTGGACATTGATTGTCAGGGCAACAACTGGTTCAACAGTAACAGCAAACGAAGTTGATGTAAATGGGCTGACCTTTTCCCAATATCAGGGGACCTGCGCCCCAAGTGGAGCAGGAGGTTATGGGTGCACCTATATTTTTGATTATTCAACTGGAGCGATGAGTCCAGAATACAAATATCCTATAGTTGTTGATTTATACAGCACTGGCAGAGCGCAATTACTGGCAACTACTTCTTCTACTTTGACAGTTGATGGTTCGGCGCCAGATGTTGTTGATTTAGAGATGAGGCAGAATCAAAATATGGTCGGCGTGACAATGACAGTTGAAGACCAGCCATTTGACTGCGCTGGCATTGGCAGGATAGAGGTTTATGATGGAGATACAGACACTTTGTTAAAAACTTTGCAAGGAAGTGAATTAGACAACCAATTAGATGACCAATGCGGTGAAAATGATATTTCAACATCAACTGTTTTTCCTTCAGCCGGCAGTATTTCTAAAACCGGCAAGATTAAGGTTTATGACAGAGTAGGAAATGTGGTGACAGCTACTGATGATTTTGTTTTTGATTATACAAGTCCGGTTGTTTTTACCCAGACATTGAAGTTAGGTGAGTTCAGCCAGTATATTCCTTCGGGCAATGCTTTTTTAGATATTTCAATCAATATTTCAGAAGACTGCGATGATTGTTTAACTGCTGAGGCAACTTCAACTGATTGGGGATGGCTGGATGAGCCTGGTGTTTGTACTAAAGTAGATTATGATACTGGCATGTTTACCTGTGTCTGGGCCAATAAGAATATTCCTTTGGATGAAGATGTTGAGTTGGATTTGGTGGTTTCAGACGGCGCTAATATTGTGAATCAGCATGTTTCTAAGAGCTTTACTTATGATTCAACTGATCCGGTAATTGCTTTTTTTGGTGCTGGTGAGCATGACGGCAAGATTTATGTTAATCCTGGATATAATGTAATTACGGCTATTTTTGATGAGCGCGAGAGCGGCATGGATGTTGATTCTATTGAAGCTGACTTGCATGCGCTGGATCCGTTTAAAGGTGTAAGATTTCCTCCTGATAACTGCACTCTGTCAGGACATTTATGGACTTGTTATTGGTATAATGTGGAGAATGTTGCAGATAGTTCAGTGGCCAAGATTCATTTAGTTCAAGCTAAGGATATGGTGGGCAATGCAGTTGATACAACTGCCGGCATTGCAACTGTGAATGCTGAATTAGATGATGTTGACCCAGTGATTCCTGAAGATGAAATACAGATATTTGCTTTAGGTCCTGAGGGAGCAGTGAGTTTTTATCAAAGCCAGGATATTTTAAAGATTGATTTTGTGGTTGAAGAAGACCAGGGGGTGGTGGCTAAGGTTGATTTGAATGATATTGTCAATCCAAATGAATTTATTGGTGTGATTCATGACAATGGTATAGTTGAGGCCAGCTGTACAGGAGGCAATGGGACTTATTCCTGCACTGCTTTAACACCTCGGATAAAAAGTTCTGATTCAAATGCTGAAATAGAAATTATTGTTACAGATACTGCTGGGAATATTGGCAGGAGGGTTTATGGCGGCATTGAAATTTTGGGGCAGTTGAGTGAAGCAAATCCTAATCATTGGAAGGTCAAGGATATTGGAATTTCTATGTCTCCAAGCGGAGTGGATACAACAACAACTGATTTAGTTGCCCAGAGAGTTTTTGTCAGGATTCCTTTGGAAAAAACAACACCTGAAGTTTCGATGCTGGGAAGCACTTTTGACAGCTGCACTAATGACGGCAATTTAGATAAAGGATTAATGGTCAATAATATGTTTGCCTCAACAAATCCTTATTTAGTTTTAGAACTGAAAACATTTGATTCTTCTTCAATAGATGCTTTACGCATGAATTGCACAATCAATATTTTCAGTGAATTAAACGGCGATGCGATTATCAATGCTGAGAAAGAAACTTTTGAAGTAGAAATTCCATTTTATATGACTGAATTTGATTCTGAGCGGGCAAGTTTAGATGCCAAAATCGAAAAAGCTCGTGACAGAGCTGAAACTGGTTATTATAAGACAATTGGAGTTTTAACAGATATTATTATTTATGCCAAGTATGGCTGTATTGCAGTAAGTATTATCGATAGTCTCAGGCAATTGGTTGATATTGTAACAGCTGGGTTGGAAGTATTGAAACTAACTCCAGCTTCAGATAAAGCAAGAGCTGCGCAATGTAAAACAATGAAAGACGCAACAGCAAGTTTCGAAGACACAGCTTTAGAGGCGTTGGATAAATTATGTAAAATTGTTTCTTGTGAATTGGGATTAGTCAATGCTTTGCAAGAGGCGTTTTCAATTAAGGATGAAGATACTGGAAAGGTAAAACATGACCTTGATGGTTGGTGGAAAGACCATGTTTCAACTCCAGCGCAAACTAATTACATGATGGCAACTGAAAAAGACGGCAAAAAACCAGCCAGTGCACGGATTGCAGAGTTTAGAGAAGAAGCAGGAGTTAATACAGACCCTTATTCAAATATTATCATGGCAGTAGTGCATCTTTGTGTACCGGCAATTATTTTCAATCTTGATAAATTAAGGCAGATAGAATGCCGTTATATTGATTGTCTGGAAAATGATGTTAAAAATGGAGTGACAACTATAGATGCCTGCAAGGATTTGAAAAGATACCAGACATGCAAATATTGGATTGGCGGAGTTTTTTCATTAATACCTTATGTTGGATTGGTTGATGGGATTGTGGCAAAATTAAAAGGCATGTTAAAGGATCCAGTTGGATTGCTGGAATTTGTTTTGGTTTATGGCTGCAATAAGCTTTGTGATGCTTCTAGTGTATCAGCTGTTATTTGCAGTTTTGTTTATGCTTTGAGCACTGTGTTGGATATTGCTAATGATATTGCAGCAATGGCAAGCCAATATAAAACTTTGAATGCAGATTATTGCTCGCAGGTTGGAATTAGCTAAAATGGAAAGAAAACATTATGTTTTAGTGTGGGTTTTGCTAGTTGTGGGGCTATTGGTTTTGACGATTTATTTTGAAGGCGGTATTAGCGGGGCAGCTGTTAGTGGGGAGGAATATTCAGCAACATTTACTCCGGCAGGAGCAGAAAGAGACCCTTATCATCCTATTTATAAGACAAATGACGGACAAACTTGGCGTGTGTTTGTAGGTGGTCGAATGGGAGGAACATTGACGACTCAGCAATTGCAAAGTCAATATAATCATCCGACTGATAGGAGTAATATTGAAACAGCGATTGCTGCTAGTTCTGGTGGAGGAGCTGCAGGAGGAGGACAACCAGCACCACAACCAGCTGCAGCACCACAACCAGCTGCAGGTGGTGGTGGAGTTGTA
Source organism: Nanobdellota archaeon (assembly GCA_023132895.1). Classification (GTDB taxonomy): domain Archaea; phylum Nanobdellota; class Nanobdellia; order Woesearchaeales; family JAGLXL01; genus JAGLXL01. The sequence continues at coordinate 14,663 of JAGLXL010000005.1, forward strand.
GGAACTGGTCATGGATGGGCTTCTGAGATTGGAGGGAAGATTTATGAAACAGATGATGGGCAAACTTGGTATGAAGTTCAAAATAACCAGAGAACTGTAAACACCCAGACAACTAAGCAATTAGATGGTTTAGCATCAGAGGATGAAAAAGGCGATCTATGGCTGACTTCTGCTAGGGCAGCTGCTGCAAGCAGCAGCCAGGCACGAAGACAGGCACAAGAACCATTTGTAACACAGTTTGCAAATGAATTAGGAGAAGCTTTGGGAACTTATGATTCAAAACATGACCTGTCTAATTTATTTTTTGACAGTAATGACAAAGCTGATTACCGCGATGAGGTTGATAGTTTTTTTGCCACTAATTATTTAGGATTAGAATACTATGAATCAGCTTTGTGCGCTCAGTGGTATCCGATTGAGGATGATACTATAGCCCGGACAGAAACTCCAGATGGTTATTACCAGTTTTTAGGAAAGGTTCAAGGAGACCGTTCAGAACCTCTGCCAGTGATTTGTTCAACTCGGCAAGATTGCATTGACCAAATTCATTTATCAGAAGCAGTTTGTAGTAACGGCCTTTGTAAAGTTAACAACCAAGTAAGACAAATGTATTTTTACAAGCTGACTGGTTCAGTCAGAGCTCCGAGTGATATAGAATTGACTCCTCATTTAGATGAAGATGGAGCAATATCATTCAATATTATTTTAAAAAGTAATGAAGGTCTAATGGTCCCTTTATTTTTACAATATATTGAGTTAAAAAATGGAGAATTATGGCAATTAAACTTAGCTCCTTTTTATTCCAGCAAAAGATATGATGAAGTCTGCCTTTGGTTTGGAAAAAGGCCAAAGACTGTTAAAAGAAATCCAGTGGGACAGTCTTTTGTTCCTTTGCTTAATCTCAGGGGAGGAGGAGATGAAATAGTGGATGAATTCTGCAGTCCTTTGCCTGGAACCCAAAGAAGCTATAATAACGCCAACAATAATCCTGCTCCAAGTGGAGCAGTAGTTTCAGGAAGTAATTTAAACACAGGGATTTATTGAAATGGCACATTGGAATAATTTTATCAAAAGTTTCAGGAAACTCAAGAAGAATTTTATTTATATTTTCTTAAGCAACGGCCTTTATGTATTTTTAGTTGTTTTATTTTATGAGCTAATCCAAAAACTTTTGTCTTGGCAAGGCAGTAATTTTACCCAAGGCAAGTCAGCAGAAGAGATTAATTCATTTCTTTTATCAGCAACTTCTGAGCAACTGGAGGGAATGCTGGCTGAATTGAAAATATATCTAGCAACAATTTTTAGCTCTTATTTACTTTATTTGATTTTGATTATTGTTTTATTTTCTTTAAGCCAGGCTTTGATCTGGCATCTTTTGATGGGCAAGAAATTAAGTAAAAAACATTTTTGGAAATGGAATGTGTTTACTTTGATTATGGCGCCTGTTTTTTTGATCAGTCTGTTTTTGTTTTTGGGAGTAAAATTTCTAATCTTGTTTTTGATTAAGGGAATAAACGTCAATGTTTTTATGACCATCAACCAGATTTTTAATTTGGTTTATTTGCTGGCGTTTGTTTATTTCTTTTTTATACTTTGCAGCCGGTTGACTTTAACTAATGAGATTTTTATTTCATTTAAGAGGACTTTTGGAGTTATTAAACAGAAATTTAAGGAGTTAAGTATTTCCTTTTTATTTGCTTTTTTAGTGGCAGTTGTGCTGTCGGTAATTTCAATTTTAATCTTTACTGGCATACCATCCCTTTTGCCTTATTTGCTTTATGTTAACCTTGCAGTTGTACTTATTTTCTTGGCTTGGTTGAGCATTTATTTAGCTGATTTTGTTAACTAAAGTAAACAAGTGTTTACAAAAGTGAACAAATCCAGCGAAAATAAAGATTTTCTGGGTTTTACTTTAAAAAATCCAAACTTTTATAAATAGAAAAACAATCTTAAAGTGGGTATTAGAATGAAAAAGAGGTAGCGGGTAAACCAGTTTACCCTGACCATCTTTTTCATAATTTAGGGAATCAGAATATGAAAAAGAGGGGACAGATTACAATATTCATAATCCTAGGTATACTTCTATTAATTGCCATTGCGTTGATAGTTATTTTTAGAAGGGAAATAACTGTTTTTCAACCAGAAAGAGTATTGCCGCCAGAATTAGCACCAGTAGCAAGTTATGGTGACAATTGTTTAGAGGCAGTGGTGATGGATGGTTTACATTTAATGGGGGCGCAAGGCGGTTATATTTATTTTCCGTCAGAGATAGAAAATAATCCTTTGTCTTATATTGATACAGGCCTTAAAATTCCTTATTGGCAGTATATTACAGACAATAGAATTCCTTCTTTAGGTTTAATGGAGGCTCATCTAAGCAGATATATTGAAGAACATATCAATGATTGTTTAGAGGGTTTTGAGCCTTTTCAGGATCAATATGATTTTATCCAAAAGGGAGCTGTAGAAGCAGAGACAACAATTGGGGATGTTAATGTGGTTGTTGAGATGGAATATCCTTTTGAGGTGGTCAATAAAGAAGGAACAAAAATTACTGATTTGGATTCTTTTAAAGTGATTCTGCCAGTTAAACTGAAAAGAGTTTATGAAGTGGCCAAACAAATCATGGAGACAGAGTCTGAAGACAATAAACTAGAAAAAGTTACTATTGATTTGATTTCACTTGACCCTGAAATTCCAATTTCTGGTTTTGAATTAAGCTGCTCCCAGAAGATCTGGCAGGTAAATGAAGTTGAAAGCAAATTAAAAACTTTGCTGAGGACAAACCTGCCTTTAATCAGAGTTGATAAAACTAGTTATGCAGCTGTACCTGATGACCAGCCTTATATCCTGAATCATTTTGTCTGGGATGTGACTGAGTCAACTTATCGGGATATCAAAGCATCAATTCAATTTAATGAAATCAATCCTTTGATGATGGCGGTAACACCTCGAGACGGCAATTTGCTGAAAAGCGGAATGCAGCAAGGGCAGGATATAGCTTCTTTTGTCTGCATGCAGATGTGGAAATTTACTTATGATGTGCAATATACTGTGGTGGTTGCTGTTGAAGACGTGGAAAATAATTTTGCACTTAATTTTGGTTTTAATGTTCAAGTCAAGGACAACAGGCCGAGCAGGGATATCTTGGGTGCGGCCACCCAAACCTTTGTCCAGTATGATGCAACTGCTGAGGCTTATTGTGCAGAAGAGAATAAGTATGGAAATTATAATATGAAAATCTATACTTATGACAATGTTTCTGACCCAACTTTGGGAGAAAGCAGTTTCCCAATCCATAATGTTGACATTACTTTTACTTGTTTGAAATTTAAATGTGAGATGGGCAAGACAAAGTTTGAACAAGGCGGTGCTATTTCAGTTTTGGAAGCACGATTTCCATATTGTGTCAATGGTATTTTACGAGCCAATAAAGAAGGTTATCAAGAGACCTTTGAATTTGTAACAACTGTGCCGGGCAAAGAAGTGAGTTTGTATTTGAAACCACTGCATATAATTGATAAATATTCTGTTGTCAAACACGAACTAGTTAATGGTGTATTGTCAGCTGCCCAGCCTTTGGCAGAAGGGGAAAGCGCCTTTATTACTATCAAATATGTTGAAAATGAAACGATTAAGCATTCAACCAGTGGAGCATATCCAGCAATATTAGACGGTGAATTGCAGCCAATTGAATTATTGGCAGAAGCTGATTTTACTTATGACCTTGAAGTTTATTTAATGGATGACGAAGATTTGATTGGCGGTTTTAACAGTGCCTGGACACCGCTTTGGACTGATTTAGGCGGCTCAGATGAGATTGTTTTCCATGTGGTTGAGGTGGGAGCGCCAGTGTCAGAGCAACAAACTTTGAGTTTTTTAAATAATATCAAAACCTATTCAAGTCAAATAATTCCTGAATTAAAATGATGGTGAAAAAATTGGCGACAGTGTTTTGTCTGATTTTACTAGTTTTGATGCCCATGGTTTATGCTCAAGGTACTGGAACAACTTTGTCGCCAGTGATTGAGGTCCTTTTGCCTAATTTTTACAACCAAGCCAGGATTGATATCACTGGAACAACTGAAGCTGGAACAGATATCAGACTTTTTGTCAATGACCAGTTAATAAGGACGACAATCACATCAACTGAAAGTTTTACTTTTAATTCAGTAACACTAAATCCAAATGCCAATAATATTATTAGAATTGATGGCTATCTGAACAATAACTTTAATTCCAGGACGTATAATGTTTTTGTGGATTTGGTTGACCCAGAAATTCATCTGGCAAATCCACTGCCAGCTGTTTTAGATGTAACGAGTTTGACAATTGACGGCCTGATGACAGAAGCAGTTGATTTTGAGATTTTATTGAATGATGAGGATGTTTATAATCTGTCGCAGGCAACTTCTTTTAATTATTTAGCTAATTTTCCAGAGGGAGCTAATAATCTAAAGTTTATTGCAGTGGATCCAGCCGGCAATCAAGTTACTGATGAGTATACTATTAATATTGATACTCAGCCGCCTACTCTGACTGATGTTTCACCTCTTGAAGATTCTCCATTTTATTATGAGGGCAGGGCAATTGATGATGTGACTGGCAAGACAGAGCCAGGAGCCAGGGTGTATATGTTTGTTGTTTCAAGTTCTGTCAGAGACCTAGGGGATTTAACTGCAGCCAGGATAGAGGAGTTAGCCCAGTACAGAGTGACAGCTGATTCAAACGGTGATTTTAGATTTGATGATGTTGATTTTGAACATCCTTTGCCAACTGTTGAAAGTTTAGCTCCGCAGCAAGTTTCACCTTCTCAGCAAGGGGTGGCGGTTCAAGGCCTGCAGACAGATGACAGGGCAGTCAAGATTTACATGGTAGTTAAAGACCAAGTGGGATTGACAGCACAGCAGATGTATACTGTGAATTTAGGGTCTTGTTTTTCAGGCAGTTTTGATTTTACAATCACTGCGCCGATTGAATACCAAACTCCGGCATTATTAAGCCCATCTCGTTTAGAGGAAGGCACTGAAATCATTACTTTTGTTTTGGGTTTGGAGTATCGGGGAAGAGCTGCTAGAAATAGAGCAAATTATACTGACCCTAATCCTGATAATTACTGGGAGATTGACAGTGTCAGGGTTGAACCAGCCTGCCGAAGTGATTTGTTTTTGGACAGGGAGCCTTCTTACAAATATGCCTGCCAAATCATGGGCAGGACTCCAAATATCCAGCAACAGATTGATTTAGCCAAGTCTAATTGGTATTTTAGATATAATCTAGGGGCAACTTCCCAGTTTACAAATGCGAGCGAAGAGTTTTGGGAATCATTTAAAGATAATGAGATGAAATTTCCTCTGCAAGTGATTGTGACTTATAATGAAAAACTGCCTGGCAAGGATTTGGTTTCCAAAACACAGACAGTCTGCCGGGAAGTTGCTTATTTTGTTGATATTCCAGTTGATCCAAAAAAGGTTTTGCCTGATTGGATGCTGCTGCAAGGCCGGAGAGATATAAACAATACAATCCACGCAATTGACAAGGTGATTGAGCCTTTGGACAAGGCGATTCGATATATTGGCTTGACTTGTCTAGGGGGGGCTGCTTTAAGGTTTGCTTTACAGGTTGTGAGACGGTTCCAACAGACCTGGGCAATTCAGAGCTGTAAGTTAGAAGCAGCTCAATCTACTGGATCATCAAAACCATATATTTGTTATATTGAAAATAAAGAAATTCTTGAGAAGTGTTATTATATTACTAAAAGCGGCAAGAAACCAATTCCTACTGATGACGTTAGCAAGGAAGCTTTAAGTTGTCCTGTGGAAGCACCTCTTCAGGAAGGTGTTACAGTAGATGCTGAAGCAGCAGATCCAAGTAAACCAGCTAATCTAGCGAATTCACAAAACGCCAAGCATTTTTCAGGTGTGAGCGGTACTTGGAATTCAGAAGGAACTCTTTATACATTATATCGTTATGTTTGTGACAGGACTTTCTGTCATGCAGCACCTGCTAAATGGACGCAGAAGGAATCTGTGGCTTTAATCAGACAACAAAAGTATAAGGAAAGGATGTGTTCGCCAGATTCTTCAACTGCAAGATTTTTGACGCCAATTGATAATTGTTATGAAACACACAGTAAACAAGGCAATCTGGCACTAGATGTGACTAAAGCCCAGATACCACAGAATCGCTGTTATGCTTTAGGCAATGAACTTTATGTTGTCAATAAAGATAACAAAAATGAATTATTAAGGGTTGATAAGCAGGCAGGCGGTTTAACAAGACGTAAAAAAATATCTGCGGTTCAGAAAGGCAATACTTTCTATACTTCAGATGACAGAACATGTTCACAAGCCTGTAATGAAAAAGGAGGAGAAGGTTGGGATGCTCAATGTTTTACAGGTCCAAAAGCAATTCCTAAGGCTCAGCAAGGTTTGTGGTATCATTATGGTCCGACTACGGATTGTTTTTTGATAACAGGAGAATGCTACTGCAAGCAAGCTCAAGAGAAAAAATGGGATGAAGAAAAAAAACAGTATAAAACTTGGGTGGCTGGGTTGGAAGAAGGCGGTGAGGTAAAATATTATGCTCCACCATTAGAAGGAGGAATATTATCAGATCAACCACAGCCTTTAGAGCCTTTAGAAGAAGCAGGTGAATGGCCATGGTCATACAGGCAGTGGCAGATTTACAGGACTTCTAATGGGCAACGAGGAGTTTATTATCCGCCAGAAAGATATTATTCTGGCAGAGACCAATCAGCTGCTTTTGGCATGAATTATCTGCCGGATTTGATTTTTGGCACTAGGACAACAGAAGTAAATCCGTTTACACAACATATTGGTGCAATACAAACAGCCTGCTTGACTGGAATTGTAGAGAGGTTAAGGTTAGTCAAGAGTATTTTAGTTGGAATGGATAATTGTTTAATGCAGATACAGACAACTGGCAAGGCTGATTCAGGAGTCTGCAAGGAATTGTTTACGCAGTATGTCTGTAATTTAGTTTATGAAGTTTTTGTCTTGTTCCAGGATAAATGCACGCCAACTGATATTTCCAAGAAAAGTGAAAAGGATGTTTTAGGAATAAAAAGATTTTTCAAAACCGGGTCTGGTGCAATTACTGAGAGCCTGGATGATATGGGTTCAGAGCTTTCTGAAGACTATGGCAATGCCCAGTTAAATGTTTTTTTAGAAGGCGGCAGCAGAACTTTGATGAAAAAAGTTTGTCTGGCATCATTTGGCTATGATGTTGGATTTGATATCAATGCCTTTCTTGATTCAGCTTATTCAGTGCCTTTCAAAACTTCAGCTTCAGTATTTTCCAATTTAGGGCCTAAAGGCCGGAGAGAATATTTAGGATTTGATCCAACTAATTTGAATTCAATGTATGAATACAGAGCTGCCTGGGCGATTTTCCCTGGCTGTGACTTAGAAAGCTATTCAGTTGATTTGGTGGCAGTGACTGAGGCTGAGAGGAGAAAATATAATTTAGACTGCTCAGCTGTCAATAACCAAGAGCCTGGTTCAGGAGGCTGTGATAATTTAAGAGGAAGTTCAGAAAAAATCAGGCCGTTCTTTGTGGGCGGCAGTATATCTCAGGGACAGTATATTGATGATAATGATGCTGAAGTTGTTTCAGATATTTACCGTTATGACCATATGAAGATTACTTTGAATTTAAATCCTGATTGGGATGCAGAAAAATGCTTTGAGTCTACAAATAGAGAAGGCAATCAAGGAGTGTTTTATTTCCCAATCCATGATTCAACAAACAGAGATATTCTCCAATGTTCTGTTTCATTGGCAGACGGTAGGTTTATGTGCCTTGGTTTTGGGCTGGACACTGCTTTGAAAGCCTGGATAGAAGATGTTGATTGTGAAGATCCTTTGACAGGAGACTGGAAGAATTGCGACAGGGTTGTCTATGCAGCCACACCAACTGATAATAAGGATGACAAATTAAAGGTTCGGGCAAAAATCTTTAGTTCTGGCGAGAAATTATGTTTGAAAAGTTATGTGCAGACTGCTTATGCTGGGGATTATCCAGTTGGTCAGAGCTGGTGGTGGGAAATAATTGGTTTGAATATGCCGAGAACAGTGCCAGTTGAGATGGAATTAATCTCCAGGATTGACAGTGCTAAATTTGGAGGGACTTCTGTCCAGTTTAGTTTGAAGCCAAGCGGTTCTTTGTCAATGAATGTTGACAGTGCGCCAGCAGCAGCTGTTCAGCCCTTTGAAATTGAATTTGGAACAAAAACAAGGAAAGGGGTGAAGGTTGATACAAATATTGAATATTATCGGGTTAGGGGGACAGCAGGTTTTAGGGACTGGACAGCAGTTGGAATAGACGAGATATTAACTGACCCAACTGGTAATTTTAAATTTACAGTAAACCGGGTTTCATTGAATTATTCAAAAATTAAGTTTGGAGATTATTACAATACTACTGCAGTGGTGATTTCTCCAGTGACCACTGGAAGTTATGCTGACCAGACCTGGAAATTGTTTTTGGAACTTTACAGGCCGGATAATACTGGACAGTGTGTAACTAGCGGCGTGAGCAAGATATCAACAGCACCTGGCCTGGCCTTTAAGACTGAAACACAAATACAAATTAAAGTTGTTCGGGAAAGATTTTTGTCAATTGAACAGTCTTCATTTACTCAAGGCAAGGCAAATTTTAATGCTAAGAATTATAAAGTGGCAGCAGACCATTTTGAAAATGTGATGAGTCAGCCATCCCAGACTCGAGAAGGTGCTTTGTCTTTTTACTGGTATGCGGCAGCCAAGATATTGGATGGAAAACCTGGCTATGGGCGGGATGTTTTGGCCTGGATACAGATTTACAAGCACAAAAAAAGCCAGGGATTTTACACCAGTATTGAACATCTGCCGGAATATAAAATGGCTGATGCTTATCTCTTGAAAATAGAAGAAAAGTTGAAATGAAGAAGAAGATAATGATTGGACTGTGGATGACTTTGGTGTTAAAATCAAAAAGTTTATATAGTAAAAATACACCAGTTGTAGTAAAAATACAACATCTGGTGTAAAAATGATACAGTTAATTGAGCGATGCAGTTTGTTGAGGGTTTTGGATGTTTTTTTCCAAGATCCTCATAAAAACTACCAGGTCAGAGAAATAGGCAGAATTATCAAGTTAGATCACAAATCAGTGCTGATATATTTAAAAAAATTAAAACAAATGAAACTGGTCAAAATCGATACCACTACTTTGTATAAAAGCTACAGGGCTGATATCAATGAGGATTTTAAAAAAATAAAGATGGCCTTTAATGTTATAAAATTACAAGAATCCGGACTGCTCGATTATTTGTTTGAAAGGGCACTGCCTAAAGCAGTTGTTCTTTATGGCAGCTATGCAAAAGGGATTGATGGGTCAAAGAGTGATATAGATTTATATATTGACTCGCCGGAGAAAAAACTCGAATTGGTTAAATTCGAAAAAAAAATGGGCAGGAAAATACACCTTCTTTTTGAAGGGAAAATGAGCAAAGAGCTAAAAAATAATTTAATTAATGGGATTGTACTTAAGGGGAATTTGAGGTTGCTGGCATGAAAGATACTGGTGATGATTTTGAAAGATTTTGAGAGCTGTAAAAAAGAGGGAATTGTGATTGAAGATGAAAGAGATATAGACAGAGCTAAGAATCTTTTGGAAAAAGCAATGCTAAGGAAGGAATTTTGGTCAAAGTCGTATAATAAAAAATATGATTTTTTAATTGTTGAAGGGTATTATGAAGTTATTAAAGAATTATTAACTGCTTTAGTTAATTTGAAGGGGTTTAAATCCTCTAATCATGAATGTTTGGTTGCCTTTTTCAATGAAACATTTGAAAAATATGCTTATGAAGCAGAAATAATAGATACTCTAAGAAGAGTAAGGAATGCGATTGATTATCGGGGAGTTTACAGCGATGAAAATTATTTGAAAAACAATAAATTAGAATTTGAACACACGAAAAAATGAAAGACATTTTTTGTGTCCTGAAAATCTTTGATTTTCATGATATCATTGACTTGTTAATAAAATTAGTTAAAAAAGAATTAAAATGAAAAGAAAATTAATGATTGGACTGTGGATGATTTTATTATTTTCATTAGCTGTTATGGCCCAGTCTGAGTGCAGTGAATGCGTGGCGATTGACAATGCCTGGGATAAGGTTAAAGTTAAGTTAAAATTACCACCCGGCCAGAATTTTTATGATCCGATATTAGGAAAATGGGTTCCAGCAAGCAGATATTTGACTGGTGTAATCCAAGGAGAGTTTGTGCTTCGAGAAGCTGGCGTGAAAAGGTTTTTGGATGGGATTTTACCTGGAGCTCAAACACTTCAACAAAAAGGTTGTATACTTGGAGGAATTGAACAAAGAACTTGGGAGAGACGAAGTGTTGGTGGACTTGAGTGGTCTCCAACTCCGGCTTGGACATTTTTTGATTCGGAAGGTTTGGCAGCTGTGATTGTTGATAGAATAACCAATAAAGGTCAAAAATTAATTTTACCTGGTGAAAAAAAGGATTATGATAATAACGATGTTTATCGAGAAGGCTGTATCTATTCAGTTTTACAGGCTATGGAGCCGGGCATGAAGGTTATTGTGAACGGCGTTACTTTTGAAAAAAGCCAAGAAGTAAAAGACGGGAATGTGACATCAATATTTATTTCTCTTAATCAAGCCAGGAATTTAAATGAAATGACAACTGATATTATAAACTTGGGCAGGGATGTAGAAATCAATCCTGAGTATATTGAACCTGAAAAACTTGAGTTAATAATCTTTTCTCCAAGAGATGGAGAGGTAACTGGTTTGGCAGTTGAATTTAGAGCAGATGCAAGAGGCGGTAAGCCGCCATACGAATTTAAATGGGTGGGTCCTGCTATTGGTTCAGGAGTTATTGGTCCAGGAGTTGTGACAAATATTGAAGGCAGGTGGTCCCAAACTTTTGGCACTCAACCAAAGTTTAATGAATCAGATGGAGTGCAGTTTACTTTAACTGTAACAGATAGTAATATGGACACAGCATCAGATTCATTGACTTTTTCTCCAAGGACAAGGAATTCTTATGAGCTAATTTTGTATGATGGATCTTCTTTACCTGTGACAATGTGGGATAAGAAATTTAAGTTTATTGATGGCAAGTGGAAATGGACTTACACAGACTCAGATGATTTTAAGCCATTGATCAATAAGAGTGTGACTGGAAGGATTAATCTAGCTGATTTAAGGGAGGTTCTGTCTGATAAACAGAGAATGATTGCTGGTATAAGGTGGTGGGATGGGATTTTTAATTTAATGGAACAATTGGAGACTAGTTATGTTGATGGAATTGAAGTTTTAGTTTTGGCTGCAAATGACAACAAGAATAATCCAGGTGTTTCTGACCCAGAATTGCTTCTCAAAAGACCTGATAGAGACTATACTTATGAATGCTGTGAGATAGATTTAGCGACAATAGAGCGGGCAGCAAGAAAAGATTGATTCTTTATTTTTTTTCGAATTTTTGATATTTGAACAAGGCGCGTTTTCCTGGGTGAAATATAGAAAAATCTTGGTCTATTTTAAATCTTATCAATTCATCTTCTGAACTTTTAGAATTGGATTGTATTCCCATTCAGAAGGGTTAGTGTCTTTGAATCCTGAAAAAGTGACTTTATATTTATTCCCTTGGTTGGTTTTGACGCCAACAGATTCGTTTAAATGTAGAAAGATGGATCTAAGTCCATGTGGGCTTCGATAGTTTATTAGTTCAACCTGTTCTGAAGACAGTTTTTCTCCTTTTGGAAGAAAAAATTTTGAACCTGATTTTGCGTTATCTATCCAGAGTTGTTTTCTGCTTCCATCATCGTACCACCCACCGTGACATAATACATCTGCGCCTTGACTGGTAGCATTTTCTTCTCCACAACCAACTATTGTCTGTTCTTTTTCGAAGTCAATGTAAAGAGTTTGCGACCCCGTATAAGTGACTGTAGTATCTAAAACTGGTTTAGAGGTTCTTTGGGGCTCGGTTTGAGCTTGTGGTCGACTTCTTTTCCTTCTATCATAATCATCATTAATTGTTTGTAAAAGAGATTTCTTTGTAGGTAATAATTTAGGGGCAATTAAAATTCCGCCTGCAGTAAAGACAGCAGTGACCAGAGCAACTATTCCAATATATTTGAGTGTTTTTGGTATGCTTGGTTTTTCTGGTGGTTGGTAATTATTTTTTTGTTTTTCTTTATAGTGAGCTTCTTTGACAGTTTCATCGCCATCAGCAACAATCCTGATCCAATTTGAGTCAACAGCTTTTTTTAAATAAGTTGAACTTTCATAATCTTCCAGCGAAATCTTTACTTTTTCCTTTGGTTGAACAGTCAAATTTAAATTTGGGATTTTGAACGGATTAGGCGTATCATTAATAAGGTAAACTTCTTTTTTAATAGAAGTTTTTTCTAATTCTCCATCTAAAAAAGTATTTTTTTTAGAAACATCAAAAATACCCTGTAAATTCTGCTCTTTTTTTTCTGTAACATTTGGTTTGGCTTCAACTGCTAATGAAACAGCAGAACCTTTGACAGCTTTTTCTAAATCTAATTTAAAATCACTAAATGACTGATAACGTTCTTCTGGCTTGGTTTCAGTGGCTTTGAATAAAACTTTATCTAATTCTTTGTTGCCAGTTGATTTGTGAGAGCCAGATCTTAATTTTTGGCCAATAAATATTTCATAAAGAACAGCACCAAAAGAAAAAATATCAGATTGGTGAGTGGCTTCCTGGCCATCCATGACTTCTGGAGCCATGTAAAAGAATGAACCTTCGATGCCATTTCTTTGGCTTTTTTCGAAAGATAAATCCAGATCTTCTTTATTTTGAGCCAAACCAAAATCAATTAATTTAACTTGATTGTCAGAGGTAAGCATGATATTTGAAGGTTTGATATCTTTATGGACAACACCTCTTTCTTGAGCATGGACTAAAGCTTCTAAAGCTTGGTGAGCAACTTGGACTTTTTGTTTCTGGTCAAGCTGAGGCAGTTTTATTTTAAGGTTGCTTTCAACAGCTTCGAGAATAATGTAAGGGATTTGGAAATCAGGGTCGCCGCCTTTGAGTTCAGCAATATGAGGATGTTTTCCTAATTTTTTATAAATCTCAAATTCGTCTTTAATTTTGCCTTCAAAACCTTCTAAAGCAGTCTTGACAGCAACTGATTCATCATTAAATTTTTGTATAGCTTTATTAACTCTAGAGAATCCTCCATGGCCGATTTCTTCTCCTACTTCATAACCTGGAATTTGCATTTTAAGATTAAACTTATTTTATATTGGCTGTTTGTTCTAATTTGGTGAGTCGAACTTGTCTAGCCTGATCTCTTTGATCAAGTCTGTGTTCTTGTAAAAGGTTACCTGTATATTCTCCAACAGCTCCTGTGAGAGTTATAGCACCAGCAAGAAATAAAGGCCAATAATCTTCAAAAAGATCTTTAATAATTCCACTAATTTTTTTAAAACTTTCTGCAATCTGTTCTCCAGTTACTTCTCTTTCTGGATCATAAATTGTTCCGTTTTTATCTTCTTTATACATTTTAACTTAAAAAAGATTTACTCATTTATAAATGTTTCGGTATTAACCACTTGGAAGTGACAATTAAATCAAAGCAAAATGTTTATTAATAAAGCTTGATTTTAATCAGGTATGTTTAATGCTTTTAAAAAGAGTTGGTTGGTGGTCAAGAAAAACAAGTGGTTATTTGGCTTGATTTTCCTAATCCAGATTGTTTTTATTATTGCTTTTTTTATGGTGCAGTTGAAATATCAAGTGGCGATGGTGGAGAACCTGAACAATATTTTACAGCCTTTGGAAGAAGCTAATTATAACGAAGAGGAATTAAAGCAAGGGGTGCCTTTTTTAGAAGATTTGACCGGTGTGCTTAACAGTTGGGAGGATTTGAAAAAGAATCTGATGTATTTGATGGTGTTTTCTTTTTTAGTGGTGGCTGTTTTTAGCGGCTGGGGCTGGAGTTTGACTCACTATATGGTCAAGAAAAATAATATTTTGAAATTATGGGGCAAATTTGTCTTGTTAGCGGCTGGGTTTTTTATTCCTTTTTTGATTGTTATTTCTTTACTGCTGGGAACAATGTTTTTCCAAGACAATCCAATAGCTGCTGCACAGGCGGCGATTGTGTTAGGAGCTGTTTTTAGTTATTTTGCTTTGGCAAGTTTTGGATTAATGGATTTGAAATGGAAGAAATTATTTAAGAAGGTTTTTTGGGAAATCGGCATTAAAAAATTTTATTGGGTCTTGCTGGTTTATTTGATTATTGGAGTGGTTTTGTTTTTGTTGGGTTATTTGATGTATTATGCTGTTAATTTTTGGCCAATGGGTTTAGTGGTTTTGTTTATTATCTTGTTTGTTTTGGCAATGGTTTTTGGGAGAATATTGTTGATAAATTCTTTAAGAGAAATCGCCTAGTCTTTTTTGCAACTGTGCTTTGTCTAATTGGGGTTCGCCGTATTCGCCGTCATAGCCTGGTTTGATTTTAATTTGACCTAGTCTGTTTTTGATGATATTTTCGGCTAGTTTGGGATGGATGATGGTTTTTAATTTTTCCAGAGGGACATTTAAGAGAATATTGTATTCGTCTTTGAAGGCTTTGATAAGTTTCCAGTATTCTGTCCAGCAGGTTTTGGTGTTTAAGCCGAAACTGAAAGTGTTGGCGATGAGTTCTGTGAGAGGAAGGAGTCTTTTGAAAGGAATGGCATTTTGTGGTTTATATCCTTCTGGCCGGTCAGCAAGTTCTTCAATTCTGTTGAGAACACCGATAGTGAGTTCTTTTTTGCATTTAGGGCAAATCTTGTTGAGTTTGTTTGATTCTTTGGGTTCTAAGCAGACATGGCAGTTGCGGTGGCCGTCGAGATGATATTTTCCGTAGTTAGGATCGACTTCAATGGTTTCTTTGAAAGTTTTTTCCCGAATGTTTTTGATAATTTGCTCATAACTTAATTCATTTAAATCAAAGACAGTTGCTTCTCTGCCTAATCTCCAGGGCCAGTAAGAATGAAGGTCTGAGAATGACAAGAGAGCGAATTTGTCCATTTTGCTGTAGCGCCAGTTCATTTCTGGGTCAGATGAGAGACCGGTTTCAATGGCGTGGATGTGTTTGACCTGGTCTTGAAAAGCTTGTTCTAAAGTATTGAAGCCGCCTTTGCTGCCTAAGACTCCAAACCAAGGAGTCCAGGCATGAGCCGGGATGATTTCAATGTCTTTTGAGATTGATTTGAGTTTTTCTGTGAAATCAATGCAGCTGATTCCAAAGATTGGACGGCCATCATAGTCTATTCTGCCTTTGGATTTGAGGTAATCAGTGATTTGGCTGACAACTTCATAATTTGGTGCGAAGACAAGGAGGTGAATTCTTCGACCTTTGTTGTCTTGAGTGTAGATTAATGATATTTCTGTCTGCCAAATAAATGGGAAGCCGGTTTTTGTTTTTAATATTCCATTTTGCTCTTCTAAGACTTTTAATTCTTTAATCCAGATAGGATGGGTGAAGTCGCCTGTGCCAAGTAAGTGGACGCCTTTTAGTTTAGCCCATTTTTCTAAGTTTTGAAGATCTAAAGTAGGAGAAGTGGCTCTGGAGTATTTGGAATGGATATGGAGATCTGTTATTAGTTGCATTATTTTGTAGTTTGGGTCTGGATTATATTAAATTTACGATAAAGTTTAAAAAAGCAAGTGGTTTTTCAGTTAGATATGGAAAAGAGAAAACTGGAATTTTATCATTGGGCTGATAAGGCGGCTGATGATGTCATCAAAGTTAAAGGTGATAAAAAGAAATATGTAATGGCAGCTGGGATTACGCCAAGCGGTACAATTCATATGGGGAACTTTAGGGAGATTATTACCCAGGAATTAGTTAAGAGAGCTCTTGAGGCTCGGGGGAAACAAGTATGTTTTATTTATTCTTGGGATGATTATGATGTTTTTAGAAAGGTTCCTAAAAATATGCCAAAGCAGGAGATGTTGAAAAAGAATCTTAGAAAATCAATTTCAGATATTCCAGATCCTTTTGGCTGCCATGACAGTTATGCCCAGCATAATGAAGCAGAGATTGAAGAAGATGCGCCTAAAGTCGGCATTGAAACTGAATTCATGAGACAGAGTCTGGTTTACAGGGCAGGAACTTATGATAAAGAGATTAAGCAGGCTTTGGAGCATACTCAAGAGATTAAAGATGTTTTGAATGAATATCGGAAGGAGCCTTTGGAAGATAATTGGCTGCCGATTGCTATGTTTTGTCCTAAATGCGGTAAAGACACAATTAAGTCTTTGAAATGGCTTGGCGGTTATGAAATTGAATATGAATGTGAATGCGGTGAGCATGAAAAAGTTGATTTCAAAGGCAAAGGATTTGTGAAATTATTATGGCGGATAGACTGGCCAATGAGATGGCATTATTATAATGAAGATTTTGAGTCAGCTGGCAAGGATCATTTTGCAGCTGGCGGTTCTGTGGTGACAGCTAGGGGAATACAAAAAGCAGTTTGGAAAACAGAGCCGCCATTGGGATTTCCTTATGAATGGATTTCAATTAAAGGCGGAAAGCAATTTGCTTCATCAGCTGGTGTAGTGATAACTTTAAAAGAGATGTTAGAAGTTTATCAGCCTGAAGTTGTTCGTTATTTATTTGCTTCGACCCGGCCAAATGCCGGCTTTTCAATTTCTTTTGATGTTGATGTGATCAAGATTTATGAGGATTTTGACAAATGTGAGAGAATATATTATGGTTTGGAAAAGGTTTCTGATAAGGAAAAAGAAAAGCAGAAAAGGATTTATGAATTGAGTTCTGTGGCTGGCGTTTCAGAAAAAGTTCCTTTGCAGTGGTCTTTTAGGCATTTGACAACTATTTTACAGATTCATCAGTTGGATATTGAGAGGACAATTGGTTTTTATGAGAAGGAAATCAAGGATAAGTTGGATAAGGAAAGATTGCAGGCCCGGACTGTTTGCGTCAAGAATTGGCTGGAAAAACATGCGCCTGATGATTTTAAGTTTACTGTGCAGGATAAGGTTCAGGTTAAGTTAGGGAAAAAAGAGAAGGAAGCAATGAAAGAATTAGCAAAGAAATTATCTGAGAGAGACTGGACAGATGTGGAGCTGCATAATGAAATTTATATTATTACCAAGAACTTTGATATTGAGCCTAAAGATTTCTTTAAAGCTGCTTATCAAGTTTTGATTAATAAGGAAAGAGGGCCGAGATTGGCTTCTTTTATTTTACAGATTGGAAAGGACAAAGTTATTGAGTTATTGGAGGGGATTTAAAATGAAGAAAAATGTTAAGGTTGCGATTTTTTTATTAATAGTGGTTTTGATTGCATTTTTTTATCTTTTGTATGGTTATTATTCTGAAAAGGAGAAAGTTGATACTCGGACACCTCAGCAGAAAATTGATGATTGGGTCAAAGCTGGCGGTAGAGTGACAGATGGTGTTTATGATTTAGAGATTGGAAATTTTGTTATAAATGATGACGGGAAAACAGTGATTTTATATGATAAAGACGGAAATCCGATTTTTTTTACCCCGATTGATGACCTAGTTGAAGCAATTGAAATTGGTAAGTTAACTTTAATGGTTGAAGGTTCTTTGCAAGTTCCTGATACTAGTGCGCCACCACCTGCTCCAGCGCCTGTTCCTGTTCCCATTCCTGTGCCAATACCACCAGTTACAGAGGATAATGAGACAAATGTAACTGTTCCTTCACCTACTCCTGTACCAACTCCACCAAATGCAACTCCAAGTCCTGGGCCTTATCTACCTGCTTGTTCAAACGGGCAATGGGATGGAGATGAAAGTGATTTAGACTGCGGTGGCAGCTGTGCTCCTTGTTTGAGTTCTGGATTGTTTACTGCCTGTTGGGAGAACAGTGATTGTGCTACTGGGAATTGCGGTGGAATAATGCCTCTGCCAATTGATTATAAAGGGACAACTTATAGTGATTATAGTCTGATTAGAATCTTGGCTGGAGATACTGGGATTATTCAGTTTCAGGGAAGATGTCAATAGAATTAATTTTTTAATTTTTGATTAACCAATAAAAGCAATATTTAGACACGAGAAATTTGCAAACAAAAAACCAACATACTTTCATTGAAGAAGGCTTTCTGTGCAGTGTTTACAATTAAAAAATAAAAAAAAATAAAAAGAACTAATTTTTAAAAGGATCATCTCCTGGTCCAACCCAAAGATAATTTTCTGGTTGTCTTTTATTCACTTTCAACAAGTATAGCCCCATACCTATTGAAGCAAATCCAAAGATTAAAAAGATTTGGGCTAGCATTTGAATCACCTTACTTTTTTCCTAGTGTTATTTCAATTGAACTCACTCGAACTTCTCGTCCTTCCTTGTTTTCAAAGTCTTCACTGTCAATTTTGATGCCCTTAACTTGTACTTGCTCAGCCAAGAATCTCTTGGCAGAAACTTCAGCAACGTCAACAGCTCGAGAGATAAATTTGCCCCTGGCCTTGACAATTACTTCTTCTGCACCCTTAGTGGTAAACTGCATAACTACGCCGGTAACATAGTTCATGAATGGCTTGCCACCGATAAAAATACTGTTTTCATCTGCCATTTACTTCACCCCCACTTAAACAATATCTGGTTTTTTCTTTAGTCTGGTTACATAACCAGCTATGATGTTTCTTAATTTCTTGCTAGGAACATGAGCGAATTTACTAACTAATTCTTTGTTTTTTTCGAAATCTTCGGTGAACTCTTTTTCGTGTTCAGCCATGATTTCTCTTGTTTTACGTTTGATAAGCATGGTTTTAATTCTTCCCATTATGTTATCCCCCAGATAGCTTAAAACTTTGTGGCGATTTATAAAGATTGCGAAAATTCTTCGAATTTCTGAAACCCCCAAAATCTTTTAGGCTTTTGGTGGTTGCGAAAATTTACATAAGTTCCCTTAAAATTTTGGCCATGAGCTTAAAATCCTTGAATTCAGCCAAGTCAGCTGCTTTAAAATTCTTTAATTTCTTTAATCTTTGAAGGAAATAGAGGAGCTGTCTTACGGTCAAGCCTCCGGTGTTTTGGTCTAAAACATCGTTGTCAATGGAGATGTATAAGGCATTGAAGTCTTTGGCAGCAGCCATGATAGCATCGCAGACAGCTTCTTGGCCTTCAAAAGAGATTTCTTTCATAGTGTATGTTTTGATGTTATTATTTTTGATGAAGAAATACTCATCTTTGCTCCATTCTCGGCAGCCGACAATTATTATATTGTTTTTGGGGATGATATTGGTTAGGAATGGGACTAGATCTTCATTATTTAAAGCGTCTAAATGAGCATCGAAGATGATAATACTTGGGTTTTGATGGTTCTGAGAAATCAAAGATTTCTGGAATCCCAAAACCGCTTTGCGGTTTTGATGGGTTTGTGTGAATTTTTGGAAAGATTCTCTGGTTTTGAGATGGTTGTCATGGATTATGGCGGTGAAGTTTGAGGAGAAATCAAGATTTTGGTCTATATTAATGACTGGGAAAGTGCCTGATTCATTTAATTGCGGTTTTTGGAGTTCTTTTTTTAATTCTTCTGGCGGGTTGATAAGGTTCATATCTTACATAATTTTTATTAAGGTAAATAAATTTTTCTAATAAAATGCCAACTGAATTTGAAAAAAAAGTTTATTCTATCTGCAAAAGAGTTCCTAAGGGCAAAGTGACAACTTACAAAGCAATTGCCAAGAAATTAAAGTGTAAGGGTTATCAGGCTGTGGGCAATGCTTTGAATAAGAATAGGGATAAGAAGGTGCCGTGCCATCGGGTTGTGAAAAGTAGTGGGGAGGTCGGTGGTTTTGCACGCGGTACGAAAAAGAAAATTGAAATGTTAAAAAAAGAAGGCGTTGGGATTAAAGATGGGGAAGTTTTGAAGAAATATTTAATTTAATTTACAAGAAGTTACTATTTTTTTCTCCTTATCAAAAACAACATAACCTGGTTTTAAATCCCGCGGCTTGCCAATAGAGCCAACATCAACACCATAGAAATATTCTAGATCTAAGACCAGGGGCTGAGCAGGGAATGTTTCTATTTGTTCAAAATTGGTTGGAATGATGTTATTCTTCTTTAATTTAAAAGCTTCGGTTAAATGATAGTGGCCAAAAAAACCAATATCAACCCCTAAACTTTCTATTCCAACCATAGCTGCGACAATATTGTACCTTTTTGTTGAATAAGTGAGTAAGGCTGCTCTTTCTTCATGAGGTAATAATTCTTTTTCCCCAATGGGACAGCCATGAACATAAACAGTACCATCTTCAACAATTTGTATTGGCAGATTCTTTAAAAATTCTTTTTGTTCTACACTTAACAATCTTTTTGCTTGGTCTACAGTACTTTGAGCCCAGGGATTGAACTCCCAATATAAGTCTGGATATTTTCCAGAAACAACAGCACCGTGATTGCCCAGCACATTTCTCATGATGCCATCTTGTTCCAAGTCCATGGCCATCTTAACACATTTTTCTGGATGATCTCCATAACCAATTATATCACCCAAACTGATAATTTCTGTTATACCCTGTTTTTTAATCCCAGCTAAAGCTTTTAAAAAATTATCCAAATGTGCATGGACATCCGATAAGATTGCTACAAGTGTCATTTCTGCAAAAAAAGAAAAATAAATTATTTTTTCTTGGTTTTTTCGATTTGCTTTTCAAGCTTTAATTTCTTGATAAGCTCTTTGTAACGGTTTCTGATAGTTACTTCGGTGACACCAGCAACATCAGCTACTTCTCTTTGAGTTCTTTTTTCGCCATGGATCAAAGAACTGACATATAAAGCAGCAGCAGCAATACCAGTTGGACCTCGTCCAGAAGTTAATTCAGCTTCTCGAGCATCCTCAAGAATTTCAACAGCTTTGCTCTGTGTTTCTGCTGACAAGCTTAAAGCAGAAGCAAATCTTGGGATATAATCTGCTGGATTGCTTGGCAGGATATTAATGCTTAATTCTCTGGTGACAAATCGATAGGTTCGGCCAATTTCTTTCTTTTCGATTCCACTAGCTTCGCTCATTTCATCCAGTGTTCTTGGGACTTCATGCCGTCTACAAGCTGCATATAAAGCGCCGGCAACAACTGATTCCATTGAACGTCCTCTAACTAGCCCTCTTTGGACAGCTAAAGTGTAGATTCGAGCTGCTTCTTCTTCAACTGATTTTGGCAGTTTTAAGAAAGAACTGACTCTTTTAAGCTCAGCTAAGGCAACTTTAAGGTTTCTTTCAATGGCTGTACTGATTCTATACTGCCATTTTCTTAATCTGAAGAACTTGTTTTTTTCCTTTTTAGTGCCTAATTTGTATAAGTCTGATTTTTGGCCAACTTCTGTGCCTAAACCTTGATCAAATTGAGTATAAGTTGATGGAGCACCGGCTCTTCGCCTTTTATCGGCGTCATCAGAATCAAATTCTCGCCATTCCTGCTCAAAATCAACCATCTTTTCTTCAATAACTAGACCACAATCTTTACAAATCATTTCTCCTCGTTCCTTATTTCGGAAAAGGTTGATTCCACCACATTCAGGGCATTGCTTGATAAATTTTCTCATTTTAGTTCACCTTAATTAGGATTTTTTTTGATCATTACAATATGCTATAAACCTTAAGCTTGGAATTGCATATGTTTTTCCTTCGTGTTCTGTTTTGAACACAAAACCTGTTTTTGCAATCATATCAATTGTATCACTTTCTTCTTGAACTCCTACCCACTCACCAATTTGAGCAGCAGCGTACAACATTCTATTTAATACTCGTTCCTGATGAACACTTTTAAAAGGTCCTGATTCCATAGTAAAATGAGCCAATGCTTCATGATCTCCAGCTGTAATTTCTTTCGTATATGGACCAAGCACTTCATCAACAGTGCATAATTGTTTTAATTTATCTGTGTAATCATCAGTATACCAAACTAGTGGATTTTCATCCAGTTTGTGGATTTTGCTATTAACTCCTACGGATTCCTTTTGAGGTATCATTTTTATCACTACACAACCATTAAACACCAATCACTATAAGAACCCCTCTTTCACAGTTAAGTTTAAATATCATTGTAAGAACTAGTATATAAATGTTTCGGTGTTTTTGGTCAGTGACGAAAGAAAATTAAGGTTTTTTCTCAGAATTACCATTTCCAAAGCGCTTTAAATTAGACCTTTCCTGCCAAGAACTGTAAGGAATGGCTGTAGTTTTTAATGTATCTTGATTTAATTTTAAGACATCAGCTATTTTTTGGTAATTTGGGTTGCCGTTTAAAGTTTGACCCATATGATCTCTTGTGGCTTGGTTGCTATAACCTTCTGGATGTTCAGATAGATGAGCGCCGCTTAAATTCATTAAAACATTGGTTTTTTCTGAGTCAATCATTTTTACTTCTTCATCTGTAATTTGAACTATTTTTGGCCTGCCGCCAACACCCTGGTTAATATTGGAAAAAGAGTAAGCATTAATAGCAAAGAAAGCTAAATCTTTTGATTCTAGTTTTTTAGAGTCAATTCCCTGTAATTTAGTTGAGAAATATGAATCAGCACCATCTGTTCCTGAGCCAGTTTCAATATGGTCCTGAAATAATTCGTTGTAACCTTGGGCAGAAATTGCAAAATGCCTGATTTTCTTACTTTCTTTATCAAAAGCAGTCAGAATAAAACTAGTTGTATATTGAGGGTCTTTTTTAGATTGTTCGAAATTTTGAATTAATCTGGCAGTTTCCTGTTTAATATATTCTTTTTTTTCGTCTGGATTAGTAATGAGTTTGGCTTTTTTTTGGATTTCTGTTTTCTGTCTTTTCAAATAATCTTCTTCAAATTTATTTTCCCTTCTTTTTTCTCTTTGATGGATGTCTTCGACAAACTCTTCTAGATCTCTTCCCTGGACTTTGTCTAGATTTTCAATAACTCCTCTAATGATATTGCCTCCGCCAGAACCATAAATTACACCGTGGTATTTCTCATGTTCAAATTTACCAACTTTTTCAACAGAATCACTTTTTCTTCCATAACTAGAGACTCTGCTATCTGTAACAACGATTGCTTCTAAACTATTTGTAAAAGATATGCCTACTGTCATTTTAATTGTATTCTGAAGAACTAGTATATAAATCTTTCTGTTTTGTTACTACTATTCAGTTACACTTTTTGGCAGAGAAATTCAATCCAAAGTTTGGTCATGATGGGCATGTTGGGGCCTGATATAGAATCTTAAGACTTTGAAATTGCTGTTTTCAAGCAAATTTTTAAGCTCATCTTGCTGGTAATAAGCATAAAATCTTTTAGTATTGTATCTTTTATAGAATTCCCAACCTTCAGTTGTTCCTTCCTTAGCATTGATAAAGAGGATTCCTTTGGGTTTGAGAATTTTAAAGATTTTACTTATGACTTCTTGCGCAAATTTCTTTTCAACAGTCAAGATTCCAGCATTAAACCAAACTCCATCAAAAAAATTGTCTGGAAAATCTAGTTTGGTCATGTCCATGACTTTAAATTCAGCTTTGGGAGCAATTGTTTTGGCAATTTTGATCATGTTTTCTGAGAAATCTACTCCACTAACTTGGTAGCCCTGTTCTGAGATTATTTTTGCATCTCTGCCTGGGCCGCAAGCAAGGTCAAGTATTTTTCCGTTTTTTGGAATCAAGTTGAGAAATTCATTTCTTTGTTCATCTGTGAATTTAGCCATGTCTTTTGTTTTTTCATAGAAATCTTGGGCTGTTTTATCATAAGTGTCGATGTTTTTCATTTTTGGTAAAATTTTATATATTGGCAGTTAAATTTTATTTTTTATGGCAGTGTTAGAAGCAGATATTGAGGAATTATATAAAAAACTACCTGTTGAATCTAGATGCAGGGAAGCTACTAATCCTGACCGTTTTCTAAAAGCCTTTAATGATAAGGGTTATATGGAGCCTTGGCCTTTTATTGGTCTTTTTCAAAACTTAGAAGATGAATCTCTTCGCTGGCTGATGATCTGTGATGAATTTTACAGTTATTCTACTTTTCTTGGGAGTCGTGGTCTTGATAAAGTAGTTCAATGGAAATTAAGCCGGGCAAATTCAACAGAAAAACCGATGTTATGTTTAGAAGTTTACAGCAGAAATTGTTTTGATGAAGAAGCAAAATGGAAAACAAGCTATATCTTTCCAACTCAATAACTCATATTTTTATTTTGCAAGAATTTGTTATCTAAAAATCCTCTTAATCTTCTCATGGCATCTTTGATGATTTCCTGGTTGATGGCGTAGCTTAAACGGATGTGGTTTTTATCGCCAAATGGTTCTCCGGGAATGACGGCTAGTTTTGATTCTTCTAATAATCTACTGCAAAATGTTAGCGAGTCATCATTAATCTTAGCCCAGCAGTAGAAAGCACCTTGAGGTCTTGGGCAGTCTAAACCCATTGATTTTAATTCATCGGTCATTAAATCTCTTCTTTGTTTATATTCACTGATGATGTTTGGATCTGGTATTAGTTCTAAGGCTTTAACTGCTGCTTTTTGAGCAATTGAATTTGGATTTGAAGTTACTTGTCCTTGAATTGCTGCCATTTCTTTGATTAAATCACTGGAGCCAGCTCCATAACCAATTCTCCAGCCAGGGACACCATATGATTTTGAGATAGCATTGACTGTTAAAGTTAAATTTTTAATTTCATTATTTAGGGAGGCGATGCTGATATGCTCCTGGTCGTAAGTGAAATATTCATAAACTTCATCTGAGATGATTATTAGTTTATGATTGACAGCTAAGTCAGCGATTCTTTGGAGCTCTGTTCTGGGGATGACAGCTCCGGTTGGATTATTTGGTGAGTTGAGGATGATGGCTTTTGTATTTGGAGTTATTTTTTCTGCAATGAGATCTGCTTTGATTTGGTTATTGTCTGTCTGACAGAAAACTGGCTGGCCACTGGCCATTTTGACTTGTTCTGGATAGGTCAGCCAATAAGGTGTGGGGATAATGATTTCTCCACCTAAATAGAAGAGAGCGTTGAAAAGAACTTGTTTGCCGCCATTAGAGATGATGATATTTTCTGGTGTGTAATCTATATGATTGTCTCTTTTGAGTTTTTTAACTACAGCTTGTTTTAATTCTGGAATGCCTGATGCTTGAGTGTATTTTGAGAAGTTATCGTCTACTGCTTGCTTTGCTGCTTGCTTGACTTCTTCTGGCGGTGTGAAGTCTGGCTCACCAGCTGCTAAGCTGATGACGTTTAAACCTTGGGCCTTCATCTGCTTGGCTTTGGCAGTGATTTGAAGAGTTAAGGATGGGTTTATTTTCATTTAGTATTAGGGCAAAGTTCTATTTCTTCTGGATCTGATGGAAAGCTTTTGCAGACGTCTGGCCTGAATTCATAGATGCTACAACAAAATTTTTCTTTTTCTTGGAGAAAAATACAATAACCAGTGTCCCTATACTTCAACTTAAATAGATCATCATCTTCAAGGGAACTGAATTCTTCAGGCTTTTTTCCTGTCATTCTAGCTATTAATCCTATTTCTTTTTCTGTTGCAAAAACTGTTGTTCTCCAGCAACAAGAGCCGCATTGCTGACAATTATCTGTTTTTGTTTCCATGAGAAGAACTGATGTTAGCTTATTTATTAAATTTGTTAAAGAGCACTGGACACTGGACAAGTGCTGACGAGCGGTTTAAAAATCTTGTTGATATGACTATTTTTATGAAACAAATTAAAAAACACCCAACTAAAAAATGGGAAGTTTCAATCATGGAATTTGAGGATGAAGAAGGTCAAAAATTTAAAGTTACAAGAAGATTGCCAGACGCTTCAGTGGCAGAGACAAAAGTTTTTAAGAATAAAGAAGAGGCAAAGAAGTTATTTGATAATTGGCTTAATTATTTGATTAAATTTTGATTTGAGAGTTTTGACTAATTGGGGCTGATTGAATTGGTAAATATCTGGGATGTCTAAAGAAAGGATACGTTTCTGTAGGTATTGTTTTGGGAATCTTTTGGAAATCTCTTGTCTTTGATCTTCGTCCATGACAATGATGGCATCTGCCCACTCCATTTGAGAGTTGGTTAGGGATTTGGAACTAAAAAGACCGGCTGATTTGGTTTGAAATTTATCTTTAAGCAATTCCTCAGCTGTTTTACTTCGGTTTTGATTTTGATTGCAGACAAATAAGAGTTTCATGGCATTGGTTAAGATTTTGAATGATTTAAACTTTGTGGTTGAAAATGAATCTTCTTGAGAAGGCTAAGGTATTGAATGAGTTTTAACCTTCTAAACAATTGAAATTTCCTGGTTTAGTCCTGGATTATTTTGATTGCTCAATAATTTTAATTATCTGTGTTAGATTGGTAATCAAATGATCAGGCTGAGCTTTTTTTAATCTCCAGGTAGCATAATAACCATCAGTAATGGCAATCGTGATTAAACCAAGTTTCTTGCCGATTTCAATCTCTTCAGGAGAATCACCAACAATAAAAACTTCTTCTGGTTGATAATCAAGATCTGATATATATTTTCTTAATCTTTTTAATTTATTTCTGCCTTTCATAGAACTGTCTTTAGCAGAGTTAGCTAGTAAGTCAATAAAATAATCAGTAATTTTAAATCTTTGCAGTTGGAATTCAATACCTTCAACTGTATGGTTGCTTAAGATAGTTGAATCAATGGAATTTTGTTTGAGCCAATTTAATACTTTTTTGGCCCCTCTTCTGGTTCTACATCTTTCAGCTCTTGGCTCATAAAAATCATGAAAAACTTCACCTAATCTTTTACTCTCTCTTTGCAATTCTTTTCTGTCACAACCATGTTGCGTGTAAAAATCAATGGCCGGGATAATAATAGTATCTCGATATGTTTTGAAGTCAACTGGAGTACCACCAAAAGTTCTGAGAACATGATTATCAGCATCCATGCAAGCTTGTGTATCAGAAATGATACAAGCATTCCAATCCCAAACTGCTAGTTTATAATTTTTTTTCATTTAAAAACTACAATATTCCCTCTGCCTTTTTTACTATTTCCTAAAATCATTTTTCAAGATTTTTTAGTTGCAACCAAAACCGCATGCATCTTATTTCTATAAATAATTTTTATGTTTTCAAAACCAACCTGCTCCATCTCTCTAATGGATTCCCCTTCTTCCATAAGTATCTTTGACTGATGATCATATTCTTCGTGATCAATCCAGCGCTCTATCAGGTCTGGTTTTCCTTCTCTTAAAAAAATTTTTATATATTGGTTGACTTGCCAATCCAAGAGTTTTCTGTGTTCATTAGGGTCGTCTAAAGCGTATTTGTCTGCATTGACAAAAAGACTGCCTGGAACAAGTGCACCAAATATCAACTTTAATATTCTATGCCTTGAGTTCCTTTCAAAGTTGTGTAAGGTAATGCCAGATGCAAAAGAGTCAAAACTGGTTTTCAATCCTTCTAAATAATCCAATGCATCTGATTCGATAAATTCCACTCGTCCCACATAACCTTCAAGATTTTTCCGGGCTTGGTCTAACATAGATTGTTCTTTGTCAACTGTAGTTACAACTGCTCTTGGCTCGTTTTCAAGAATGGCTTTAGCAGTAAACCCTGTCCCAGTTCCAACTTCAAGAACTCTAATTATATCCTTAGAACAATTTTGATAATGGTGAACAATGGCTAGTCCTACTTGTTGCTGGAGCTCATCATAGTAAGGCATGGCTTTTGTCAAGAGACTGTATTCTGTACTGGTTTTTCCAGTAAACCTATTATCTTTCATTTAAAAACTACAATATTCCCTCTGCCTTTCTTGATCTTTTTGACTAAACCTTTTTCTTCCAGTTCAGAAATCATCAAGGAAATCTTGCCTTCTGATAAAGGGAATTCTTTGCGAATTTCTTTTTGGGTTGCTCGTTTGTGTTTTTTGATGTAATCAAGGACTTTTTGGAGTTCTTGGTCTAATTTCTTTTCTTCTTTTGGCAGAATAATTGGTTTTAAATTTTTTAATTTGAAATAAGCCAGGATCATCAATCCAGCCATAACTATCAAAGAACCAATTAAAGCAACATAAAAAGGCCATAAGTTAATTTGCTCTGGTTCTTGGAATAAGATTTCGCTTTCTTGTAAAATATTTTGAGATTCAAAATAAGGGAAAAGAATCAAATCAATGTTGTAAGTACCGTCTTTGGAGACATGGAGGGTTTCTTTGGTGGCTGAGATTATTTTTCCATCATCTAATTGATAAGCAATTAGCTCATATTCTCCTGCTTCAACTTCAAAGGAATAAGTGCCATCGGTGATGACTTGCTGTTGAATAGGTTCGGTTGAGATAGTGGCTTTGCCTTGAGTTACTTTGTTTAGGTAGAAATCATAGACTTCACCTTGGATTGTGGCTGCTTGCGCTATTGAGATTAAGACTAATATTAATAGTAAATGGACCACCCATTTCATGTTAAATGTTTGGGATATGGGTAGTATTTATACTTTTTGCTTAAAACTGAGAAAATAAGGGTTATTTTGAGTTCTATAAAGCTTTAAATCTTTGAAATGAGTTCTATGAAGTTAATGAAGTTTAAATAAAGTATTGGATTTTGGGATAAATAAGTTTGTTTATAAATAAAATACCCCCTATAGGTAGATAATGATAGACAATAGACAAGGAAGCTGAACTTCGGTTTGGCTTTTTTGTTTTTTACACTGAAAAAACTTGGTTTTTTTGGTGTCCTAAAAATCCGTTTGGATTTTTATGATAATTGTGGAGGCGAAAAAAAATGAAAAAAATATTAGTATTGCTGGTTTTGGCTGTTTTCATGATTGGCATGATGCCGATAGTAATGGCTGAAAGAGGAGTAAAAATAGAAAAACCAAAAGCTTCTGCTGCGGTAGTAGCAGATGAAGGTACAGACGATGTAGATGATACATCAGAAGATACAGAGACAGACGAAGAAGACGAAGCAGAAGACGAGCCTGAAACCAAAAGAGAAAAGGTTCGGGATAAAGTCAAAGAAAGAATTAAAAAAGTTAGTGAAGAAAGAGTCAAGCAATTTGAAAGGTTAAAGAAAGACAAATTCTTTGCTAAATTTGAAGAAGCAAGAGAATTCAAAGCTAGAGATTTAACTAAAGCTCAATCTGACAAAGCTCGAGAAAAACTTGAACTAAAAAAGCAAGAATTTGATGCTGTTCAAGAAAGTTATCGCGCTAATAAAGCAAAGTTCTTTGAAGCCAGGGAAAGACTTCAAGCCTGCACTGAGAATTGTGAAAAAGAAGAAGCTGTTGTTGTAGAAGAAGCTCAAGAAGTCTTAGGAGATTCTTTGGAACTAATGGGACTTCAACTAGATAAGGCAGAAGCTGTTGTTGATATTTCAGAAGATATAACAGACGCAGAAGCTAAACTACTTCTTGATGAAATCAACGCAGCTCAGGAAAGTGTTGCTGAACTTCAAGACGAAGTTGAAGCTATCGAGGTTGCAGAAGTGGTTTCAGAAGAAACTTCAGAAGAAGAAACAACTGAAGATGTTGTTGTTGAAGACACAGCTGACGAAGAAACAACTGAAGAAGATGAAGAAGTAGTTGAAGAAGTAGTTGAAGAAGAAACAACTGAAGGAACTTCTGCTGAAGATGTTCAAGCACTAGCTGAAGAAATCTCAGAAGAATGGACTGAAAACGTCAAGCCTGTTGTTGAAGAAACTGCCGGTCGTGTCATGACAAGTAAAATTGGTGGAATCATTGTTAGAAGCAAACACCTGGAAATCAATTTGAACAGACTTTTGGAAAGAGGGGCTGCCAAAGGCGCTGACACCAGTGCAGTTGAAGGATTGGTAAGCGAATTCAACGCCAAACTTGAAGAAGCTAAAGTCTCTTATGAAGAAGCCCAAGCTGGTTATGAGGCTGATAAAAAAGCCGCTAAAACCAATATGAGGGCAGCTCATAAATCTTTGAAGGATACTCACGGAATTTTAAAGCAGATCTTTAAAGAATTGAAGAGCCAAGGTTTTGACAAGGCATTAGAAGAAGACGAAGCTGAAGAAGAAGTTGAGGAAGAGGAAGAAACTGAAGTAGAGGACGAAGCTGAAGAAGAAACTGAGGAAGAAGATGAAGAAGAAGAAACCTCAGACGAAGAAACTTCAGACGAAGAAACTACTGACGAAGAAACCTCAGATGACGACACTTCAGACGACACTTCAACTGAAGAATAAACATTTTTTTTTATTTTTTCCATAATGTTTATAAACTTCAGAGAATGAATTGAGTTAAAATGAAGAAACTATTCGCTGTTTTATTGATCTTGGTTTTAGTTGGGTTAGTAGCCTGTATGCCACCAGCAGAAATGTTGGATCAGGAGGAAACAGGAACTGAAGCTGCTGCTGATGAAGTAAGCGAGGATTTGGATGCAGTTTTAACTGTTGAAGAAGACTTAGACACTTCAAGCATGGATACTTTGGACCAGGATTTAGCAGAAATTACTTGGTAACTTATTTTTTTATTTTTTTTCTTAGGATTCTAGAGATAACACAATGGTAATGGCAAAAGTTGCATCATATCGGCCGGAAGTTATGATTTCTACTAAAGAGGAATTTATACTGAGGCACCCTCATGAGTTCTTTTTGATTAAATCAAGTTTAGATTATCCGGATTTAGAAAGCCGGCTTAGTGGCGGGGAAACTTTAACAGGCCCGATAATTCCTAGAAAGAAGTTTTTAATGGATGGAGACAGTGATGTTTATTCCTTTCCTTTGAAAAAAGCAGGATCCTGGATTTTGATTGGCCGTAGTGATGATTGTTATGTCATAGTTGACAGTGACAAGGTTTCTAGAGTCCATGCTAAGATTTATCTTGGACCAGATGGAAAAGAAGTAAATATTTTTGATGTTTCAAGCAATG
Organism: Nanobdellota archaeon; assembly: GCA_023132895.1. GTDB lineage: Archaea > Nanobdellota > Nanobdellia > Woesearchaeales > JAGLXL01 > JAGLXL01. The sequence continues at coordinate 45,532 of JAGLXL010000005.1, forward strand.
GAACCTTTGTCAATAAGGAACTGATTGACAGAAGAACGCCTATTACAGACGGTGATTTTATTGGTTTTTCACAATCTCACTTGTTTAATTTTTATTCAAATGATAGATTTTATGATGTCCTTAAGGAGTTCTACAGGCCGAAAGGATTAAAAAGAAATAGACCTTCTTTTGGTTTTAATGGAGAAAGAACTTTTAGCTAAGATTGTAGGTGTGGTGTTGTTAGTTTTGATAGTAGCTAATTTTCTGGCTTTTATTTTTGTTAAGAATCCGCCGTGGCTGTTCTGGACAATTATTGTAGTGGTGGCGTTGTTAGCTTATTTTGTAGTGCCAAGAATAAGAAGTAATGAAAAAACTAAAATAAAAAAGAATTAAGCAGCACGAAGCAATTCCCTGACTCTTTTATCCTTACCCGCTCTTTTCCATGCTTTAATTGCTAGTTCTCGATTACCAACTTTTTCATAACATTCACCAGCTTTTTCCCAATATTTAGTTATGTCAAGCCTGGACCAGACATTTCCTGCTAGTTTCCATTCACCAGCTTTTTCAAAACATTCAGCTGCTAAAACAAGATATTTCCTCATTTCTCTACCAAGGCTTTGTGCTTCCTTAGTTTCAAGAATAGCACCTCCACGTTCATATCTCTTCTCCTTATAATATTCATCCTCTTTAACCCTACTTACTTTAAACCACGCATTTCCTGCTAATTTCCATGCTTTGGCTTTTTCAAAACATTTAGCTGATTCAAAGTATTTTTTTTTACCTTCGAAATAAGTTTCTCCTGCTAATTTATACAACTTTGCTTTCTCATAAGCCTCACCAGCTTTCTCGTATTCAGTCCAATTCTGCCAACCAGTCCCTACTCTCCTGAGATAAGTATCGCCCACTAATTTCCATGCACCAGCGCCTTCATAAACCTTGATGGCCTCATCAAAACATTTGAACTGGATAAGAATACCAGCAATTTGGAATAAGGTATTTTTAGCCAGCAAACCTTTGTGCCTCATTATTTCTTTAAGATATGCTATTTTCTCTTCCCTGCTTTTTAATCTCTTTAACTTCTTCATTAGCTGCCCTTTACTCATTCCAGGACCATATTCTCTTTCTAATTTTAATAAAGCAGGATGTAGTTCATTCTTAAAGATTGCTTCAGTGCTTTTGATGGTTTTTTCTATTTCGACCATTTCTTTATCAAGAGCCTTCCAGTTCTTAGCATCTAGATGTTTTTTGACTAAACCAGCCCTTCTGCTTAATTCACTGGCTAACTTTTTCTCATTGATTTCAAGCTTGGTTTCTACATTATCTATAAACTCTTTTTCACCTTCTGGAAGATCTTTTCTTAATTTATGTAATCTAGAAATAAGTCTGTTATGGGATCTCCACTCCCTTCTTTCAAATCGCCCTTCCCAACTCTGTAATTTTTCTGCTTTCTTTGCATCTTTTTTTGCAACTGCTACTTTGAGATCCTTAAAAGTATTATACATTCTTAAAAGAAATTCTTCAGCTCTTTTTTCTGATTTAACAGTGCGTTCAAGAGTTTTTTTTCTTTTACCAAACCATAAAAATGCCATATTAATCACCTTTTTTATATAATGAATTAATTAAATCATCAATATATATAAACTTTATTGATAAATTGATAATAAATTTATTCTTCACTGACCTTGAAGATTTCGTCATTGCCCCGGCATTTTTCAGGGACTTTGATGCCGATCTCATCGCCTGATTTGGCTGTTTCAACATCTTCCCGATTGATTTGCATGCTGTCAACCTGAGTTGTGAAGTCTGTGGTGGCTCCTTTGATGTGGATTTTGTCTCCAACTTTTAAGTCGCCTTCTAGGACGATGGCAGCAACACTAACTTTGTCAAAAAAATGAGAAACTTTTCCGATTTTTTCTTCTGGCATGTTTAAAAACCCCCCGGAGTTTTTGACATCCCAGAAATCTTTGATTTCTCAGGATGTTAATTCACCCCGTTAAAAGTTAAAAGAAGTTAAAGTATAAATAATTTACTTTATCTATTAAGAATTGTTTGAGCATACTCTTGTTTTTTTTGACTGCCGTTGTATCTTTGTAAAGCTGTTGGCCAGGGTCTGAAACCGATTGATTGGCCTTGTTTGTTGAATCTTTGGGCCTTGTGGATTAACCATCTGATGCCATATTTGATGCTTAGTTCTGGAGTCATTTTTGAACCGGTGTAATCCCATCTGTTATTTTTTCTTGGGGTTTCTCTAATTCCCTGTAAATCTGGATAACCTGGAATGCCTGATTCACTGCCGTCTCTGAGGATTTTTAAGGCAAAATCTCCTTGATTAGCAATCTGCATAGGGTCGTGACTGAAGGCGTCCTGATGGCTGCCTGATTCCTGGCAGATCATTGATTTGATTAAATTAACATCTAAAGTTTGATAACCCTGAAATCTTGAGAATTTTTGATTCCATTCGTTGGTGTATTTATTGATTAAAGAATCATATTGGTCAACATGTTCGAAACCTTGGAAGCTCTTGAGTTTTTGTTCTAAAGGTGACTCTTGTTTTTGTTTTTGAACAATCTTGGGCTGAGTTTTTTGGGGTTGAGTAATAAGATTATAAACAGCTGGAATCACATGGTAACCATAAATGCCCAACATGCTTAAAGTAGCTATAGTAAGGACTAGATTGTGTTTTTTCATTTTTAATTATAACCTGATTTACTCATTTATAAACTTTTCTATAATTTTATTACTCTTGAGTGATAAATGGGATAAACATAAAATTTAAATAAAAAATTAGATTGTTTAAGGTTATGGCTAAAAAAAAGAGGAAGAAGAGTTCTAAAAAGGTTAGGAGAAAGAGCAAAAAACAAAAGAAAGAGCCTAAGATCCTGGCTTATGCAAGCATTGTTTTGGGTGTAGTTGGTTCTATAGTGGTTGTAGCTGACGCTTTGGCCTTGATAATGACTCAGTATATCAATGGTCCTTTGTTGATATTTACTTATTTAGCAAGCATGGTAGTTTTTACAATTGGTTTATTAGGAGTTGCCCTGGCAACTGCTGATTTAATGGTTTTTCCTAAAAGTGAATTGGCCAGAAAAGCTATGTATTTTAATCTGGTGGTGATGTCAATAACTTTTGTGCTGATTTTATTTGGGATTTTCTAGAGAACGAGAAAATTTAGAATTTTCTGGTGTTTAAAAATTTTTCAAACTTTTCAAACAATTTAATGTTTTGAAGGCTATTAACGCAATATTTTGGACGTCTTTAGGAATATGATCTTGGTTGAGTTCTTCTTTAGAGAGCCATTTGAAATCTTTGATTTCATCTTTGTTGATTTTGATATTTTTGGGATTGTTTGTTTTGCAAAGATAGAAAAGGCAATAGTGGTCGTGGTCGCCAGCTTCATGGATGTTGACATAAAAAGGAACAGCCATGTGTTTTCTGATGTTTCCTCCATGATCAACTGGCTTTTGATTGAGAACTTCAATATCTAAATTGACTTCTTCTTTATATTCCCTGATTAAGGCTTGGTCTGGTGTTTCGTTTTGGTCGAGATGTCCACCAGGGGCAAGCCATAAATCTAATTTTTTGTGATGGATTAAAAGTAGTTTATGGTCATGGATTAAAAAGCCATTGACAGTAAGGTCTGTTTTCATATCAATTCTGGATTGAGGGGTTGTTTATATAATTTGTTTTGAAAACATTTAAATATCTCTTAAATTTAATAATCATTGATGAAACAAACTATCTCTAAAGATTTGCCTTTATCTGAGATAACCTTACGAAGATATGAAAAGCCAAAGTTTTCTGAAAGGGAATTGGTACGTAAGTTATGTTTAAGTATTGGGTTATTGCAGCCTGGTGATTCCCGGGATGTGGTGGTTGATGTTCTGCATGTTCTTTTGAAAGCTAAAAAAGAGAAAAAAGAATTACATTCTGAGGAAATTAAAAACCAAGTGATTGAAGAAAGGAAGAATTTGAAGCTGCCTATTTTAGGCGTGGCTGGTTCTAATATTCGACGGCAGTTGAAACGGCTGAAAGATTTGTTTTTAATTGAGTCTGTTTCTAATGCTTATCGGGTAACTGAGTTTAGCGAGACTTCTGAAATCTTTAAAGAGAAAATAAAAGATTTTTACTTGAATTCGATTGTAAATCGGGTGGGTGAATATTTTTCTAAGGTAGACGAAGAGTTTAAATGAATTTGAGGGAAAAATTAAGAATTCTTGAAAAGGAAGGTGAGCTTCATGATTTTGCTTATAATACTTTGTTTGGAACCGATACCTACAAAGATATTTCTGATAAAGTAGATGAAAAGTTTAGAATATGTTTAAGGGAATGGAGAGAAAGGAAATCTTTGAGTGGTAAAATGGGGGCTAATATTTTAATTTATATGATGGCAATAAGGGATACGAGAGAGTATAAAAAACAAAGGATTGATTTAGATAAATTAGCAGAAGAAATAGATTGTGAGTACACTCCTGGAGAGCTGCTTCAATATTTAGAACCAGATCTTATTCCGAATAGATTGAGAAATGATAGAATGAAAACCCGGGTAAGGAGGGGGATATTGGATGTGGAGTATAGAAAAGACGAACGTCTGACTCCTTTCGCCCATTATTTAAAAAATTTCATTGCCCTTATATCAAAGGAATAATCTTTTAAACTGTAAAATATTACTTCTTATTGATGGATGTATATGAGCCTAGGGAGGATTCTGAATTACTGCGAAAGTATGTAAGAAAGTATGCTAAAGGCGCTGTTTTAGATATGGGTACTGGTTCTGGTATTCAAGCTGAAGAAGCTGTTAAGAAAACAAATGTTAAGAAAGTGGTGGCAGTTGACATTAATCCTGAAGTTAAGAAATATATTACTAATCAAAAGATTAAGGTTGTGATTTCTGATTTGTTTTCTAGAGTAAAGGGGAAGTATGATCTGATTATTTTTAATCCGCCTTATTTGCCTGAGGATAGTGGGATTGAGGATGCTGCTCTTTATGGCGGGAAGCAAGGTTATGAGATTTTGGTCAGGTTTTTGGAATCTGTGAATGATTATTTAGAAGATGATGGTAAGGTGTTGGTGGTTTTTTCCAACCTGACACAGAAAGATATGGTGGATATGTCAATTGAAAGGAATTTATTAGATTTTAAACTGCTTGATTCCATGAAACTTCCTTTGTTTGAGGTTTTGTATTGTTATTTGATTACTAAGTCTGAGGTTTTGAAGCATTTGAATAAGAAAAAAGTTACTGATATAGAGTATTTGGCGCATGGAAAGCGAGGCATGGTTTTTACTGGTGATTATCGCGGAAAGAAAATTGCTGTCAAGGTCAAGAAGAAATCTTCTGAAGCTGTTGACAGGATTAAGAATGAATCTCTTTGGTTGGAGCGTTTGAATAAAGTTGGAATTGGTCCTAAGTTATTGTTCCATAATGAGAATTTCCTGGCTTATGAGTTTGTTTCTGGTGAGTTTATTATGGATTTTTTTTCTAGGGCGAGCAAGGCGCGGCAGAAAAAGGTTTTGAAAGATGTTTTTATGCAGTGTTTTATGATGGATGAGCTGCGTATCAATAAAGAAGAGATGCATCATCCTTTGAAACATGTTTTAGTTGATTATCCTAGGGTTACTTTATTGGACTTTGAAAGAGTTTATTATACTAAAAACCCCCATAATGTGACGCAGTTTGTACAGTTTGTTTCTAATGTTTTGAAATTAGATAAGAGGAAGATGCGAATTCTGGCTAAACGGTACAAAGATGAAATGACGCTGAAGAATTTGAAAGCGATTTTGAAGGAGATTAAATAATCACCATTCAACTGTCCTGGCCATATTCTTCAAGCAAGAATTCAAGTTTTTCAAGTGGTAGCTGAGGTTATGGTCAAGGTTTAAGTCATCAATTTGTTTCATTCTGTCCTGGTGTTCTAAGTTAATCTTTCTGGCTGTTGGGATGTTGTTTTTGTGGTAAGCTTTCATAAGCTGGAAGTATTTGTCACCTAACATTGAATTGATTTCCTTGACTTTATTTTTATTTTTATTGAGTTTTCCGTACAATCTTGAAATTCTTTTGACTTCATCGCCGATTGATTCTAATAACGAGATTATATTCCAGTCTTTGAGGAGTTCTTTGTTTTTTCTTTTGAGTTTTTCTGCGACATGAGGCTCTTCTAGAGCAAGTTTGATAACTCTTTTTAACAACAAAGTCAATTTGTTGATTTCATTGTCTCTTTGGAAGATGCTTTCATAGTAATCCTCATGCAGATTAGAGGTGGAATCCTTAATCATAGAACGGATAATGATGTCAATTCTCCTAATCAAGGATTCAATGGAAACTTCTTTGAGGTTGATTAAGTCCCTGGCAAGAATTCTGTTAGTCTCTTGTTCAATCAATTCCATACCAATAAGATTTTTGAAAGTGGTTTTAATGTCGAGAACAAAGTCTTGTAAGTTTCTGCCTTTGATGTCAATGATGTCATAATTGGCTAGGTAAGCAGCAACAATTTCTGCTTGGATTTCTTTGAGTTCTTTGGTTTCTGTTAAAATGGTTGTTCTTAAAGGTTCATGAATATCTTTTTTTTCTTTGGGACAGACAATCAGATTGTCTTTATCTTCTAAGAGATTGATCGTATCTCCCTTTTTGAGGTTGTTTCTTCTGACCCAGTATTTAGGCAAAGAAATGACAAAAGAAGTTTTGCCGAATTCGATTATTTTACGGTATTCCATAAAGCACCTCATTTATTCTATGTATAATATATAGCATAGAACTATAAAATTGTTTTACCAACAATATTCACATTACGTGTACTTTTTAAAGGGTGCTGAGTATCCTCCAAATGTCATTACCAGTATCCTTTTATTTCTTTAATAAGATTTATAAATGGCTTGGAATCTGAGTATTAAAGATAAGTTTTGGGGGGAATAATATGACAGAAAGAAATTTTGAGATACCAAATTTAGAGGCGATAGATGCCAGCAGTCCAGATTATGCTGCAAACTTAGAAGCTGCTTGGTTATCTATTGGAAAAGAAATGCAAGCAATTCAAGATGATGCTGATGCTTTTTCAGAAGGTACTGATGAAGGCTTAGTAGCGCGTTTAAAAAAAGCAGGCCTTAATCCACAGGTACAGAGAAGCAATATACTAATAGTTAGCGGTTCTGGAATTGGTGTTAGTTCTAGTAGTACTGTCGGTGTTCCTCCGGAACAAGTAGAAAAAGCTGAACCCATAAGAAACGCGTATAGAGATGAAACAGATCTTAGAGAAGAAGGTTATGAGGTAAGATTAGAATCTTTAAGTGAAGCAAGGGGTGGTTTTAAATCAGCTGTTCTAGACTTGACTAAAGTAGAACCTTTGAATACAATCAATCCTGAAAATGCTGAAACTTTACTTTACCTTGTAAGATCTGGAAATAGTGAGGGTGCTGGTGTTTATTTAGGAACAGTTGCATTAGATTGTAAAACAAACCCTGACGAAGAAAAAGAAGACAGGAATTATGGTTTTGGTTTGTTAGATATATTAAGACAGGTGGTCAGTATTCCTACAGCAACTTTGGAGCGAAAAGAAGATCTGAAACCAGAAGCTTTTGTAGATTCAGGTTACATGGATGACTTTAGAGCACAGCAAAAGGAAGTCACAGGCCAAAATGTTTATTTGGTAACCAACCCAACGACGATAGTTACCTCAAATGTACTTCTTGAGCAGGGTTTTGAAGCAGCAAAAAAAGACATCTGTGTGGGCTGTGAGAAATATAAAACTCATGCCAAAGAAGATTAATTTCTTTTTTTATTTTCTTTTTTAAATATCAAATTTAAAATTATCTACTTCTTCTGAAGTCATATCCAAAGTTCCGACAGGGATAGAAACATAGAAGTCTCGATAAATGTCGCTTTTTTCAGGAAATTCTTTTTCCTGGTATTCAAAAGTGATTAATCTTCTTTTATCTTCAATTATCAATTCAATATTAAATTGGTAGCCAAGAAAAGGCTCTTTTTGCATTGCTTCATTTAAATCTAAGGGAGAAATTTTTCCTTGTTTAATACCTTGAGTTATGATTGCTTTTAATCCACTGGGTGTGAAATCATTGCCAATTTCAAAAGTTTCTGAAAAATTTCTTTCTGGATTCATTTTGGTGATGGATAAATCTACGATTTATATATGTTTCTTATAAATTAAATGGCTCGAATTAAAATTCTCAAGGCTGTTTTTTGTTTGACCATGAGCTTGGAAAAATTTATTTTGGAAGTTTTGCGGGAATTTGATGTGGTTCACAAAAAAAAATTGAGCAAGAAAGACAGCTGTGTCGAAGTTGATTTCCAGCGGAAAAAAATCTATCTGCGGAAAGACCAGCCAGGTTACGGCCTGGATACTTTTCTTTTGACTGGTATTGCTCGTGTTTATTATCGGTTTTATCATCGCCAAGAAGCTGATATGGGGGATGCCTTGGATTTGGCTAAGAAATGGTACAGCGAGATATACTCAGACCTGAAGCCCGAGGATTAGTTAAGGTAATTCTTGAAGTTTTGAGAGAATTTGATTTGATACATAAGAAAATGAAATGCCGCGGTGAAGCTGATTTTGGCAAGAGGAAAATTTACTATAAGAAAGACCAGGAATATTATGAAGGTATGGATACTTTGCTGCATGAATTTATCCATGTTTACCGCGATTGTTATTTAGGGAATGAAAAACCGCCTGGAGATGAGGATGAAGCAGAAACTGTTTTGAATGCTGATTATTGGGGGAGATTGGTTTTTGGGGATTTAGAGGATATATAACCTATAAATTACATAGCCAGAATTAAACTAGTTTTTTTGCGTTATTTTATTTGAAAGAGCAGACTTCCAACATCTAGCTCTTTCTGCCTAAATGGATAAGCATGAAAGTTTAAAAAAGAGGATAAAAGAAAATCCAGGGCTGATTGGTCTGGAAAACATTTTGGGTGTGGAAGAAGAGGTGCCTTGCTACAATGAAGATGGAAATCTGGTCTGCCAGCCGGATCTTATTTTTGAGCTGGAAAATGGCAAGGTCTTGGTTGAAGTCAAGAGCAGCAATCATAGGAGGGCGTTAGCAAAATTAGACGAGCAGTTGAGACGAGGATATAATTATTTCAAAAAACAAGGAGAATTTTACGATTGTATTGGTGTTTATCTGGAAAATGACGAAGTAATGTGGTATAAAAGATAATTTGTCTAAAATCAGTGACAAAAAACATACCATAAACTATATAAGATATCTTTATTTTGGGTTTATTATGGTAGATAATTTTGAAGTTCCGAGTTTGGATAACTTAAATCATTCTGATTCAGGTTATGTTTCTCAATTAAATCAAGATTTATTGAATATGGATTCAAGGTATCATTGGATTGATGAACAAGCTGAAGTTCTGTTTAGTGGTTTAGTAGCACGTTTGAAAGAAAAAGGAATTAATGAAGACAATTATTCAACAATTAAAGGGAGTAAACATTGTGCTGATTATCCAGGGTATAGCAGGAAATCTTTTGAGATAAAAATTAAAACAGAAGACGAAAAGGAAAGAAAGAAAATTGAAGATATTATTGATGCTCATAAGAGGGAAGTAGCACCTCAATTATTTGAATTATTGGAACAAGAAAAAAAATTAGACAAAGCTTATGCTGAATTTCGAACAGCAGCTGCAGAAGTTTCTGATATTAATCCCTTAAGGCCAGTTGATTTGGAATATAATGGTTTTGTTATTTATCTTCAGGGAGATGAAGATATTCTTGAAATGTATTTTGATATTAATGATTTAAAAAAATCAGAATTATTGTCAGTCAAGGAAGATCATACAAAAATTTGTGAAACTCATAAACTTCCAAATCCAACTCCAAATTTTCCTAAATTAACTGACCCAAAATTCTTAGATGAATTAAGAGAAGAAACAAAAAATATTCCCTTCAACATTTATATTGTGACTAATTCTATTGAAAGAGTAGTATATAATGAAGTTTTCTTTTATGCTAGGCATCGGATTATAAAAGAAGTTTCTGAATTAAGAGAAAGACAACCGGAATTAAAAGAAAAACAACCTTGGCCTTATGCTCAACAGTTTGCTAAGGATTTAATGGAAAAATTTATGAAAAAATCAACACAGTCCACACAAGAACACGAAGAATAACTATTTCTTGTTTAGAATATGTTCTATATTTTAGATATAGGTCGATTATATAGCCCTAGAAATCTAAGTAATACTTAGAAAGAAGCAGACTTCCAACAACTGTTTTTCTTTCTGGGGTGCTGAATGAGATTAAACACTGCTAAGTTCGACCTAGATAAGTTAGTCTTATTTTACATTACAGACATTCATTTGGGTTCTAAGTATTGTGATGAAGATTTACTCAAAGAATTTCTTGATTCAGCAATGGAAGATCCAAATGCTTTTGTGATTGACGGCGGTGATTTGCTGGAAACAGCAACTAAAGATTCTGTAGGAGCAGGTATTTTTGAACAAGATGAGATTGTGCAGGAGCAGATAGAGCATGCAGTTAAATTGTACAGGCCTTTGGCTGATGAGGGTAAATTACTGGGATTGCATCGGGGTAATCATGAATATCGTGTTTTTAAACATTCTGGGACAAATCTAACAAAAATTATGGCACAAATGCTGGGTGTCAAGTATTTTGGTGATGGGGTGCTGCATTATTTCAAAGTTGGCAATGAGAATTACAGTTTGTATTCCTGCCATGGTTCTTCTGGGGCGAGACTGCCCCACACCAAAATCAAATCGGCCATTGATTTAGCCAACATGGTGGATGTGGAAGTTTATCTGATGGGGCATCTGCATCAGTTGTCGCATCACACCAGGGTTTTCTATTCAATTGACAAGAGAAAAAGAACTGTGGTTGAAGGCCAAAAGCACTTTGTTCTGGGTGGATCATATCTGAATCATTGGGGAAGCTACGGCCAGATGAAAGGCTATGAGATGATGAGAAAAGGTTCTCCCAAAATCAAGCTGCATGGCGACAAGCACATAATCCGGGTGAGTTTGTAAAATGGAATACACAACTTTGATAGAAAAAGAATGCGGACATTTTGGTTTGATACAAAATAAACTGCCGAATGAGATGGTGCAGTGCAGCCAATGTGAATTAAACGGCGGTAAAGGCAGGGTTAAGGTAATACAAAGCAAATTAATCGACAGCGGAGAAGTACCTGAGCTGGATTTTTCTGAGTTAGACAAGTGGATTGGTTCTCAGCTGATAGACAGGACGTGATAAAGATGAATCTAGAAGAAAAAGGAAGGAAGATGTACAATTCATTGACAGAATTTTATGAAAGATACGAAAGAATGGAATTTTTGGAATATGTGATCAAGTATGCAGAACTAGAGGCAGAATTTCTGGGAATTGATTTTGAGATGATTGTTTCTTTTAGAGGCTACATAATGCTGGAAGATGTTTACAAGAGAAACATTGAGCATCTGCAGAGCGGTGGTGAGGGAGCAGTGCCTTTGGAAATTCTAACTGAAGGAGAAATCAAACATGAATTAAAACAAAAATATGGTGGTGTAAAAAAATAAGATGCGGGCAGACTTCCAACAGCTGAAAGCATCTGGAGGATGAGAATGAGTCAATTATTGGAAATATTAAGGAAAACTGCTAGGACAACTGCATTGACAGGTGCTTTTCTAGCAACAGCTGCTTTTACACATCTTTACACAAAGATTGATGTAGAAAACAATATGAGGCAAAATGATAATGAAATTATTGTTCATCACAATGATTTAGTTGATGCAGTTAATAGTTGGGCAGAATGTTCAAGCGAGAACAGAGAATCAATTGAAAATATTCACGAAGGCCTGACAGAAGTAATTGAATGGTTTACCAAAGAGGGGATTAAGTATCGGATTGCAATCTATGGTTTGGCCAAGGGTTTGCAAGGAGTTGGCCAGCAAGTTGGCAAGAATAAGAATGCATTGGATTCAATTGCAGAAAAGGGAAAAGCTCTGTTTGACGGCAAATATGATTTCAATAATTCTTTAGTTGATCATAGTAAAAAAGGTCTTGAGGGAATTGCTGAATCATTGTATTTTATTGAAACAGAAACTGTTTTTGAGAGGAAGAAGGGCGCGGAAGTAGAAACTGCCAAGCCAACAATTAGAGGCGGAGCAACTGCAATTCTTAATGGCCAATACTTAATTACCTGTAATCATGTTGTTAACAGAGAGAAATTAAGTATTGGTTTTGGGCCGTGGCAGATGGAGATGCCTGGTTATGAAAAGAAATCAGAAGTGACTTATTTGTTATTGGGTGAGGAGAAAGTTGCTTTAGAAACTGTTCTTAAAGATAAGGCAAATGATGTGGCTATCTTTAAGGTGCCTGAAGGTTATAACTTGCACAGTCTGCCTTGTGCCTTGGGAAATTCAGATGAATTGCAGAAAGGCAATTTCCTCTATGTAGTTGGTGTGCCAGGAGCTTTTGGTGTTAATGTGCGTGAAGGGATTTATTCTACAGGACAAGTTCCAGAAGCTCTGAATGGTAGATTCAATACTGAAAATGCCTTTATGGTTTCCTGCGGTTTGAATCCAGGTGATTCCGGGACAATGATTATTGGGGTTCGTGACGGCCAGTATGAATTTGTGGGTCTGCCTCAGGGCAAGTTTATGGGTCCTGAGAAAATGGGCTGGGCAATTGGCATGACACCAATCAAAAAACTGGTTCGTTCATATTTGGAGCAGAATGATTTGGTCAAGAAGCATAAAGACTTGTATGACGGACTAAAATGAAGGTTTATGTCTCTAAAGACGTGCAGTGTATTTGGAATAGATTATGCGAGCTTTACACCAAAGAGCAACGCCAAGTGATTTACTCTGATCTAGAGATGGTGATTGAACAAACAGCTCTGGCTCAAGGAATTTCTTTGGATGAAGATGACCAGGAACACAAGGATTTGAATCAGAAAATTACTGACAGGTATATTGTTGGTGTTTATGCAATTGGTGTCCGGTATTTGCATGAAGTGCCTGAAGCCAAGGAAATTCCTGTTGTTAACTTTACTTATGAAGAACTATTCAAAGAAAAACCGACTGACCCAGAGGACCAGCCGGGTTAAAGACTGCAGAGCAGACTTCCAACATTTGTTTTGTGGTCTTTCTGGTATTTAAAACTTGTTGAAAATGGACTGGATAATTTTTGGCCAAATGCTTTTGTCTTTGGTTTTAGGAGGTTTGATTGGTTTTGAGAGAGAAAAAAGCAGCCATCCGGCCGGCCTTAGGACCCATATATTAGTTTGCGTGACCTCTGCTTTTTTAATGATTGCTTTTGATAATCTATTTTTTGGAGATTCAGTAGCACGCATGGGCGCAGGTATCATTACAGGCATTGGTTTTTTGGGTGCTGGAGCAATAATTGTTTATGGCAGAGAAGTTTTTGGCCTGACGACTGCTGCTTCTATTTGGGCTACAGCTGGTTTGGGAATAATAATTGGTTTAGGTTTATATTGGGAGGCAGTGGTTGCTGCAATTTTTTTCTTTATAGTTTTGAGATTAAAAACAAAAAGGGGGTGAGAGCATGAGTCTTGAAGAAAAAACCAAGGAAGAAATTGATTTGTTAATGTGTCCGAAGTCAACAGCTAAGTTTGCTGAAGTCAATCCAGAAGGAATGACCTTTTGCAAGTATGAGAGAGAAAAAGGTCCGTGCCCATTTAGGTATGAGGAAAAGGGCAAATATCATTGCTCTAGGTGGTACTTGTGAGATTCTGTGATTACATGTACATGATTGAAGGCGGGCAGTACTGCAAGTATTCGGGATTTACATGTTCTTACCAAGGGGAAAAGGTGATGATAGAGCTCATGGGAGAAAAAGATGTAGTGACTCTTTGTGATTTGAACAACGTCAGATTCCTTGGCCTGGAAGATAAATTGGAAGACCAGGAAAAACAAGAATAAAAAAAGAGGCTGATTCAAATAAAAGAGGACAAGAGAGTTTATGATCCTCAGGTTGTCAGGAACTGCAAAGAAGGCTTTGGTCCAAATTATACTTTAATTTGCCCCTTAGGAACATATTGCCTGATTTCTGACAGATACTAGTGTGTTCACCAAAAAGATGACGGCAAACATTTGAAGAAATGTGAGAGATGGTAAAATAATTTTTTCTTTTTAAATCCGAAGTACACATATGTGTACTTTCTTGCGAAAAGTATTTATAGTAGTTTTGACATATATACTCTGGGGTTAATGTTCTTAAAATGAAAAGAAAAGTCGTTAAACACGGGAGTGCCACTCTAACTATTTCTCTGCCGGCAAAGTGGGCTAGGAAATATAATGTTAAATCTGGTGATGAACTGGAAATTAAAGAAGAGAATAAGAAATTAGTTGTTTCTTGTCCTGGTCATTTTGAGCCTATTAAAATAACTAATCTGAATTTGGATGAGTATGGTTTAATTGGCGGGAGATGTATTGGAGCTTTGTTTAAGGGTGGCTGTGATGCGATTAGGGTTTTTTATGAGAGCCCGGCTCAATTTTCTGTGGTGGAGAAGAATCTATCTGAATTAATTGGTTTTGAGATTATGCAGCAAAGTGATAAAAGCTGTTTGTTAAAGGAAGTTTCTGGTCTGACTGACAATGGCGAGTTAAACAGCATGGTCAAAAGGACTTTTTTATTATTGATTTCTGTTTCAGATGATTTTGCAGATTGTATTGGCAAGGGCAATAAAGAAGTTTTGATGAATTTAGTTAGTAGAGATACAGCAATCAATAGATTTGCTAATTTTAGCCGGAGATTGTTGAATAAAAAAGGCACGGCCAAGTCAACAGATGTGCCAATGATTTACTATATTATTGAAGAATTAGAGAATTTAGGCGATGAATACAAATATGCTTCCAGGTATTTGGCTGACAATAACCTGAAAATAACTAATGCAGATATTTTAAAGACAGCTAAAGACATTAATGTTTTGATAAGGGATTTTTTCAGCCTTTATTTTAAATTTTCAAGCAAAGGGGCAAAAAAATTAATGGAAGACAGAGAAAAAATAATGAGGGTTATTAACAAGCAGTTTAAAAATGCTGGCTGCAAAGAAGTCAAGGTTTTGGATTATTTGTCAAGGATGGTTCATATTATTGTCAATATGCAGGGGCCGTTGTTAACTATGAAGCTGCCTGAGGTTTGCTCTGAGAAGGCCTTTGAATAGGCCTGGCGATTTCCATGTCTTTGACTGTCTGATAAAGTTCTTTGAAGTGGGCTCTGGTTTTTTTAGTATGATATTTACTTCTGGCTGCAGAGTGGGCAATTTCTTTGATGTAATTGAGGTAAAGGTGCTGTCTTTGGGTGAGAAGATTTTTCCAATAGGTTTTCTTAGGTTCTTCTATTTCGCTGAGACGTTGATTAAGTTTTTCCTGTTCGTTGCCAATTAAAGTGAAGAGACGGAAGACTGAGATGTAATCAAAGTCACGGTGGTAGCGCTTTCTTTTGTTTTTAGAAATGGTTTGGTAGCTGGTTTGAGGGTTGACAGCTTTTTCTCTTTCAGTAATGACGTAACGGAAAAGTTTTCTGATGTCTTTGAGATTGAAATCAGGGCCTTCGTGATATAAAAGAATGGCCGCATCAAAAAGGTAAGCCATTTCCTTGATGTTTTCTTTGTCAATGATAAATTGAGAGAAGTTACAAGGATTGCAGTCGCTATAGATGAAATGGGGCATTTTAGCGATTTGGCCTGAGAATTTGCTCATGATGTTTTCAAGGTCTCTTTCATTCGTAGTGCGGTATTGGAAAGGCTGATTATTGATGACAACTTTTTTGAATCTCTGGATATAGTCTTGTTTTTCTTTGAGGCATTCAATTTCCCTTGGTTCTTCTGGCGCTTCTCTGATCAATTGTTCTCTGATTTCCGGCCTGAGTTCATGCAAAGCCATGTCTATTCTGATAAGCTGCTGGATAGCAGGTTTGTAAATTTCAGTTCTTTCTCTTCTGAGTTCAGTTCGTCTTTTTTCGTATTTTTCTGGGTCTTCTCCCTGGGCCTTGGTTTTTTTGATATTGTTGGCAGTAATTTTAAGGCTTTGAGCAAGAATTTTTGCTTTTTCATAAAGAGTTTGCTGGCCATGAGGCAGAGCCATAATGTTAAGGCGGGGCAGGCTGTGGATTATCTCAGGCAGCTGCAAAAATTCTCCCCTGAGCTTCAGATCTGATTTTTTCTTTTCATTATACTGATGGAGTTTTTCGAAAACTATTCTTTCCAGATTATTTGAACGCTTTAAGGCCATACTTTCTCTAATTAAACCGTGCTTGTCAACAACAACACCAACTTGGCTTCGTGTCATTTCCCATTTTAGATGCCTGGGGGTATCCATAATTAAATCATAAAATTCTTCCCAAGGTTGGTCTGGGTTTTGAAAGAGCTTGTTTTCTAGATTGAAGGGCGCGTCTTTGAATTCAGAGGCAATCAGACATTTGAAATAAAGCGGAATAAGGAAATCAGGATCTTGTTTTGAAGTTAGATTATACCAATCCAAGGCATGGTTGAGGTCCTGGTTAATTTCTTTTTCTAGTTGTTTTGGCGGATGAGGAATGTTCTTTAAAATATTAAGGGGAATTTTTCTGTCTTGTAAAAATTGCCAGCGCTTGAATTTTAATTTGGCTAAGGCAAAATAGCAAGAGCCGGATTTGCTTTTGGATTCAACTGCAGTGTCGCCATATTGCCTGGCTTTTTTGAGGAAAGTGCCGGCAGTGTTATAGCAATGCAGGGCAAAATTAAAAGGAGAATGAAGATTGGTCTTGAGGCGATCCTGGAGTAAATTATGGAGGGGGTTTTTGATGGATTTAATTCCTGATATTTTTTGACCGATCTTGAAATAAGTCCAGCCGATTTTAGCATAACATCTTCTTAACTTATCTTTGTCTTTTTTTCCCGGTGGATCATGGTTGAGGAATTGTTCATAGCTGTTAAGGGCATTTTGAAATGAAGAGAGGGCATTGAGATAACCCCGGAGATCTTTGTCATGAAGGTCAGCTCTTCTTAATTGGGCTTCTCCATGGAGGAATTGATAGCGGCTGAGATCATAGAATTCTGCTGGCTCTAATTTTTCTTCTAATTCTGAGAAAATTCTGGCAGCCTGCCTGAATAATTTATTGGGGTCAGCTAGATTGACAAGGGCGGTTGCAGCTTTGCCTCTTTCAATAAGGCATTTGCCAATTTTTTCCTTGAGGTGGGGAGATTTTAAAGAGCGGTTAGCTTTGGTAAAATCCTTATGGGCTTTGCCAAAAAGAATGTAAAGGAAATAATTCTTGTTTTCAATGAAGTAATTATTGGGGTCGAGCAAGGGGCCGGGCTTGATTTTTTCATAATTGGGATCTTGTTCAAATTGGCTGAGATCAACATTCTGGACTTCTTGTCTTAAGGCACCAAGTTCTTCAGGTGTTTTGTGCTGGATTTTCTTGCCGAATTCCAGGAAAAGATTGCCCAGGCGTTCGTTGTGTCCTGGTTGTTTTCCACCCGAGACTAAATTAGCAATTTCATAATTAATGATGGCTTCGATGCCAGATGAGAACTGGCCTTGTTTTGTTTTGTGGATTTCCAAAGAGACCTCACCGAGTTTGCTGTAATTTTGTTGAGAGTAATTGCCGTGTTGTTTTGATTTGAGATAAGCTTGTTTAGCTTTTTTGAAATGATGGATTTTTACAGCTGGGTTTTTTCCCATGAGAGCCATTTGAAATGAGGCTCTGGCAGAAGCCACCCACAGCCAAGAATCACCTGGAAGGATTGTTAATCCTTCTTCTGCTACTTTTTTTGATTTTAGTATATAGGTGCGTTTTTTACTTTTATCTTTTTCGGTTTTGGCAAGGCGGTACCAATTGTGGGCCAGATTATTGTAGCGGTAGCGGGTAGAGGGAGTTGGGGCGCAGAGAGTTAATAAGTCGTGTTCGTCCCGCAATCTTCGATGGCATTTTCCACTATCTTGATTAGCTTGGTGGTATTGGGCAAAATCGCTGTTGAGACTTGCTAGGTCCATACCCAACCTGATTAATCGAGTTGGTCTTTTTTTAGAATTGAGAAGTTCTTTAAGATTCTGGCTTCTTTGGCCAAGTTCCTGATCAAACCAGCCATCCAGCCAGCTTAAATCGAATTTGAATCTATTGTAAAGTATTAAAAGAGAGTTGGCTTCTTTGATTTCTTCTTCTAAGTTAATTTTTTTGGACATGGCAAGGTGTTGGGAAGGAAAGTATGATTTTGAAAGCAGCAGAGTTTTTTTCCATTGCCATGGTAATCTGAGCCAGCGGTGGCTGTTTTGAAATTGAATTTGTCAGTAAGGTAATTGTAGTAGTTAATGTCGTCCTGAGAATGGATGCTGGCATAGACTTCTATCCCAGTAATATATACGGCAAACTGTCTTATTAATCTTTCGACTCCTGGACGGGTAAAAATGTTTTCAATTCTTTTGGGGTGGGCAAGGATTACTTCTGAAGAGAATTGTTTTAAGATGGGAAGGCCTTCTCCCATGGGTATTTTTTTGAATTGAGCGTCATTAGGGCCAAGGTAAAAAGGGCCGCCTCTTTCAAACATCTCTGTTTTTCTGGGTTGGCCTGTTTTTTTGGCAATAGCTGAGGCAATGTGGGTGTGGTTAAAGCCTTTTTTGCCGTCTGAGCATTCATAATAATATTCTCCTGATTCCTCGATGACTTCTTGCGTAGAGATAAGTTCTTTTTCTAAGTCAGGGTGCTGTTCTCTGGCTAAAACAAGTTCCTGGTGATAGCGTTCTCTTTGGCCGTCATTGATTTTTCTGAGTAAAAGGATGTCAATATGGCTAAAATAAGAAAAACGGTTTAAAGGGCTAGATTCATTTGATTCTGGGAAAGAATAAGCTAAAATATGGACAGGCAAGCCAGAATATTCTAAAGTGACTTCAACTCCAAAGATGCCTTCCTGGATATGTTTTTCTAATGGTTGGGTTTTATTGTAATTTTTTAAAGCAATCTGGAATTCAACCTGGCCTTTTAAGGAATTATGGTCTGTTAAAGCTGCAGCAGCAATGTGTTTATTTTTGTTTATTTGACTGAGGCTTTCAACTATTTGTTCTGGAGAGTCTTCTGCATCAGAGTAAAGACTATGAAAGTGAAGGTCAATGGTTTCATCTTTTTGGTTTAACATAGGTATACCTAGGTCGTGTTTTGATAGAGAACTTTCTGGGTCAAGAGTATATATGGCGGGAAAGACTAAATATGTTTTCCACACAAAATATGTTCTGTGTGTATGTGTTTACTAATGTCAACATTGTTGTCAGAAAGTATATATCATTTGAACCCTATAGAATATGTATGGCAGCTTCCAACTTTTTTATCAAAAACCACCAATTAATATGTCGTTGGTTTGTTAAAGTGAATTACAACAAAAAAGTGGTTTTTGATGCTCAAAATATCACGACTGGTGGTTTTTGGAACACAAAATATCATTCTAGTTTAATCAACAAAGGAGTGATATTTTGTTGTTTAAAACAGTATTATCCCAAGGTTGAAGGGGTGGTTCTTGCTTGTTTACGGAGAAATGGGTTTAATTTGACTGATAATAGTCTGAGTGGGGAGAAAGAGATTGACCTAAGAATTGGGTTTGGGTATTAAGCTAGTTCTTTTGTTTTTTTAACACTTAAATGATTCTTTTTGCTGACTACTCTTTTTCCAATCTCCTTTTCTGTTTCTACCCTTGCTTTTTTGGCAACATTGCCACCACGTTTGGCAGCGACTTTACATTCTTTAAGTCCCTGAGAATCATCTTTTTTTGTGATTTCAGTCGTAACTTTTTCACCGAGCATGGAGAAAATCATCTCTAAATCAGTTAGGTGATCTCTTAAATTTTGATTTTTTAACTTGGGGTCTAAGCTTTTAATCTTTTTATGGTCTTTAATGGAGACTCCAAAGGTTGCCTGGCTGATTTCATTAGTAAGAATAGCATATTCTTTTTTCTTTTCAATACTTCTCTTATCCCATTCTTCTGTTAATTCTTGCCTGATGGCAATTCCTCTTAATCGTTTATCAATCCATTCTTGAGGATAGCCTTTGACTTTGTAATATTCTTTGGCCCTATTTTGAGCTAATTCAGGGTTTTCTATTTCTTGGACACGTTCATAACCAACTTGAGCCAGCCATTTTTTGAAAGGTTCTGCTTTTTTAGATGGAATTGATTGGATTAACCTAAAAGCTCCTTTTGTAGAGATACAATTTAACTTTTGTTTGCCACCAGGTGTGTCTATTAAAAGGGGGGTGGCAATTTGAACCCACCCTTGAGCAAATCCCTCATCACGTCTTCTCATATCTTTGAGATAGCCCTTAGGGTCTTTTGAGTTTGTTAAAATTTCAACAATATCAACTGCTACAAACCACCACTCATCATTAAACCAAGTTCTTCTGATTTTTTTCCCTTGAAAAATAACTAAGGTTTTTGGATTCATGATTTAACTAAAAATAAAATAATTTATAAATCTTATGTGCGGTTGTCCAGTGGTCTGTGCTTAGAGATTGACCTAAGAATAGAATTTGGGTATTAAGATTTTCTGGCTACTTCTAATCTTGTTTTGCCAGGGTAACCTTTTAATTTTTCTTTAGCGTCAAAAACTTTTTCAATTTGTTTGTCACTGATGTTGACTCTGATAGTGTATTTAGGCGGGAAAAGATAAGCACCAACAAGGCCGAGATAACTAACAACTTCTTGAAAGAGTGTTTTTTTAGGTTCAACTGAGACTCTAATTTCATAGAAGGGTGGTTTTTCTTCTTCTTTAATACCAAGTTCTTTTTCTATTTTTCTGATAGTTTCTTCAACTTGTTTTTGATTTTCATTCATTTCAAAATACAAACTGGCTGAAGTTGCCTGGCAAAAAGTATTGGCCCATTGTCGATATTCGCTTAGTTTAAAGGTATCTCTAGGAAGGTCAAAATTCTTTGTATTTGTTTTAATGACTACATCTAAAGTGATCATGGGACCATCATCATCTTTAGATATAAAAACTTCTTTATCCATGGCTCCTAAGAAACTGCTGCCCAGAACTTCATCTAAAGCCTTTTCTACTTGTTCTCTGCTGTTGGGGCTGTAAGAACGCCTTAAGCTGTAATAAACCATTGCAGAGAATATTTTTGATTATTGGTTTATAAGTTTTGTTGTGTTGGATTATTATTATTCTTTTATTTCAATAATCTTTATAAGTTAGTTTTTCCTTGAATATTTTTATGGCTTTGGACGATGGAATTGTTTGGCCGGAATATGACGGATTCTACAAAGTAATCCAGGTTAGAGTGAAGGGGAGGGAATATCTGAGGATTGCTGCTGACAGTGCTATGTTTCATTGCGAGCTGCTGAAATCTTTTTTAGACAAGATAGGAGTAGATTACAGGACAAGAGAATTCGGGGGCGGAAAAAGAAAAGGTCCTGAAGTTCATGGTGATGGATACGAGCTGTTTGGGGCAGGTTTAGTAAAGAGTTTAGCCGAAGAAAAAGAAGCTACATTTGGTGAAAGAAGCAGTGATTATGACTGTGGAATTGATATCAGTCATATAAAGAAGATTAAGGACTCAGATACAAGCAGGAAGATTAGGGTTGCTTTTGGAAGATTAAGATAAACTTTAAATACTCGAAATTTATTCTTTAGGTTGAGGTATCAAAAATCAAAGATTTTTGGAACCTCCTCGTATATACTCGGAGGTGATTCATATGAATTATTTAGCTGTTCTTGTTGCTGGAATTGTTGGATTAGTTGTAGCCATGATTTGGTATGCTCCGTTTTTGTTTGGCAAAGCCTGGATAAAGTTAGCTAAAGTTAAGATGGATAAAAAAGGCAGGCCAGCCAGGTATTTTATGGCCTTGATTAAGACTTTAGTGATGGCTTGGTTTATAGCTTTGTTTTTAGAATGGTTAGGTATAGCATCAGTGGCCGGAGGATTAGTCATTGGCTTTTGGTTATGGCTAGGTTTTGTCGGCACCACAACTTTTAGCGGAGTTATCTGGGGAAAGAAACCGTTTAAGTTATGGCTGTTAGATAACGGCGCTAATTTGTTATCAATTTTAATTATGGCTGCTATTTTAGGTGTTTGGATTTAATTTTATTTTTTTTATTTTTTTCTATTTCTTAGTGGTGACAAGGGGAAAGGTTTAAATATAGGTTTTTAATTTTTTTTAATATGGTTGAATACAACATTCAAAAATTAGAAAAATTATCTGCACGTATTGATAACTTGCTTGATAAAAGTGCTATGCAAATCTATCGGGCAAATAAGAGGCGAAATAAACCAAAAGTTATAAGAGAAATGGAAGGTTTGTTTGGTGAGGATCAAGTCACTATAGATTGCAGAAGTGGAGATTCTGAGATAGATGATTTATTATCTCATATTATTGATCCCAAAAATATAACTGGAACAATAAATCGTGGCGGGAAAAAATATGAAGCTAATTTGATTTGGAGTGATATTTTGAGAAATGGATTGGGACCAAATCAATATGAAAGAATTGCTGGAGAAGCTCGTAGACTTGCCTTAAGGCAGTTAGAAAAAGAAGATGGAACTGGTGAAAAAGCACTTTCTTATTTGGAAAGCAAAGCAATGGACCCAACTCAAAGGTTGAGAGCAAGAAGAGACTGGGTAGGATTCCTAAATTCATATGCGCATGCTGAAAGACTTGTAAGAGACCTAGATTATGTTGAATGCCAAGAACTTTTGAGGATGGAAAGCATTGATGTTAAAGCTGTGAGAAATAAATTACCTAGTTCTGTTACAACATATAGAATTTATTGCTCAGCAGAAAAAATCTTAGATTATGAAGTGAAAAAAGCAATTAAATCTGGAGATTTCTCTGATTATCAGGTTAGGTTAGATTTAATAAATGTTTTTGAAACGATAGGAGTTCCTGAAGTTCTGAAAAAAATAAGAGAAAGAGCTCATGATGAACGAGAGCATCCGACTGTTAGGAAGGAAGCTAAAAGAATTTTATCAAAGAGTTAGATGAATCCGAGAGAAAAATGATAAATCAACTTGAAATTACAGACACCTTCTCTGTTGATGAGAAGAAAGCTAAGGTTGAAGAATTAAGCAGAACCAGAGGTTTTGGTCGCAAGGGAGTTCTACATACTCTTGCTATGGTTCTTGTTCCAGGGTATGTTTTCAAGGAGTTAGGTGAGCAGGAATTAATTGATGACCTTAAAGAACAAGTAGGATTACAACCAGAACGTTCTGGACTAGCCAGAATTGAAGACAGTGTAGTTCGACATACCATGGCTTTTGTTTATACTGGAACTCAATTAGCTGCCTATTTTTCTACACCTTATATTGCAGGTTTAATTAGTGAAGTCTTGAACAAGTGAATTTTCTAAACATTTAATAATTAGTTGTTGTTTTTTCTTTTTATGAAAGACCATCCTTGGATTGGAATTGATGCGATTATTCTGGATAAGGATAAGATTCTTTTGATTAAGAGAGGTTCTAAAACGTTTTATGGTATGTGGGGGTTTGTTTCTGGCAAAGTTGACTGGGGTGAAGAAATTAAAGAGACAGTTATTCGCGAAGCTAAGGAAGAAACTAATTTAGATGTTGAAGTGGTCAGGTTTGTGGGCAGATATTATGACAAGCGAGGGAGACATCCAACCAAGACCATGATTTGCCTGCCGCATATTTGCCGCGTGGTTGGTGGTGAGTTAAAAGCCGGTGATGATGCTTTAGAGGCCAAGTGGTTTTCTTTGTCAGAGGTTAAGGATATGGATTTAGCTTTTGATCACAAACAAATGTTGGTTGATGAAGGGTTGATTTGAGGAAAAACGCCAGCGCCCTTCTTTTAGACTGGTGGTTTAACGCCGACCAAGATTTCTTGATTTAGTGAATAGAAAACCATAGTTCTTTTATAACTACTGAATAGTGGTTAAAATAGAAAGATTTATAAAGAGAAAGCATTAATTAATATTAAAATGATAACGGGAATGATTATTGGGTTGGCAATTGGAATTTTGGCCACATTAGGAATTGTTTATTTAGTCAAAAGAACATACAAATCAGACGACACTTCTAGTTCAGATGTTCTCAAAGGTATTGGCGAGCTTAAAGAATCAGTTAATCAAGCGTCAACTCAAATGAGGCATTCTCACGATTTCATGACAGGTATTTTTGCAAGTTCAGCTAAACGAGGAGCGGTTGGAGAGGTTAAACTATCTTCTGTTTTATCAGATATCCTCCCAAAAAAATCTTTTTGCAAGCACACATTCAAGGACGGCAGCCAAATTGACCAAGCAGTTAAGTTCAATGGAAAAATTGTTGCTGTAGATTCAAAATTCCCTTTGTCATCTTTCCAAAAATTTAAGGAAGCTAAAGAAGAAAATGAAAAAGAAAGATTATGGAAATTATTCCAAAAAGATGTTAAAAATCATATTAAAAGTATTACAAGAAAATATATCAGGCCAAATGAAGGTACTTTGCCTTACGCCTTGATGTTCATACCTTCTGTTGCTATCAGAGATTCAGTAATTGATGATGATGAACTTCAGGCTTATGCTAGAGAAAATAGCGTTGTCTTTTCTTGCCCAAATGATTTGGGTTATCAACTAGCCATGGCTTGTCATTATATTGATGTTGAAGAATTTAGTAAAAACGCTGAAAAAATCATGGGGAACATAAGAGGTTTAGAAGGCTCATTTAATGACCTACATGAAGACTATAAAGTTTTGAGAAGTCACGTCAAAAATGCTTTCAATAAAACAAGTGATACAGACAATAGTTTTGGTGAATTTCAAAGAAACATAACTGAATTAACAAATACTGACGAAAAACCCAAATTAAATGTTGATGGTGAACAAAATGCTATTCAAGAAGCATAATAATGAAGGCGATTTAGAAAGATTAAAAGGAGAAATTGAAGATTATCTAAAAAAGAATAATTTTGTTGTTTTTGATGGTAAGATCCCTGAAAGAAATACAATCATCTGGAATGAAAATTGGCAAAAATTCTTGGAAACGGCAAAGAGTTTGGAAATTAATTTAATTTCTTTCTCAACTCAAGAGTTTGACGAGGAAGAACCAGGTGAATTTGCAAAATACATTGGGAAAATATGTATTTTGGAACTGGCTTGGTTTAAAGAAGGTATTATTCATAATCTTGTCAAAGTTCCAAATTGGTTTGAAGATTTCTTAGAGAGTAAAAAGTTATTAGAAGTAGATTCAAGATTTGAAGAGAGGTTCAATTGTCAAGATTGTGATAAAAAATTAGGAGAAAACGAATATGGTCGTTGCAGTTCTTGTGAAACCAAGAAAAAACAAAAAGATCATAAAGTGATCAAGGAATTGGCAGAAAAAATTACTGATGAAGAAGAATTCCAGAATCTTTCTAATAATAAACAAAGAGAATTTTATCTTGCAGAAAATCACTCAGAAGTTCTAGAAAGATTAAAAGAAGAAGATATCATGATTAATACTTTCTTTTCATTCGCGGGTCCAATGGCGAAGGAGAAGAAAAAGGCCAATAAATAAAATCAAATAGGAATCAAAAGACAAAGGAATTGTGGTGATTAACTTTGCTTTTACAAGTTTAATGGCTTAAACAATGATTAGATATGATCTTTGAGTGGGATAATTTGGGTCTAGTTCAATTACTTTTTCAAATGCTTTTTTTGCTTCTTCTTCTCTTCCCAAATACTTTAATGCGCTTCCTTTATTATTCCATGCATCTGGGTCATCCGAGTTAATACTTATGGCTTTCTCAGAAGCTTCTAATGCCTCCTCATACCTACCTAAACTTAATAAGGAAAATGCTTTGTTAACCCAGGCATTCAAATACACTGGAACTATTTCAATTGCTTTGTCGTAGGCTTCTATTGCTTCTTCGTATCTACCTAGATGATTAAGAGCGTTCCCTTTATCATACCAAGCTAACGCAAATTCGGGATTTATTTTAATAACTTCATCATAAGCTTCTATTGCTTCTTCATATCTGCCTAGATGAGTAAGTGTGACTCCTTTATTTTCCCAAGCCATAGGATTAATCTTGATTGCTTCATCATAAGCTTCTATTGCCTCTTCATATCTTCCTAAAAGATCTAATGCAGCCCCTTTATTGTGCAAAGCCCCTGCATGCGCAGGATTCGTTTCAATAGCTCTGTTGTAAGCTTCTATTGCTTCATCATACTTTCCTAAATCAAAAAGGACATTTCCTTTAAAAAATAAAGCATCTGTAAAATTGGGATTTTTTTCTATCGCCTTGTCATAATTTTCTATCGCCTTGTCATAATTACCTAAAGCCTCATAAGCGAGTCCAATATCAAAATAGTCTTTAGATAAATCCTTTACTTGGTTAGCAATCTCCGTAATCTCATCAGGAGTTAATCCTGTTTTCTGATACAACTCATCCGAATAGTTGCTGTCAATTGTGCTGATTTGACCAACACCAATTAAATTTGCTTCTTTTAAAGCAGCTATGCATCCCTCATAGCTTTCCGTTTCGCAATCTCCTTTAGTTATTTCTTGATATACTACCACTGAACATGTGATTACAAGTGTTATAATCGAACTAAGTATAAAAAATCTGGTAGCCCATCTAAACATAAAAGAATCTCTGTACAGCCTCTTTAAAGACCATTCTTTTTTCCCTGCCATGTTAAATAAAATTTAGTCTGCTCCTATAAATATTTTGCCCAAAACCATTTGAATTCTTTTGGTTAAAATATAGCTAAACTGTCACCTAGTAAAATAAAACACAAAGAACATAATCAAACCTAAAATAATAAAAACATTAACAAGAATCATACCATAACGGTAAAACAAAAGCATCTTCTCAGCGCGTTCCGGTGTCTTGGCAATGTCTTTAAGCATTTTCTGAGGCTTCCATTCTAGCCTTAATGGATTTTAGTCTAGAAAAGTTTTCTCTTTCCATTTCTTCGAGACGCATCCTGATGTAAGTACTGTCTTTCTTAATTCTAGGCATGACGATTTTCTCAAGAGCATTAACTTTTCTTTTAGTTTTCTTAATATCTTCTGCCAAGTTAACAGCAGAGGCTTCGACTTGCGCCAACTGAACAATAGCCTTTAAAGCTTCCCTGAAGTTTTTAGTGGCCTGGTCTAATTCCAAGGAAGTGCTGACAGAATAAGACATCTCATCAGCAGGAAACTGGCATTCAAATTTAGGGACTGGTACGCCCATAATATTCCTCTGAGAACTTTCTATTTTAATCTGTGAAGCAACTGAATCAGCGGCTCTTTTAGTCTCTAAGTAACCCATTAAAGCCTGGGCATAGATCAAAGACTGGTAAGCAACAGCTAATTTTTCCTCAGTCTCTTTACGAAGCTTCTTTAAATCATCAACTAGCTTAAAAAACTCTGAAATCAAAGCATCCCGCTTTTCTTTCAATAGTTTATGTCCTTTTTCTGCCAGTTTGAACTTCTTCTTCAAACGAAGAAGCTCCATCATAGTAGTTTTAACTGTTTTAGTCATTTTTCTTAGGCAGGAATTTCTCAATGAATTCCAACTTAATTTTCTTTAATTCTTCTTTTGGCAGGACAGACAACAAATCCCAGCCAATGTTAAGTGAAGTATCAATGGCCCTGTTTTCATTCTTGCTTTGGGTGATGAATTTGTCTTCAAAGGATTTGGCAAAAATCAAAAACTTCTTGTCTAAATCACTTAAAGCTTCTTCACCAACAACTGCAACCAAGTCTCTTAAACTTCGACCTTGAGCATAAGCACTGTACATCTGGTTAGCAACACCGCTGTGATCCTCCCGAGTCTTGCCAGCGCCAATACCTTCATTCATTAATCTACTTAAAGAAGGCAAGACATCAATTGGCGGAAAGATGTTATTTCGGTGCAATTCCTTGCTAACGACAATTTGCCCTTCAGTAATATAACCAGTTAGGTCTGGAATTGGGTGGGAGATATCTCCCTGCGGCATGGTCAAGATTGGAATCTGGGTAACAGAACCGGGTTTGCCTTTGATTTTTCCAGCTCTTTCATACAAGTTAGCCAAGTCTGTGTACATGTAACCTGGATATCCACGCCGACCTGGGATTTCATTACGAGCAGCAGCAATTTCACGCAAAGCTTCACAGTAATTAGTCATATCTGTCAAGATAACCAAAACGTGCATGCCTTTTTCAAAAGCTAAATATTCAGCAGCAGTCAAAGCAATACGTGGAGTAATAATTCTTTCAATAGCCGGGTCATCTGCCAAATTAATAAAAGCAACCATTCTTTCCATAGCGCCGGTTCTTTCAAAGTCATTCATAAAGAACTTGGCTTCTTCAAAAGTGATTCCCATGGCGGCAAAAATAACAGCGAAGCTTTCTCCTTTGCCAAGAACTTTAGCCTGTCTGGCGATTTGAGCAGCAATTTCATTGTGAGGCAGGCCTGCTTCTGAAAATAAAGGCAGTTTCTGGCCACGAACAAGAGTATTCATGGTATCAATGGCAGAAACACCAGTCTGGATGAACTCTTCTGGGAATTCCCTGGCTGTTGGATTGATAGCTAAACCATTGACATCCATTTTTTTTTCTGGAATGATGTCTGGATTGCCATCAATTGGCTTGCCAAGACCGCTGAAAACACGGCCGATCATTTCACCGGATAAAGCAACTTTCATGGTTTCACCAGTAAAGCGAACAGAAGTGTCTTTGGTGTCTAAATCACGAGTACCTTCAAAAACCTGAACAACAGCAACTCCTTCACGAGCTTCAAGGACCTGGCCGTTTTTCTTCTGGCCATTGCTGTCAGTGATTTCAACCAGTTCACCATAAGTGACATCTTCAACATTTTCAACAACTAAAAGAGGACCAGCAATTTCTTTGATTGTTTTATATTCTGTTTTTTTCATTTTACCTGCCTCCTCCTAATTTGTTAAAACTTTTGTCAATCTTTTCCATGATCTTCTCCATGTGTTTTTCAAAAGTTTCATTAGGATGTTCCTTCATTCTGGCAATGTCATTTTTAACATCTAATTTGTTAATTTCATCAATAGGAACTTTTCTTTTGATAGCATCCATGGCCTGGTCATAGAAATGCAGGATGATTTTCAACATGAAGTATTGTTTTCTTGGTGAACAAAAAGCATCAACTTCATGGTAAGCGTTCTGCTGCAAAAAGTCTTCCCTGAAAATCTTAGTTACTTCCAAGACAACTCTTTCAGCGACTGGCAGAGCATCCGGCCCTACTAACTGGACAATTTCCTGCAATTCTTCTTCTTTTTGCAGTAATTCCATGGCCTTGTCTCTTAAAGCCCGCCAATCTTCTCCGGCATTTTCTTTGTACCATCCTTCGACTGTGTCTAAATACAATGAATAAGAGTCAAGCCAGTTAATAGCTGGAAAGTGCCGCATGGAAGCCAGGTTTTTGTCCAGGGCCCAAAAGGTTTTGTTAACTCTTAAGGTTCCCTGAGTAACTGGCTCTGAAAAGTCTCCACCAGGAGGACTGATAGCTCCAATAACAGAGACTGAACCTTCTTTACCGCTTAAAGCAATGACCCGGCCAGCTCTTTCGTAAAATTGTGAAAGTCTGGTTGAGAGATAGGCTGGATAACCTTCTTCACCAGGCATTTCCTCTAACCTGCCTGAGATTTCTCTCATGGCTTCTGCCCATCGAGATGTGGAGTCAGCCATTAAAGCAACGGCAAATCCCTGGTCTCGATAATATTCAGCTAAAGTAATTCCTGTGTAGACTGAAGCTTCCCGGGCGGCAACCGGCATGTTGGAAGTATTAGCAATAATAATAGTTCGGTTAAGCAAGGGCTTGCCTGTTCTGGGATCTTTTAACTTTGGAAAGTTTTCAAGAACGTCTGTCATTTCATTGCCACGTTCACCACAGCCGATATAGACAATAATATCTGCGTCGCACCATTTAGCCAATGATTGCTGGGCAACTGTTTTTCCAGTTCCAAAAGCACCGGGAATAGAAGCAGTGCCGCCTTTGGCTAAAGGAGCAAAAGTATCTAAGATTCTTTGTCCAGTGACTAAAGGAATAGTTGGCTCTTGCTTTTCTTGGGTTGGCCTTGGGACTCGAACAGGCCATTTTTGAACCATGGTTATTTCTTTGAGACCATCTTTGGTTTTGACTTTAGCAATGACTGTGTCAAGATTGCCTTCAACATCTTTGATTTGTTCTATTTTTCCATTGATGCCAAAAGGAACAAGGATTTTGTGGGTGATAGTTTCTGATTCCTTGACTTCACCGATAATCTGGCCTTGTTTGACTTCACCGCCTTTTTTAGCCAAAGCTTTGAATTTCCATTTCTTGTTGTGGTCAATAGACGGAACATTAACTCCACGGGCAATAAAAGCTCCTGATTGCTCCTTGATCAAGTCCAGAGGCCTTAAGATTCCATCATAGATGTTACTTAAGAGGCCTGGTCCTAATTCAATGGAGAGAGGTGCGCCGGTAGCAATGACCTTGTCACCAGGACCGATGCCGGTGGTTTCTTCGTAAACCTGGATAGTAGCAGTATCGCCTTCTAGTTCGATGACCTCTCCCATGAGACCTTGTTCACCGACCCGAACGACTTCATACATTTTTATTCCCTTAAGACCAGCAGCAGTTACAACCGGTCCGGAAATTTTGATAATTTTTCCTTGTTTCATTATGATCACCTTGTCATTGGTTTTCTATTTTTAATCCTAAAGCGTCTTCAAATAATTTTGAGACTTGTTTCAGAGCCAATCCTCGGCTGCCTGATTTATCAGGAACCTGAACAACAACTCCCTGGAGTTCTTGGAATAATTTTTTTTCTTTTAATTCAGCAGCAATTGTTTCTGTAGTGATGAGGATGGGAAATTCCTTGATTTGGTTTACTTGTTCTGCTGCCTTGTCTGTTTGATAGTTGAGGCATTTGCTGGCGCCAGCTAATTTCATGCCCAAGACGAGTTCCAGATCCCCTAAGACTGCGATTTGTTTCATTTTGTTTTTACCTTTTTCTGTTTTTCAAAAGACTATTTTATTCAATACCATTCAATACCATTCAGTACTTCTAAATTAACATCTATCTCTTTTTTAAAGTCAGCTCCTTGGTTACCTGAAGTTCTTTTTAGTTTAGCTGATTTAAATGATTTTTCTATCAAATCATATTCTGTGGTTAATCTAAAACCACTACCCAGAGCATAGGCGCCTCCAGCATTTTCCCAAAGTTCATTTGCGTCTTTTCCGAGATTTCCTGTCAAGGCAGCTGTGATAATCTCTATATTTGGCTGGTGGGATACTGCTAAAGTTAAACTGCTGTGCCAGTTTAACGCTGGAACCAATTTTCTTAATGCTCTATCGGCAATACTCTGAGGATGTTCTGACCTGGGATCACCTTCAAAACCTTTTTGAACCATCCATTTATATCCTGGGAAATCGGGATTGACTTCTGGACAATAAGCCTGGGCAACTAATTCATTGCCTTCATCTGGCAAGCCGTTATAATCTTTGTAATCAATTTCATCTAAACCATCACAAGACTTATGAGCTGTTAATCTATGAAGTCCTTTTTTGCTTAGTATAATCTTAGCTTCAGGAGAGGTTAGGTCTTCCAGCCCTAAAACATTTTTGGCATATTTTCGAGCCATGCCAATGAACATGTGCCTGGCTGTTTCATCTGCTCTAGGTTTGGGGGAAGGGAGTATTAAGACTGATTTAATATTTTGAGGAACATATAATGATTCTCCAATTTCCTCTGCTTTAGCATATTCAGAACCCTGTAGATGTGCTTCAGCATCTGGATGTATTCCATTACCAACAATAGAAGTTGTTCCTTCTGGAGCGCCAACAACTTTTGCTGGATTTCCCACTAAAATACTATCTCTTGCTCCCAGATGTCTCATCAAATAAAGGGTTGCTTGTTTTGTCATTTTAGACCACTAATTTCTCTACTTTTTCCTTTGGAAAGTTGTTGAGTTTTAATTTGGTGATAACATTGAGATTTCTAATTTCTAATTCCTTTTCAATCATGAATTGAATGATGGGGCCAGAGGTTAAAGTGAATTTAGCATTGAGTTCATAGCCAAGTTTTCTTAAATATTTGAAAAAGCAATTTTCTATATCTAAAAATGATTCTTTGCTGAAATGCTCTTTGTAACAGGTCTTTTCAAAGACACATTCTAATTGGTTTAAATCAGAAGCTGATTCTAAATCTTTAATTGGAACATTGCCTTCAACAATAAATTCAACATTGATTTCTTTTTCCAGTTTTCTGAGGGCTAGTCTGGTGTTGAATAAATCAATCATAGTCATCCAATAATCCCTGACAGCACCAGCGGGATCACCAATCTTATTGGTTTCTGCCCAGACTTCTTCTAACCATTTTTTGTCTAATGAAGTGTTGATCATGGGCAAGTCTTCTATGGTTTTATCACTAAAAATATCAGCATAAAATGTTTCTGAGACGGCGTTGGTTAAATCCTGGAATGACCTGACTTCCTGCAGTTTGATTTTTAAGAATGAATCACTGACAAAATCAATTTCTGTTAAATCTTCCTGATTTTTGAGATGATTTAATATTTTTTTAACTTCCTTGATTTCAAATTTCCTGTTGATTAAATTGACTAGTTTTTGGAGTTTTTTTGGCGAGATTTCCTCGACCCATTCAAAGGTTTCAAAAAGATTTTTTTCCAGGGCTTTGGAAAGGTCTTTGAATTCATTGTGGCGTGCATAGATATCCTTGTATTGGGTGTTTTCCATGACACCAAAGAGTTCTTTTGGATAAGAAACCTGAGCCATTTCCTGGTAATCTTTTTCTTTTAACATGAAACCGCTTCGAGCTGAAGTTCGGGTGTTAGCATATAAGTAAGGCTGCATTTTCATAGACTGGCCAATAGTTGGAATAATAACTGCTAAAGCGCCAAGACTTGCCAATCCAACTACAATCGGTGCAATAATATCCATTTTATTTGATTAAGCCTCCAATAACTTTCCTGACTTCAGGCATTAATTGATTGATTTCATCTTCAATCTGGATTTTGACGAGTTTGCCTTCACCTTGTTTGATGATAACGCCTTCAATATCTTGTGTTTCGATTTTAGCGTGAGGTGCTGCTTTTTCAACTAATTTTTTGTTTTTAGATGAGCAGACAACTGTGATTTCCTGGTCTGGGTATTCCTGGAGACGGTTTTCGATTAACTTGTCAAAGTTTTTTTCCAAGTCTTTTTGAACGTCTTTGAGAATTTTTTGAATCATGTCTTCTCTGTTCTTGAGGACTTTGTTTTTAGCGTCTAGCCTTGCTCTGGACAAAGTCTTGCTTTCTAATAATTCAAGGTGCATTTCCATTTGTTTCTTGAGTATTTTTTCTTCTGACTGGATTATTTTCTTGTTTTTGTCTTTGATGTCCTTGATTATTTCTTCCTTTTCTTTCTTGATTTTATTTGCTTCTTGTTCAGCATCTTTTTGAATTTTTTCTGTGATTCTATTTAAGCCTTTCATTTTATATCACCTAGATAATTTGTAAACCTAAAAGTATTAGGATCGCGATGAGCAAGCCAAAGATGGCGTATGTTTCTGGGATTACGGATAATACTAAACCCTTACCAGTTGATTTTGTGTTTTTTAATGAGCCAGCGATGCTGCTGGCTGAGACAACACCCTGTCCAATAGCTGAAACAGCTGCTAAACCGATACAGAGACCGGCACCGATGCCACCATAACCCTGCAAGTCGGTGATGCCTGTTTTAATGGCTCCTAGCAAACCAACTCCTGTCAAGAGTAAGATGGCAATAATAGTTCCGTAGAGAGCCTGTGTTTCTGGCAAGACTGAGAAGAGGATTGATTTACCAAATAATTTTCCATCTTCTGTAACTGCTGCTGAGCCTGAAGAAGCAGCAATACCCTGGCCAATGGCTGATAATCCTGCAATACCAACTGCCAAACCTGCGCCCATAGCAACAAAACCAATTGGAACTGTTAAATCTCCTTTGATAGCTCCTAATAATCCTCCGCCAACAAGCAAGAGGATGGCGATTAAGAAACCATAAAGGGCTTGAGTTTCTGGCAGGACGGCGAATAAGATTCCTTTACCAAAGTTTGTTTCTTTGGCAACAATGCCTTTGATACCGGCCGAAGCAACTAAACCCTGGCCAACTGCTGAGATAGCTGAAAAGCCAACTGCAATTCCTGCTCCGACTGCTACTAAACCAATTGGAACTCCAATACCTAGTTTTAATGCTCCAATCAAACCTCCTCCGACTAAAAGTAGAATGGCGATTAAGAAACCATATAATGACTGGGTTTGTGGAAGTACAGAGAATAATAATGATTTACCAAATAATTTCTTTTCTTTTGAAACTGCGGCAATACCTGAGGAAACAGCATATCCCTGGCCAATAGCTGAGATAGCGGCTAAGCCAACTGCCAAACCTGCACCAATGGCAATAAAACTAGAACCAGTGCTGATTCCTGATTTGATTGTTCCTATTAATCCTGTTCCGATTAATAATAAAACTGCAATTAAGAAACCCATTAAGGCCTGTGTTTCTGGGATGATTGAGAAAATAATTCCTTTACCAAACATTTGTGAGTTTTTAGTTGTGGCGGCAACACCCTGAGAAGCTGCTTGTCCCTGGCCAACTGCTGAAACTGCGCCAATACCAACTGCTAAAGCAGCGGCCACTGCAATAAAGCCGATGCTTTGGTCAACTCCGGTCACAACTCCGCCAATTAATCCTCCGCCGACTAGTAACAATACACCGATAAGGAAACCGTAAAGAGCTTGTGTTTCTGGCAGGACTGAAAATAAAATAGATTTACCAAACATCTTGGATTTTTCTGTGACTGATTCAATACTGCTGGAGGCGACTGTTCCCTGGCCAATAGCTGAAACAGCTGAAAAGCCAACTGCCAAACCTGCGCCAATGGCAATCAATCCAACAGCAGTTGAAATCTGGACAACACCGGCACTGATTAATCCTCCACCAACTAATAATAAAATTGCAATTAAAAATCCGTATAAAGCCTGTGTTTCTGGTAAGACGCTGAATAAAATTGCCTTTCCAAAAATTTCTTTTTTTCTGATGATAGCGTCAACACCTTTGGAAGCAGCTAATCCCTGGCCGACTGCTGAAACAGCTGCCAAGCCAACTGCAAAACCTGCACCAACTGCAACAAGACCAACACCGGTACTTAATCCTGACTTAACTGCGCCAATTAATCCTCCACCAACTAATAATAAAATAGCAATAAGGAAACCGTAGAGAGCCTGTGTTTCTGGCAAGACTGAGAAGAGAATGGATTTACCAAAAGCATCTTTTTTAACTGAAACTGCGTTGATACCTCTGGAAGCAACTAAACCCTGGCCAATGGCTGATAAAGCTCCTAAACCAACTGCTAATCCTGCGCCAATGGCAACCATGCCTGTGCCTAATTCTAATCCTGATTTAACTGCTCCG
>JAGLXL010000006.1 GCA_023132895.1 Nanobdellota archaeon
AGCAGTTCTTCAAATGTTTGCAGATTAAAGTCTTCTTCTCCTTCTTCCACATTTCTGAATTTCCTCAAATCTTTTTTAATATCTTCAGCCAAAGCAGTCATGTCCATTCCCTTAATCCCTTCCAGCATGATAAAATCTAATTTTGAAGGCTCATCAAATAAATCCCTTGCAGTTTCCATCGGAATATATACTCCACTGTCATCTGTTGGATTGCCAATTCTGGCCACTTGGCCGATGACTGAAAATTCCTGCCCCTCAATTTCAATTTTATTCCTAAGTTGCACTTTTTTTTCAAAAAATTCTCCTCGTGCCAAAAAATCTCCAATAGTGACCTTATATTTATCACCTTCTTTCAAGTCTCTGCCCTTTTCAATTCCAAAACCCCCTAAATCTTTAATTATTTGTCCTGATTCATCTTGTGGCAGGCCAGTTACAAAAGTATATTTGATTTCATTGCCAAACTTAATTTTAGCAAATTTAAATAACATCCCGCCGCCCATCTTAACTCCTTTTACCTTATTCATGACATCTAAATCATCTTCAGTTAAGTCTGACGATCCTTCTCCCATCATGCCAAAAAAAGTTCCTGCTGGAGAAACAATAATCTTATTTGTCCCCATCACTTCAAATTGTTCAGTAATAGCATTTTGCAGACCCTGGCCCAAAGAAATTAAACTAACAATGGCCGCAATACCAACAAAAATACCTAACATGGTTAAGATGGTTCTTGTTCCCCTGACTCTAAAAGTCCGAAAAGAAAATTTAACATAGTCGCGAATCATTTTCCTTTACGTAATGCCTCCACTGGCTGCATCATTGATGCTTGTCTAGCTGGCAATGTCCCTGAAATTGCTCCCAATAAAAATGAAAACAACAAGGCTCCAACAATTAAAAAAACACTAATATGAATCTTGAATATATCTGCGCCCAGCATCACTGCCAAATATTCGCCCATTTTAGCAATCCCTAATCCTAAAATCAAACCAATCAATCCACCAACCAGGCCCAACATTCCAGATTCAACTAAAAATAAAAACATAATCTGATTATTTTTAGCTCCCAAGGCCTTGATGACACCAATTTCTTTGGTTCTTTCTGTGACTGTGGTGTACATGGTATTCATAATACCAATTCCTCCAACAAGAATCGAAATCGCCGCAATCCCTACAATCACAATGGTCACAATATCCAATATTTGATTTAATTGATCAATTGTTTGAGAAGCAGTTGAGACTGAAAAGTCTTCCTCTCCTTCGTCTACTCCCCGGTGTTTTCTTAAATCTTTTTCAACACTTTCCACTACCGCTTCTGGTTCAAAACCATTTTGGGTAAAAGCAAAAATTGTTGAAATTTCCTCTGGTTCATCAAATAATTCCCGCGCTGTTTCAAGAGGAACTCTAATCATGGCATCATGAACTCCAGTGCCTGCTTTTTTTTGAATTCCAATAATACTAAAGGTTTGATCATTAATCATGATTTTATTCCCAACTAAAACTTTTTTATCAAAATCATCTTCTGCTACAGTATAGCCAAGTATCACCTTGTATTTATCACCTTTTTTGAACTGTCTGCCTTTTTCTATATCAAAAAAATTAGTTCCTTCAACTAAATCACTGCCGTCTTTATCAGTGGGAAACCCCCAAATACCAGTATATTGAACTTCATCCTTAAATTCAACTTTGGCGCTTTTGGTCAAAACTCCTGCGGCAATATCAATTCCTTTGACACCTTTAACCACATCTAAATCATCTTCAGTGATTTTACCGACAGCTAAAGCACCGCCGGTCGGTCCAAAAGCACCGCTACCAGGAGAAACCATTATCCTATTAGTACCAATTTTATTGAATTCTTCATTAATTGAATCCTGCAAACCCTGACCTAAAGAAATCAAACTAACCACTGCGGTGATGCCAATAAAAATCCCAATCAAGGTCAGCCAACTACGCAGTTTTCTGCTTCTAATGCTACGATAAGATAACTTGAAATAATCAGTTATCATTGTTTTTCATTTTTATGAAAATGAAAAGCTTGAAAATTTTCAATTTTCATTGTTTTTTCTTTTTCTTATGCCAATATTTTCTATATAAGAAGTATCCAACAATACCGAGAATAATTAAGATAACTATAACAGTAATAGTATTACTCTTCTTTAAGCCGAATTTCTTGGCCTGCCAGCTGCTGTAAAGTTTTAATGGAACTTGATAAGTCTCTTGAATTTTTTTATTGTTAGCATCCCGGTATTCTAGTTTGACTGGAAGATTGATGGTTCCTTTTCCGTCTATGATGTAAACTTCAAAGTCTTGGCTTTCGATGTCATCTGAATCAACATCGCCAAGATAAATTTCATTGGGAGAGATAATTTCATAATTATCATTTTCCATTAAAGTCATTTTTAAGAGTTTGATATTAGCTAAGCCGCGGTTAGCTAAAGTAATGGTAATGGCGCCTTTTTGGCCTTGGCTGTAAACTTCTGTTTCTGAGATATAAACTAAAAGTTCTGGTTCGTCACCAATTCTGATGCCAATGTAGCCGTCATTAGTATACTTGGTACCAGCAAGGTCGTAATATGTTAATTCAATCGGCACTTTGTAAATTTTTGATTCAGCATCTGGTTCGGCGACTAAATCAAAGACAACCCATTCTGAATCTCCAGCAGTGATTTGATAAACATTTTTTTCACTGGAAGAATCAATGGGGACAATGGGAAGTTCATCATCTGAGAGGTCGAGCTTGAATTTGATATTTCTTAAGACATTGTCAGCATTGTTTTGAAGTTTGATGAGAAGTTGACCATCTTGACCTGGGACTAGTTGAGAAGGTTTGGTGTAAATTCCTTCCATAGCAAGGACAGCATCCGGGCTTTGGATTTTGATTAAAAGTTCGTCATTGACATAACTTTTCCAGACAGCCTGGGCTATTTTGACTCTGGCTTCGATTTCATTGTCTCCTTCAACTGCTGTTTCATCAACTTTTAATTTGTAGCTGATAATAGAAGCGTCTGCTCCGGTTTGCTTGGCTTTCATCTGGCCCAGGTTTCTAGTAAGTTCTCCTGAGTAAAGTGAAAAAGGGAATTTAGGTTGAAGTTCAAAGATGATGTCATTAGTTGTTTGTTGTCCACTGTTTTCTACTTTAAAACGGACTTCAACCACTTCTCCTGGTTTAACTGGATCTGGTTCGTGACTGAGAAGAGTAACTTGAATGTTTGGTGCTGCTTGATAATCTGCTGCTTGGACTGAATAAGCTAAGCTAATTAAAATTAATGATAACAGTACCACCCATTTTTTCATGATAATAATATGGAATATTTTGTTATTTATTAATCTTACTGATGTGTTATTATTATGTTGAAAATATCTCGAGCTGTAAACAGCGACATTTTCAACAATATCTAATGTGTTATCCAACCACCATCAACTACTAAAGTATGACCAGTGATATAATCAGCCATGTCTGAGGCAAGGAAAAGAGCGGCTTTGGCAATATCTAATGGTTTGCCGGTTCTGCCTAAAGGCACATTAGCCAACATGGCTTTCTTGTTGATGCCTTTGGTGCCAGGTGTTTCAATAATACCTGGAGCAATGGCATTGACCCTGATCTTCTTTTTACCTAGTTCAAGAGCCATGACTTTGGTCATGCCAATCATACCTGATTTAGAAGCACAATAATGTACTAGTCCAGGGAAAGCAATAAAACCAGCAATTGATGAAAGATTGATTATGTTACTGCCAGGTTTCATGTGTTTAACTGCGGCCTGGGAAACTAGTAAAATGCTTTTTAGGTTAATATCCAGGACCTTGTCCCATTCAGTTTCGGTTAATTTTGTAAAATCAGTAAAAGGATAGATTCCAGCGTTGTTGACTAAGATGTCTATTCTTTTGAATTGTTTGGCCGCTATCTTAACCATATCGTCTACTTGATTTTTCTTAGAAACATCGCACTTAACTGCCAGGGTTTTAATTTTGTATTTTTTCTTGAGTTGAGTTGCGACTTTCTGGCAGTCTTTGAGGTCGAGATCAGCGATGACTAAGTTAGCACCATCTTTAGCAAATTCTTCAGCAATGCTGAGACCAATGCCCATTCGAGAACCAGTAACAATAGCAATTTTATTTTTTAATAGCATGTTAATCACCTTTGACTTGAGAAAGAAAATCTACTTTAAAAACATTTCCTACTGATAAACCATTTGATGGATTGTTCCAACCAAATCTGTATCAGAATAACCAGGAGCTAAGAAAAAACCCACTGCTTCTTGAAGACCTAACCTACCCAACAGAGCGCTAGGCGTATTTACTGCACAATATTTTTCTTCAGGCCGTTGATGTACTAAGGATATTAAACCGCCCATTTCTACTGAAGTATGTCCACTAGCTAGATTAGCATCAAGTTGATTTTCTTCCCTGAATCCTTTATATTTCCCAACATCTTCAAAACAATAAACATAAAAACCAGCATTTCTTAAAACAGATTTAATTCTATTTCTTTCTTTAGGAGATTCTATCAACACCCCAATTTTTGGAAAGCCTGATTCATCTGTTCCAGTTGCA
The DNA here is from genome assembly GCA_023132895.1 of Nanobdellota archaeon. Classification (GTDB taxonomy): domain Archaea; phylum Nanobdellota; class Nanobdellia; order Woesearchaeales; family JAGLXL01; genus JAGLXL01. Next base: position 4,545 of record JAGLXL010000006.1, read on the forward strand.
ATTAATTTGTTCATTTTAAAAACCTCACAATCTTCTTAACTTCTTCAACAAACTTCTCAGCTTCTTCCAAAGTATTGTAGAAATAAGTTGAGGCACGGACAGAGCCTTTCATTTGATGGGCGTTGAACCAAGAATGGACGCAATGAGCTCCTGATCTGACAGCTATTTTGGCTGAACTGTCAAGCAGATGGGCGATTTCGTGCAGGTCGATTCCTTTGATGTTAAAGGAGAAAATGCTTCCTCTTTGTTCTGGGTTTTTTGGTCCGATGAGTTCTACTTCGTTGATTAATTCTTCTGTTATTTTTTTGTTGAGTTTAATTTCGTGTTCCTGGATGTTATCTAAGCCAATGTTTTTGAGGTAGTTGGCGGCAGCTGCTAATCCAATAATGCCTGCGTAGTTTTGTAATCCACCTTCAAATCTTTCTGGAACTTCTTCCAAATCATATTTATTGTACCAAGATTCTTTGACAGTTCCTCCTCCAAGGATGAAAGGTTTTAATTCTTTGAGAAGGTCTTGTTTCCCGTATAAGATGCCAGTTCCTGTAGGGCCGCACATTTTGTGTCCTGAGAAGGCGAGGAAGTCAGCATCAAGTTTCTTGATGTTGGTTTCTTTGTGAGGAACAGCTTGGGCTCCATCGAGAAGGACGAGAGTGTTGTTTTCGTGAGCTATTTTGATTATTTCTTTAACTGGGATTGAGACGCCGTCTAGATTTGAAGTCCAGCCCATGGCAACTAGTTTTGTACCTTTTATTTTATTTTGGAAATCTTCTAAATTGAAAGTGTTATCTGGATTTGAAATTGTGTATTGGTGATTAAATCTTTGCCAAGGGAGGAGATTGCTGTTGTGTTCTTTGTCAGTGGTGAGGATGGTTGAATCTTTTTCCTGACTGTGGGCAATAAGATTTATGGCTTCGGTGGTGTTTTTGGTGAAAATGATTTCCTTTTCCTTAGCCCCAATAAATCTAGCCATTACTCTTCTTGCCTTGTCAACTTCCTCACTCACTTTCTTCCCTAACTGATGTTCACTTCTTTCTCCGCAAGCTGGGAATTCGTTGTAGTATTGGTTGATGGCTTCAATGACTGGTCTGGGCCTAAGAGTCATACATGCTGAATCAAGGTAGATAATACCTTTGTTAAGGACTGGAAAGTCTTGTCTGAGTTTTTCTGGGTTCATATTTCAATACTTTCTCCATTTTTTAATATTTTATAATTGATACCCTTTTCCTTGGCCAATCTTTCAAATTCTTCTGTTCCCATCTGGTGTTTATCACTATCATAATGCATTGGAATAATCAATTTTGCCCCCATCTCTTCTCCAAATTCTATTGCTACTAAGGGTTCCATTACTACTGCATGTCCACATATTGGTACCAACACAACATCAGCTTTGTAATTATGCTCAAAACTGAGTGTATCACCACAATGATAAACAGAAGTTTTCCCATCTCTAATTATAAATCCATTACTTTCTTTTGGATAACCAGTATCTTTCATTGCCGGTAAATACCCGTGAATAGCTTTGGTCATTTCGATTTCAATACCATCAAAATCTTTCTTGTCACTTTCTTCCATCACCATCACTTTGATTCCTTCCAACATTTCAGCCACTTCACTATTACACAAAATCTCTACTTTATTATTTTCAACAATCACTTTAACTGTTTCAGGCAAACAATGATCGTGATGTCGATGGGTCAAAAGTAGGATATCAATTTCCTTCCAGTCCTCTGGTTTAAAATCATTCAAATTCCCAGGATCAATCAAAATCCTTTTTCCTTTAGTTTCAATCAAAAAACAAGATTGTGCATATTTAGTTATTTTCATTTTTTAAAACCTCGTCAAATGGATTCTTATTAAAGATTTCCTGATTTTCTTTTATTCCTACATCTTCACAAATTTCTAGTTCATTAAAAACACAAAAAGCACTTGAATCCGGCCCATTGCAATTGCCATAAGCAATATAATTGTATAAACTATAACCACTTCCTGCTAGACTTAAAAGAAACAAAACAACAAATATCCAAGATAACAATACAAATTTTTTGTAAATAAAACCTGCTGTTCTTGGCGTCCTTCTCATTAATTTTCCCACTATTTTTGCTTTAACTCTCTGATCAAAATCACTTCTGCATTTTCTCAAAGTGGCCATACGAAAAACACAATCAAATGCTTCCCAAGATAATTTTCTATATTTGACACTAAACAAACCTAAGATAATCAAAACTGGTAAAGCGATAAAACATACAACCATCTCATCTTAATCAAAAGAATTACTTTAAAAAGCTTATGGAAAGCCAACGAGAATCAGAGATTCTCTGGGGTTTGCTACGAAACCCAACGAAAAACCAAGGTTGGCAACAGAATTTGCAGCTCGGTTTGATTTTAAACTGAGGAAGGAATTAGTTTAATTTTTATTTATTTTTTTAACTATATAATAAAGGCAGGTATCCAAACATCTGATTTCATTATTACGGTTTCAACATTTCTAATCATCTCAGGAAATTCTTTTTTAATTTTATTTATAATCTGATTATATTCAATATAATCACTAACTATCAATTCTAGTTCAATGTCCCAAAGATTTCTGATAAAATATTGAATATTAGATAATTGACTAACATATAATAATAATTTTTTCTCACTTAATTTATCCTGTTTTTCCAGATGAACAATTGCTTTAAAAAATTCTATTCCCAATTTTTCTAAATTTATAGATGTCCTATGTTGTATAATGACTCCCACTTTCTCTAATTTCTTCAATCTGTTCCTAACGATAATTGGTGTTGAACCAACTTTTTTGGCTACGTTGATTATTGATATTCTCGCTTGATTCACAGTATTAAATAAAATTTTTTTATCAATTTCTTTTAATTCAAAAGATTCCAATTTACCACCAAACAAAACGGGTTTAGATATCTGATCAGTAAAATACATTTTTGGAAATTGCTGGGCATCTAATAAAATGGTACCTCGATGTTTTATGATAATTTTTCCAAATTTTGCAAATAATTCATTTTTCAAATCATAAAATTCATAATCCGACCTTGCAAAAACTCCAAAAATTAAATTCCATTCCCCATCACATTCACCAAACCAATAAACCCTACCACATGTTTTTAAAAATTCAAGAAGCTTTTCTTTTTCCTCAGGGATATTCTTTAATTGAAAATAAGTCTTATAGACCTTATAGCCTAATTTATAAGGATTAATTGCTGTGTTAAATGATAAAATAATATTCTTCTTGATTAATTGGTTAATCCTATATTCTACTGCCTGTCTTGATTTTCTTACTCTTTTAGCTAACGTAGTCAACGGAATTCTACAATTCTTATCTAATTCCGCTAAAATTTTTCTATCGGTTTTATCGAGCTTAACCTTAAAATATGTCATTATTTTAGTAAATAATTATTTTTTATTTATAAATTTTATCATTTTTGCTTAAAATCTAATAGAAAATTCTTAATATATTGTAATTGACTACTATATAATTATGATAAAAAGCAAAACAATATTAAAACTAGAAAGAAGATTTGGTAAATCAGAAATAGATGTAGTTTCAAAATTTGGAAATAATTATTTCAACGGCATCAAAGGATGGCAGTTCCCAAAGGAAAAATTAAAGCAAGCTAATAAAATTGGCCAATTATTGACTATGGACTTAGATTTTCCTGGAAATAGATGCGCTTTAAATTGTGTTTATTGTTTTGCTAAGGTAGGAGAACAAACAGGAACATATTACAGACCAGATAAAGGAGACGAACCTCTTACAATTGAAGAAATAAAATCACATTTACTTGAGGCAAAAGATGTGGGGCTAGAAAGTACTAAAATTATTGGTTATAGAGAGCCCTTTGATAATCCTGGAATTTATGAATTCATTGATTTTGCCGCAGAACAAGGAATTCACTTAGTTATTTTTACTGCACTTTATACTCTTGGAGAAAAGAGATTTGATGGAAATTTAGAAAAAGCTATTGGTTTTTTGACAGAAAGAGATGTTTCTTTAATGGTTAAATTACATACCTTAGATATAAAAAAAGAAGATGCTATTGTAAGAAAAAAAGGATATTCTGAAATCAGAGATAAATATTTGAAAATATTACTGGATGATGGAAGATTTACTGATAAATCTACTACACGGTTAGGAATAGAAAATGTCATAGCTTCTCAAGATATTAATGAATTATTAGATATTTACAAATATTTCAAAATGTATAGAAATGTGTTTGTAGATTTAGATCCTCCAATTCCAGTTGGAAGAACAGGAACATTAGAAGAGGCTGAAAAGGCAGGATTAATGCCTCAAGATAAATTAAGAGAACTTTGTGTTAGAACTTATCGAATCAATCAGGAGTATGGAATCCTCTTTAATGGTATTTCTCCATATTTTGGTGGAGACCCATGTAGTCAATTACCTAATGGACTTTACTTAACACTTTCGGGTAAAGTTTTAACATGTTGCGGAGGGGACGAAGAAATAGGAAATGTAAGAGAAAATTCATTAAGAGAAATTTTTGAAAATAATCCTCATAGAGCAAATGAGTGTATTTATCACGCCTGTCCATATAGAGAAAAAACAAGAATTTTAACAAAAGAATTTTTAGAAAAAGTTAATTCGACTCTTGATAAGCAGTAACCTTTAAAAGTCAGCCTTTTTCTTTAATTCTCATGAAAGCTTTATTGTTACTCTCAAGCGGAATCGACTCTCCTGTGGCTGGCTATCTGATGATTAGGCAGGGCTATTCTATTTTTGGGATTCATTTTGAGCATAGTGGTGATAAGAAGAATCTTGCTAAGGTTAAGAAGCTGGCTAAGAAGATTGGAATCAAGAAGTTATTTTTAGTTAATAATTTGAAGAATCAAGAAATGATTGCTGAGAAATGCAATCGGCGTTATCAATGTTTGATTTGCAAAAGATTGATGTATAGGATTGGTGAGGCAATTGCAATACGCGAGGGAATTGATGTTTTGATTACAGGCGAGAATCTGGCACAAGTTGCTTCTCAGACATTGACTAATATACAATTGCTGGATAAATCTGTTAAGATCAAAGTGTTAAGGCCATTGCTTGGTTTTGATAAAACTGAGACAATGAAGATTGCTAGAGCGATTGGAACTTATGATATTTCAATTGAGAAGTCTGCTGAGTGTGTGTTTGTGCCAAAGTTTCCAGTGACTAAAGGGAAATTAGCAGTGGTTGAAGAAGAGGAGAGTAAGTTGGATATTAGTAAAATCATAAAAATCAACTTAAAAGATTGTATAGAAATTGATTTTTAGGACACGAGGAAAACAAAGTTTTCCAGTGTGCCAAAAATGCAGGGCATTTTTAAGCATGCCAAAAAAACAAAAAATCATATAAATCAAGCCTTGTTTTTTTGTGCATAATAGAAAATAATTTAAAATCAGTTGAAATAGTTGAGATTAATGATTAAAGTCTTTAATACATTGGGGAAAAAGAAACAAATTCTGAAAACAATTAAAGATAAAACTATTACTATGTATTCCTGCGGACCAACTGTTTATGATTTTATTCACATTGGGAATGCCAGGACTTTCTTAGCTTTTGATGTGATTGCCAGGTATCTGAAGTATCGGGGATATAAGGTCAAGCATGTCCAAAATATCACTGATGTAGGTCATTTGACTGAATCGGAATTGGCTGAAGATAAGATTTTGAAGGCAGCAGAGAAGGAAAAAGTGACGCCTCTACAGATTGCCAAGAAATATACTGAGAAGTATTATGAAGCTATGGAAAAGTTGAATTGGAACAAGCCTGATATTTCTCCTAAGGCAAGCGAGCATGTTAAGGACATGATTAAATTAGTTGAGGTGTTGTTGAAAAAAGATTTTGCTTATGAAGTTGATGGAACAGTTTATTTTGATATTTCTAAATTTAAGAATTATGGGAAATTAAGCGGGAATACTTTGGAGAAATTAGAAGCAGGTGGTTCGGCGCGAATTAAGAAAGAAGAAATTGCAGAGAAAAAACATCCTCATGATTTTGCACTTTGGTTTAAGGCTCCTAAGGATCATGCTATGAAATGGAAATCACCTTGGGGAATGGGATATCCAGGCTGGCATATTGAATGTTCGGTGATGAGCTCTAAATATTTAGGGCAGCCATTTGATATTCATGGAGGGGGCAAGGATTTGATTTTTCCACATCATGAAAATGAGATTGCCCAAGCTGAGGCGGCTAGAGGCAAAAAGTTTGTTAATTACTGGCTGCATTCTGAATATTTGAAGATTAATGGACAGAAAATGTCGAAGTCATTGGGTAATTTCTTTACGGCTGAAGAATTTATTTCAAAGCATGGGGCTCAATTAACTCGGTATTTCTTGATTTCTAAGCATTATCAGACTGAATTGAATATTACTGATGCGGCTATTGCTGCTGCTAAAGAAGGTTTTGATAAATTGAAGAATACGGTTGTGGCTGTTCAGCATAAGATCGTGAATAGTCCTAAAGGTGTGGATTCAAGAGTTGTTAAGGAGTTTGAGAAACATAGAGTTAAGTTTATCAAGGAGATTGATAATAATTTTAACACTCCGGGCGGGTTTGCGGCGATATTTGATTTAGCCAAGGATTTGAATGTTTATGAAGGTAAAGCTGGGACTTTACAAGCTGGTTTGGATTTGTTGTTGGAAATGACTGGAGTTTTGGGCTTGGTTTTGGTTGAAGATGTTAAAGTTCCTAAGAAGATCAAGGATTTAGTAGCTAAACGTGAATGGGCTCGTTCTGAGAAGAAATGGTCAGAAGCTGATAAACTGCGTGAGGAGATCAAGAAGCTAGGTTATGGTGTGGATGATACTAAAGAAGGAACGATTGTAAAGAAAATATGAAAGCCGCCTTACTAATCATTGATATGCAAAATGACTTTGTCAAAGAAGGAGCTCTCTTTGAAGTCAAAGGCATCAGAAAAAACATCGAGGATTTCAAGAACCTCATTAACAAGTGTCGGGAAAAAGGCCTACCACTTATTTATTCTCGGCACTGCTACACTCCAGAAAACAATCCTATTGAAGCAAAATTATTTCCCAATCTAGAAAAAGGAGGCCTTAGAAAAGATACTGAAGGCTGGCAGATCTATAGTGAACTCAAACCCCAAGAAGGAGATACTGTTATAGATAAAACCAGGTATGATACTTTCTTCAAAACTGAACTCAAAAGCATCTTAGCCTCCAAAAATATTGACACAGTTATCATCACCGGCACCCTCACTAATGTCTGTTGTGAATCGACTGCCCGAGCTGCCATGCAACATGATTTTAATGTTATTTTCTGTTCAGACCTTAACCATTGTTCAAGAGAAGAAATTAAAAAACATACTCTCAAAACCATAGAAATTTATTTTGGCCAAGTTATGAGTTCAAAAGAAATCTTGGAATTAATTAACAGATAAAAAGAATAAAAAGAAAAAGAAATTATTTGTTAGGCATGATTCTGAACATTTAAACAAACAAATCAGCAAGACTTTCCTCTTTCTCTTCTTTTTTAGTATATTTTCTAATTAATTCGTACCCTGCAGATATTATGTTGGTTCCAACTACTGCCGCACCCAAAATCAAAAAATTTTCATTAATAAATGAGGGTTCTTCTGAAAAATTTATCAATGAATGTCCAAAAAATTTACTAATAACAAAAAGTTCTCCGAGAACACCAATCGGAAGTGTTACCAAACCAAGACCCGCTAAAACCTGCTCAGATGAAATGGTATATTTATGATTCTTTGAGTCATAGCTTTTCTTGAGACGATTGTATTGTTGTCTAAAAAAAGTAGGGAAATAATGATAAGAGAATTGACCATACAAACCATTAATAACTCCCTCTAGCGCCCATTTAAATCTCATTTCTAGTATTTTAACATAAATATTAACTTATAATACTTTTGGTGATAAAAAATAAAAAGAATAAAAAGAAAAAAAGAAATTATTTGTTAGGCATAATTCTGAACATAGTTGTTCCGCATTTCGGGCATTCTCCTTTCATTGCTCTTCGAGTTGTTCCGCCTTTGCCCTTCATCGTGACCTCTTTACCGTTTTTCATTTCTCTTTTTGCTTTGCATTTAACACAATAAGCTTCAACCATTTTATATTCACCTCACAATGTTGTTCTTATTTTATCTTGTTTTAAACTTACTTTAACATAAAATTTGTTTTTATTTAAAAATGTTTGGTTTATTTTAAGCTAAATTAAGCTAAATTTATGCCAATTTTAATTGGAAGCTTGTCTGTGGCGATGTTTGCTTGTTTGCTAAAACCAATGTTTTGAGCGTGGGTGGCTGCTTTAATGTCGTCTTGAGTAAGTTTAACTAAAGATTGGAAACCTTTGATTTTTTCTGAATGTAAGACTAAAGTTTTTATTTCTGCTTTTAGGCTTAGGTTTTTAGAAGCTTTGAATTTTCTGACGGCTGAGATGACTTCAACTGCAATATCACCTGCTTGTTCTGCCTTCTTATCAATTTCTTTTTTATTAGCTTTAGGCCAGTCAGTGATGTGGATGCTCTTGGCTCTTTCTTTTTTATCAAAGTATAAGTGGAAGATTTCTTCGGTGATGTGAGGGACGATTGGAGCCATAAGTTTAAGGGTGTTGAGAATTAATTGGTATAAAGCGTACTGGGCACTTTTTCTTTGTTCTTGGCCTCGTTTATCTGGGTTGTAGAGGCGGTCTTTGACAATTTCCAAGTAATTATCGCACATAAACCAGAAGAATTCTTCTGTTAATCTTTTGGCTTTGCCGATTTTATATTGGTCAAATAAATCTGTGGCTTCTTGAATAACTTTGTTTAACTTGGTTAAAAGCCATTTGTCCATGGTTTCTAACTGTTTGGGTTTGGACTTGAAATCCTCTAAATGCATAATTCCAAATTTAGAAGCATTCCAGAGTTTTGTTAAGAAGCGTTGACCAGTAATGAGATCTTTTTTTTGGAAAGGCAGGTCTTCGCCAAAAGTAGCAGTGCCAACCCAGTATCTGACTGTGTCAACATCAAATTCTTTTAATAAATCATCTGTCCAGACAACATTGCCGAGGGATTTGTGCATGCCTTTGCGTTTTTCATCCAAGACATAAGTGCCAATAGCAATATCTTTCCAAGGAATTGATTTGAAATGTAAGAATGATTTGAGGATGGTGTAAAAGGCCCAGGTTCTGATGATATCATGAGACTGGGGTCTTAGGCTGAGAGGGAAGATTTTTTTGAACTGGTCTGGTTTTTCAAGCCATCTTGAGGCAATTTGAGGTGTCATGGATGAGGTCATCCAAGTATCAAAGACATCTTGTTCTGGTTTGAATTTATCTGAGCCGCATTTACATTTTGTTTTGGGTTGGGATTCAGTTGGGTCAACTGGAAGTTCTTTTTTATCTGGGAAAACTGGCTCTTCACATTTGGCGCAATACCAGACAGGCATGGGAACGCCATAAAATCTTTGTCTGGAGATAATCCAGTCCCAGCCTAAATTATTAGTCCAGTCTTCAAAACGTTTGAAGTAGAATTCAGGATACCAGTTGACTTTTTTAGCCTGCTTGATGAGGTCTTTTTTGTATTTTAAGGTTTTGATGAACCATTGTTTGGTGATGAGGTATTCAACTGGTGTTTTACATCGCCAGCAAGAGCCGACAGTCTGCTCTAAATCTTCTTGTTTGATAAGTTTATTTTGTCTTTTGAGTTCTTCTAAAATTTCTTGTCTTCCTGTTTTGAGACTGAGGTTGGCAAATTTACCAGCTAATTTGTTTAACTTACCGTCTGGTGTTAGGCCGATTTTGAGAGGGAGTTTGTGTTTTTTCCACCATTCAATATCTGAGTTGTCTCCGAAAGTACATATCATGACTATTCCTGAGCCAAAGTCCTGGTCAACTTTTTCATCTGTTCTGATTTTGACTTTTTGATTGAAGATGGGAACAGTAGCTTGTTTGCCAATGAGTTTTTTATAGCGCTTATCGTTAGGGTGGACAAAAATGCCAACACACATAGGTAAAAATTCTGGTCTGGTGGTGGCGATTTCGATTTGATTTTTGTCGTCTAAGTCAAAGTAAATGTAGTTGAGTTTTGTTTTTCTTTTGAGGTCTTCAACTTCGGCCTGAGCCAGAGCTGTTTGATGGTAGGAGCACCAGATAGTTGGCTCTTCTCCTCTGTAACAATCGCCTTTTTCGTATAAATCGAGGAAAGACATTTGGGCAACTTTTTGTGCTTCTGGTTCTATTGTAGTGTATAATAAATCCCAATCATAAGAATGTCCTAGAGCCTTGAAGACATTATCAGCATAAGCTTTTTCAATGATTTTGCTTTCTTTTCTACATAATTTTCTGAATTCAGCCCGGGTGGTGTCTTTTTTAGAAATCTTGTATTTTTCTTCAACGTATTTTTCTGTTGGCAAGCCGTTATTGTCAAAGCAAGGTGCAAAGTAAACATTAAAGCCATTCATTCTTTTGTAACGGGCGATGATTTCAAATTGAGTGTAATGCAAAGCATGGCCTACATGAAGGTGTCCTGCTGATGCGTATGGTGGCGGGACGTCTATGGAGTAAATTGGTTTTTTTGATTTAGGATCAAATTTGTATAACTTGTTCTTTTCCCAGTATTTCTGCCATTTAGCTTCTGTTTCTTTGGCTTGGTAACGCTTAGGAAGTTTCATGTTTAAGAGAAAGATGGGTTTTTATTTAAAAATGTTGCTTTAATTTCTTAATTAATACAATATTTATATATTTTTTAAAATATACCAAACCAACATTTTCCGAAAATCAGAAGTTATAAAATATCCTTTAAATCAAATTTAAGTAGACAGATTAGTAGACATATTTATCTGCACGACACCAGTCATTAAAGTAGTATTTCTCAATATCCGCCGAATTCCACCACAAATCACCACATTTCCTCCAGGCCAACTGCTACTTAAAATAGGATCATAATCAACAATTCCTTTAGTGTTGTCATCATAGTAATCCCAAACTCTAACATTTTGACATATATATGTCCCCCACCAATTATTTTCTGCTGTGACATTGCCTCTTTGAGAATTATAAAAATCATAATTGGTGTTGTTGAAGATGTTGTTATAAGAGATGTTGTTGCCACTGCCAACAAAATCTGTAGAACCAAACCTAATGCCTTCAACGTTATTTGAGATATTATTATACAACAAAACATTATTAGAGGAAGGATCACTAACAGAACCATAAAATAAAATCCCTTGATAATCTGAATTTGCTATATTATTAATCAAATCATTATTACTAGACCTTTCTATTCTAAAACCAGCCCAAACATTATTTGTGGCACTGTTATTGATTAACTTGTTATTATCAGATACGAAAAGCATAAAACCAGCTTGGATATTATTTAAAGCACTGTTATTAATCAAATTATTATTATCAGACAAACTCAACTCAATACCCACATTGGAATTGTTCATTGCTCTGTTGTTAGTCAAATTGTTATAATCAGAATTTTGTAATCTGATACCTTTAGAATTATTCATTGCTCTATTGTTAATTAAGTTATTGTTATCATAATATTGCAAACGTATGCCATACTTAGAATTATTGTTGAGGGTATTATTATCAAGAATACTTTGTTGTGCGTGGCTATAATAAATTCCTTCCAGATAAACTCCTTCACTAAAATTATAGATTTTACAATTTTTAATCGTCAAGCCATTTTTAGCATAAGCCACTACACCATAACCAGAACCATTGCCAGTTAAACTATAACCCTTGCAATCCAAAACAATATTATTTGCCCCAAGAGTAAAACAAGTCCCATTACTTGTTAAGCTTTGACTTAAATTTGTATCTCGAGTTAAGGTTTGTCCACAGGCCGGTGGTGGAATTGTACAATTCGCTGGACTTCCACTCGGCCAGCCACTATTTAAAATCGGATTGTAATCAACAATTCCATTACCACTATAATCATAATAATCCCAGATTTTTAAATCAACATTAGGACATAAAGTAGTTCCCCACCAATTATTTTCTGCTGTCACATTATTAACTTGAGCATTATTTAAATTCCAGGTGTTATTGTAAATATTATTGTATGAAATATTATTACTGACACCAACTGTATCTGTAGACCAAAACTTAATGCCTTGTGTGTTATTTGAAATCTCATTGTATAAAATAGTATTATTAGAAGAATAACCATTGGTTGCATCGCCAGAAAGAAAAATTCCTGCAGAATTGCTTAGAATAGTATTATTTAACAAGCTATTGTTATTAGCACTTTCTATCTTAATACCACCCCCACCAGACCAACTTTGTATAAGGGTATTATTAAAAACATAATTGTTAATCAAATTATTGTTATGTGATTTAAAAATCACAATTCCTTGCCCATCATTATTTGAAATGGTGTTATTGGCCAAGGTGTTGTAATCCGAAGACCACATTATAATCCCTGACTGTTGATTTCCTAAATTATTCGAGACGGTATTGTTGATTATATTGTTATTATAAGAGACATAAAATAAAAAGGCATGTGCGTAAGAAGTATTTGATGCAATATTATTAACTATTTTGTTATTATGATTAAAACCATCTATCTCGATTGAATAAGTATTACCTGTAAGAATATTATTCGCTACCACAGAATCGTCAGTCCAATGTAATCTTATTCCATCACCATTGTTAACAGCATTATTCCTTACAGTCATATTAGAACAGAAAATTAACTCTAAATGACCAGAATCAAGATTTTCTATAACTTGGTTATGTTGATTATAATAATAATGTAATGTTTTATTCCCAACTTTATTTGAAGTATCTATTGAATGATTGCCTTGACTAAAATTGTATGCCCAATTATAAAAATTAAACCGGCGGTTATTGTACATATTATTATTTGTTAAATTGCTGTTAACCGAACCAGATAAATAAATACCGTCAGTAAAATTCGTCACTCTACAATTTTTAATTTTCACGTTAGAATGGTCAACAAATATTCCATTGTAATACCCTCCACCAGTTAACCTATGCCCAGCACAATCCAAAGTAACATTATCAGCTCCAATTGAAATACAATTACTATTAGAATTAATATTATTGGCTAAAGTTACACTTGCCCCAGCAAAATTAACCTTGGCATCACAATCTTCACAACTAAAACAATGGCTTTGATTATTGATTGTATTAAAAATAAGCCTGTCTTCACTAACTCTGTTGTTATTGTCTGAAACCAGTAACTTTAAGGTATAAACAGCGTCTTGAATGAAACTGGTATTCCAACCAGTCAAAATTCCATCACTCACAGGGGTGTTTGAACTATGTATTAAAGTCCAGCTAGTTGGTTCTTTTCCTTGCCCATAATAAATTGTATAATTTAAAAAATTATTCAGACAAGTTGCTGTTCCATTGATATTAACACTTCCCCTGAATGCTCCTATGAAGTTATAGGTGTTAAATTCAGCAATACAAGGAGTTACATTCAACAGAATTGCTGCCAAAGCATCAACCCTGCCCCAGCCTTGTGTCCGATGGTCATAGCCAATATCAACTGCTGTATTTCTTAAGGCCATTTTTGTTTCTGCAGTTGTCCAGTTGGGATATTTTTGTTTTAATAAAGCTGCTAAGCCAGCTACATGAGGTGTGGCCATTGATGTCCCAGATATGGCTACATGTTGATTATCAACACATAACCTACTGGGCCAAGCATTAGCATGCCTGGCGGCACAAATAGAAACACCGGGTGCCACTACATCTGGTTTAATAGCTCCAACTGAAGTTTCGCCGCGAGAGCTGTAGTAGTAAAGACCATCACTTTTATCAGACCCGCCTACAGTTATGGCTTTTCTTGATGTGCCAGGCATATTCATTGTTTTATAACCATAATGACCAGTATTTCCTGCTGCAACTACTGCTATAGCTCCTGTCAAGGCAGCATTATCTAATGCTTGTGATGAAATGTGGTCAGGATCATTGCCACGTCCACCTACAATAGCACACACTACATCAGCACGGTCAGAAATATCATTATCCTGGTTTGGATCAACTGATCTGTCAATGCCAGCAATGGTATCAGACCATGAACCCCAGTTCCATTGATTCAAAACCTTATAAGCTAATAATTTGGCATCTGGTGCTACTCCTTTTATAGTTCCATTGCCAGCTGCAGTTGATGAGGTATGTGTCCCATGACCATGGTCATCTATTGGATCAGTATCATTATTAACAAAATCAAAACCTCCGATTACTTTGTTACAATTTCCTGCTAAGAAAGTAGCAGTTGTACAACTCCCGAAATCAGGATGAGTATAATCAATACCACTATCAATCCAAGCAATAGTTATGTTTTGTCCGGTGATATTTTTTCCATAAGTGTCAGCTAAATTCCAGACATCATCGGCATTGATCAAGGGTACAGATTGGCCCAAAGCACCATAAACCTTTGAATCTTCACAAACAGCCTTGACATCAGGCCATTCTTTAATTTCTTCAGCAATTTCGTAAGGAATATCAATAGCAATCGCATTCAAGACATTCTGGATTTTTTTAATTCTCAAATCTTTTCTTCCTAAAATATTTTCAATATCAGCTATGGTTTTTTGTTGTGTTGCTTCTATTTTTTGCCTGTGTTTTTTTGAAATATCCTTGATTTCAGTCGGAGAAAAACCTTTTTCTTTTAATTGGAATTCTTTAACTACTACTGGTTCTTCTTTGAATTGGATGATATAGCCGAAACCTTCTGGTTCTTCTAAGATGGGTGTAGGTGCTTCAGGCAAAGGACCTATAAAACCAGGGGTTGGCCTCTCTTTGTCAGGCACAGGGAATCTCGGCAAGGGACCTCTTCTTGGAGTTGGAGGAACCCTAAAATCAGGAATTGGTTCTTCTGCTTCCCAGATTCTTGTCCAGACATCTGTGATGCCAGTAAATATTTTTTTGATTGTAGTTGAAATTACTCCACCATCAAAGGAGATCTGGTGCTTGATTCTTTCGTCAATAGTATCTGAAGGATAAGTAATCTTTTCAGGAGTTATACCTGTACTTGTTACTGGTTTTTCATAACCAAGAAAATTATTCCCATTGATGACAAAGAGATAATAGGTGTCTGGCTGGATTAAATCTAATGGATAATGAAAAGTGTATTTTTCAAAGGATTGGAATTGATGATCTTCTGAATGTGTCAAACCTTCTTTTGTGTAAACATTGAAAGTTCCTGATATTCTTCCGCCGGCTGTTTCTTTAACTTCAAATTCAAAATTATTATCTGTGATTGGAGCTGGGATGATTGGTTGGCCATTAACTGTTCTTTTACCCCAATCAATTTCATGGTCTTCTATTATTTCAACTGAAGCTAAGGCTATAGGTATGGTTAGTATTAAGATTAGAATTACAGCTAATGTTGTTTTGTTCATGCGTTCCCCTTTTTAAACTATTTTTAAAGATAAGTTCTGACTATTTAAAAATGTTGCCTCTTTCAATACAACATTCATCTTTTCTTCAAAACCTCTGTAAAACATTCATCAATCAACTTTTCTTTCCAACCGACTCTTAAAAGTGCTTTTTTTATTTGAGGAAAGGTATAACCTCTTTGTAGATTAACTTGAACATAAGTTTCGATTTCTGTTTTTTCTTGTTTTTTTAATATTTTAAAACGATAAAGTTCTAAGGCACCAAAACCAAGAGCAATGATTATAATAGTGATGGTCAAGATAATTAGCAAGGTTTTAATCCATTTGACTTCTTCTTTGACTTCTGTGTAGCCTATTTGAGCTTCTTGTTCAATAACTGCAAATTGCTCTTTTTTACTTAGTGTTTTATAACCTTCTTTTGAAGCTGTTATATCTAAGGTGTAGGTGCCAATCTGCCCTGTTTCAATTGAAGTTGGTAAGGTTAATTGCTGGGTGGTTTCATCTGGCAAGGTTAAAGTGGCTGTTATTATTGGTTCAGGGACTTTTGAATAGTAATCTAAGTAAATTTTTTCATTTTTAATGAAAATCTTTGATTTTTCTGTGCAGGCTAAGTCTTTACAGGTTTTAATATCTACTTCTATTTCTTTAAGGGTTTCTGTTATGGAAAAATTAATACTTCTAGTTGCTACACGTTCATTGTTTATAACGAGACTAGCTGAAACCCGATATAGATCAGAAATAAAATTTTCATCAACAAGAATATTATAAAGAACAAGCTCTTCTTTTTCATAAGGATCTAAGGTAAGAGAATGGGGTATGATCCCTAAAGGATAGGTGCCACCTTGGTTGCTCATTAAACTTTCTAAGATAGCTTGAATTTGATAACTGTTATTATTATATACTTCAGTAGAAATAAGTATTGTATCACCAGGAACATAAACAGGTTGGGCAGTATTTAAAGTTAATAATTCTTCTGCCTTAACCACATTAATAAAAATCAACAAAAATAGTATAATAAAGATAATTTTTTTCATTCTCACCACCATTTTGGTTTCCATGTTGGATCACCCAATAAAACATAATAGGGGTCGCCTCTTATTCCTGTACAAAAATTATAATGGTCGATAACAAAATCCTCATTTCTTGCATCTCTATAAGCTTCGCCAATAGTTTTACCTTCAATAAAAGCACCTCTTAATATGTTATCAAATTCTTGATGCCAATAAGATACATCAACTGCGCCTTGTTGAGCTAAAGCTCCTCTTCTAATGCCTTGAACGCAAAACAATTCTTCTCGACGACTGCCCCATCCACTATATTTACATGTTGCACAACCAATGCCAATAACTAATGAAGGCTGCAAATAGATTTTATTATTTTTTAGATAACCAGAACCCATCATACCCTCAAAACCTAAAGGTCCAGCATGATCAGCATATAACAACAAATAATTATCATCATATTTTTCAAATATTTCATCACGTTTCTCTGATACTTCACTATGCCCAGAATAAAATGATTCTTTATCGAACTGATTCCTTATTTCATCTGTCCAGAAATAACCTCTTGCATAAATCTCAAGAGCTCGTTCATTTTTAAAACACTCTCCTCCATAAGTAAGAACCATTTCCAAAGTGCATAGAGAAGTAATTTCATCTTGGTGATCCTCTCTAACAACGAGTAGGGCATCCTTATTCTTAGGCAAGTCGTCAAAGAAAATGTCCCTGGCAATATAACCAGATACATCAGATGCACTTATCCCCATTATTCTGCCTACTGGAAGATCAATAAGCCCTTCATTTATCAAGCTCCCATAGACTCTTCCATCAACTCCAACTTTTTCTACAGAACTACTACAGCCATCTTTTTCAGTTACAGTTCTCAACATTGGAATTGCGTCAGGGCTTGCAATTATTGTTAAAAAAGGGGTTTGAGACGGTAAACTATAAAATTCGTTTAATTTAGTTGTAAATATATTATCAACTTCTTGGTAATCCCTGCTTTTTATTGGGATAATTAATTCATGCTTTGCAGAAGCTAAAATAGGGCTGGCTAAAGAAGTTTTACTATACAGTTCGGTTATGGGGTTTTCTGATTTGTCTGTTCGATAAAATCTAGCGACTTGAATATTCAGATCATCAGGGTTAACTAAAATTAATTTGTTGGTATTTGTTTCATCAAAATATTTTTGCTGTAATTGTTCTAAATTGTATTGTTCAGAACAAGTTGAAGCAGGGGGACTGGCAGAACCAACACAAATAATTGTTTTATTTTGAAAATTATTTGATATATCCAAACTACTTCCTTGAATAACTAAAGGTGCTCCAATAAAAGAGGCATAGGTAGAAGCCAAAAGTGCTAATTCATAATCATCTTCAACATAAACTATTTCACTAAAAGATTTCCAATAAGATAAGAAATCAGATACTCTTACTCTTTGAATATTGTTTTGGGATAAACCAGCTCCTAATTCTGGGGCTGCTATCAATAAGTTATCTAATTCTTGGGGAGTATCTCCAATGATTGTTAGTTTGCTGGAATTGTATTGCTGCATAAAATAAATTATAGAATCTGCATCAAAAGCCTTGGGGATTGGTCTTAGAAACTCAAGTTCTATCACTTTATTAAGTTCACTGTTTCCATTTACAAATCCGGAATTAGTTTGAACATAATCGCTAAAACTATCTCCCAAATATCCTGGCAAAGAAATACGCAACTCCCGAATATTTAAAGGTTGAGGATTACAATTTTTGATAGTGACATCAATATGTATTTTTTCTCCAACTTCAGTAGAAGTCTCTTGAATCCTTGCCTGGGTGATAAATAAATTCATATTATTTATAGAACAAGGATCTTTGAGATATACTCCAGTGCTAGATCCATGGGCATAAGCAATATATGTATTTGGACGCATGCCTAAAGAGACCGTGGTTCTTTCTTCCCCTTCATGATAAATTAAGGTAGGATATGTTTTAATCTGAGAAGATGTAAAAATCTCAAGTTCTGGATCAAATTGGATCTCTTTTTCTGTCCAGGTAGTTAAGGGAACTAACTGTAAAACATCACTCCAGTTTTTATCAGAAATTAAGAAAGCTTCTTTAGGAGAATATTTGCTTAGGAGTTTTGGATTTGCAACACAATTGCCATTTTCCTGACAAATTTCATTTTCAGAACATCCGCATTCTTGACAATTATTAATTATATCTCCATTTTGAGAATATAAAGGATATCCTCCAAGTCCAAATTTATCAAACTCGTCGCTTTTAAGACATTGATTAATATTAGCAACATCAAATCTATCGCAGCACTGCCAAGTGTATTGATTATCCCATTCCCCTTCAGCTGAATGCAAACAACTCCAGTGGATTTGATCGAGAGTTCCTCTTTTGTCTGGCACCAAATAAATTCCAGGTACAGAATCAGCAGATTCACAAACAGATTGGCTGACTAAAGGTTCTGCATATCGGCCGTGACAGTCAGCTACATAGTAATTATCACCAGTGCCGCCATAATTTGGATGAGTTCTATAACTTCTAATGGCCTCATCACATAAAGTAACAGTTGTGGTATTATAACAGTCGCTTTCATAACAGGCATTATTTTCACCGCAATAATTTGTGTTATCGATCACTATTCCACAGACTGCTTGATAATCAATAACAGAACAGTCATCAGTACAGGGATTATTGTCATCTGAACAGCATTTAGCTTCTGTACAACCTGATTCGGTTTTTTGCTCACAATCACAACCATCACTATCAACCAAATTTGTTTGAGAGTTAAGACATAAATCATCAGCGTCGGGCACGCCATCTTGGTCAGCATCTTTAACTACTGCGTAAGCTAAACTAACTAAAAGAACTAACATCAATAACCAAACCAGTTTTTTAGTCAAAGCAACCACCCATTACTTCAACATTTCTAACTGCAAACTGAAAAATATACGTCTGGAAAAATTCATGTTGATAAGCTGAATAATCCATGAATTGGATGATCTTATTATCTTTGAAATAAACATTAGTTAATTGGTTTTTATCATATGAAGAACAATCTTGAGCGATATTGTAAGGCTGAGTAGCTATTGTTTTCTTTATTAATTCGAGGCTGCTATAATAAAGTGTTCCTAACCTGATTGGTAATCGAACAATAAAAATGTCTATTTTTGTTTCAGATTTTCCTTTTTTGATAGATAAAGGATAAGTTAATTTGATGAAGGTTGATTCGTTAGCAATAGTAATATTGACTTGAGTGGCTCCTAATTTAGTGATATTAAAACCTATTTTTTCAAAAATAGACAAATCAGAACAATTTTCAAATTTTTCAACTATTTTATCAGCTGTTTGTCTTTCTATTTCAGATAAGGTTGGGTAATTGGAAATTGTACCGTCCAGAAGATAAGGTAGGTCTTGTCCCTGAAAAGTTGTTTTAGGATCAGGAATATTGATGTAACCACCTTGGGCACCAACTTGCCAGAGAGCTTCTTCACTAGCTTTTTCTAAGCAAGATTGGATATATGATTCAATCGGTGCAAGTTCAGAAGGAAGTTCTTGAGCAGCTTTTTCTTCAACTTCAAGTTCTTTTTCTACAGTGGTAGATCTAAGCAAAAGAATCAAAGCTACAGCTATTAATAAAATTACCCCAATAATTATGAAAATTGTAATCTGGCCTCTTTTTTTAAGATTCATTTTTTCTTTTTCTTAATTAAAACAACTTTAACAAGATCCTTATGACTGAAATCATCTAACCTATCTTTGGGGATGATAACTATCAATTTATCTTTCTTTAATTTGCTAATTCTTTTTGTAAATGAGATTTCCATAGGTATACTTAAGGTATACTTTTATATTTAAAAATGTTACTAAAATCTATTCATCACTAAAAAGTAGGAAAGTTTTAAATAAGAGTGATTTGGATTTAATTAAACATGACCCTAGAAGATAAAGTAATTGTAAAAACTGAAGATGTTAAAAAACTCTATCAAAGAGCTCCTGATAAATACATCAAACCTATTGAAGAACTAGGTTTTCTACCCTTAACAGTAAAGGACTTATGCACTGAACCAGGACAAGCTCTTCTTCATCTTGCTTCTTGGGTTTATTTGAGTGGGGGTTTGCATCCAACTAAATACAGACCACATGTCTCTCAAAGCATAGATCTTTTAGAAATACTCCAAAATGAAAAATTAGCTGCCTTAGAACAAGAATATAAAATTCCAGAAAGAGATAATAGAACACATCTAGAATTAAAAACCAACAGCGGAATTTTTGGAAGGTTGTTATACGCTATGGGTGTTCCTCTTCCAGAAGGAACTAATCGTTCAAGAAAGCCTTATTATTCCAAAGACCTTCCGCATTTCATTAAAGATATTATGGATTCCAGACCTGCTAAAAGTGAGGTTGAAGAAAGAAAGAATCTCCTGACAACCATTGCAACTATTTTGTTTAAAGACCGTTTCAAAAAAAGAACTGATGAATGGGAAAAAGACTACTATGTATTAAGGTTAAATCACCATGAAACAGAAGAACATGCCTTAAACTATGGAATAGAAATTATTAATCTTTTGAACGCTGTATTTAAGAAAAAATATGGCAGAAATCCTTTTAATGATAAAATGATTGAGACACAAGAAAGAAGTGATAATGGTTTATATAGGTGTCAATTAAGCTTTTTTAGCAAACAGATGGGGTATCTTGTAACCAAAGCACCACATATTTTAGAACCACTCAAGGTTAATTATTAAACTCTATTTAATAGTAATCTTTATAAAACAGATTATATTAATCTCTTAAATATAAATAAAATGATAGAAGCACAACAACTTCAAGGACTTGAAGTTTACCCAAAATATACTGATTTTGTTGGAAAAGTTGTTTCTCCAACTTTTCCAATTCCAAGGACAAAAGAGTTAATTTATATTATTGATATCAAAGAGTTTTTGAGTGATTTAAATGAGATACTTGAATTTAATATTTGGTACAAATTTGAAGAGTTATTTTTAAAAAAGGTCAAAGAACTATTCACCAAAGCTTCTAAATTTAAAACTAAATTAATTCATATCAAACTAGTTGAATTTGAAGAATTGATGAAATTGGCTTTTGAAGCACTGATAGAAAGAGGCACTGTAATAAAAGAAGAAATAATAAGAACTTCCTTTTTGGACAAAAAACCAGATATTTCCAAAACGAAATTGATTTCAAGTTTAGACAATAACTTAAAACTTTTAAGGATATTAAAAGAAAAAAGAATATATGAGAAAAAAGAGGCTGAAGAAAGTGCTGATGGCTTTAAAAAGATAATGAAAAATATATTATCTGTTTATATGATACTTCTCGAGAAGAAGTTCAAAGATTTAGAATTGATTGATAGTGTCTATCTCGAAACGTTAGGTATTTGGAAAAAATATAACCAACTAACAAACAATTTGCTTAACTTTTCTTCCCAATGAAAACAACCTGCGATACAAATATTTTTATTAAGAGTTTATTTGATGCTGAATATGCTTATAACACATTTATGTTTTTAAAGTCTAGGGACTCATTTTATCCCTTGTTATTGTATAATGAGATATCTAATAATTCCCTTGAATTACTAAGTTACTTCCATAGACTTAATCAAAAACTAAAAGATTCAAAAATTGGTATCGAGAAAGAATTAAAAAATGAATATTACTCAAAATTAATTAAAAAATACCCTAACGTTTATGATGAAATGATGAAGATTAAAAATTTAAAAGAAATAGACCACCTAATAACAAAATTGACTAATATTTCTAGTTATTCTTTACCTATCCTCAAATACCCAGAAAAGGATAAAGAAGTACAACCAATATTAAAAAAACCAGGTAATGTCAAAAATATGGGATTGTTAAAAATTAAGATTAAAGATGAAAGGGACATCAAGATTCTTATTTTAAGCAATGAATATGGAGATTTTTTAAAGGAAGATATAAACTTTATTACAGATAATTTTGAACACATCAACAAATTTAAAGATTTAATAGAAAAAACACTAAATTTTTTACATATTTATTCTAATTCTGAATGGTTCAAGAATGCTAGTTGATGATGAACTTGATTATATAAAAATTTAAATAGGTTGGAAGTCTCAAAATCAAGATGAAACCATGGACTGTTAAATACCAGCCTCAGAATCTGTCGGAAATCCAAGGGCAGAACAAGTCAGTTTTACAGTTAAAGAGTTTTGTTGAGAATTTTAAGAAGCAGAGGAAGAAAGCATTGATTGTGTATGGTAATGTGGGGAATGGCAAGACCTCTGCGATTTATGCTTTGGCTCGGGAATTGGATTTGGAATTATTAGAGATAAATGCTTCTGATGTTCGGAATGAAGAAAAGATAAATCAAATAGTGGGCGGGGCTTTGAAGCAGCAGTCATTGTTTTTTAAGTCTAAGATTATTTTAGTTGATGAAGCTGATGGTATTTTTGGCAGAGAAGACAGAGGCGGTGTTCAGGCTTTGGTGGCGTTGATTAAGGAAGCGCAATTTCCGTTGATATTGACGGCTAATAATCCTTGGGACAAGAAATTTTCAACTTTGAGGAATTACTGCGAGATGCTGCAGTTTAGCAAGTTGAGATATACTTCTGTGGCAAAGGTTTTGAAGAAGATTTGTTCTGAAGAAGGGATTGAATATGAAGATGATGCTTTGCAGTCTTTGGCTCGTCGGGCTGATGGTGATTTAAGGGGGGCAATTATTGATTTGCAGTCTTTGGCCCATGACAAGAAGCTGACAGCTGAGGATTTGGATAATTTAGATCCAAGGAAGCAGACTGAAACAATTATTAATGCAATCATGAGGATTTTCAAGACAACTGATGCCCAGGTTTCTTTGGAAGCTGCTGATTTGATTGATGAGAATATTGATGAATTGTTCTTGTGGATTGATGAGAATCTGCCAAAGGAATATACTCAACCACATGATTTGTATCGGGCTTATGAAAAAATGTCAAGGGCGGATATTTTCAGGAGAAGGATTAGAAGAAGGCAGCATTGGAGATATATTGTTTATATTAAATCGTTATTGAGTGCAGGAATTTCGGTAAGTAAAGATGAAAAATACAGGACCTTTACTCGTTATGGAAGAACTCAAAGGATTTTGAAGCTGTGGAAAGCAAAGCAAAAGAATTTGAAGAAATTGGCAATTGCTGAGAAAATTGCTGGGAAAACTCATTGTTCTGTTAAAGATGCGGTTCAGGGGACTTTACCATATTTTAAAACTATGTTTAAAGACAAAGGAATGAAGAAGGAATTGATTGATGAATTCAACTTATCTAAGGAAGAAGTTGCTTGGTTAAGGAAAAATTAAAAAAGCATTAAATAATTCTGGTAAACATGGAAGATTTAGCAACATTTCTTAAGAAAAAGGGGTTTGTTTATCCTAGTTCTGAGATTTATGGGGGTTTGAGCGGGTTTTATGATTATGGGCATTTGGGAACGTTATTAAAAAAGAATTTTGAGAAGCTGTGGCGGAAGTATTTTCTGAAATTGGGGAATTATTATGAGCTTGAAGCCTGCCAAATAATGCATGAGAAAGTTTTCAAAGCGTCCGGGCATCTGGAGCATTTTGTTGATCCAGTAATCAGCTGT
This sequence comes from Nanobdellota archaeon, assembly GCA_023132895.1. Lineage (GTDB taxonomy): Archaea > Nanobdellota > Nanobdellia > Woesearchaeales > JAGLXL01 > JAGLXL01. The sequence continues at coordinate 28,489 of JAGLXL010000006.1, forward strand.
TCAAAATGCGACTTTAATGACCGAGCTGACCATTTTATCACTGAAAATACAAAGGAAAAAAATATTGAAGGTTTGAAGCCGGCAGAGTTTGATAAATTAATCAAAAAGCATAATCTGAAATGTCCAAAATGCAAATCTTATTTTAAGCCGACGGTGATGACTAATATGATGTTTCCAATTCAATTAGGAACTTCTAAAACAAGCCAGGCTTATTTAAGACCGGAAACAGCGCAATCACCATATGTTAATTTTAAACTGCAATATGATATATTAAGAAAGAAACTGCCTTTAGGATTAGCAGTGGTGGGCAAGGCTTTTAGAAATGAGATTTCTCCTCGGAATTTGACTTTAAGGCAAAGAACTTTTACTCAAGCAGAACTACAGATTTTTTTTAATCCTGATAATTTTGCTGTGGATTTTGATGAGGTTAAGGATTATAAGTTATTGGTTTTGCTAGTTAAGGACAGGAAAGCAGGAAAAGTTAAGAAAATTGCCTGCAAAAGCTTGAAAAAAGATTTTCCAGAATGGTATCTGTATCATTTAGCGAAAATACAGCAGTTTTATTTCGATGTTTTACAAATTCCTGAGAAGAAATTCAGGTTATTCCAATTATCTGATGAAGAAAAAGCTTTCTATAATAAATATCATTTTGATATTGAGATCGAGCTGGATCAATTAGGATTCACTGAGATGGGCGGTCTGCATTATCGGACTGACCATGATTTGAAAGGGCATCAAAAAGTTTCAAACCAGTCAATGGAAATTTTAGATGAAAATAACAAGAAATTTATTCCCCATGTTTTGGAACTGTCATTTGGGGTGGACAGGAATGTTTATGCTTTGCTTGATTTGAATTATGTTGATGATAAGAAAAGAGGTAATGTGGTTTTGGGGCTACCAGCCAAGTTAGCGCCTGTAACTATAGGTGTTTTTCCTTTGGTGAAAAAGGATGAGAAACTAGTTAAATTGGCCTGTAAAGTTTATTCGGAATTGAATTGCTGTTATTCATGTATTTATGATGAATCAGGTTCAGTTGGCCGGAGATATGCCAGGGCAGATGAGATGGGTGTGCCGTATTGCATTACAATTGACTTTGATTCATTGAAAGACAAGGCAGTTACTATTCGGGATAGGGAAACGACAAAGCAAAAAAGGGTTAAGATTAAAGATTTAGTTGATGAAATATTCAAGTTAGTTACTAAATAAAATAAGTATATTAATTAGTACTTTATTTAGTAAATATATAACAAAAATAATAAGATTTTATATAACAGAAATAGTAAGATTTAAATATAGTATAATTATACTTACTTCTATTTTGAGTTAAAAGAGGTTTTAATTTGCAAAAAAAGGTTGAGAGAAGAATTTCTAAAGCAGTTGACTTATTTGATCCTATGTGGTTAGACATCCCTTTAGTTCTTGAAGAAGAGGATAAATATCATGCCAGCTGAGTTAAAAAGAAAGCTGTATGCAAGAGGAAGTAGTTTTGAAACTACTGTGCCAATGCCTCTTCTGTTTAAATTAGATCCTAAGAATAAGAAGTATGATGTTATGTTCAAGTATGATGCTAAACAAGACAAATGGTATTTAGAATTTGGTGAAAGAAAATGAAAAATAAAAAAGGTGAATTGGGAGCGGCCATTGCTTTAGCAGCAGTGGTTATAATTGGCCTGGGGGCCTTGTTTTTTACCAATGTTGAACCCCAAATCACTGGCATGGCTGTGGCTGGTGGGGTAGCTGGTGCTGCTATTTCCTCCTGCGGAGTTAATATTAGCGAGAGCTCTGTTCTAACTCAGAATGTTTCTCCTATTGTTTCGCCGTGCATCACCATTAATGGTAGTAATCTTGTTTTTGATTGTCAAGGGTATACTATCAGCGGAGGCAACCCAGCCATTCTTGTAGCAAACCAAACTAATGTGACAATTAAAAATTGTATTATAGAAAGTGCTACGACTGGTATTTTAGCGCATTATCATGCTAATAATAGTGTCTTTAGAGACAATACTTTTAGAAATATTCAAACTGGGATCCGGCTTGCTGGTGCGGCTGGCGCTTATTGGAATCACACTACAAATAACCTAATCGTTAATAATACTTTTATTAGTGCCTCATCATATGGGGTTAATATTTATGGACCAAACAATTCTATTATCAATAATTCATTTTCTTATAACAAGTGGGCTATAATGTTTAGCAGCACTGATACTGGTTTAGCTGAAGGTAATTACCTTGTTAATAATACTATTGCTATTTATCTTTCTGGCTCTAAAAATGTTGTAGTTGATAATAACACAGTTGAAAACAGTACTACTTATGGGATTTATAATTATCATACTGATGGTTGCTGCAATAATGTAACTAACAACACTTTAGATAATAACAAAGATGGGATATATTTTTCCTCAACAGCATATAGTTTGATGGAAAATAATTTAGTTTTGAACAGCCGCAGGCGTGGGATTCATGTTGACTGGCCAAATAACACAATCATAAGAACTACTTCTTTAAACAGTGGTAGTGAGGATTTGTACGCTTATCAGGGGACTGGTTTTTTGACAATCATTGATTCAGTGATTGGTTCTTATGGAATCACCAGTGTTAATTTAACTATGGAGAACAGCACTTATGGGAAAATTGTTTATTTGAATAATGTTAGTGGATACGGAACTAGTCTAGTTGGTTTGGTGGATTCTGATATTAGATTTGGTGATAATTTTGTTTTTGTAAATTCCTCTGGGCAATCTGGTTTCAATGTGAGTGCTAACGTGACGATGTACGGCCTGCCTTATGCAAGTATCAATGATTTTAATATAATCAGGGATGTTGAAGATGATGGTTTTTTTGAGATCTGTCCAAGCGATGTCTGCCAAAATATAAGTTATTCAGGAGGAACTTTAGTTTTTAATGTGACTCAGTTTACAACCTACTCAAGTAGAGGTAATACTCCTCCAAATGTCACCATTATAGAATTGACCCCATCACCAGCTTATACTAATGATACCCTTTATGTCAATGTATCTTACTTTGATGAAGATGCTGACACTGGCGCTGTTTTCTTTAATTGGACTGTTGACAACACCCAAGTTAATTTCCTTAATTATTCTAGTGTCGCCTCTAACACTTTCATCGTCGACACCTTAGATTCTGGTAATTTCTCCAAAAACCAAAACGTCACTGTTTATGTCTGGGCCTGGGATGGTTATAATTATTCAACGGTAAAATCAGATTCAATCATTATTTCAAATACTTTGCCGACTGTTCCGATGATGAATTTGAGTCCATCACCGACAGCATACCATAACCAAGACCTTTACTGCAATGTAACTGTTAACAGCACAGATGCTGATGGGAACCTTGTGAATTATACTTATCTCTGGTACAATAATTCAGTTTTAGTGAGTAGTACAGGACCAACATATCAGCTTTATGATGTCTTAATTGCCGGCAATACAACTGTTGGTGATACCTGGAATTGCACAATTATACCAAGTGATGATGTGGAAAATGGCACTAGCAATTCTTCAATTACTACAATAGTCAATGACCCGCCATCAGATATTACTTTTATTACTCCGGCCAATTATTCTTATGTTTCACCTCAACCTCTCTTTAATTGGACTAATTCCTCAGACTTTGAAAATGATACTTTTACTTATTATTTAGAGGTTGCAAATGAAGCTTCTTTCACTATACTAGTTATCAATATTTCGACCCTGGATACTAATTACACTGATGCCTCTTCCCTACCAGATGGTGTGTATTACTGGCGTGTCAACACTTGTGATAATTATGATTGTAATAATTATTCTAGTCAGCCTGCAGGGAATAAATTCTATGTTGATACTACACCACCTAATTCAACGATTACAACTATCACCAACAATTCTGATATTGGAGTGAACAGTTTCCCAATCAATATCTCGGGAACTGCCCAAGACAATATTGTCCTTGGTCAGACATGGGTCAATATCAACAGCACATTTTACAATGCATCAGACCCAAACCCTTACGCATGGAACTATTCCTGGACTCCAGATTCAGATGGAGAATTTGTAATTTATAGTATGGCTATTGACAGTGCAGGTATTAATGAGACACTATTTGAATATTTTTATGTAGAAGTATATACGACTTCTAATATAACAGACTCTAACAAGACCAACTCTAATAACACTTACAGTGAAGTATTTAGCTCAGTGGAGATAGATTCTGACATTAATCTATCAACAATTACTATTTCAGAATTTATCCAAATGCGGTCTTATAATTGCATTATCAGTGGCTCTCACTTGAATTATTCAACTTGTGATAATAGTGTGGTAGTTGATTGTTCTGGAGAATACTGGACAATTGATCCTTCAAATCTTGATAATGTAATGGGCAGCAATAATATCTTTACTGACAGCAATGCTTCAAATTCAAGAATTGATGATTCAAATGTAACTAACTCCTATATTAATTACACTAACATGACCAGTTCAGTTGTTAATGATTCTGTAATTTATTCTTCTAATATTACAGAGTCTGTTGTTGCATATTCTACAGTAAATGAAAGCAATGTGACTAATTCTGTAATCAATAATTCAGTTGTAGTTCAGTCAACTGTAGAGTCATCTAATTTGTTTGATGTCAATGTAACTAATTCAACAATATCTAACAGCAACCTAACTAATGTGACCATTGTTAATTCAAATGTTCAAGATATGGTTTTGAATAACACTGTAATCAACAATGACCAGTGCAGTTCAGGAACAATTGTTTATCAGGGAACAACTTATAATTGTCCGATTAACCTGAATACGATTTACAGTCCTCCTCCGCCTGCCCAACCACCAAGTGGTGGGGGTGGCCAGCCATCTCTTCAACAATGTAGGGATGGAAAAGACAATGATGGAGATGGTTTGATTGATTATCCTGCTGATCCAGGGTGTGTTTCGTCATATGATATTGATGAAAGTGAAGAAACTTGCACCCAGGGCTGGGTCTGCACTTCCTGGAGCGATTGCAGGAATGGAAAACAGACCAGGAGCTGTACTGACGGCAATAATTGTGAAGCGAGACTAGCAGCAGGTTATGTAGAGCGAGTAATTGAAACAGAAAAACCTCCAGAAGAAGTAGGATGTGCGATTGAAAGTTGTGAAGACGGCATTCAAAATCAAGGTGAAACTGGAGTTGATTGCGGAGGACCATGCCCACCTTGCCCTTCAGCAGTTATTGAATGTACTAAAGTGGCTGATTGTCCAGAGGGTTACAGCTGCGTTGATAATATTTGTGTTGAGATACCAGAAAGACAGCCAGTGGTTCCTGAAGTTACTTTTGGAGAAAGACTGAGTGAGTTTTTTGGCAAGACAGGAGAGTTTTTCGGGATTGTTCTTGACTTGAATGAGAGAATCAATAAAAAAATAGCTGAATGGCTTAAGATTGCTTGGGGTTATTCAAAAGAATTACTTGGAGATGCTTTTGATTGGTCTAAAAAAGTTTTGGGAGAAGCCTTTGACCTTTATATGGATCTTTCAGCTGGATTGAGAGATTTGGTTAAGGATTCGACTGGCAAAACTGTTGATTTTGTTAAAGCAAATTATGGCTCAACTTTGATTGTGATTCTATCCATAGCAGTGATTATTGCGGGGTATTTTGCTTATCAGAGTTTTGCACATTCTAGTAAGCTTGAAGAGTTTAAGAAGAGTAGGGGAGAGAAGGTAAAAACCAGAGAGAAAGAAAAAGTAATTCAGCAGAAAAAAGAAGCTCAAGAAGTTAGCAAAGAGTTAAGTTATTTTATCAGAGATTCTTTATTGGGAGGTTATCAGATAGAACAAATTAAGGATGCTTTGGTTGCCAAAGGCTGGCCAAAGAAGGTGGTTGATAAGTATACCAAGAAAATCAAAGAGACTCATAAAGAAGAACTCAAAACAGCCAAAAAGATAAGAGGGTTGAAAGAAGAAGAGCAGAGAATAGAAGGGTCGATTGAAAAACCAAAAAAAGGCATTAAATTTTGGGAAAGGCCTAAGATTCCTAAAACAGTGATATTTGACGAGCCGATTATCATCAAAACAAAGCCAGTTAAAGAAACGAGGGCGACCAAATTACTTTCTAAGGAGTTGGATGAACTAGAGCAACAGCTTAAGAAACCGACAATTAGATGGTATCAGAAGCCAAAGGTATTGAGGAAAGAGGCTGGTGTAATGGAAACTTCTCAAGAGAAACTTAAGGAAAAAGTTGCTGAATTAATTAAAAAAGACTGGTCAAGAAGTGAAATTATTGAAATCTTGAAAAAAGATGATTGGCCAGAAGATTCTATTAAGAAATATTTGGATGAGAATTTCCCTGAATTGAAGAATATTTCTAAATTCAAAAAAGAGGTGGCAGAATTAGACGAAACTCTAAAACGATTAGGAAGGTACTGAGAAAGCAAAGCTTTCTGGTATACTTAGAAAAACCAAAAGTTTTTCTGGTACACCAGAAATTTCAAAGAAATTTCTTAGTATCACTAAGGTGGTGATGAAAAAATGCAACGAAAATTGACTCAAAATTTTCTGGCATTTTTTTCCGGAGGAAAAAAATGAATGTAAAAGACCTACAAGCTCGGCAAGGTAATGTGGATTTAGTTCTGGAAATAGTGGAGAAAGGTGAAGTCAGAGAGTTTGAAAAGTTTGGAAAGAAAGGAAGTGTCTGCAATGCTGTTGCCCAAGACGAGACTGGAAAAATCAAGTTAACACTTTGGAATGAACAGATTGACATGGTGGGTGTTGGCGACAAGATTCAGATTACAAATGGTTATGTGGGTGAATACCAAGGTGAACTGCAGCTTTCAACTGGTAAATTTGGCAAGTTGGAAGTCTTGGAAAAAGGCGAACCGAAGGAAGAAGCTGCTGAAGAGAGCGGAGAAGAACTGCCAGAAGAAATTCAACCAGAAGAAGAGGAAATCAAATGAAAGATGTCAGCTGAATTAAAGAGGAAATTATATGCACGGGGAAGTAGTTTTGAAACTACTATTCCAATGCCTCTTCTCTTTAAGCTGGATCCTAAAAATAAAAAGTACAATGTTGTGTTTAAGTATGATGCTAAAACTGACAGATGGTATATTGAATTTGGTGAAAGATGAAATCAAAAATTAGGTGGGAATTAGTATTTATGGTTTTAGTAGTTGGAATATTTTCTGTACTAGTTGCGCATCTGATTAATTTTTCATCTAATTCCTTGACTGGTTTTGCTATTGCTGGTATGACTGAAGGTCCGATTGGCAATGCATCTTTTTTGAATTGTACTGTAGTGCCAGGCAATTGCTCTGACATTCCAAATATCTATAATTTTACCCAGATATTGAAGTTGTATAATTATACTAATTCACACGCGGGGTTGGCAAATACAACTGGATTTAATTATTCGTTGTGCTGTGCTCCGACAGTTTCTGGTGTAATGCTTAATTGGACTAACTCTTCAGCTGACAACAGCACTTATTTTAATTTCCTGAATTTATTCCAGATGAATAATTCACACGTGGCTCTGCCAAATGCCACATTTATGCATTATGCTAATGGCAGTAATTTAACTATTGAAGATCCAGACCCTTATGAGGTTTCTGCAATGATTTCAACTTCTGTAGGAACGATTACTTGTAATTATTATGAGAATTATTACGGTAATTGCAGTCTAGAGACAGAAACTTGTCTTTTGACTGTGCCGTTTAATATGACGGCCAATTATACAAATCTACACGTGGCAGATTGTAATTATTCTAGTGCTTATGACACTTCGATTTGCTGTGAGCTGACACCTATTCTAGCTAAGATTTATATTAATGGAACATACGCACCGCCCGGATCTAATTTTAGTTACGCTGGCAAACCAACAGAAGTCACAGTTGAAAGTCCCTTATCAAGTGGTCAAATTATAGCTTATGAATATAATGGTTACACCTTTTCTAGTATCCCCCAATATACAGATGCCAATGTTTCAACCACAGGCATAGCTCAAACTCCAATTATTGATCTTAACACAAGTTTTACTCTAATTCCAACTGGCGGACCTACTGGAAAAGAAGATAAGTTAGGTGAATATGGCATAAGGATTATTGTTCAAGATTCTGGTGGTTCAACAATCTATACTCAAGATTTCAATGTCACTCACCGTGATCTTCTTAATCCTGGCGGTTCGATTGACGTGCCTAGTGAATCTAATGTAGCCTATAATCTTCAAAATTTATACAGTACTTTTACTTATGTACAAGACTGGTTGAATAGTGGTGGTGGCGTCAACAGACATCTGCTTATCAATGGTTCTTATAATGTTGTTGGGAATGATTTTACTATTAGGGCTGCTGAACCAACTGGTTTGAATATTCAAGTTCATGATAATAATACTGAACTACCTATCAACGCCACCATAGAATTAATTGAAAATAATGGTTTCATGTTGTTTGCCCTATCTCAATATACCGACTCTAATGTAACTAATATTGTCACTGGTACAGTTAATACCACTGATTCTGGTGTTGCTAATGTTACTTTGATTCAAACAGGAGGATTAGAAGGTAAAGAAGATTATATTGGTAATTTTTCTGTTCAATTAAAAATTTATAATACTTCAAATCACTTGATCAACACAGTTAATTTAACTGTAGACCGCACTTTGACCGCAGTCTCAGGTTCTCCAGAATCTGTTCCAAGCCAATCAAATGTAGCTTATAATCTTCAAAATATGTATAGTACTTTTACTTATGTACAAGCATGGTTAAATCAATAATCAAGGAGGTATCAAAAATGAAAAAACAAAAGAGGTATCAAAAACAAATCATCTTATTATTGTTGGTGATTTTCTCAGTCCTCCTTGTTTTGCCTAGCGCCAGCTCTGTTGCTACATCTGGCAGTATTATTAAAGACTCTGATAATTCTATCATGAACGTTCCTTACGATTCTAATGTCGATGCCCATGTTGATAACACCGCCACTGTTCCCAATGCTGCTTTAAGAATTAATGGTTCTGCAGCAGCTGATGTTGCTAATCTATATACAGGCGGTCTCTACGCAGTTGGTACTAATCCAGCTGTGGGTAATTTTCAATATGTCATTATGACCACAGACGGTGATCCTGACCCTTTAATGCAAACTGGTGCAGCCCAGAGTTGTCCTGGTAGTGCTTGTTATGCCAGAACCGGAGCAAACCTAGCTTTTCCCTTAGCTATTGTTGGTAGTGATAGTGGTAATCCTGGTGCTGCTTTTTTTCCAGGCAATATTTATGTGGTTGTCTCAAGCAATAAAACAGTTGAGGATACAGACGCGCTGATTTATTTATCTCCAAGTGACGGAGAACTAACTGGAACTTATACAGTCTCATCTTCTTATATGGAAACATACTATGTCCAAAGTACGGGCAATACTAGATTTGATGTGACTGGTATTTCTACTGGTGCTTACTCAGATCATTCCAGTTCGAACTATTTGGCCTGCGGTCTTTGTAACGATACTCGCGGACATAATTGTTCAGATACAACCCTCACTTCTCCAGGTGCTGCTTATGTCACTTTAAATACTGATATAGTTTTGCCTGCTGATAGTTATGTTCATTATAAGTATGGGGTAGTGAATGGAAGGGCCACTTCATTTTGTATTGGGCCTGATTTGGATATTACTGCAGTTTCTGCTAATCCATCAACTGGTCCTCCTGGAACTAGTGTTAATGTAAGTGCGACAGTTTTGAATGATAATAATGTTAATGTGACTCAAGCATTTACTGTTGATTTTTATTATGATTCAGTCACTCCTGGAAACAAAATTGGATCGACTCAAACAATTACTGGTTTAGGCAGGGATGATTCTACAAATGCAGCTTCTGTTTTATGGGATACGACAGGCATTACTTCAGGAGCCCATATTCTCTATGGAGTTTTAGATGATGCAGGAATTGGTGACTGCGGACCAACTAATGACAACCACACTGGGTCATTCACTACCGAACTTGTTTACTATATCTTTGTAGATATTGATGGAGTCAGGACAGACAATTTCACTGATGCTGGCCGACCTTACAATGTTTCACTTCAAGTAAATAATTCAAACAATGCAGTGGTGCCAAATACTATTGTCAGGATTACTGAGGAAAATGGGATTAGCCTATTGGCTCCTTTACAGACTTACACTTCTGGCGGGACTAAATATGGGGTTAAACCAGTTTCCAAGGCTGAAGTCATTACTGATTCAAATGGTAGAGCTTACCTAGCCCTAATTCCAACGGGCAATAAATTATACACACCCGGTTATGAGTATACAAATCTAACTGATCACGTGGGCAATTACTCACTTTATATTGAGATTTTTAATTCGGCAGGGACAGAACTTCAACTGATGCAGAATGGCGTCAAGGTTAATGAATACAATCTAACCCTCTTTAATATGACAAACAGAATACCTACTGGTTCAGAGCTTTATTCGCTGGGAGTATACAATCAAGACGCCTATGTGAAAACATTCCTGAATTTTGCATATCAAATCTTTGCAACAGCTAGACAATGGATCGCATCTTAGAAAAACAAAAAAAGGGATTAGGACTGTTGATCTTTTTAGTATTGATTAGTTTCCTAATCTTTACTCAAGGGGATTTAACTGGGTTTTTTGCAGCGAGCTCTATAACAGCTCAAACTCAACTGCAATGGAGCAATGGTTCGGTGGCTGAGATGCATTTTGATAATTTTTCAACGACTTATGGTGATCCTTCTTTGGCTAATGGAAATATGTATCTGAAGGTCTGTTCAACCAATACAAACCAAGACTTGCTGAATAATTATACTAAATTAGTCTATAAGATGCAGAATTTCGTTATTGATCTTACAGTGATGCCAGCGCAGATGACAGCAGCGACTATTTCAGGCAGCTGTTCAGTGGTTGATATTGATTTGAGCACTTTTGCTGCTTATTATCCGGGTATTGTTTCAGTGGTAATTGCTGATGATGCGGCTTTTACAAATCCATCTTATTATGATTTGAATGAAACAACTGGTTTCCTAGCTGGCAATTATACAGTTCAATACCAACAAGACAGCGGTGATTTGGTGATCAATATAACAGAAATCCTAGATGACCAAGGAAGGAACATCACCACTAGCCTGCCTTTTATGATTTTTGGAGTGAAGAATTCAACAGGCCATTTGATTTATGTCAACCAAACCACTCCATTTACAGAAATACGGTTCCCTTACTCTGGTGATGGCAATGTCACTTTTACAATCAATAATTATGACGTGCCAACAGCTCAAAATCTGGACACACCTGAAATATGCACTAACAATATAGATGATGATTTTGATGGTTTAGTAGATTGCGCTGATCCAGAATGTGTTAACCATCCAGCCTGTCTGCCTGAAGAAGCGGCTCCAGCAGCAGCTGCAGGTGGCGGAGGAGGAGCATCTTACTGCAGGCAGAAATGGGTTTGTGGTGAATGGTTAAACTGCAGGCCTGATGGAACTCAAACAAGGGAATGTATTGATATTAATAATTGTTTGAATAAATCAATCATCAGAAAAACAAAATTAGTAGTTAGTCCTAAACCAGATGAAATCAGGTCATGTGATTACATTCCTCAATGTGATGATGAAGTCATTAACCAAGATGAGACTGATGTTGATTGCGGCGGTGAGATTTGTGCTGGCTGTGAAAATGGCCAGCATTGTTTATTAGACAGGGATTGTTTGAGTTATAATTGTATTAGAGAATACTGCAGGCCTTCTGGCATCCAATGTTATGAGGATATTGACTGTCCAGCTGGTTTTACTTGCGAAGACTTCCAATGCCTGTTTTTGAAAGTATTTAGAAAACCTGATAAATTAAGACTAATTGAAAAATGGATTTTGTGGGCGTTGTTAGCAGTGATTTTAACCTTGTCTTCGTATATTGCTTATGAGAAATACATTAAATCACCTTACAAGGAGAAGGTGAAAGAAGAGAAGTACAGCAAGGTATTGGGAGATTTCATTAAACAGGCAAATCTCCAAGGTTATTCTAGAAAACAAATTAGAGAGGCTCTGCGCAAGAAAGGCTGGCCTGATAAGATAATCAACCCTTATCTCAGAAAAGGTTATCGAGAATTGCCTGAAAAGAAACCAGATAAAAAAGCGACTTTGAAGGAAGAGATTAAGGGCTATGAAGAAGAGCTTAGGAAATTAAAGTAAAATGGCTGAAGACAAAACAAATTGTTTTAGTTATGAAATCATAAGGCAGGGAGAAGAAAAAATACTTCAGATTGCATGTGAAGAATGCACTTTTCCCCCTTTGATTGAAGAAAGCAAGATGGCCATGGCTAAAACAATTGAATTATTGACTAAGAATAGCGGTGTGACTAAGATAGTGTTAACTCAAAAAAGAAATTTTGAATATGATTATCACCAAACCAATATTCTTAATGAGGTGGCGAATGTTTTTAAGGTTTTGAGCAAAGAAGAGAAGTTAAAATATTCGTCTTTGGTGACAGCGACTGGCTGTACTAGATATCTAAGGGAAGGGTTTGGAAGTTTGCAATATATTATTTCTACTCAGTTAAAAGGCGACCCGGTTTCAGCTTATGTGGAATTGAGGAGACTGATTCGGAAAGAGAGAATTAAACTAGATGCAACAATTGAGGAGCAGGGGATTAAGTGCCAGGAGTATTTTATCTCGATGCTGGCGTATGTGATTGATTTACTTGAGAAAACACAGATGATTTCAATGTTGAATCCTTATCTGGCAGGTTATGCAGTAGGGGACAGGTCAATTTATAGGCGGCTGTTCAGGGCAACAATCAGGCCTGATTTTATGTTTACAAAATTAATGTCAACTTATCCAAGTGACGGCCAGGTATTAGATAGTTATTCTGTAGGCAATACTGAAATCACTATTTTTGGTTTTCCAGACAGCACCAAAACATTGTATCATATGGTTCCTCCGGAATTTAAATTTACTGAAGAGAAGTATGAAATTTTAGATACAGCCAGGAAAGTGATGGTTGAATACAAGCCAAAAAGAGAGGAGTTTGTGGATCCTAAAAGGATGAGAGAGGTTTTTACTAATGTAGGCAAGGATTTGATTGGAGATTTATTAGAGCATCAAGGAATGAAATTAAAAACAAAGGAGATAGAAGAGTTGGCCCAGGTTTTATTGAGGTATACAGTGGGCTTTGGTTTGATGGAGGTTCTTTTGTCAGATCCAAAAATACAGGATGCAAATGCTAATTCGCCAATGGGCAAGACACCAATTTTTGTAGTACATCAGGATTTTGATGATTGTGAAAGCAATATTATTCCAGCTGAAACAGAAGCAGAAAGCTGGGCAACAAAATTACGTATGATTTCAGGAAGGCCGCTGGATGAGGCCAATCCGATACTGGATACAGAATTGAAAATTCCAGGCATGACCTCTAGAGTAGCGGCGGTAACTGCGCCTTTAAATCCAACTGGCCTGGCTTTTTCTTTTAGAAGGCACAGGGACAAGCCATGGACTTTGCCGCTTTTTATTAAGGTAGGGATGATTGATTCAGTGGCGGCTGGTTTGATGTCGTTTTTAATTGACGGGACTCGGACGCTTTTAATTGCCGGAACAAGGAGTTCTGGAAAAACTTCATTTTTGGGTTCGGTTTTAGTTGAGATTATACGGCGTTATAGGATAATTACAATTGAAGATACTTTAGAACTGCCGGTTCCAGCACTGCGGGGCCTGGGTTTTAATATCCAATCAATGAAAGTAGCAAGTGCTTTGGCTGGCAAGGAGACGACAGAAGTTGATGCATCTCGTGGAATAAGGACGACATTGCGTTTAGGAGATTCAGCTTTGATTATTGGTGAAGTCAGAAGTTCTGAGGCAATTGCGCTTTATGAAGCAATGAGAATTGGAGCAGCAGCTAATGTGGTAGCAGGCACGATTCATGGTGCTAGTCCGTATGGTGTTTTTGACAGGGTGGTAAATGATATTGGTGTTCCCCGGACATCGTTTAAGGCAACTGATATTATTGTGGTGGCTAATCCAGTCAAGAGTGCAGCTGGTTTGAAAAAGAAAAGAAGGATTTTGCAGATTACTGAAGTTCGTAAGGACTGGGAAGATGATCCTCTGCGTGAAGGGGGTTTTGTTGACTTGATGAAATATAATCCAGAAACAGACAAGCTAGAAATAACAGATGCTTTGGCTAATGGGGATTCTGAAGTTTTAAAAGAAATTGCTGGCAGTATTTCTGAATTTGCCGGTAACTGGGAAGCAGTCTGGGAAAATATTATGCTCAGGGCTGACTGCAAGCAGGCTTTGGTTGACATAGCTGAAAAAGAAAAGAAACCTGAATTGCTTGAGGCAGATTTTGTAACTGAAACTAATGATATGTTTCATAAGTTATTGGATCAAGTGAAAAAAGAAGTTGGGAAACTGGATTCCAAAAGAATTTTGTTTGATTTTAAGGCTTGGTTAAAAAAAGAGGCTAAAAGACGTTGAAAAAGGAAATAGATAAGGAGTTAATGGCAAAGTATAAGGAAAAATTAAAGGCAGAGTTAGGCGGAGTAACAGAAAAGGCCAAGGTGATTAAAAAAAGAAAAGTGATTTCCCGGGAATACGATGAGTTTAAAAAAGCTTTTTTGCCCAAGCACATGAGTTATTATGAAAAGATTTGTAATTTTTCTGCTAAGGTTGCCAAAATTAAACCGGCAGAAAAGAAAAGAGCAGAGTTATTGAGAAGCATTGATATCTGCCATCTACAGATAACTCCAGAAGGCTCTTATGGTTTTGCTTTGTTTTTTCCAGTGCTGATTATGCTTTTGGGGACTTTGGTTTCCTTTATTTTGTTTGCTTCAATGTTTTTTGCCATGTTTTTTGTGGTGCTGGGGCTGGCTTTGATTTATCCTTTAATGCAGATGCCGAATTTCCTGGCCAACAGATGGCGAATGAAGGCTTCGAATCAGATGGTGCAGTGTATTTTTTATATTGTAACTTATATGAGGCATACTTCGAACTTGGAAAGGGGAATTGAATTTGCTTCTGACCATTTAGCAACACCGCTTTCTTTGGATTTGCGAAAGGTTTTGTGGGATGTGGAAACAGGTAAATTTGACGCGGTGAAGGATTCGTTAGAAGATTATTTGAAAACCTGGAAAGAATGGAATAGAGAATTTATTGAGTCGTTTCATTTGGTGGAGAGTTCTTTGTATGAAGCATCTGAGAATAAGAGATTAGATACTTTGGATAAGGCTTTGACAGTGATTTTGACTGAAACTTATGAAAAGATGTTGCACTATGCTCATGATCTACAGTCGCCAATTACAATGCTGCACATGTTGGGAGTAATTTTGCCAATTTTAGGTTTAGTAATTTTGCCATTGGTAGTCAGTTTTATGGGTGGTGAAGACACTTCGCCAGTAAGATTAATCCTTTATATTGGTTTGATATATAATATTGCGATTCCTTTTGGTGTTTATTATTTAGGGAGAATTATACTTTCTAAGAGGCCGACAGGTTATGGTGATTCAGATATTTCTGAAGAAAATCCTGAATTAAAGAAATATAAGAAGATATTGATCAAGTTGGGGAAAAAGGAAATTGGGATTAATCCGATTTTTATTTCAGTTTTAGTTTTTGTGGTGTTATTGTTTATTGGTTTAAGTCCGTTAGTGATGCATTTTTTAAATCCAGGATTTGAAGTTAGGCTTTTTAACGGAGCTTTTGAACTATTGGGTTATATCTGTCCTGGTGGTTTGGAATGCGCTTTGAGTGACAGGATTGGCCCCTATGGACTTGGGGCTTCGATTTTGTCTTTGGCGATTACTTTGAGTGCAGGTTTGGGTTTTGGAAGTTATTTTGCTTTAAGAAGCGGCAATGTGATTAAGATCAGGAATAAAACTAAGAAATTAGAAGACGAATTTGCTTCAGCCTTGTTTCAGTTGGGGAATCGGTTAGGGGATGGTTTGCCAGCTGAAATTGCTTTTGGCAGAACAGCAGAGATTATGGAAGGGACGACTTCTGGTGATTTTTATTCAATGGTCAATAGAAACATTACTAAACTAGGGATGAGTGTTCGGGAGGCTATTTTCGACGGCAAGGTAGGGGCTTTGATCTTTTTCCCTTCTAAAATAATTGAAAGCTCGATGAAGGTTTTAGTAGAGAGCATTAAGAAGGGTCCTCGGATTGCGGCACAGGCTTTAATTTCGATGTCGCAATATATCAAAGAAATCCATAGGGTTAATGAAAGGCTGAAGGATTTGCTTTCTGAGATTATTTCTTCAATGCAATCCCAGATTAAGTTTTTAACTCCGGCAATTGCTGGTATTGTAGTGGGAATTACGTCAATGATTACAAATATTTTGACCCGGTTGACAGCACAGATTTCTTCAGTAGTGGCTGAGACTGGAGAGGGAGGAACAGCAGGGATTGGAGGGATTGTTAATTTATTTGGCTCGGGAATTCCAACTTATTATTTTCAGATTGTAGTGGGTTTGTACGTAGTGCAGATAACTTATATTCTGGTGGTGATCAGCAACAATATTGAGAATGGAGAAGATAAATTAACCGAGAGGTATAATATTGGAAAAGATTTAGTTAGGAGTGCCTTGTTGTATTGTTTTATTGCGGCGACGGTGATGATTCTGTTTAATTTTGTGGCAGGGCAGATAATGTCAGGTGTAATTGGCGGTTAGAAAAGATGGGAACGGGGGGACTTTCATGCTGCTTATGGAAGCAAGCAATTTGAACCCCCAACACCTACGGTTCTGCACTAAGACACTCAGTAACGGAGTTACTGGGCATTTGTTACACAAATACTTCAGCGTAGTGCTCTGCCGGGTTGAGCTACGTTCCCAATAAGGAAATGATTAAATAAATAGTTTATAAGATTTTTGGTTGAAGTGTTGGAAATGTCTCGTTCGCTATACTTCATGTCGCTATAAATCAAATGAAGTACCATAGCTATTTTACAAGTGGTAAATTTAGCTCACTAGCCAATTGGCGTGGGTTTAACTGTTATTTACTAAAAACACAAGATATATAAATTGAAAAAAGATTACTTTCAATATGAAAAAGTTATTTGGAAAAAAACCAGCACCACCGCCAGCTCCGGCAATTGATGCGGTTCAGATTAATAACAGGTTAGGACTGGTAGAGGAAAAATTAACTAACCTGAATAAGAAATTTGAAGTTTTAGAGAAAAATATGCTGGATGGTTTTAAGAAAATTAATTCAGATTTAAGGTCATTTGATTCTGAGGTCTTGGATATTAAACGGGAAGTTAATGGAATAAAGCAAAAATTAGATTTAGTGATCAAAGAACTGAAAATGACCGCTGGCAAGGATGAATTAAACACAATTCAAAAATATCTTGATTTATGGAATCCAGTTAAGTTTGCAACTCGAGATTATGTAGAAAAAATTATTGATGAAAAGTTGAAAATGTCTCGTTCGCCCCCTGCAAAAAAATAGAGAAAAAATAAGCTCTTGAATGCAGGGTTCCAACGGTTTGACAAGTGGAACGGTGCTCACTGGCCATTTGGTGAGGGTTTGACTAACATTACTTAAGAAAAATTTATAAGTAGTTTAGATTTAATAGAAGATATAAAAAGGTGTGACTATGGCAAATCAATTACCTGTTGATCAAGTTATGCAATTAAGACAACAAGGTTATTCTAATAATCAAATTGTTGACCAATTACAACGGCAGGGCTATGCTTTTCAGCAAATTTATGATGCAATGAGCCAGGCTGATTTAACTAAGCTGGCTGGAGCTCCAGTAGGCGGTCAAGGAGCTGAAATGCCGCCCCCACCAGGACCAGAAGCGGCGCCGATGCCTGAGCCGGCTCCAAGGCCAGAAGCGCAGCCTTATGCTCAAGAGTATCCTGCTCCAGCAGGTGATTCAGATGAAAGGATTTCTGAGATTGCTGAAGCAATTATCAATGAAAAATGGGAAGAACTGATTGAAGAAGTCAAGGGGATTGGTGAATGGAAGGATAAGGTGGAAGCAAATATCAAAAAGATGTCCAGTGATTTGGAACATTTGAAGGGAGAGTTTAGTGAGCTGCATAAGGGTGTTTTGGGCAAGATATCTGAGTATGATGAGCATATCCGCGATGTGGGCAGTGAATTAAAAGCTATAGAGAGAGTTTTTAAGGACGTGATTCCTTCTTTTACTGAAAACGTGAGCGAACTTTCTAGAATTACAAAAGGTATGAAGAAAAAATAATTTCTAATAATCTGGTTTCATGCCTAAGAGAGCAATAGTAAAGACGGCAATAACCAGAACCATAATAACACCTAAGATTTTGGGGTGGAATAAGGTGGCAGTAATGTTTTGCTCCCAGCTACCAGTAGCTACTCCTGACTGGATTTCTTCAATAGTAGCATTTTCTTGGAGGTAAGGTCCAATATTCTGGCCGAGGACAGTACCCAAAGCAGCCAGGAAAATAATAACACCAACTGCAAAAATAGCCCATTTAACAGAACGGTCTGTTCTAATAAACTCAGTCATATCTTTTTCAGTGGCTCCAGCTGTTCGATAAACAAGGACAAGGAGAACAACAAAGATAAAAATAAGGACAAACCAAGGCGCCATGAAATTAATGACCTTAACAATGTCTTCTGAAAGGAGAACCATAAAACCGAGGACAACGGCAATAATAGCATTAATAGATTTGTTAGTGCCAAGGACTTTGGTGGTGGTGAGCAAAGCAAAAACAACAGCAAAGACCAAAAGGGCTGGAAAAATTATGGAAAAGTAATTCAACAACCCAACATCAAGGAAAGTTGCCATTTTAAAATGTCCTGCCTTTGAAAAGGTCTTTGAGGCCTTTAGTCATGCTTTCGCCCGGTGTTTTTTTATCGCCACTGGTAATAAACCAGACAATGAGTCCGAAGACTAAGATAATGATAATGAGATTGGAAAGATTGCCGCCCCACCAACCGCCAAAGGTTTGGGAAGGTGCCTGCCACCAGCCAACTGTGGCTCCGAAAATATAGCCAACAATCAATAAAATAACCAGCATAACAATACCTGGTAAACTGCTGCCAGACCATTCGCCGCCAAACATGCCCCACAAGAAGAGGACAAGGATGATGACGACAGCTAAGACTGAGACGCTTGGTAAAAGGACATTGATGATAACAATTGGATCGTAGTTGCCAGGGTAATTGCCAGTGACGTGAGGCACAACTGTAAGGATGGCCATGATCAAGGCAATAACAACATTAATTGATTTTTTATAATCACCAAATAGTTTAATTCTTTGGAGGACAGCAAAAATAAGTGTAAAGATTAGTAAGAAAGGCAAGACTACATCAAAGATCCCATAATACTGAAGGGAAGTGATTAAACTTGTTAATTCTCCACCGTATTGTCCGCTAATAGCCATTTTTTAACCCTCTTTTTTTTCTGATGTTTTTGGCTTGCCACTATCTTTAGTAACATAGACCATGAAAACAATGATGATGACAAGTAAGATTAAGGTAGCAACCCAGCTGACATCATAGTAGTCTATTAAAAAACTAAAGACTGTTTCTAACCAGCCGAGAGCATGAAGGAAAATAACAACAATGCCAATGAAAAGAACAACCATGAAAAATTTAGTCCAGCCAGGATAATTTTCTAAAGTGACTTCTTTATCGCCAAACATAGTTCCGACTAGTAAAAGGAACATGACAAGGATGACCATAAGAAGAGCAATGTTGGCAACAGCAGTATTAATGACCTTGACTAAATTAGCTGAGGCAACAACTAGGAAAGAGATGACAAAGGCAACAATAGCATTGATGCTTTTTTTACTATATTTTTTGCCTTCGATTTCATCTGTGCCAAGGACTTTGGTTTTTTCTAAGATAGCAAAAACAATTGAGAAGATTAGTAAGAAAGGGAGAATTATATCATAGACACCTAATCGGTTTAAAAATCCGATGACTTCTCCAAATACAGTTTCTTGAGCCATAAGTCCTCTTTTTGCTATTTATTTCTACTTGATTAAGTATAAACTTTTTACTATTTATAAACTTTTTCCTAACTGGGTATAATTGAAAATGTCTCGTTCACACAGTTTCCTTGATGTACTTTGATGAGAAACTGTTCCTGGTCGTCTTACGATTAGTTCAGTGCTCACTGACCAATTGGCGACATTTTCAACTTTATTCTTTAACCAAACCTTTATAAATAGTTGAAATAAATCTAGTATAAAAATGATAAATAAAAATGATTTTAAAAATATGCAGCAAGAACTGGCTGATTATGACAGCCAAAGGGAACTTTTGATTAAAAAATCACGTGATGTTTTGAAGCTGAGCAAGCAAGTTATCTATGCAGTTCACCGCGGTGAGTTGAAGGAAGCTTTGGTTTTGATTGAAAAGATTGAGAAGGAGAAACTAGAATTAGAGAAGATTACTAAACATAGTACACGCCTTTTTTCTGAAGGAAGTTTGAAGATTGCTGTTCAAGAATATGTTGAAGCTTTATTGTATTATCATGCGGTTAAGGATAAAAAATTACCAACACATATTCAGCTGAAGGTGAAGTCTAATCATTACTTGTTGGGGCTTTGTGATTTGACTGGGGAAATTGTCAGGAAAGCTGTTTATTTAGCAGGCAAGGATAAGTTTGATGAGGTTGTTAAGTTTAAGGATTTAGTTGATATAATTTATGGTGAATTATTGAAGTTTGATTTCAGAGAGCCGGAATTAAGGCGTAAGTTTGATTCAGTGAAATATGATTTGAAGAAACTAGAAGATTTAGTTTTGGATTTGAAGTTGAAGGGGAAATTATAATGAAAAAAGTTGTTAATTTTATTTATGAGATGGGTGCGTTAAAGCACGTCAAAAGGAGCGGTTGGTGGACCATTAATGTCAAAGATCCAGAAAATGTAGCTGAGCATAGTTTTAGAGCTGGCTTGATTGGATATTTTCTAGCTAAATTGGAAGGAGTTGATGTTAGTCGAGTTACCTTAATGTCGCTGTTTAATGATTTGCATGAAGCCCGATTAAATGATTTGCATAAGGTTGGCCATAGATATATTGATTTTAGAAAAGCAGAGACAAAAGCGCATAAGGAACAGACTGAAAGTTTAGGAGAGTTAGGTGGGGAAATGTTTTCATTGCATAAGGAATTGCAGGGGCAGAAAACTAAAGAAGCAGTAGTGGCGCGGGATGCTGATTTGCTGGAGAATGCTTTTCAGGCTAAAGAATATATGGAAATTGGTTATAAGGATGCTCAAAGCTGGATTGAGAGCATTTGGAAAATAATAAAAACTCCATCAGCTAAGAAAATGTTAAAGGAGTTGGAGAAAACAAGTTCTAATGACTGGTGGAAAGGTTTGAAAAAAACTGAGAGGTGAAAATGTTAGATTTTCAAGGTGTTCAGATTAAATGGCTGGGCCATGCTAGTTTTAAGATTTTAGGAGAGGGGAAGGTTATTTTTATTGACCCTTATCAAATTGATCCTTCTGAACCAGCTGATATTATTTTAGTGACGCATGCTCATTTTGACCACTGCAGTTTAGAAGATATTGATAAGATTCGGGAGAAAAGTACAGTGATTGTTGCTCCGGCTGACTGTGCTGCTAAGTTAGGAAATAATGTAAAGACTGTTGCAGTGGGTGAAACAGTGGAAATTGAAGGCATAAAAGTGACTGGAGTGCCGGCTTATAATACTCATCGGTTTCGCTCTCCTGGAGTTTTGTTTCATCCTAAAGAAGCAGGCTGGTTAGGGATGGTTTTAGAGATTGGAGGAGTTAAGATTTATCATGCTGGTGATACTGACAAGATTCCTGAGATGAAATCGATTGAATGTGATGTGGCTTTGCTGCCAGTGGGCGGAACATATACAATGGATGCTGAAGAAGCTGCTGAAGCTGCTAACTTGATTAAGCCAGATATTGCGATTCCAATGCATTGGGGCAAAATAGTTGGTTCAGAGGATGATGCTAAAAAGTTTTCTGAAAAAGCTAATGTTGAAGTCCGTATTTTAGGTAAAAAAGAAGTTAAAGAAGAGAAAAAGTTTGTTTTATAGGGGGTGTAAAATGAGAAAAATTGTTTTAGTGTTATTAGTGTTTATTTTTTTGATGGGTTGTGGAACAGATAGAGTAACTGTAACTTCTGAAGAAGGTGATGTGACTGTTGAAGCAAGTGGTTTTGACAGCGATGAATGGTGTCAAGCCGGTGCTCAATGGAAAATGAGCGGTTCTTTTGATGAAGGTGATACTAATGCCCAGTGGATGATTAAAGGTTTAGTTACTTCTGGGGAATTTGCCGGACTTTGTCATGTTGAGTATAGTGTTGAGACTCCAGACGGCCAGACCGAAATTGATTATTATTTCAGCGAAGATGGTGAAAGTGGTTATTTTGAAATGGATGTCAATGGCCAGAAGTTCACTCAAGAGTGGAATGGTTAAGCAAACCCAGCGAAAACAAGTTTTCTGGTGTTTGGATTGAAAATCCAAACATTTTTAAATTCTTTTTTATTTATATAATCAAATGCCAGAAAAATTCATTTCAATCCAAGAGGCGCTTGATAATGGCAAGGGTAAAGTAGCTGTGCGCGGCTGGATTTATCGTGAAAGAGGTTCGAATCAGTTTAAGTTTTTGGTTTTGCGGGATTCAACTAATATGATCCAGTGTGTTCTGCCTCATGATAAATTCAAGAAGCAATGGAAAGAAATTGACAAATTAATGATTGAAAGTTCTGTTGAGGTTGAAGGTGTGGTCAAGAAAGAACCCCGGGCTCCAACTAATTATGACCTTCAGGTTGAGAAGATTAAGATTATTCAGGCAGCTGAGCCATTTCCAATTGCTAAGGATCAAAGTACAGAGTTTTTAGCTGATAACAGGCATTTGTGGCTGCGTTCAAGGAAGATGACGGCTATTTTGAAAATAAGGAGCAGTGTTTTTGGTGCGATTGATGAATATTTTAAAGGTGAAGGTTTTTATGAATATCATTCGCCGATTTTTCAATCTGTTCAAGCTGAAGGAGGTTCGACATTGTTTGAAGTTCCTTATTTTGGCAACAAAGGTGTGTTTTTGGCACAGACCTGGCAGCTTTATGCTGAGCCAGCGATTTTTGCTTTGGAGAAAATCTATACGATTGCGCCTTCGTTTCGAGCTGAGAAATCCAAGACTTCGCGACATTTAACTGAATACTGGCATGCTGAAATGGAAGCAGCCTGGATTAATTTTGATGAGCTGAATGATTATGGCGAAGCTTTGCTGAAGTTTATTGTTGGAAAGGTTTTGTCTAAGAATAAGAAAGAGCTGGAAGTTTTGGGCCGGGATATTAAGAAATTAGAGCCGACTTTAAAGAAAAAATTTCCTAGAATGACTTATGATGATGTTTTGAAATTATTGAAGAAAAAGTATAAATTGAATATTTCTTGGGGCAAGGATTTACGAACGATTGAGGAGGATCGGCTTTCTGAATTATATGATGTTCCAGTGATTGTAACTAGATATCCTAAGAAAGTCAAGGCTTTTTACATGAAAGAAGACCCAAAGAATCCAAAAGTAGTTTTGGGTGCTGATTTTATTGCGCCCGAGGGTTATGGTGAAATTATTGGTGCTTCTGAAAGGGAGCCTGATATTAAGAAAATCAAGGACAGATTGAAAGAACAAGGTGAAGATCCTAAGGAATATGAATTCTATTTAGATACGCGACGTTATGGTTCTGTGCCTCATGCTGGTTTTGGCATGGGTGTGGAAAGGGTGATAGCCTGGATTTGCGGGTTGGATAATATTAAGGATGCAATTCCATTTCCAAGGACAATGATTAGATGGCAGCCTTAGGCTTTGACTTTAATTTCTAACTTATCCATTTCTTGTTTTCTCAAAAATTCTATAGGGTATTTTTGATGATGATCAGAACTTGCTCGATTTACTGGCCTAAAGCGACTATGGCTGGTGTCTTTGAGGGCAATTTCTGACATGTTAAGAAATTATCTAGTTCGATTAATTTTTTCACTATTGGATTTTCTTTATTTAATTTATACAAAGATGCTCTGCCGATGATTCTGCTTTTAACTAAAATTTTATCTTTAACCAAAGCATCCCAATATCTATCTAAAGTTACTCTACTGATTCCAGTATGTTGAGCTATTTCAGATTTAGAATAGTCAAAAATATCATTATCTAATAAAAAATCTAATAATATTATTTTAGGTGTTTTTCCAAAAGTCCGGATGAAGATTGAATCTTGCATTTTCTTATTTATTATAGTATAACTCATATTTAAATGTTTCGTTTCTGTACATTTAAAGTACAATTATTATACAAATCTTTAAGTAACTTGCGAGTTTATTGTGTAATATAGAAGATAGCGAAATAAAATATTCTTTGATAAAAAAGATGGCCAGAAAATGTTATTTTGGCCATCGGTTGATCAATTTATCAGATTTAATTAAAGCTGTGCCAAGCCATTTACAAGGCAGAGCCAAGGAATGTATTGAAGAATTATTTAAAGATGGTTTTCTCAACAGAAAACCAGGAATAAAAAATGAATTTAGGTATTCCTTAAAACCAGAAAATAAAGAAAAAATAAAAGAAGTTTTGGAGAGAGGAGAATATGAAAAAATTTGATGAAAAAGAATTTATGGAATTGTTAAAAGAACCGAGTGTCTTTGATTCTGAAACATTTATTATTAAATATCAAGGAGTTTTGCCTAAAAAAAGTGCACCTTAAACAAAATCAATTCCAATCGCTGCTACATCATCATGTTGTTTATATCTTGGATATTTCCAGCAAAGAGGGTCAGTTTTCTCAATAGAACGCACATAATCCAATAAACCTTTCAACCCTTTTTTTTGATATATTTTTACAAATAAATTCCAATCTTCAGTTGCCTCTGGATCTTCTTTTGGAATCAACAATCCATCTGTGAAGAGAATTATTGATTTAATATCCTTTAAATCTATTTTTCCAAATTCAAAAAAATTTATCGCCTCTTTTTCTCCGTTTAAGGCACCAAATTTTACATTGGCTTGTCTTCTAAGTTCGATTTCATCTTTTATTAACACATTAAAAATATCTTTAACTTTTTTATTTGCTAATTCTTTCCATTTTTTCATAGATTCCAAGTCAAAGTCAAAATAATCTACCAGCAACTTATGGGACCCATCCTTAAAAACAACCAAAGTCAAACAATCTGCAATAGTGAAAAACTCAATTTCTTCTTTGTTTATTTTTATGGCTGCAACGGCTGTTGACCATAATGATTCTTTTTGATTTGAATCAATTCCGACCTTTTTCATCTCTTCTAAGATTTTATCATTAGCTCCTTCAACCAAACCATTTAATGATTTATCATTCTTAGAAAAAACTTCCTTGGCAATTTTCGCTGCCAATCTGCCTCCAGTTTCTCCTTTCTCATTAACATATTTAATTAAACTTGTTGCCCCGTCAAAAACAGCAAACAAATTGTCCTGAGTCAATAATTCATCTTCATTAATTTCTCTTGAACCCTTGTCATAAATTTTTTGTATTTTCATTTTAATTAAAAATCACAATTGCTATTTAAATATCATCATCGCATCGCCTAAAGAGTAAAATCTGTAATTTTCTTTGATTGCTTCTTGATAAGCTTTCAAGATTCTTTCTCGATTCACATAAGCATAAGTCAATAACAATAAAGAACTTTTTGGGAGGTGGAAGTTTGTGATCATGGCCTTGATATTTGATTTAAAATTATAGGGTGGTTTGATGAATATTTCTGAAATGCCTTTGCTCGGTTGGATTTTGTTATCTTTCCAATCAGCGCTTTCAAGGCATTTGACAACTGTGGTGCCAACAGCGATAATGTTTCCTTGGTTGATTATGTTGGCGTTGTTTTGGTCAATTTCAAAGTATTCCTTTCCTGTTGAGTGTGAGGTGATGTCTTTGACTGGAAGGAAAGTTTCATAGGAAATGTCAAGTTTGATTTTGGTTATGTTGATGCCTTTTTCTTTTATTTTGTTTAAGAGTTCTTGGGTGAAATGGAGTCCTGCAGTTGGTGCTGCTAAGGAGCCTTCTTCCTTAGCATAGATAGTTTGGTAATCTTGTTCTGGGACGTGTTGTTTGATGTAAGGTGGTGTGGGGATGATTAAATGTTTTTTATTTATTTCTTTATTAAACTTTAAATGGAAAATATCATCAACTCTTTTAACAACTACTGCCTTGTCTTCATCAAAAACCAACTCTGTTCCTTCTTTGATTTTACTACCTTTGATTCGGCATTCATAAACTCCATCTTTCTCCTTAACTAAAATCACTTCAATCTTACCACCAGTACTTTTTTTTCCAATGAGTTTGGCATGACTGACTTTGGTTTCATTGAGAACGAGAACGTCTCCTGATTCTAAGTAGTCAATAATATCATAGAATTTTTTGTGTTTGACTTTGTCTTTTATTATTAGAAGTTTGCAGTGGTCTCTAGGTTGGTGTGCTGTTTGGGCGATCATTTCTTTGGGTAAGTTGTAGTCGTAGTCTTCTAAGCTAACCATTTTTTCTTAAGTTCTTGGAATTTTTGTTGACTGATTGCTTCCCTTATCTCTTTCATCAGATTATTAAAAAACCAAAGATTGTGCTCTGTCGCCAAAGAATAAGCCAGCAGTTCATTTGTCTTAAATAAATGACGCAAATAAGCTTTGGAATAATTTTTACAGACGTCACATTTGCAGTTCTTATCTAAGGGACCCTGATCCCCTGTATACTGAGCATTTGTAATCCTGTATCTCCACTTATCTTTTAAATTGCCTTCAGAAGTAAAAATATAACCTGCCCGAGCTAATCTTGTCGGCAAAACACAATCAAAAGTATCGACTCCTAATTCCACGCCATTGAAGATGTCTTCAACTGCACCGATGCCAAGGAGGTGTTTAGGTTTGTCTTCTGGAAGTTCTTCCATCATGTATTGAATAACTTTAAGAGTTTCTTCTTTGGGCTCGCCAAAGATACTTCCTAATCCATAACCAGGGAAATTGAGTGAGGAGATGAATTTGGCGGATTGTCTTCTTAAATCTTCGAATTTTCCCCCTTGGATAATACCAAAAAGAGCTTGATTAGTTTTATGGGCTTTGAGGCATTGCTCTGCCCATTTATGTGTTCTTTCCACAGACTTCTTGGCAGTTTCATAATCACTTTCAAAAGGAATGCATTCGTCTAATGTAAAAATAATATCTGCTCCTAATTTCTCTTGAATTTCAATTGATTTTTCTGGAGTGAGTTCATGTTTTGATTTATCCAAATGAGATCTAAACACAACCTTATCATCATCAATTTTACTTATTTCTGCCAAACTAAAAACTTGAAACCCACCAGAGTCAGTAAACATCGGCTTGTGCCATCCCATGAACTTATGGAGGCCGCCTAGTTTTTGGATGAGTTCTTCGCCAGGCCTTAGGTATAAATGGTAGGTGTTGCAGAGAACTGCTTGAATGCCTATTTTGCTGAGAGTTTCTGAACTGAGAGCTTTGACAGTGGCTTGGGTAGCAACAGGGATGAAATTAGGAGTTTCTAAAATGCCGTGTTCAGTAATTATTTCTCCTGTTCTGGCTTGTCCTTCTTTATTTTTGATTTTGAAGTCCATAGAGACACCCACAGTATTTTTGTATGTAAAGATTATGTTGTTTTGATAATTCTTTTTCTTGGTAACAGATTTTTTTGATTTGTTCTTGGTCTAAATTGAAATTAAAAAATTTTAATCCTAAACGTTCGGCAATTTCCTGGCCAGTTTGATTGATGAATTGAGTGTCTTTCCAAACATTGACTGATAAGGAAGTGGCCATAGCATCAAAACCATTGGATTTGGCAGTGAGGCCGAGATTTTCCAAGCGTATTTTAAAGCAAATTTTACAGCGTTCTCCGCCTTCTGGTTCATCTTGGTAATGATCGACAACACTATGCCATAATCCGTTTTCATAATCGTCTTCAATAAGTTTGAGGTTGAATTCTTGGGCAATTTTTTTGACAGATTCTAATCTTTTTTGATATTCTTCTTTGGGTTCAATATTAGGGTTATAGAAGAAAAGAGTGAGGTCATGGTCTTGAAAGAAATCTAAGAGGCCGATAATACAAGGTCCACAGCAAGCATGCAAGAGAACTTTCATGGGAGATTGATTTTTTTTATTTCTTGGAACAATCTATCAAATATTTTTTTGGTAGTTTGGTCAAATTCAATGCATTCTTTTTTATGTTCTAAGACATCCTGGTGAGTGGCATTCCATTCCTTTAAACTTCTGCCATCTGAGAGGGTCTGCTGGAGAGTAGCCTGTATCTTATCAAAAGCATGGGTTAATCTTGATTCTTTGGTTTGCTTGTCTTCGAATTCGAGCCAAAGTGAATGGAATTCTTGGTTAATGTCGTCTGGCAAGAGATTGAATAGTTTCTCGGCAGCTTGTTTTTCTTTTTCCTGTTGAAGGGGTTTGTTTTTTTTATCAAAGGCGCAGACATCTCCGGCATAGATTTCAACTAAATCATGGATAAGGGCCATCTTGTATATTTTTAAGAAATTGATGTCATTAAATTCTTTTTCAAAGGCCATCAAAGCTAAGCAGAGATGCCAACTGTGTTCAGCACTGTTTTCTTTTCTGAAAGAATCTGACAGATAGATTTCCCTGGTGACAAATTTTAATTTATCAATTTCCTTTAAAAAATTAAGGATTTGGTCGGTTCTTTCCATGAGAACTGCCCAAATTTACACCTATATATAAGTTTCCCAAAAAACTTTATAAAGTATGATTATTTCTTTATTCCTATGTTAAGAACACATACTTGCGGTGAATTGAATAAAAAACATAAAGATAAGAAAGTCACTTTATGCGGCTGGATAGATTCTCTGAGAGTTCAGGGCCGGATTGGATTTTTATTGTTGAGAGACAGGTATGGGATTACTCAGTTTTTTCTTAATCCAAAGTTGGCTAAGGAGTTTGGTAGTTTGAAGAAGGAATCAGTTGTTCAAGTTACAGGGAAGGTTCAAGTTCGTCCGGCAAATCAAATCAAAAAGGAAATGGCGACTGGTGGGATTGAAGTCGCAGCTGATTCAATTGAAGTTTTATCGCCGGCTGAAGAGCTGCCATTGGATTTGAATTTAGAATCAACTGAAGAGACGAGATTGAAGTATAGGTATTTAGATTTGAGGACTTCCCACATGACTCAAAATATCATTTTGAGGCATAAAATTATCAACTTTATGAGAAGTTATTTAGACAAATTAAACTTTGTTGAAATCCAAACACCCATCTTAACCAAGTCAACTCCGGAAGGAGCTAGGGATTATTTAGTTCCAGCCAGAAATTTTCCAGGAAAATTCTATGCTCTGCCGCAATCACCGCAGCAATACAAACAAATGTTAATGGTGGCTGGTTTTGACAGATATTTTCAGATTGCTCCTTGTTTTAGAGATGAGGATGCCAGAGCAGATCGATGCCCAGGTGAATTTTATCAGTTAGATGTTGAAATGTCTTTTGTTGAACAAGAAGATATTTTGAATTTGATTGAAGATATGATGATTAAAATAGTCAAAGAAATTTTGCCAGATAAAAAATTAACTTTTAAAAAATTCCCAAGATTAAATCATGATGAAGTCATGAAAAAATATAAGACCGACAAGCCAGACTTAAGAAAAAATAAAAATGATCCAAATGAATTAGCCTTCTGCTGGGTTGTTAACTATCCTTTATTCGTCAAACAAACTAAAGAAGATTTTTTCCATGGAGCCGGCAAGAACTGGGCTCCATCACACCACATGTTTACAGCACCTAAAGAAGAAGATATTAAGTATTTAAATTCAAAGGAGGCTGGTAAAGTTAAATCTTATCAACATGATTTGGTTTTAAATGGTTATGAGGTTGGCGGAGGTTCGATTAGAATCCATGATCCAAAGATTCAAGAGAAGGTTTTTGACTTGATTGGTTTTACAAAAGAGCAAAAAAAGAAATTTTCCCATTTGTTAAATGCTTTTAAGTATGGAACTCCTCCTCATGGTGGAATTGCGCCTGGGATTGACAGATTAATTATGGTTTTGTTAGGGCAGAAGCATATCCGAGAAGTGGTGGCTTTCCCTAAAAATAAAGAAGCCAGGGATTTAGTGATGGATGCTCCTTCTGAAGTTGATAAAGAACAGTTAGATGAATTACATCTCAAAATAACAAAATAATTTATTTCAACTTCTTCACAAAAATAGTCTGTGTTGGGAAAGCAATGCCAATTTTTGCCTTATTCAAACCAGCATAAATCTTCTCAGTTGCTTCTAATTTCTTAGTATAAGCATCTTTATAATCATCAACCCAAAAACGAGCCTGAAACAACAAAGCAAAATCTCCCATCTCAGTAAAAACAGTGTTCATGTATGGCTTGTTAGAAATGCCTTTCATCTTTTTCAAAACACCATCAACCACTTTCTTAACTTTTTCAACTTTAGTTCCATACTCAACTCCAAATTTGACAACAACCCTAATTTTAGGATTAGGCTGGACATAGTTGATGATTTTAGCATTGGCCATCTGGCCGTTGGGAATAGTAATAATTTGATTGTCATAGTTTTTGATTCGGGTGCTTCTTAAGCCAACTTCAACGATTTCTCCAACTTCTCCGCCTTCAATCTGGATTTTATCTCCGACGGCAAAGGTTTTGTCTAGGATTAAGAAAATACCACCAAAAATGTTTTTTAAAGAATCTTGGAGAGCTAGTCCGAGAACAAGGCCGCCAATTCCTAATCCTGCTAAGTAAGGTGTAATGTTGATGCTCCAAGTATTGAGAATCCAAAGAACTCCTAACAAGACAAAAACAATATTGACAACTTTTCTGAATAAAGGCAATAAGGTTTCATCTAAATCTGATTTGGTTTTCTTGGCAAAGATACAAGCCCAAGAGTCAAGCAGGGTGTTGAGGACTTTGGCGATGATCATGACAAAAATGATGATGCCAATGCTTTCTAAAAGATGGAAAACAATGGGCTGGTCAAAAACTATTTGAGAACTGAGTCTTAAGCCCAAGACAATTAATAACCAGAAAACTGGTTTTTTTATTTTTTGAATAATTTTATCATCAACGTCTGTTTTAGTTTTGACTGTTAATTTAAGAATGATTTTTTCTAAGACTAATAAAAGAATGAAAGCAAGAATGACAAAGGCGACTAAAGTGACGCCGGCCTGAGACCACTTGCTTTGGAAATAACTAACATAGGGTCCCAAAAGATTGAATAAAGGTGTTAAATCAAACATAGAGTGAATTAATTAGAATTTTGTTTAAATAGTTTTCGGAAAAAGATTTATAAAACAATCAACCCACCACCACCTACTATGAAAAAATTAATTGTTTTTGACCTTGATGGAGTTATTTTTGACCACTTAAATTTCTGGGATAAGGTTGTTAAAGTTTACAAAACAGAAAAAGAATCCAAGGCTTTAGTTAAAAAATATCTTCACACCAATTATCCTAAACTGGTTGAAGAAGTCACTAAACTTTGGATTGGCAAACCCAAACAACCTTACTTAGAAGAAATAAAAAAAGCCAAGTACATGCCTGGCGCCAAAGAAACCATTAAAGAACTTAAAAAAAGAGATTACACCATTGCCATTATCTCATCCAGCCCCAAAGAACTCGTTTTAAGAGCTAAAAAAGAATTGAATATTGACTACGTCTTTTACAATGAAATGCTTTTTGATGAAAATGACAAATTTATTGGCTTTAACCAGCATGTTGGCAACCTCGGCAAGCAAAAATTCCTCAAACAACTCTGCCATGAACATTATCTTGATTACAAAGACGTCATTGTTGTTGGTCATGATAAAAACGACATCAAAATGGCTCGTGTCGCCGGCTTTGTCATTGGTTTTAATCCCAAAGACAAGGAATTTGAAAAGTACTGCAAGGTTATCATCAAAAAGAAAGACCTCAGAGAAATCTTAAAACATCTCTAAAATGGAATACCAAGAAGTCAAATTAAAATGCGCTGGCTGCAATAAAATAGTTAAAAGAGTGGTCAGAAAAAATTCTAAAATAAGAAAGTTTTTATGCCAGCAATGTGCTAAGAATTTAACTGTTTAATCCAAACCTAAAACTTTTTCCATTTCTGCTTTGAGGCGGTCTTCAAAATCATGGACATGCTCACCTTCTTTTTTTTCTGTGTTGAGAACTGCCATTAATGATTTGGTAAGATTGAGTTCTCCACCTTTGATCATGAACTGGCCAAGGTGTTCTCTGATTAAATTATCTTCAACATCTTCAACAGAGCCGGAGTCAATTTTAATTTCTTCAAAATCAGGTGATTTTAATTGAGAAGTGTTGCGCATGACAAAGTAAGCGTTTTTTTCGTAGATTTTTTTGAAAATTTCCTTGAAATTAATGTCGCCGATTCGGCCACTGCCTAAGATACCTTTGAATCTCATGGTGACCAAGACCTTGTTCAAATCTTTCATGCTGATTTCTTCAAGGACTGTTTTTTCAACTTCTTGAGCTGATTTGTGCTGGCAGTCAAATTCAAATTTGAAATGGTCAATGATTTTTAATGGAATCCACTCAGCTTTGTTTTCTTCTACTAAGTAGAAGCCGCCGTAAGAGTATTTTTCAATTTCTGAGAAATTGTTTGGGAATAAAGCTCCGGGAAAAGTGACCAGGCCGCTGCTGTATTCCATTTCAGATTTGTGGTGGACATGGCCACCGGCGTAATAATTGAAATTTTGAGGAAGTATGGAAAGAGGCTGGGCTTCCATTTGTTCAAGATGTTTTGGTTTTAATTCTGAGATAGCAGTATGGAACATGAAAATTTTGTAGCCTGGTTCTTGTTCTAAATGTTGGTAGTCCAGGTTTTCGTAATAGATTTTGTCAAGCATGCCTTTTTTGCCAAGCATGCCAGTGATTTTAGCTTGGGTTTTGGGGTCAATAGTGAATTGGAGTTTAAGAGTATTGTTTTCGATATTGCCTTGGCAGACATTTTTGAGAAGACCTGCTTTTTCTAAGACTTCAACCATGGTGCGGCCAGATGGTGAGAAGTCGTGAGAGCCTGCTATTGCGTATAAAGGGATGTTTTGGTCTTTGAGCCATTTTAATTTTTCAACAACTAATTTGAGACCGTCCATGGCTGGCAATGAGGTGTTGAATAAATCTCCTGAGAAGAGGATGAAGTCGACTCCTAGTTTGAGTGCTTTTTCCAAGGCTTTGGTAAAGGCTTTGGCTGATAAGTCACGGAGTTTAGGCTCGCGCCAAGAACCAATATGTAAATCAGCCATGTGCGCGAATTTCATAAGAAATTAGCAGTTGAACTAGTATTTATGTGTTGTCTGAGTAAATTTTCTACTGAGAAGTGATAAATTATAGAAAGGTTTATAAAGGAGATTTTAATTTTTATTTGAGTTTGGAGGAGATCTGAATGGGTTTATTTGATCGGTTAAGAAAAAAAACAAAATATTCAGCAAATGAGTTGGCTCAACAACATTTGCAAATAATTAAAGAAGAATTAAGAGAGAAGGGATTAGATTCTCAATTAGCTGAATATGAAAATCCACCTAAGTTTTCTGATTCAAAATACCAACACATTGGGGAAGTTGTTTATCATCGTTTTAAAATGGATGAAGAGGATAATGTCTTATTTCATGACCTTGATATTTTTCTTGACCATTTTCATGGGGTTTTTGAAGATTTGAAAAATACTTTTCCAGAACCAGATAAATTTTCTAAACTTTCTTTTCTTTCTTACCTGACTTGGAACTATATTGTTCAAAAAAGAATTAAGGCTGAGGATGACTCTAAGAATACAGTAACAATCAGGACGGTTAAGTGCAGGGTAGTTCCTAAAATAAGATTAAATATTTATGAAATGACTTTAGAAGATTTAGAAGCTTTGGAAGATAGTTTTAGGCAAAATGGTTTTCACAATGTGAGATTATCTGGAAAAGAAAAAAGAGCTTGTCTGAAAAAGAATGTGGGACAACTTATTGGGTCTTATGCCAGAAAAATCATTCAATAAGTGCTGCTTCTCCTTGGATTATTTCAAAAGGTCTGAGATAAGGCATTTGATTGTATTGAGCACCGAAAACAGAAGGTAATTTGCCAGACTTGAGTTTAACATGATATTTCTTTAGTTTTAATAGCTTGTTCCTAATTTTTTGATATTTTCTTCTTGTCCACCA
The DNA here is from genome assembly GCA_023132895.1 of Nanobdellota archaeon. Classification (GTDB taxonomy): domain Archaea; phylum Nanobdellota; class Nanobdellia; order Woesearchaeales; family JAGLXL01; genus JAGLXL01. Next base: position 62,535 of record JAGLXL010000006.1, read on the forward strand.
ACTAATGCCCTGGCTTTTCATAATTTTTATTTTTGCTTCGAGTTTAGGGATGATTATATTTTTTAAAGTAAGTTCGATGCGGCCAGAAACGTGATTTAGTGTAGTGGGGTCTAATAAAAAATCAATTGGCCTAGTTTTATCTTTGGAAAATCCTTTAAGCGACGGTTTAATCTCGTCGATTAAATCTTCAATAACTTTTACAGCAATGTTAACTACCATTTTTATAGGATATCTTTAAATGATGTTTTGAGAGTGATGAAGGGTTTTAAATAAGTTCTTCGATTGAATGAACTGAATCGAGGGAGTTTTTGTTGAGTATTTAGATAAGTGTGATATTTTTTTAATTTCTCTAATCTAGTTTTAAGTTGGTTGTGTCTTTTAAGTTTTGCTTGATCTCTAGCAATTAGGGTATTTTGAGTTCTGATATTAAGTCTAGCTTTTGGTCTTCCTACTTTCTCAACATGTTCTTTGGTTTTGAATCTGGCTAAATTATTTTGTCCTTTTCTTATTTCTTCATCTAATTTATCTATTTTAGTTTTAATTTGCTTAATTGCTTGGCCAACAGCTGGAATGATGAATAAAGAAATCTTTTTCAGAATTTCTGGATCGGTAACCTGATTTGGTTTGAGGGATTTGGGAAAACCTACCATGGCTGTTCCGGATACTTGGGCAATTAATTTATTTAGAATTGATCTAACTTTTATTACTTTTACTTCTGGTTTTGTTTCTGTTGGCATAATCAAAAATAAACAAACTTTCTTAATAAAAGTTTCTATAAATTAACTCCACTAAAGTCTTGTTTGAATTCTTTTTTTTCTAATTCAATCCAATCTTTGAATAAAGGGATTTTGACGGGGATAGCGAATCTGGAAAAAGTTGAGGTGACAATGGCTTCTCCTTTGTCTAATGAGGCTATATTTCTGGTGTCAGTGCTGAGGTCTTGGGAGGCAGATTCGATGATGGCCTGGCGTTCTGGTCCCATTTCCATGCCAAGGATTATTTTAGTGTTCATGTTGGCTAAGATCTGTCTAGGAATCATAGAGGGGAGTTGGGTAATGGCAACCAAGCCGATTTTGAATTTTCTGCCTTCTCGGGCAATTCTAGAGAAAATATTTGAGCCTTTTTCCAAAACTTCTTTGCCAAGGACTCTGGGTGCTTCTTCGAGAACGACTGAGATGACTGGCTTTTGTTCTAAGGTGCCTTGAGTTTTGTAGTTTTGGTATTTTTTGAAAATTTCAGTAGTAATGATAGAGCCAATGAGAATTTCTAATGAGCCTGAAAAACTAGAAGTGTCAACAATGACTATTTTTCTTTGTTCTAGCTCGTTACAGATGTCGGGGATGGTGTTGATGCCAGCGTTATGGTCGAAGACACCTCTGCAGAAAATTTGCCCTTGGGTCATCTGGATATTGAGGATACCCATAAGAACTCTTTTGACAACAGCGACTGTCCCTTCCATGAAATTAATGCCTTCGATAGGTTGTTCTTCTAAAATAGCAGAAATCCAATCTTGGTGGAATTTTTTGTAATAAGCATTCATCATCTGCCATTGAGGGTCTGAGAAGTTAACAACACCTTGGAAATGCTGTGGTTTAAGAAAAGTGAAATTGATTTTAAGAGATTTTCCGCCTGGCGGAGGGGTTGGAGAGTAATAAGATATTTTTTCTTTTTCTGGATGATCTTTTAATCCTAATGAGGTTCTACCATAATATTCGTCATGTGGATCTAAGACCAGGATGCCAGCATAATCTTGGCCAATGCAACTCCAGAGCATGACTGAACAGAGATTGCTTTTTCCTTTGCCTGTTGAGGCTGGAATGAGCATGTGGTGAGAGAAAACTTTTTCTCCGGGAAGGAAAATGTCGAAATCTAATAATCTACTGCCACTTCTAAGTTTTCCTATAAATAAAGGATTTTTTGGTTTTGTTAAAAAGTTAAGGTCTTGTTTTTGTATTTCTCTGACTGTTGAGAAAAAACTCGGGAGGGTTTTACAGAGTTTGCCGCCATCACTTGAAATTGAGAGCATGGGTTTGAGAAAGGCTAAGGTGTAATTTCTTAAGTTAGCGTCCATGAATTCTAAATTAGAATTTTCTTCTAACTTGAGGCCAGAGATAAGTTCTAGGTTTTGCTGGGAGATTTGGGAGCCATAGATTAAGTCATAGACTTGGAGGAGGATTTTGAGATTTTGGTTTTCAGTGATGAGGAGTTCTCCTAATTCAATTTTTTGGTCTGATTTTTGTCTAATTAAAATTCTTCCAAATTCCCCAGAAATGACTTGTCCTTTCATAAATCATTCAGTGGTAGTTCTTTATATTCCCCTTCTTGAGTCCTAACCACTGCCTTGAGATTCTTTTTTGCATCTATGTCTCTAACATGATAAGCGCCAACCTCGCTACTTCTTAAAATTTCTTCGATATTTGTACAGACTTCCTCTACGCGCGATTCGATTCCACCCAGACTGATGGTTGTAAAATCATGATCTGCACATACAGAAGACCCATATTTAGGATGCCAATAAAAATTGATAAAAGATAATCCCAAGAATAATCCAATCCTACCAGGGTGTGCAGGATGTTTGATTTTTTCCCCGCCTTCTCTGACAAAATAGTCATCCAATTCTTTAGCTAATATTTTTGGATCTTCCAAAAGATCTCTATTTTGAATGCTAATCTCCCTACCTATTCTTTTTTCAGACATTTTTGATTCACCCTTGGCCTTTCATAAGTTGTTTTTGGGAGAGATGGTTTATATTTTTTTCTTGGATAGAGGATATAGTTTACTCAAGAAAAAAATAAAAATAAAAAGAATTAATACCCACGGCACTTATCGCAATAATACCGGTTGGCGTTTTCTACAATGATCCTTGCTCCGCACCCTTTGCAGTTCCGTTGGATTTTGAATTTTTTTATATCTTGAAAAACGTACTGCTTCATCTACTCACCCTCTTTTTGCCTCCAAATCATAAAAATCCCAAGGGATTTTTAGGATACCAGAATGCCTTGCATTCTTAGTATAATAAGAGAAATTATATTAGGATTTTTTTTCTTTATATAGTTTTCGTTTTTATAAGAAGAAAGACAAAATAATTCCGATTGCTAAAACTGTTAAGTAAACTCCTTTGTTCCAGCGCCAAACCTTTTTTCCGTCTAAATTCCAGATAGGAATCATGTTAAAGACAGCGAGCCAAGCATTAATTCTGAAGCCGTAACTCCAGAATAAACCAAGGGAAGGAATTAAAAATATCAAAGCAAAGAAAATTAAGGAAACAATTAAATTAGTAGCGGGGCCAGCAACTGAAATAATTCCATTTTCTTTTTTGGTAATATGGCCGGCAATCATGACTGCTCCAGGAGCAGCAAAAACAAATCCAAGAAAAGAAACAACAATGGCCATAAGGAGCATTTGATCATTAGCCCGGAATTCTGCAGCACAACCATAATGTTGGGCAACAAATTTATGGGCCATTTCATGGAAGAGGAAGCCAACACCAACTGTGACAGCAGCTAAGAGTAAAGACCAAAAAAAACCAACATCAAATCTAATCCCACCAATAACAATACCAAAAGCAATGGAAATAGCAATCCAAGCCTTAAGTAAATCAATCAATTCTGTTCTAGAGGTTGTAAAAGGACCTATTTTGATGGGTTTGTAGAACATCTTAATCAGTCATCCTTTCTTTGAGAACTTTTTTTAATTTTTGGGCTTGTTCTTCTACTTTGATTAGGAATGAAATATCACTGAAGTTTTCTTTGGCACATTCCTCGCAATAAAAAGCACTGCCGCCTTTGACTTCATACTCGGCGTTATTTTCACAAATCATACATTTCTTAGCCATGTTTATCTAAAATTAAATTTCTTTTTTATAAAGTTTGCGTTAAATTGGTCCTGTAGAAACCATTTCGTTCGCCATGCTCTAAGTCTATGTAATTAACAATAGAGCACTGAGAAACGCTTTGCGTTTCTGGTTTCTCGCTCACTACGTTCGGAGACACCATTGCTGTCTGACGAGAAGTAAAGTAAGGCGCCATAAATTGCTACGCAATTTAAAGGTGGCTCACTGGCCAGTTGGCAAGGGTTTCTGCAAGATTGTAAAATGTTGACTATTTATCTGTATATTCGGCTAACGAAACTTTTATAAACTTAATATTTATCCAATTAGATGAGGGAAAGACATGGGTTTTTTAACAAATTTTTTCAATAAGTTTTTCAAAAATCTTTTCGGTAAAAAGAGTCATTTGAAACTAGGACTTTATGGTCCGCCTAATGGTGGCAAGAGCACTTTAGCCAACAGAATCTGCAAAGACTGGCTGGGGGAAGAGTTGTCAACTGTTTCTAATATTCCTCATGAAACCAGAGAGATTCAAGTCAAAGAACAGGTCAATATTAAAAACAAAAAAGGCAAGGAAATTTCTTTTTCATTGGTTGACACACCTGGGATTGCAACTAAGATTGATTATGAGGATTTTATTAAAAAGGGAATGAAGGCCAAGACAGCCAAGAAAAGAGCTAAAGAAGCAACCAAAGGTGTGATTGAATCAATCAGATGGTTAGATGATATGGATGCAGTTTCAGTTGTCTTGGATGCAACACAAGATCCTTATTCACAAGTAAATATTACTATTGTGGGTAATTTAGCAGCCAGGAATATTCCAGTTTTGATTGTAGCCAATAAGATGGACTTGAAAAAGGCCAAGATGGACAAAGTCAAAGCGGCTTTCCCACAATATAAGGTAGTAGGTGTCAGCGCCAAGTATGATAAGAACATTAATGACTTTTATGAGCATTTATTCAAATTAGTAGGTTAAAAAAAGATGGTGACCTTCCAGTTTATACCATACCATGAAATTGAGAGATTGACTAGTGCCAAGAGGGTTAATAAACTCCTCAACATCGTCAAGCAGAATAAAATTGTTTTACTTGAGGGACGACTAAAAAAAGAAGAAGAAACTGATTTGATAGAGATTACCATGGAAGAGATTGGCAATAAGTTTAAAGGTATTGAACTAAGTGTGATTTACCCAGAGAAGGATCAGTTTTCTGGCTTTAGGAGAATGAAGCAAGGGTTTGTCAATGTACTTCTAGGCGACAGGCAGGGCATGACTATTATCGGGCCAGCTTCTGTGGTTAAGAAGATTGAACAAAATCCTAACAAAATTGAACTCTTTACTAAAGAAGTCAGAAAAAGCAGTAAAAGGAAAAAGAGGTAATCATGCCGCATCGATGCGTTCGTTGTGGAACAATTTATGATGATGGGGCTAGTGAAATCCTTAAAGGCTGTCCTTGCGGAGCCAGGCTTTTCTTTTTTATTAAGAAAAAACACTTAGAAGAATCTAAAGAAATGATTGTTAATCTTTCTCAAGAAGAAAAACAACAGATGGAGGAAGATGTGTTTGAATTGGTGGGAGCAGAGCCAGATAAAGACAGACCAGTTATTCTTGATTTTGAAAGTATAAGGGTTTTGAAACCCGGACAATATTTATTGGATTTAGTTAATTTGTTCAAAAAAGACCAGCCTTTGGTCTTTAAGTTAGCAGACGGCAAATATGTGATTGATGTTCCAGGAACTTTTAAGAAATTTGCGAAGTGATTATTTTCTGGTTATTATTTCAACGACGTCTCGGTGTTTTAATTTGTGCTCTTTGCCAATAGTTCTTTTGGTCTTGACATCAATGGCACGGATGAATCCTTCACCGATGTCTGTATGGATTTGAAAGGCCAAGTCTAAAGCTGTGCTCTCTTGGGGTAAAAGATGGACATCAGGTAGGAGATTGCCTGATTTATCTGTTAACTTACTATTTTCAACTGGAAAAACTGCAAAATATTTTAAGAAATCAAAAACAGCTTTGTCTAAAACTTCTTGGATGCCAGGGGTTTTGAATTTTTCTAGGAATTTTTTCATGAAATCAAGGCCTTTTTTCTTGTCTTCATCCAGGTTTTGATTAGTGATTTTGAAGTGCTCTTCTCCTGGAATGTATTCTATTAATTTGTTTTTAGCTGCTTCTCTAAGAGCTAATTCAACTTCTGCTGAACAAGGAATAGTTAAGCGGTCTGGAAACTGCTTTTGGATTTTTTCAAAGTTTTCCTGGCCAGTTTTGATGTCAATTTTATTACAGGCGATAATGGTGGGTTTGGTTCTTTTTCTAAATTCAGTGGCGAGGCTTTTGAGTTGTTGATCTGTCCATTGATTGGGTTTGTCTTTGTTGAGGTTTAGTTTTTGAATGACTTCTTTAGCCATTTCTTCTGTAACCTTTAAGGCGCTGAGTTGTTTGCCTAGGGCTTTGTCAATTTCCTGGTTTTCCTGTAGGACTTGACGGGCAAATCTTTCCCAGCCTTTCTTTAAAATGCCGAGATACCAGAGGTCTAATTCTTCCTCTAGGAAAAGGATATCTTGGGCTGGGTCGTGGGTGCCTGGTTCAACTGGCTCGCCTTGGTCATTGGTTGAGCCTGAGACATCAACAACATGGATTAAGACATCTGCTTGTCTGAGGTCGTCTAGAAATTGATTGCCTTTGCCCAGGCCTTTGTGGGCACCAGGGACTAAACCAGCGACATCCATTAAATCAACTGGAACAAAACGCCAGCCTTGGAGACAATAGCCAAATCTAGGGTTGCATTGTTTTTTGAATTCTTTGTCAACGCAATCAACTTTAACATAAGCCACACCATGGTTTGGTTTGATGGTGGTGAAAGGATAATTAGCTATTTCTGCTTCTGCTAGAGTAGCAGCTCTGAAAAATGTTGACTTGCCACTACTAGGCTTTCCAACAAGTCCAATTAACATATCATTTTTAATTTGAAACCTCGTTTAAATAATTTTCTCTTTAATAAAATTTAAAAATCAAATCAAAAAAATTAACCTATGCTTAAAGCTGACTTACATATTCATGTTCAAGGGGATCCAAGGCACCATATTAAGTATACAGCTCAGCAATTAATTGACCGGGCTAGTGAGTTAGGTTTTGAAGTTTTGGCGATTACAAACCATGACCAGTTATTTTATAATGAGACTTTAGCTAATTATGCTAAGTCAAAAGGAATTCTGCTGATTCCAGGGATTGAGAAAACAATTGAGGGCAATGAAGTTTTGATTTATAATGTAACTCAGAAGGATGTTGAGAGGATTAGAAGTTTTGAAGATTTAATGATGCTGAAAAGGGAGAAGGATATTTTAGTGATTGCGCCACACCCATATTTTCTTTTACCAAATTGTTTGGGGAAGAATTTGGAAAAGTATATTCATGTCTTTGATGGAATTGAATATTGTCATTTTTATAACCGGTTGATTAACAGGAATAGAAAAGCAGTTCGAGTAGCTAAGAAATTTGATAAAGCAGTGGTAGGGACTTCTGATGTACATGATTGGTTTCAGTTTAATAATACTTATACTCTGGTTGATGGGAAGAAAAGTGTTAGTTCAGTAATTGAAGCGATTAAAAGGGGAAAATGTCAATTAAAGACCAGGCCTTTGTCATGGTTTAATTTTATGAAAGTGCCCTTAAATGTTTTAATTTTTACTTCGAAACGCATAACCTTTATAAATAAAAATTGATTAATTCTGATTATGCCTATTTTTACAGAAGCTAAAACTCCGCAAGAGGCTAAAAAGATCTTAGACGAACAGACTATTTTAGCAGCTAAATTTAGAGTGAAGTGGAAGGATATTTTTGATGCCAAACAATTCTATATTTCTTTACATGAGTGGCTGGATGAATACGACTGGAAAGATCCTCAGTTAGCCAGTTCACCTGATTATCATGAGTCTTTGTATTTTGAAAGATTAAGTGACCATGGGGATAAGGAGTTGTGGATTAGATGGAGGATGCAAAAATTTCCTGATGGAATCAAGAATTCTTATTACAAATACCATTTGGATTTTGATTATCACTTCCTTTATTTAATGCCCACAGAAGTCATGCATAAGGGGAAAAAGTATAAGAAAAATGTTTACAAAGGTGAAGTAGAGATTTGGGTTCATGCTTATATTCAATTAGACCATCAAGGAGCCTGGTCAAAACATCCGGTTCTGCAATATTTCAATAAAATTTTTCCTAAAAGGATTTTTAGAAAGGAATTATATGATCAGAAGAAGAAAGAGCTGTATAGGGAAGCTTATATCCTTCAAAATTATATCAAACACTGGTTTAAGCTACATAGATTCTTGCCTCATGAAGAAATGAGACCTTTCCATCGGTCATATGCGTTCCCAACATACCAGAGACAGTCGTAAACTTTATATACCAATTTATTTCTTTTTACACTTATGCCCCTGTAGCTCAGCGGCTAGAGCGACAGCCTTGTATGTGGATGATGCACTAAGGAAAGCTGTAGGTCGAGAGTTCAAATCTCTCCAGGGGCTTTTATTATTGGAGGTTTCAAATGAAATTAATTTTACTTGGTCCACCTGGTTCTGGAAAAGGGACGGTGGCTAAAAGACTGGCCCAGGAATTTGGTTTAGCTCATCTTTCGACTGGAGATCTTTTTAGAGAAGAAATTGCTAAGAATTCAGAGATTGGTAAAAAGGCCAAGGAGTACATGGACAAAGGGATCTGGGTTCCTGATGAGATTACCATGGACATAATTAAAAATAAGTTAGATGATAATTTTGTTCTTGATGGGTTTCCCCGAACAATACCTCAAGCTGAAGCTTTGGATCAATTGGCAAAAGTTGACATGACAATTAATTTAGAGATTTCTAAGGAACAAAGTATTGAAAGAATTAGCGGCCGGAGAACTTGTAGTGGATGTGGCGCTATTTATCATGTTAAATATATGCCTCCTAAAAAAGAAGGAGTTTGTGATAAATGCGGCGGGGATTTAGTGCAACGGTCAGACCAAACAGAAGACGTAGTCAAGACGAGGTTTGAACAGCATCATGAAAAAACAGAGCCTTTATTGAAGTATTATGGAGATAAAGGTCTTTTAAAGAAAGTAGATGGTTCTGGCACTCCTGATGAAGTTTATGCCTTGGTTAAGAAGGAAGTAGAGTCTTGATGACTCTAGTGGCATAACTACCTTTGGGTAATTGGAAGGAGATGGTGATTTTATCTTTTGATTTTTCTTTTATGCTCGGAGGGTTCCCCTCCGGCATCCCAGAAGCTTTGCTTCTTAGGATTTTGAAGTTTTTGACTTGGGCGTAGACATTCCTGTCTATTCCTTCGGCTGAGATTTCGGGGATTTGTTTGATGATAAAGTCTCTAGGAGTTACATTTTCTTTTTTGAGGATTTGTTTGATGATTTTGTTTTTGACTTCAGTTCCAAAGCCGACAATAGGCACTGATTTGGGTTTAGGAGTTATTTTTTTAACGGATTCATTCCAAATATAGGATTGGTAAGCATGGATGAAAAGCATTAAAAGTTTTTTTTCGACTAGTTTAACGGCATTGACATAATCATGGGGTTTGTTTTGAAGGTGTTTTTTGATTTTGTTTTTGACGAGATTGTTTTTGAGGAGTAATTTGACTGCTTGTTTGAAGTTGCCTTTGACTATGGATTTACCGATTTCGATGTTATCAGTGGAGAATCTTTGTTCGTCAAAAAGGTTTAGGATTTTTTTTATAGGTTGGATTTTTTTTATTTGTTTTTGTGTTAGATTTCTGATAGTGATGATGAATTTATTGCCTTTGAGGTCGCCTAAAGAGATAGGTTTATGGCCTGGACCGATTATTTTTATTTTAATGTTGTTGAGTTTGATTTTTTCTAATTTTTCTTTTTTGGCATTGTAAACAGAACAGACTTGTTTGGTGATAGCCCGTTTATCTTTGTTGCCAGCATAACCAAATTTTTTGAAACTAATATTAAGGGCTTTGGCAAGCAGTCTAATGGCTTCTGAAGTGTTGAGGCCTTGTTTTTCCAGCCAGAAGTAAAGGTAAGGGCCTGAAGTTAGTTCGTGCTTAGGAATTTCTTCAACTTGAAAATCTTCATAGATTTGTTTGATTTGGTACATGTTTAAGTGAAAAAGTTTATATTGATTAAAAATTTATCTGATGATATGAAATATTTTATTGGTTTGGATGTAGGAGCAACTAAAACAGAGGGTGTTTTGATTAATGAAAAAGGCAAGGTTTTTGGTTATGATAAGGTTTTGACCAAGAAAACAAAAAAAGATCTTCTTGAAGAGATTTTTTCTTTGATTGAGAGACTGTGGGTTAAGAAAATTTATGGGATTGGAATTGGAGTGCCGGGGCAGATAAGGGAAGGGATGATGGTTAGTCTACATAATCTACCTAAACTTAAGAATTTGAATTTGGGGAAGATAGTCAGGAAAAAATTTGGAGTTCGAACACTAATTGATAATGACGCTAATTGTTTTGCTTTGGCTGAAGCAAGATTTCAGAAGAAAAATAATTTGGTGGGTTTGACTTTAGGTTCTGGTGTTGGCGGCGGGATTATTATTGAGGGCGAGATTTATCATGGTAAGGATGGATTAGCTGGTGAGTTCGGTCAAATTGTTTATCAAAAAGAAACTTTTGAAGATTATTGTTCTGGGAAATTTTTTAAGAAAAATGGTTTTAATAAGAAAAGTTTTGAAGAATATGGTTTTCATTTAGGGAATTTAATTAATGTGGTAGTTAATTCGGTTGATCCGGAAATAGTTGTTTTAGGTGGTTCGGTGATTAAATCTTTTGGTTTTTTTAAAAGTGCTATGGAAAGGAGGCTTAAAAAGTCATTAACATATTCTCAGTTAAGAAAGACGAAAGTAGTTGTTTCTAAGGTTAAATATGGTGGGGCGATTGGAGCAGGTCTTTTACTGCAAAACCTTTAAAAATCATCTTCTTTTCTAGAATCTTACGGACCTGTGGCCCAGTCTGGATAGGGCGACAAAGATTTATGTGAAAACATTGTCTATCGTAAGCCTCCTAAGCTGTAGGTCGGGGGTTCGAAAATCATGGGTTGGCTGTAAAAACCGTACGGTTGGTCTTTGACTGTAATAACCTGTGTTCGAAAGTCCCCTCAGGTCCGTAATTTTTATAATGAAATTAAAGGAATTTTACTTGAAATATGAGAAAATTGTTCTTGTTTTGTTAGTAATTGTTGTTTTTTCTGCGGTTTATTTTTCAATTAATTATTTAACATCTTTTCGTCAGACTTATCAATTGAATATTTTTATTGATAATTTGATCCCCTTTTTACCATTGACAATTCTTATTTATCAATTTACTTATGTGCTTTGGTTTTTGCCTTATTTTTTAGTTAAGAAAGTTGAGCCATTAAGAAAACTAACTTGGTCTTATATTATTCTACTTTTGGCCAGTGCTGTTGTTTTTTTGGTCTTTCCAGTGAGAGTAATCAGGCCAGAAATGGTTAGTGGTGGTTTGGTGAGCTGGTTAGTAAATACTTTTTATTCTATGGATTTACCTTATAATGCTTTTCCGAGTATTCATGCGTCTTATACTTTTCTAGTTGGTTTTTTTTCTTTTAAATATTTGAAAGAATTGGGGTTAATTATTTATTTGATGGCTATTTTTATTATAATATCAACCTTAACATTTAAGCAGCATTATTTTTTAGATGCAGCAGCAGGGATTTTATTGGCGACAGGGGTTTACTTGGCATTGTTTAGAAAATGAAATTTTCGATTATTATTCCAGCAAGAAATGAGGCAGGTTATTTAGCAAGGACTTTGAAGAGTATCGAAAACCAAGATTATCCTGATTATGAAACAATTGTAGTGGCTAATGGGTGTGAAGATAATACAGTAGAGATTGCTTCGAAATATGCAGACAAGGTTTTTTCTTTGAAAGAAGCTGGAGTAAGCAAAGCTCGTAATTACGGGGCTAGGAAGGCCAAGGGTGAGGTATTGGTTTTTTTAGATGCTGATACTGAATTAAGCATCGATACCTTGAAAGAGATGGAGAAGAGATCGGGTTCAGGATTTGGAGTGGGAACAGTTAAGGTTAAACCAAGTCCAGCTAAGTTACGCTATAAGTTAATGATGGGTTTAAAGAATTTAGTTAATTATTCGGGGATTTATCTTTGGTCAGCAGGGATTATTTACTGCCGTCAATCTGAATTTCTTGGATTTGATGAGAAGCTACATGTCAAGGAAACTTCTTTTTTTATACACAAGATGAAGAAAAAAGGAGGTTTTCAGTTTTTGAAGAGCAGTTTTGTCAGGACATCGATGAGGAGATATGAAAAATGGGGTACTTTGAGATTAATATTGTTTTTTGCCGGCAAATGGGTGAAAAGTATTTTTTCTGATGTTAAGGGAGATAGATATCCGGTGATACGATGAAAGTCAATTTTTTTGAGGAATTTCCAACTAGGGAAAATTTGGAGAAGGCTAAGTTGGTTAAGTTTGATTCTGTGGTTTATATCGCAGCCAGAAACTTGAAGGAATTTTTGAAATATTTCAAGGAAATTAAAAAAATAAATCAGCGAATAACTCCGGCTTACTGGCCTGTTTTGAAAAAGAAAGAGGGTTATTGGTTGAGTCCTTTTTCTGAGACCAAGGCTTTGAAGATGATTTTTGAGGAATTGAAGAAGTTTGACAAAAGTTTAGTTGTTTTGCTAGATTTTGAATTTCCAATCCATGTTCCTAAGTTATTTTTTAAGAATTTTTTTAGGTTTTTTAAAAATAAAAAATTGATTAAAGAATTTTTGAGGACTAAACCAAAAAAGATCAAGTTAGTGACTGCAGAATACGTGATTAATAATAAATTGTTTAATTTAATTTTGGGTTTGCTGGGGGTTCATTTAAAGAAAGGAATTTCAGAAAGAATTTTTATGTGTTATACTTCAATGGCCAGAAATGATTATTGGGAAAAAGTGATGAAGAATAATATTGAAAAGCAGAAGTCAGTTGGTTTAGGGGTGATTGCACTTGGTATTTTAGGTGATGAACCGATTATTTCTGTGCAAAATTTAGAGAAAGATTTGGAATTAGCAAAAAAGTCAAGGACTGAAAAGGTAACTATTTTTAGATTGGGTGGTTTGAATAAGGATTATATGAAAGTGATTAATAACTTCAACTGAAATTAAACATATGGTAATGTATTTATATATACCTTCCTTACCTAAATAATATGAAAAACAATTTCCTTTTAGTTAACCTGGATGAAGAGAAAACCAAGAAATTGGCTGAAATTATTTCGAGTACAACATCTCGTAAGATTTTGAATTACCTGGCAGACAAAGAAGCGACTGAAAGTGAGCTATCTAAGGAATTGAAGCTGCCTTTGTCAACTGTGCATTATCATTTACAGAAATTAGTTGAAGGTAATCTAGTAGTAGTTGAGGAATTTCATTATTCTAAGAAAGGACGGGAAGTCAACCATTACAAATTAGCTAACAAATATATTATCATTGCTCCAAAAGAGACCAAAGGTTTGAAGTCTAAGTTGAAGTCTATTTTGCCTTTGATTGGAATTATTGCTGGTATTTCTGTAATTATTGAATTTGTGCAGAGATCAACTTTAAGTTTTGGGAGAGTGGCTACTTTAGGAGCTGAAAAGGTGATAATGGGAGCAGCTGATGAAGCTGCAGAAACTGCATTTATTGCGCCAACTACTGTTCAATCAACCCTTCCTCTATGGGCCCATATTGGATTTTGGTTTTTGATAGGTGGTTTGGCAACTATTGTTTTGTATTTGATAATTGATTATTTTTGGAAGGTGAAAAAATGAAATCATGGAAATTAATTTTAGGATTATTAGTGGTGTTATTGGTGGTGGCTGGCTGTGTGCCAGATATAAATCAAAGAACAATCAATACCAATGGCCAGGCAACTATTGAAGTTCAGCCTGATTTGGCAGTTGTTTATGTTGCTGTCTCAACTTTAAAAGATAGTGCTGAAGATTCAAAAAATGAGAATAGTAAGGTAACTGATGCTATTTATGCTGCTTTGTATAAGATCAGGATTGACAGAGATGATATTGAAAGCCAAAATTACAATATTTATGAAGAATATGATTGGAAAGAAGGCGGCCGGGAATCCAAAGGTTTTCGAACAAGCCATACCCTGAAAATCACAACTGAAGAATTTGATGATGTAGGTGAGATAGTTGACGCAGTGATTGATGCTGGCGGTGATGATGTCAGAATTAATTACATTAATTTTGAATTAAGTGATGCTTTGGAGAAGGAATATAAAAAAGAGGCTTTGACTGAAGCTTCTAGAGATGCCAAAGAAAAGGCTGAAGCAATGGCTTCTGGATTAGGTGCTCGTTTGGGTGATATTGTTTCCATCAGTGATTCAAGTTATAGTTACAGACCATATCCTTTGTATGCAGAAGTGGCTGAAGCTGGTATGGCTAAAGAAGCATTAGATGAGGTAATCAATACTGAAATTTCACCTAAGAAATTAGAAGTGAGAGCTAATGTCCAAGTAGTTTACAAAATTAGATAATTTTTTTATTTTATTTTTCTTTGAAAATTTAATAAAAAAAAGAAAAAAAATTAAATTTCTCCTGGAGGAACTTCATAGACTTCGCACTGGCCTAAGAAACAAGTTTCTCCTTCTGCGCAGTCAATGTTCTGGCTTTTGATAACGACAGTGTCATCGTCATTAGCTTCACAATAGAATTCCTTGACAACACTGTTATTTACTCCAGTGCTGACACAATAATCTGTGTAATCAACTGTTTCTTCTACAATAAATGAAGCTCCGTCTTCAGTCATACCAGTTACTTTTCCTTGTGTGGTCTGGTCTTGACCGTCATCAGAATCAATACATGGGGGCACTAGAATGACTGGTTTTTGTGTCCATTTTTGATTATGGCAGTCCCAACCAGAGTTCATGTCACAACCATAGACATAGAGGAAATTGCCTCCAAAGTCTAAGCCGATACCTTGGTCGTCGTCATCGTCATCATCGCCTCTGAGTGCTTCTTGATGAGCCTTAACTGTGGATTGAGGTTCAAAAGACAGGGTTTTGCCGGCATTGGCCATGATCCAGCCGCCATCAAATCCAGAAGTGATAACACAATCTGAATTTTGAGCGCAGCCTGTTCCGCTAACACTGCAGCGACCACAATCGGCATTGGTTTGGCATGGGAAGAATAAATTTCCACCACAACCTTTGGCAGTAAAACCATTAATATTGATGGTTTGGCAAGTTCCAGTTATGCAGGAACCATAGTTTTGGGTTGTTTGAGCAAAAGAAACTGCTTCGGTTTCATCAAAGTCATAGTCTTGTCCAAAATTAAAGACAGAGAAGATGATGTCATGGGTTGTATCAATTTCCAATTCTACTTCAGCAGTTGTGCTTAATTGGACGATTGAAGGTGCAGTGACTTTGTCTGCAGAAACAGCTCCGTCTTTGCTTGGAGCAGCTTGGTTAAGGAAAGGAACGTCTTCGCAAGCTCCATCAAAACAAACATCTCCTGAGTCACAAACCGTGATAGTTTGGCTTACTTGTGGAAAGATATCATCAAACTGGCAGTCAGCATTCGAAGTGCAAGGAATACCTTGGTTGTTAGAGCAATAATAACAATCGCTGGCTACAGCACAGCTGGTTCCAGATGGAACTCCGTTATAATGGCAAACTTTAGGGAAACCTGAAAGAAATGGTGCGCAAGTAGCTGTTCCAACGCAATAGCCGCTTGGTTCCATTGGCAAGTTGCAGTAATATTCATTAACCATAGTATCAGTATAGCAAGTATCTGGTTCAGCATCGTAAATATTGTCATCAGCATCGATTCCAGTGATAGTACCTTTAGTGGCTTTGTCGTTGCCATTGTCTGTTTCTTCGCAATCTGGATAATGTTTGAAATAATCTGCTAGAAGAGCAGGTGGATTTTCAGCAGTATCTGCTTCGCCATCTGCATTACAATCCCAGCTAGAAGTAAAAAGGCCTCTTTCGATTAATTTACAGACGTAGCCAATAACAATATGTTCTCCGAATTCATAATTATCTCGGTTAATGGTGATTTCAGCAAAAACATCACTGCCTTTGGTCCAAACTTCATCAAAAAAATTACCAGTGACTTGGTGTCCGACATAAGTGTTGATATCGTCAGGATCGCAGCCTTTAGGACAGGTGTAAAAGCCGCCCCAGACAAAATCGTCTGTTTCGACACCATTAGTTTCGACTTTCAAGATGCCGTCTTCGTCAGGGCCTAAGAGAAAGACTTTATCTTCGGGTGCGGTAATCATAAAGGTATCTCCTCCATCAACTACCTGATGTGAACCAATCGCTTCGGTTGCCTTCCCGAGAGGTGCAAATTCAGAAAAACCAGGCGGTGGCGGTGGAGTTGGTTGACACGCAACAACAAATAGAATTAAAACAGTTAAACCAATCAATAATATTTTTCTTTGGAAAAGCTTTGCTTTTCCTAAGCTTTTTTCACTAATGTTCAAAAATTTCATATTTAATCACCTTTTTATTTTTTTATTTTTTTTAGATTTATAAATCTTGTTGTGTTTAAAGTGCTTTTTCCGGCTCATCTCTAAAACAATAATGCCGATAAGAATGGCCAAGGCAATGAAAATGATTGAATTCATATGGGTGGTGCAAATGTGAGCAAGGAATAATTTTTTGCTGAGCTTGACTTCGATGATAGTGGCGACGAAAAGGACTGTTAAGGCGATGAGGAGGAGGAGTCCTGAGTTTTTGAGTATTTTGATGAAGTTAGGTGAGAGGAACTTTTCTTTCATGATGGCCTTGGATAAAACACCGCCAGCAATAGCTGCTAAAAGATAGGCGCTGACTTCTGGGATCATATGGAAAAACATGATACCAAGGTTGCAAGCAGTGAAAGAGTATTTTGTTAGGAAAGTGCCAGCCGGAGCTGTGGTCCGGACAAGAGTAGCTAGGGCTGAAGCAAAAATTGAGGCGTTGAGGATGATGAGGAAGAGGGCGCCACTGCCGTAGAAAAGGCTGAGAGCAAAGGCAATGAGCATGACAAAAAGATTGTTTTTGAAAATAGCTGAGATAAGGATAGAATCTGGAATTGGAAGGGAGCCGGTGATTTGGTTTGGGGTGGTGCCGTATAAATGATTTTGGGAAAAGACCTTATCTGGCCAAGCTAGTGAGAGGACGAAAAAAACAATGAAAACGCCGATAAAGAAATAAATGAAAAAATCGGTGATAACTTTGTGTCTTTTGAAGAAGCTTTTTTGTTTGAGTTCTAATTTTTCTTCGTATTGGAATAATTTGACAGCGATAGGGATGGTAAGAATAACAGTGAAGAGCAGGGTTGAGACGCCGATAAAAGAGGGAATGTTGATGAATAAGAGATATGAGGTGATGAATGATAACAGGGAGTAGATTATTCCAAGGTATAATGAATATTCTGGGTGTTGGGTTATTTTTTCTGGAGTGAAGAGCTGTTCAAAGACCATGATGCACCTCGTCAAAAATTCTGGTGATTTGTTCTGGTTTCCAGCCTTGATTGGCTAACTGCAAACGGATTTGACCTTCTGGATAGCCTCTTTGGATGTTAGTCTTGACATAATTTTTGATACTTTCTGGGATGGGTTTTTCTTTTTTGATTTTGTGTTTTAGGAAAAGGAAGATGACAGCAGCAATAATGAATAAATCTAAGGTGAGTAGGAAAATAAAGTAACCAAAGGGAGAGGATGGTTCTTTTTTTTGGGCGATTTCTGATTTTAATGAAGCTATTTCTGCTTCGAGATCATCAATTTTGTCTTCAAGAGATGTTGATGTTTGTGTGGTTGGGGTTAGGGAAGGAATTGAAGTGGTGGTGGTTGTGGTGTTGGTAGTTTGGTTAGTGGTCGTGGTTGGTGTTGAAGTGTCATTAGTTTGTCCAAAAGGAGGCAAACCTGGAGAGGCAGGCTGGGAGAAGGTGGACGTAGATAAAAGTAGTAAAATTGCGATTAAGGTTAGATATTTAATTATTTGATTAACCATAGATTAACACCTA
>JAGLXL010000007.1 GCA_023132895.1 Nanobdellota archaeon
AGTATGAGATTCCGCTATTAGGAAAGATTCCTTATGACAAGGCTTTTGTTGAAGCCTTGGTTAATCTAAAACCGATTGTGGTTTGGGAGAAAAGATTTGAGAAGGATTTTAGATTAATTTTAGATAAAATTCCGTTAAAATGATTTATTTTTTAATTTTATTAATTTTTACTGGTCTGGCGCAGATTTTAGGTGCTTTATTTACAGGATTGATTCTTAAAATTTTTGTTGAGCGAGAAAGAATTCTTGTTTATATAGAAGCAGGCTTAATGGTTTTAATATCTGTTTTGTTGATTTATGAAGGCCTTAAAATAACTATTTATTCACTTTTGGCAGTTCTTTTGGGAATAATATTTATTTATATTTTAAATAGAAGTATTCCACATAAACATGGAACTAAAGCAGAGCGATTAAGCTGGCTTGTTTTTATGGCTATGTGTTTTCATGAGCTGCCAGAAGGTTTGGCTTTTGGGACTGCTTTTTTAGTAGATCCTAGTTTAGGCTTAATTACTGCTATTCTTATTGCCTTGCATAATATTCCAGAAGGTTCAATTATTATGATGCCTTATCTATTGGGAAAAAAATTTAAAAAAGGAATGAAAAAAACGATTGTAACTCAGGTTTTATATTATTTAGGTGGTTTAGTGGCTTATGTTTTTTTAATTAATCTTTCAGAAATAATTCAAAGTTTAGCCATGACCTTTGCAGCTGGCTTAATGTTATTTATTGTTGTTGAAGAAATTTTAATGGTAAGAAAAAGATAAATTTAAATTTTATTCAAATATTTTAACCAAACCCTTGTTTAACGTAATCCTCCTTATCTTGCCATCATTTATCTTTTCTATGACACTCTTTGCTTTAAGTCTTTCAATTATTCTATGGATTTTAACCTTGTGAAATCCAGTTAACTTTTCTAATTCAGTTTGTTTTAGTCCTGGCTTGTTTTTAATGAGCTCTTTAACAATTGCTCTTTCATCTGGCAATAAAAAATTTAAAGTAAATTCTATGTTTTCATCGATTGATTTTTTTTCTTTGATATATTTTGAGGCAATAAAATAATAGGAGATGCTTCCGACAAAAACGCCTAAAGAAGAAAGGATTAAAATCATAAAGGGTATTGGTATAACACAACCACAGGCATTATTATTTTTAATAGCATCAGAAACATAAAGAGAGCTAAAAGTAACAATAAAAATGAATCCAGTTATAATGCTGATAGTTAAAAAAATATTCTTCAATGCTGTGTTTTCCTTAAAGATGTTAAGTTTCATTTTTTGTAACCAACATTTATATATTGTTACAGTTTATGTAACAATAGTTATTTAAAAGTTTTGTGGAAAATGACAATAAAATTTAAATAACAATAATAATTAAAACCAATTAAATAAAAATCCCAATCACCCCAAAGGGCAGGGAATTATATTTACTTGGGATTTTTAATGTTAAGAATACCCTTGATGATTACTATGCATCTAACCCAACCACTACAAGCAGAGGAATATTCTTAACAAATAAAGAGTGATTAAATTGAAAAAAATCTTGTTAATAATTTCAATATTGATTCTAATATTTTTATCTACGGGAACATTAGCTGTTGAAGACAAGATTTGTGCTGTTTATATTACTGGGGTTGGCTGTCCTAATTGTGCTTTCACAGACCCGGTTTTACTTTCTGAATCTACTACAAAATACCCTAATTTGATAATAATAGAATATGAAATTTACCATCAACGTGAAAGCAATAGTGGCGTCTCAAATCAATATTTTGACACTTATATTCCTGTTGGCAGACCAGGTGTTCCTTTTTTAATATTTGGTAAAGAAAACACGGCTTTAGGAAGATTTGGAGTTTTAGGTGCTGGAGAAACAATTGAAGAGCTAACATTTAATGACTGTCCATTGGCTGATGGTTCAGCCATTAGTTTTGGAGATTTAGATTTAACATCCTTGCCTGGAAAACCAAAAATATGGGGCAATAAGAGAATTTTAATATCAATTGATGGTAGCGGAGATAATGAGTTATTGAAAAATTTGCTAACCACTGAAAATATCTCCACTATTTTAGAAGGGGCTGATTTTGAAGAAATAGAGGCCCAGCCAGTTCAAATTTCTGAAGCTAAAATAAATTTTGAAGGGGCAATTAAAATAGGTGGTTGGATTTTTCAATGGAATGGGGCAGAGATAACTGATGGAATATCTGAGATTTCCGAACCAATGTGGAAAAGTTGGTATTGGCTTTTGCTCTTGGTTGCTTTGTTAGGTTTTTTATTTTTAATTTATAAATTCCTAACAAAGAAACTTTGTGTTTGTTTTAGTGACAAACAAAAGAATTTTTTTATAGCTGGTATGAGCATAATTATCCTTATTGGATTTTTTATTTTTGCTAAAAGCATTTCTCCAGATTTTTTAAAGGAAGCGGGTATTAGCCTACCTTTGCCTCTTTTTACTTTTTTTATTGCTTTGGTAGATGGATTTAATCCCTGTAATTTATTTGTCCTGACACTGCTCTTGGGATTTCTGGTGGGTGTTTCACACAACCGAAAAAAGATTTACATTATTGGCTTTAGCTTTGTGGTCATGGTTTTTTTCATTTATTCATTGTTCATGGCTGCTTGGCTGAATATATTCAAATTTATTGGTTTTATAACCCCTTTAAGGGTTGCTATTGCTATAGTCGCCATAGTGGCTGGATTAATTAATTGCAAAGAGCTTTTTGCCTTTAGAAAAGGAGTAACCTTAATGGTCCAAGAAAGACATAAACGTCCTTTAATTGAGAGAATTGAACGTATGAAAGGAATTATAAAAAGAGGCTCAACAATTACTTTAATTTCTTCTTCTATTCTTTTAGCAGCCTTTGCTTCTTTAGTAGAACTGCCTTGTACAGCAGGGTTTCCTATTATTTATGCAGGGATATTGACAGGAAAGGTCTTAGCCAGTAGTTTGACCTATTATTTTTATCTACTTTTTTACAATGTTATTTATGTGCTGCCTTTAGCAGTGGTAATTGGAATATTTGGCTGGACTTTTAAAGGAAAACAGATAAGCAAAAGACAAATGCAAATTATAAAATTTATTGGCGGTTTAATCATGATCTTATTAGGAATAATCCTATTAGTTAATCCAAGTTTAATTAGTATAACTATCTGATTAATAGAATTTAAATATCTAGAATGACCTGGATGATGTATTGGTTATCTTGTTTTTTGATGAACATTTGTTGATAAGTTACGGCTTTGATATGGGTGTTGATTTTATAGTTTTCTGGTTTGGTGTCTCCTACTATGGTGGCTTTGAGTTTGTTTTTAGTTATCTTTAGTGATTTTATTTTGTTTAAGATAAAGCCTTCACTATCTAAGAGAATGAGGAATTGTTCTAAGAAATCGTATAAAAGGGATTCGTTGTTTTCTGATTCTATTTCAATGGTTTTTTCTGTAGTTGGTTTTATTTTTTTGTAATTAGTGATGGTTTCAGTTAGAGCATAAGCGCAATTTTGGAAAGCCTCTTCTAATGTTTTGCCAAAAGCTTGGAATTTTACATCGGCGGTGTGCGGAAGAAATTTGAATTGCATTTTCAATAAAACTGGACTGAAGGTTTTTCTTTTGATTCTTTTTTGCCGGTTGATTGCGGGTTGTCAAAGATGTTAAAAAGGTTGCCAGATTCTTCAGTTGGTTTAGAGTTGTCAAAGATGTTTTTGGAATTAGTCATGGGTGTTTCGCCGATTAAATGGGTTAATAGAGAAATGACTTTCTTGATTTCTTCATGGGAATCCTCTTTTGTATCGATGGTTATTTTCATGTGAATGAGGAAGACATTTAATTATTTAAAACCTGTGGTTTTTAATCTCTCAAACAAATTTGAGATATGTCAAAAACCACCAGTCAAAGACTGGTGGCATGTTGTGAAATGTTAGGCAACATTGAGTGGTTTTTTGACGCTCAGAATCCTGAAAAATCTCATCAGAGATTTTTGGGACACCAAAAATTTGCAAAGCAAATTTTTCAGTGTTCCACGACTGGAGGTTTTTGAGCACACAGAATCCACTTCGACCATCCCTTCATTAGAGGAGTGGAATTTTGTTGTTTAAATGTATTGGATGTCAACTTCCAGAGAATCATAAGTAGGATATTCCTCAACAATAGCTGGGACAAGATTGAGGGAGCGGATTTGCTTGCGGTAATGTTTGATGTCTATTTGAGAGGTAAGGAGTCTGAGTTTTTTTTCGTCTAAATATGTTTTGAATTTTAATTGTGATTTTATTTTTTTGAGTTTATTGAGATAATGTTTTTTGTTTTTGATGTTTTGGATTTTGTTGTAGTAGCCAAAAGAAGGTTTGAGTTCGGGAAGGTAAATTGCTCCTCTTATGAGAAGTCCTTCTTTGGTAACTTGGTCAAAGGGCTGCTTGATGTTTTTGGCTCTGCGTTTTAATCGATTGGCTAACTGAACTGCGTCTTTGAGTTTGGCAGTGCAGAAATGGACATTTATTTTAGTATTTTTTAGTTTTTTGATGTAGTATTTGCCCAGTTCAGCAGAGCCCTTGACTGTTGAGGAGTAGAGATTTCTAGGTGTGTAACCAAGTCTGGTTAAGTGATTGTGTTTGGAGTCAGCGATTTCTAATTCATTGAGGTTGATGAAGTCAACTTTGTCTTTGAAATAGTCTATGAGAATGGAAGTATGGGATTTTTTGTCTGGGATTAAAGGAATTTCAATACCAAGATCCCATTTGAATTTTCTGGCTAGCTTGATTTTTGGCCAAAGGGTTTTGTTGAATAAATCCGGATGGAAACGGATTTCATCTAATCCTGCTTGGTGGAGTTTTTTGAGATTGGTTTTATTGATTAAGTTTAATGAAGTGTACAAGTGGATGTGGAATTTTTTTCCAAAAGTTTTTTTGAGTTTTTTTAAGATAAATAGGGTGCGCCAGAGTTTTTTTAATGGATCACCGCCAGTAAAGCCAGCGCCTTTGGCGTCTATGAGTTTAGCTTCCTGAATAATGTCTTTGATGTTTTTGACTGGCCACTCGTCTGCGTAGATGACGTCTTTTTTGTATTTTTGATCTGATAAAGGGCAGTAGAAGCAATTTCTGGGGCAAAGGCCGGTGATGAACATAACGACTTTGGCGCCTTGGATACAATATTGACAGCCTTTTGGTAGCGAGTTAATTTTGTATGAGAAATATTTGGTTTTCATAGGAAAGTTTTTTTGAAATTGTTGTAGATTTGATTTTCAATTTCTTCTTTGGGCAGTTTTTTTATTTCGGCCATCTTTTTGATTGTTTCTACTATGAAAGCTGGTTCGTTTCTTCTGTTTTCTGGGTAAGGTGAGAGCCAAGGAGCATCTGTTTCTGTGAGAAGTTGCTGGAGAGGGACGATTTCTGCCATAGTTTGGAAATGTTGTAGTTTTACTATGGCTGTGGGAATACTGAATTTGTAGTTGTTGTCAATGGCTTTTTTGATAATGTGTTTTCTGGCTTCAAACATATGGAGAATGACTTTTTCTTTTTTTAATTTTGAAGATTCTAATAAGTCAAAAGTGTCGACTTCTGCTCTTCTAGAATGGACTATGAGGGGGAGTTTTATTTTTTCTGTGAATTCGATGATTTTTTGGAAGTTTTTTTGTTGTTGTTTGTGCTCTTCTGGTTTTTTAGACCAATGGTAATCAAGGCCGCATTCACCTATGCCAACAATATCTTTTTTGTGTTTTTTGATGAAATCGAGTTCTTCTTGTAGATCTATTTTGCCCATCTGTCTTGTTATTCCGACTTCATCTGGTCCAAGGCCTAATAAGTCAATGGGATAGAGTCCTAATGAAGCATGGACAATATCATATTTTTTTGCGATTTCAAGAACTTCTTCGTTAGCCGGATGATTAATACCAGAGCAGACAATAGCTTTGACACCAGCTTGCTTGGCTCTTTCGATGACTTGGTCTAAGTCTTTCTTGAATTGCTCATGATTAAGATGGCAGTGGACATCAACTATCATAATATCTTAAATTAAAGTAAAGTTTATAAAGTTTAAGCTAAAATTTAATGATTATGAGTTCAGTTAGAAAGGTTGGATC
This sequence comes from Nanobdellota archaeon, assembly GCA_023132895.1. Classification (GTDB taxonomy): domain Archaea; phylum Nanobdellota; class Nanobdellia; order Woesearchaeales; family JAGLXL01; genus JAGLXL01. The sequence continues at coordinate 6,060 of JAGLXL010000007.1, forward strand.
ATAAGAATTCTTTTGTTTAATTAGCTGACTCTTGATAATATAATATTCTAAAGGTGATTTAAAATGGAATTAAATTATATCAAAGATGATGAAAAAAGTCAATATGTAAAAAGGGTTTTGACCCTTGATGATTATCCAGAGGTTAAAGGCTGGGATTTTTCTCAGCCCTTTGATTTTGACAAGTTTATAGAGAAATATTTTCAGACTGGGTTTCAAGCGACTAATCTGAAGAAGGCGATTGATGTGATCAAAGAGATGCGTAAAGAAAAGGCCAAGATATTCCTGGCTTTTACTTCAAATATGGTTACGAGTGGTTTGAGGGAAGCAATTTGTTATTTGGTGAAAAATAAATTAGTTGATGTTTTGGTGACAACTGCCGGTGGTGTGGAAGAGGATGTGATCAAGTCATTGAAAAAGTTTGTAATTGGTGATTTTAGTGTGCCAGGTTCGATGTTGTTAGAAAATGGAATTAATCGGACTGGAAATATCTTTGTGCCAAATGACAGGTATTATTTGTTTGAAAAGAATTTCGTACCATTCTTAGAGAAAATGTACTTGAAGCAGAAGGAATTGGGGCGGCCAGTGAGTTGTGAGGAATTCTTGTTTGATTTAGGTGAGCATGTTAATCACGAAGAAAGTATTTTATATTGGGCGTGGAAGAATAAGATTCCGTTTTTCTGTCCGGCAATCACAGACGGTGCTTTAGGAGACATGATTTATTTTTTTAAGAAAAGAAAAAGTGAATTTTACATTGATGTGACTAAAGATATGACTCGGATTGTTGATCTGGCCATGAATTCAGAGAAAACTGGGTTGGTAGTTTTAGGGGGTGGGGTGGCAAAACATCATGTCTTGAATGCACAGATATTCAGAGAAGGCTGTGACTTTGCGGTGTTTGTCAATACAGGACAGGAATTTGATGGTTCAGATTCTGGCGCAAGACCAGATGAAGCAGTAAGCTGGTGCAAAATCAAACCAGACGGGAAGAAAGTCAAGGTTACGTGTGATGCGACATTGGTTTTTGGGTTGATGGTGCAGGCTGGGTTTGTTGATGAGAGGAAATAGTCCCATTAATTGTGGGTTGTTAAAATATTTTGTAATGTATATTTTAGAACATTGAACAGAAAGGTGTGTTTTTGGGATTATTGTTAAAAAGTTTTTGCAATACTCCAAAGTAATTTAAAGTAATTCTTAAAGCTTTCAGCAATCTCTTTGTTTTCTATTAGAATTCCTAATGGTTCTTCAGACCATAAAATTATTCCAACCTTGTTTCCAACGATACTTACGTGTGTTGGAGTCATATATTCTTTGGGCAGAATTTTTACCTCTGTAAATTTCATCTTTTTGATCTCTTCTGCTCTTTTTATAGACTCTTCTGAATAAATCGCTTTGAACATGGTTTTTCTTTCGATTCTTTTTCTATGGAATTGGGGCAAATAGAAAGATAATAATTCTGCTGTTTTTCCAGTTGTTCCAAAAATCAGCCATTCCTTATTCTCTTTTAATAATTCTTCAAGGATTGTTTTTGTTCCTTCTTTACCTTTATAATGATGGACTTCTTGTTTTTTCTCAATACTTTTATACATTCTTTTTAATTCTGGCAAAGCCCCTTCTATTTGTTTCTCTCTTTCTTTAATTAAATCTAATATTTTTTGAGGATTTGCCGGCTCAAAATATTTTTTATTGATTTTGACAACAGAACTCACTAATCCTTTTTCCATTAGCTTTCTCAAAACCCCATAAACCAGTGTTCTTTCAACACCGCTTCCCTGGCTTATTTCAGTAACTGAAGCACTTCCTAATTGCAAAAGAGCTAAATATACTTTTGCTTCGTTTCTTACAAGTCCTGCCTTGATTAGTATTTCTTCGTTCATAGACTCAGATAAGTTCTTGTACTATTTAAATATATCTATTTTGTTGTTGTATATAATACAACAAACATATTTATAGTTGCTTTTGTAACTACTATTTAGATATGAATCAAGGAGGAAAACAAAAATGGAAGAAGATCAAAATTTAAAGGTCGGTGGAACAGAATCTTTTTTAGTTGGACCTGAAAGTCTAAGTGTTATTTTAGAATCCTTAAAAGTTCCAGAAAAATATGTATCTGCAGAAAATGTTAAATCGGCAAGGAATGTACGTAGTTCTTACGCTTTTCCAAAAGATGAAAGAATAGGAATCTATAGAATAACGCTTGAAAAGGTAGAATAGAAAATGCAAACAAAAACTATTGAAGAGAGAATTGCTAATCTAAGGAAATACGAAATAAAAGATCCTCAATTTGATAGTCCCTATAGAATCTGGAAATCTGAAGACCCTGCAATTAAAAAATTGAAAGAAGTTCGCGATGAATCACAAAACGCATATGCCGCTTTTTTTCCAAGATCTTTAAGTCAAACATATGCAAGGGCAGAAAATGCAGTAGATAGTTTATGCCACGCGCTTACATCGGGTAAAATAAGTCCAGAAGATTATGAACGCATTGTTGATGGAACGCATCCTAAACTAAAAGAATTTACTGATGTTGTAAGAAGATCTGATGAAAAAATAAAAAAATATAGAAAACTTGGTGCTATTAGAAAAATCGTTAATTTTTTTTTAGAACTAGACGATCTGGATAAGGTCAGATTAAACTTTTGGAGGTAAAAGAAAATGTCAAAAAAATATAAAATAACTGAAGAGGCTGTTAGAAAAGCCATCGAAACGTATAGAGATCGTCCTCTCGTTACTATGGAAGAATTTCAAAATTGGCATGATGCCAGTTTTTTAGAAAAAATCTGCCTTACTCTTAAGGATAAAAATCCTATTCTGAAACTTGGACCAAATATTGGTTTTAACCAAATGGCTATAGATTATAAAGAGGAAAGATTGGGAATACCTTCACGTAGAGCACCAGACAAAGATTGGGTGGCTTATTGGAAAAGACACTATAACGACTATGACAATGGTCAAAGATTGGAAAGCGAATTTTGGGAGATGGAGATGGCGTTAGAAGATGAAATTCTAGGTTATAGAATTCCTAGAGAATAAATTAAGAAAGCGGACTCTTTATGTTTTGCTTGATTGCCGGCTTTTCTTTTTTGATTATTCTTTGGATTATTAGCGCAAATGTTCTAAAGAACAAACTTTACTTAGTATCATTTCCAGAGCTTTTTATTACCATCTTTTACACAAAATATATAAGTGGAGAGTAATTTTTTGGATTTATAAGGAGGTCGATTTAAATGGCTATAATTGGAGTTAATATTACCAAAATTGATGCTGAAAGAAAAGACCCGCAAGGTGGTAAAATCAGCATAAATAATAATATTTCAATCACTAATGTTGAAGAAAAGGATCTTTCTTTGGGTTCAGCTAAACAAAAAGGTTTGAAATTCATCTTTTTGTTTAAATGTGATTATGTACCAGATGTCGGAAGGATTAATTTAGAAGGCAATGTCATGTTTTTGGCGCCGGCTGAGAAAGTAAAAGACGTTTTGGAAAGCTGGAAAAAGAACAAAAATGTGCCAGCTGAGATGATGGAGCCGATCTTAAACGCAGCTTTGAACAAGTGCAATATTGAGGCTATTAAATTAAGCCAAGATATTAATCTGCCAACACCAGTGCCAATGCCTAGGCTGCAGAGAAGTGGAGCTACAGCACCAAAGAAAAAGGCTAAATAATTTTATTTTTTTGAGTTAAATTTTCGTAAATTATTTAAATGAGTTCTATCAAAAATTTAGTATAAAATGAGTAAGGAATTAAGACTAAAGGTGGCAGAAGCTGTTCAGGATGATGTAAATAAAGGCATAGCCAGAATAGACTCTGGCTTTATGAAAGAGCTAGAGATTAATCCAGGTGATATTGTTGAGATTGAAGGGGCTCGGAAGACTGTAGAAATTGCAGACAGAGCTTATCCTGGAGATATTGGTTTGAATATTATTAGAATGGATGGTGATACCAGGCGTAATTCTAAAACTTCAATTGGTGAGATTGTTTCTGTTAGAAAAGTAGAGGTTAAAGAAGCTAAAAAAGTTGTAATTGCACCGTCTCGGAAGGGGATTACGGTCCGGGCTTCGCCGCAAGTGTTTAAACAAGGTTTACTGGGCAGAGCTTTGGTGAAAGGAGATTTGGTTTCTTTAGGCGGAACAAAAAGAAGAAGGACTACTTTTAGCGGCGGTCCATTTGAAGAAATGTTTTCTATGCTAGATGAAGGTTTTGGAGGTTTTGGCTTTGGAGATTTGAAATTTATGGTGGTAAATACAACTCCAGCTAAGGATGCAGTAATAATTACTGAAGAAACTGAAATTGAATTTAATCCACAGGCTGTTGATTTGAAAGAAGAGCCGGTGATAGAAGTTAATTATGAAGATATTGGTGGTTTAGGTGAGGAGATTAAAAAAGTTCGGGAAATGGTGGAGCTGCCATTGAAACATCCTGAGATTTTTGAAAGATTAGGTATTGAAGCTCCTAAAGGAGTTTTATTACATGGCCCGCCTGGAACTGGTAAGACTTTACTGGCCAAGGCTGTGGCTAGCGAGACTAATTCAAATTTTTATTTAATCAATGGTCCGGAGATTATGTCAAAATTTTATGGTCAAAGTGAAGAGAACTTGCGTAAGAAGTTTGAAGAGGCTGAGAAAAATGCGCCGGCAATTATTTTTATTGATGAAATTGATGCAATTGCAACTAAACGTGAAGAGACCAGAGGAGATGTTGAGAGAAGAGTTGTGGCTCAGCTGCTTGGTTTGATGGACGGTTTGAAATCTAGGGGGAAAGTTGTGGTGATTGCAGCAACTAACATACCTAATTTACTTGATCCTGCTTTGCGTCGTCCAGGTCGGTTTGACAGAGAGATTGAGATTGGTGTGCCTAGTCGTCAGGGCAGGTTGGATGTTTTGAAGATCCATACCAGAAATATGCCCATGGACAAAGATGTTAAATTAAAAGAATTGGCAGATATTACTCATGGTTTTGTGGGTGCTGATCTTTCGTCTTTGGCAAAAGAAGCGGCGATGGTGGTATTGAGAAGAATTTTACCTGATTTAAAAATGGATGAGGAAAATCCAATTCCAAAAGAAGTTTTGGAAAAATTAAGAGTGACTCAAAAAGATTTTAGAGAAGCTTTGAAAGTTGTTCGTCCTTCAGCCATGAGAGAGGTTTTTGTTGAGGTGCCAGATGTAACTTGGGAAGATATTGGTGGTTTGGATAATGTTAAGAAAGAGCTGGAGGAAGCGATTGAATGGCCTTTGAAAAATCCAAAGGTGTTTGAACAGATGGGGATTAGACCACCTCGAGGGGTGTTATTATATGGCGCACCTGGAACAGGCAAGACATTAATTGCTAAGGCAGTGGCAAAAGAATCTGAAAGTAATTTTATTTTAGTCAATGGCCCTTCTTTGTTATCTAAATGGGTTGGTGAAAGTGAGAAAGCGGTTAGAGAAGTGTTTAGAAAGGCACGGCAAACTGCTCCGACAATCATATTTTTTGATGAAATTGATTCGTTAGCTCCCCGAAGACATGGAGAAAGCCATGATTCTGGTGCTACTGAAAGGGTGGTCAATCAGTTATTGACTGAAATGGATGGTTTAGAAGGTCTAAGTGATGTGGTGGTTATAGCAGCTACTAACAGACCTGATTTAATGGATCCTGCTCTGTTGAGACCGGGAAGATTTGACAGAATTATTTTGACTCCGGTTCCTGATTTGAAAACCAGAGAGAAGATTTTTTCTGTTCATACCAAAAATATGCCTTTGGATAAGGATGTCAAGATTAAGGATTTGGCTAAGAAAACTGAAATGTATGTGGGAGCTGATATTGAAGCTGTCTGTCGGGAAGCAGCGATGTTTGCTTTGCGAGAAGATATGAAAAGTAAAAAGGTTTTGATGAAGCATTTTGAAAAGGCTTTGGAGAAAGTCAAGGCCTCGGTAACTGAGGAAATTGAAGACACATATGAAGAGATTAAAGACACTTTGAAGAGAGCTAAAGCAAAAGAGATGAAGGAAAAGATTGATTATTTTGGATGATGAAATGGTCGCACGAACTAACAAGGGAACTACTTTTCCACACAATTGAAAATTGGAGATATGCTTATTTTGAAGGCTGGTTTAAATTTCTTGGTTTTGGTTTAAAGGAGACAATTTATTATTCTAAAAAAAATATAGTTCAAATTTATAGAGTCAACGAAGAAGTTTCTGAATTTATTAAACAATTAACCAAATTCTGTTTGGAAAAACCAGACGTGATGATGGGGTATTATAATGAACTTGAAAAATTAGATAAAAAACTTAAAGAATTGGGTGGAAGAGAAATAAAAACAAAATCTGAATTGAGATCATTAATTCAGGAAGTTGATGAGATGATGAATTATTATGGCGCTATGTATTTGATTAAGGTTTACAGCAATCGTGCCTTAACTAATGAAGTTAAGGAGAAGAGACCAGAGCTTGTTAAAAAAGCAGAAGAACTTTTGGGCAAAGCAGATTGGTTTGATTTTTCTCGGAAATTAAGGGAAAGGGTTGTTTTTATTCTTGACTTGCCTGAGAAGATTGTTAAGATGTTGACATTGAAAGAAATAATAAAATATATTGACAGTAATGTTGTTGATTTTAAGTTAGCAGAAGAAAGATATAATGGATTTTTTTGGAATTTGGCAACAGATGAATGGTTTTATGGAGAAGAAGCAGATAAACAATTTGAAAAATTAGAGATTAAGAAAGAATCTGCTCAAGATGTGATTAAAGGGGCTGTGGCAAGTAAAGGAAAGGTGACTGGTGAAGTTGTTATTGTTTTAGGTTCAGAAGATTTTAATAAAATAAAAGAAGGGTGTATTTTGGTAGCTAATATGACGACTCCTTGGTATACTCCATACATGTCAAAAGTAAAGGCAATTGTAACTGATGAAGGTGGTATTGGAACACATGCAGCAATAATTAGCAGGGAATTTGGAATTCCATGTATAATAGGGACTAAAGTAGCTACTCAAGTTTTAAAAGATGGTGATTTGGTTGAAGTTGATGCTGAGAAAGGTGTGGTAAGGAAGCTTTAACTTAACTCAAAATCAACTAAAGCTTTTTCGATTTCTTTGTCCATGATTTCGAATTTTTTATTATCTAAGAATTCTTTTTCTGTTAGTTCTTTCTTGAGTTTTTTTGTTAGTTGTTCTTTGATTTTGGTTTTGTCGTAGCGGTTCCAATGTTGTTTTAAGAGGACTTTTTCTGCTTCTTTGAAGATGTTTTCTGCGTCTTTGGCATATTTGCCAGCATAAAATTCATCGGGATTGACTAAAGAGCCAATTCTGTGCCTTAAAGCTTTGGTCATTAAGTTGACTAGTTGGTTTAAATCGTCTTTCCTACCCATTTTGGATTAGTTTTCTTATCTGATTTAATTTTATTTTGATTATTCTTCTTAGATCTTCGATTGTTTTTTCTTCTATTTCTTGATTGTTTTTCATTCTTTGATATAAACGCTGGCCAATCAAATTTTCTAAGTTTTTATTGATTTTGTCTATGTCTGAATCTTTATTTTCTAAGAATCTTTCAATGGTGATTAATCTTCTTAAATTGTCAAAAAAGACCCGGCTGTTCAAGGTTATTTCCAGTAAATCTTCTGGCATCATCAAGAGGAAATTAAGGTGTTTTTTGTCGATGATTTTTTTGCATCCGAGATTAGTTTTTTTATTGCTGAGGTATTGATTAAACATAGATCGAGTTAAAGGGCAGGCTTTGAGCAAGTGTTCGAATCTTTCTTGAGGAATGAAAAGGAGATGGAGATTGAGATTGATTTTTTCTATTAGTTGGTGATACAAAGCTTGTTCTGATTTTTGGTCCTTTTTTTGAGTAATGATGACTATGTCTATGTCATGGTAGTTTATTTTTTGAGTTAAAAAAGATCCGACAATAAAGACTGAGGATAGATTAAATTTACTGAGAAAAGAAAATATTTTTTGAGTTATTTCTTCTTTAAAATTTGAAAGTGTTTTGATGTTGGAGTAAAATAATTGGGTGTGTTTTTTTATGAGTTTAACTTCTACTTCATCGCCGACTTCGATAAGACATTCCATATTTTTAGGGATGTAAATCTGATTAAATCGACTGCCCTTGGAGACTTTTTTTTTGAAGATTAACTTTTGCATATACGTATAAAGTACGTACTTATTTAAATAGTTTTCGGTTCTAGGTAATTTAGTTGAAGTTGATGGTGAAAAAAAAGGGGTGATTAAGAAAGTTTCTGCCAAAGGGAATTAAAATAAGCTCTGTGTTTTTCTGCGAGTTGTTTTGAATGGATGAGAAAAGCAACTGGTTTTTGACCCCAAGTAATTAAAGCTATTTTATTATTGCAAATAGCCATATTAGGCAGGAGAACATCTGAAGTAAATTTGACTTCCATATAGCCTTTTTTGATTCTGTCTGTGTAAAGGTCCCTTAGTTTACTAGGGGCGATTCCTTTAACAATTAGTTTTTTAGCTTTTCTTTTGGGATCTAATTTTCTATAGAAATCTTGAACTTCTTTATTTCTGGTTTCAGCGTCAAAAGAGAAAAAAAGAAATTCATCGCCAGGTTTGGTTTCTTTGATAAGTTCTAGTAATGAATTCATGATGCCTTTGGTGCTTTCATATACTTCTGCTTCATTAACTTCTTTGGCTAGTTTTTGTTTAAGAAGTAATTGAGGCATTATTTTTTCAAAGTTCTTTTTTTTCTCTTCAATGAAGTCAAAGAAATGACTAGGATCAGTAGCCTTATAATGCTTAATTTTGCCTTTTTTAATATAGCTAATAAGACCTTTATCAATGAGTTTGTGGAGATTGTTGTGGACTACTGAGCTTTGTAAATCTGATTTTTCAATAATAGGGCCAACTTTAGTGGAGCCTAATTCTAAGAGAGTGAGATATACTTTGATTTCAGCATTGGTAAGGCCAATGTCTTCGAAAGGTTTGACGTCCATCTTAATTATTAAGCAGAGGTTATATTTAAACTCTCCTAAAAAGGAGAGTTAATGTTTAAATAGTGTTAAGGAACTCACTGACAAGTAATAATTATGAGGTAATCAAAATGAAAGATATAATGACAACACGAATTGAAATATATAGACATCAAGATAGTATTAAAGATGCCCATGGGAATAAAGTTCCCACACCGGAAGGAATTGCTAAATCCTATGCTACTGGGTTAAAAGCATTACAAGAATTTTCTAGCGCAGATATGGCAGATTTTCAGGGGTATCATTCTAGCTCTACAGGGACAATAAAAGCTATAAAGGCATACTTATTAGGAGTTGGTTTTGGGAAGGCCGCTTATTTAAGCTCAGGAGTATTAGATGAATTTGTTGTTCCGGATGAAATTAGAACTTTGAGAAAAGAATTAGGAGATAGTAAGTCTTGTGAAGTAAGATTCAACAGACATTTTGGTGCTGTTGATCCGAAAGAAAGTTATGAAGTGCGAGAGTATTATGAAACTCTTAAAATATGTTCTGTTGGGGTTGCTAAAATAGTTAGAGATGAAGTGAAAAATGCGGTAGAAAACAGAATCGAAGAAGGAAATGATCTAGTGGTGGTAGCATATGGTCATGAACCAACTATATCTTTGTCTCTTTTGGAATTAGTTAAACCAAAAGGTAATCCTGCTGAAAGTTTTCTTGAGATAGCAGGAACTGAAGGATGCTTTTTCCCAGGAGGTGATGGGTATCAGGTTACTGTAAGACAGGACATGAGATCAGGAACAGTTTTAGAAGCACATTTGGAAACTGCAGCAGGGAGTAGAGAACTAGATGTTGAAGATTTGGTGAGGTAAAAGATGGGATTCAATATAAAAGTGGAAGGAAGTTCATGGGAGGATGGCACCCCAAAGTGTAGCTTGGATTATATATTGGAAAAACAACTTAGAGGAAATTGTCCAACCGTACATGATACATTATTTTACGAGAGTAACCCACACAAAGTGAGTTACGATAACCTCAAACTTGAAGTGGTTTTAAGAGAATTAGATGACTTTGTAGGGGGATTTGTACCTAAAGAAGAAACAAATCCTAATTTTGACCCCCTAGTAAAACTTGAGGAATGTGCTCCTGGTCGCTTTCGTTTTGAAACACCAGAAGATGGGGACGATGAGATATATGCAAAAGAAGTGGCATATTATTTGAAGAAAGTGATTGAATACGCGCTTAAAGAAAGAAGAAATTTAGAGGTTGACTAAAATAACGGCCCCTATTTTTTCACAATCATGTCTCTCAATCGACTAAAAGAACTAGATGTTGAAGATTTGGCGAGGTAAAAGATGGAAATCAACCAAATAAAAGAAATTGCTAAAGACATTGCCAGGAGAAAATGGTACATTGTGATAGAGAGACCAGGATCTCCGGTAATTGACTGGGATGGTGGAACTTCCTCTGTAAATAAATATTTTAGTGGGGCGCTTCAATCTCCATTCAAGATAAATGGATTTGCGTTCTTTCAAAATAAACTAATGGTGGATATGAAAGAACATACAAGAATCAATAAGTTCTTATTGCAAAAATACAAGACAGATAAAGATTACCTTAAAAAATTAGCAGTAAGAATGGAGAAAGAATGCGACCACATAAGAAATTATGCAGACAGTTTGGATAAAAATGATTTTAATTCAATCAAACTTTTCTTTGATAGATTTTACGGAATGATTGCACATTTTAGGTGGGTTTATAATGCAGCTGAAGTGTTGGAAAGAATTGTAAAAGAAGCTATTGAAAAACCACTTAAAAAAAATTTTATTTCTAAGTATAATATTGAACTCAACGAGATTAAAAAGAAGATTAAAGAAGAATCAATAAGAAAATCTGATTTCGACAAAATAAAAGAATATCCAGAAATATTTGAGATGATAAACAAATTTCTTAAAGAATTTTCATGGATAAAAATCTTCCATTTTCAAGGAGATTGCCTCAGCTATGATGATTTTATGGAAGAGTTAAAAGAAAGTTTAGACATTGAAACAAAAGAACAAGAAGAATCAAACATTGAAGAAGCTATCTGGATTTTAAGATATTTGATCTTCTTAAGAACGCATATAGCAGAATCAAACGCCTATGCTGGAGCTGTCTTAAAACCGACGTTGGAGAAGTTGGCTAAGAAATTTGGACTAACTTATGAAGATATTACTTTTATGACCCATAATGAAGTGAAAGAAATGATAGATAAAAAGGTAATGCCGATTACTAAAGAAGAGATTAAAGACAGGAGAGAAAATGGTTTTGCTTGTATTAATTTAAATGATGAATATTATTTTTTCTCTGGAAGAGAATTAAAGTATTTATTAGCATTTTACAAAGAATTTGCAGGTGAAGAAAAAGTGGAAACAGATTTTTTGAAAGGGACGGCTGCCAACGGTGGTTTTGTGAAGGGAGTGGCTAAGGTTGTAACTAATGTTAATGAATTTCATAAGTTAGAGAAAGGTGATATATTGATTGCTAATTCAACTACTCCAAATTATATGCCAATTATGGGGAAAGCAGCTGCTTTTTTAACAGATGAAGGCGGAATTACCTGCCACGCGGCAATTGTTTCCCGTGAGATGGGGAAACCCTGTATTATTGGCTTGAAAAAGGCAACTAAAGTGTTTAATGATGGTGATATGATAGAAGTTGATGCTAATAAAGGGATAGTTAGGAAAATTTAAATACTATTTCTAATTGATTTTAGGTATGAAAAGATATGTGTGGTTAATTGTTCTGTTGTTATTAGTTAGCTTAGTTTCTGCAGTGGATTATCCTAAGCCTTTGGGTTATGTTTCTGATTATGGTGAAGTGATTTCTCCGGAATATAAAGCTCAGATTGAGGCTTTGGCAGGGCAGATTGAACAAGAGACAACTGCTGAAATAGCGGTTTTGACTGTCGAGAGTTTAGGGGGTTTAGACAGGGAAACTTATGCGGTTGAAGTTTTTGAAGAATGGGGTATTGGTAAGGAAGATGTTGACAATGGTTTGTTGATTTTAGTTGCAGTTGAAGAAAGGGAATGGAGAATTGAAGTTGGTTATGGTCTGGAAGGTTTGATTACAGATGCTATGGCTGGAAGAGTTGGGAGAAATAGATTGGTCCCTAATTTTCAAGCAGGTGATTATGGTAAAGGTATTTACGAAGCTTTAGTTGATATCAATGCAGTTATTTCTGGTGAGGAAGAAGTTATCAGCAAGTATTCCAGTGATGATTTTGAATCAAAAAGTGAGTGGGATTATATTTATCTTATTTTTATAATAGCTCTAGTTGTGGGAGGAATTGTAGGCGCGATAACCAAGAAAACAAAAAATAAAAAAGTAAAGTGGGGAGTTAAATTAGGTGTAGGGGCAGTAGTGGCTATTCTTTTGCTTATCTTTTGGAGCTACATTATAGCCCTGATCTTTTTTGTGATATATCTATTCCTATCTGGCGGGAGAGGCGGAGGATTTTTCTTTATCCCTGGTTTTGGTGGAGGCCGCGGCAGAGGTGGCGGTGGTTTTGGAGGTTTTGGCGGCGGCTTAAGTGGCGGCGGTGGCGCTGGTGGAAGGTGGTAAGTTTTATAAATCAAATTTGAATATTCAAGAGAAAGGTGGTCTAAATGGCAAGAAAAAATTGGAAAAAACATTTGAACTGGATTATTCCAGTTGGTATTTTATTATTGATTGTATTTTGGGTGGTAGGAAGTTATAATGGTTTAGTCAAAGCTGATGTTACTGTTGACAATTCCTGGGCAGATGTTGAATCTTCTTATCAGAGAAGAATTGATTTAATTCCAAATTTAGTAGCAACTGTGGAAGGAGCAGTTGATTTTGAAAAGGAAACTCAAACAAAAATTGCTGAAGTAAGAACCGGTGCTGTTGCAGCTAAGGCAAGCTGGAATACAGCTACAACTCAGGAAGGCAAATTAGCAGCTGCTAATCAAATGGAAGGTGTTTTAGGAAGTTTTAGAGCATTGAATATTAATGTTGAAAGGTATCCTGAATTAAAAGCAACACAGAATTTCTTGGCTTTGCAAGATGAATTAGCCGGCACTGAGAATAGAATTAATGTAGCAAGGAACAGATATAATGAGAAAGTGGGTAGCTACAATAAAATGATTAGAGTTTTCCCAAAAAGCATGATTGCTTCAATGTTTGGTTTTGACAAAAGAAACTTTTTCGAAGCTGAAGAAGGGGCTGAAGAAGCTCCTACAGTGGACTTTACATGATTAAAGAAGGAGATAGAGTTAAAGTTAGGACAGAGAAAGAAACCATTGAAGGAGTGCTGATGCCGAGTTCTGAGACTGATATTGTAGTAGTTAAATTAGATAATGGCTATAATGTGGGTATTGACAAGCATAAAATCAGGAACATGAAAGTGGTTGAGGAACATAAAGAGAAAAAAGGGAAAAAGAAAGAAGTTAAAATCAAGAAAGGCCTGCCGACAATCATAATCCTGGGGACTGGAGGGACGATTGCTTCTAAAGTTGATTATACAACTGGCGGAGTAATTGCCAAGTTTAGTCCAGCTGAATTATTAGAATTAATTCCTGAATTAGGCAAAATTGCTAATATCAAAACTGAATTAATAGCTAATATGATGTCTGAGGATATGATGTTCTCAGACTATCAAAAAATTGCAGCAACTGTAAAGAAGCACGCTGATAAGGTTGACGGCATAATTATTGGCCATGGAACAGATACGCTGACTCATACATCAGCGGCTTTGGCTTTTATGCTAGAGAAAATCAATATTCCAGTGTTATTAGTCGGGTCGCAGCGTTCTTCTGACAGAGGCAGTTCAGACGGTTCTATAAACCTGATTTGTGCGGCTAAGTTTATTGTTGAAAGTGATTTTGCTGGTGTGGCTTTGTGCATGCATGCAACAAGTGAAGATGATAAGTGTGCGATTCTTTCTCCGACTAAAACACGGAAGATGCATACCAGCAGAAGAGATGCTTTTAAAGTGATTAATGACGGGCCAATTGCTTTGGTTGGATACAAAACAGGGAAAGTTGAGTTTTTGAAAAAAGATTATTTGAAGAAATCAAAGGATAAAGTGGTGATTAAGGATAAATTTGATGATAATGTAATATTGCTGAAGACGCATACGAATATGAAACATTCATTGTTTGAGTTTTTGGCTAAGAATTACAAGGCAATTGTGTTTGAGGCAACTGGATTAGGACATCTGCCAACTAATTTAGGCAAGGAAAATTTGAAGAATTATGAGACATTGAAGAAATTTATTAAAAAGGGTGGGATTGTAGCAATTAGTTCTCAATGTTTGTTTGGCAGGGTTCATCCAAATGTTTATGTTAATTTGAGGCGTTTGTCAGAGATTGGGTGTGTGTTTTGCGAAGATATGCTGCCAGAGACTGCTTTTATTAAATTAGCTTGGTTATTGAGCAATTACAAGAAAGATGCCAAGAAGATGTTAACTGAGAATTTACGAGGAGAGATTAACAAAAGGATTGAGTTTGAAGAAGATTATTTAGAGTAAGTATTTCTGGAAAAGATTGATTCTTTTTTGATATTCTGGAGGATTACTTTGATCTAATTGGGAAGCCATGGTGTCTGATATGGCCAGGATAATGAGTTCGATGTAATTATTGGAAAAGTTTTCAACGAATTTTTTCAAGTTTTCTTCTGGGGCATCTGACATAACTGCGACATGAGGGTGGCCATGGTTTTTGATTGTGTCAAGGATATAATCTTTTTGTTTTGGAGTTAAATCAAAGCGCTCTAAAATTGGTTTAACTTTGATTGAACCTTGGAGTTCATGTTCTGGGCAAAAAGTTTCTCCATTTTTTTCTGCCATAGTTTCTCCTTTAGCGATATCATGGAAGAGAGCGACGATGATTAAAAGTTCTTTTTTTGTGTGATTGTCAATTTTTTGATCAAGATATTTTTGGATTTTTTTATTTAATGTGGGGATGAACTCTTGGAGTTTTTTGATATAATTAACAGAGTGGTTAAAAACAGAGTCGTTAACATGAGCTTCATTGTTTTCAATAACATCTTTTAGTTCATAGAATTCCGGGAGAATGTCTTTTAATTCATTGTTTTCTAGTTTTTCTATGGTGATGTCTGAGATTTTTAACATAGAAGTAAATTAAAAGAAGTGATATTTATTTCTTTTTGTTTTTTGTCTTTGATTCTCTTTTTCTTTTGATGCCAAAATAAGCAACGATGAGAACAATAAATAAGAAAACTATCATGGTTGGGGCAGTGGAAAGAGGGATAGCTTCTTTGACTTGGGTAATGGGTTGCTGTTCTTGAGGGAGATTGCCTGGTTCGACGATTTTGAAAGGAGCTGTTTGCTGGCTGACAAGATAATCATTCAACAGAACCTTGCCAGTGAGGTAATAGTTTCCGACAGGAAGGTCGTTATCAAAAGTAAAGGTGGCTTCTCTTTCATCAGTTGAAGGAGGAACAGCGATAGTTTCAGAGATTGATTTAAGGTGATTTTGATTTTGATCCAACAAATCTATTTCAAAAAGCAGGTTGACTTCTTTATTACCGTTGTTAAGGAGATACATTTTAGTAATGATAGGTTGATTAAGTTCAACATTATTGACAATAATGTCATTAATCTTGGCTTGGATGATTTCTTTTTCAGTCAAAGTAATCTCAAAATTAAAATTAGTGGCAGAGGTAATAGCTGAGGTTAATTGATTACCGGTGTAAATGGCGTTAATAATAATCATGCCTTGATAAGTACCAAGCCGGTCGGTTTGAGGCTGAATCTTGATTTTAAATTTGCCAGGGTTGTTAGCGTTGATTTTAAGATTGATTGGTTCAACAGTAATCCAGTTTTCGAAGATGCCTGAAGCCATTAAACTAACATCAATGTTTTCTGGAGAATCAGTAAAAACAGTGATGGTTTTTTCAGTGTAGCCATTAATAAGGATGTTTTCAAACTTAATTTCTTGAGGTTGGGTGTAAATTTGGAAGGCTGAAGCTAAAGGCAGTGCTAAAAGAATAATCAAAAAAACAATTAATCTCTTCATGCTTAAAAATCCTCCTGATTTTTGGCATACTGAAAATCTTTGATTTTCATTATTTTATTTTCTTCTTTTTAAGGACTGAGTAGAGGACGACAACAGCGATGACAAAAAGACTGATAATTAAGAAAAGATCGGCAGCTAAGGTAACTGGTTTTCCAGCCTGAACTTCTTCAATCTCTTGGACTGGCTCTTCTTGAGGTGTTACTTTTGGTTGAGGTACAGAATTAACATTTAAGGGATCGGTGCCAGCTGCTAATTCATCTAGATCGCTATAACCATCGTTATCATCGTCTGAATCTGAATTATCTCCAGTGCCATCTCCATCTGAATCCTGCCATTCGCTTGAGTCATTAGGGAAGGCATCTTCTGAATCAATATAACCGTCTCCGTCTGTATCTAATGGAATTTCTGGAATTGTTTCTAAGGAAGGTGTTTCTTCTTCTGTTTCAGTAGTGGTGGTTGTAGTTGAAGAAGAGCTTCCACCTCCGCCACCTCCTCCTCCATCGTCGCAAGAACCGCAGTCAGATGAACAAGAAGAGCAGGTTTCACCAGTATCGCAATGCCCATCACCACAATGAGTTGAAGTTGCTCTACAAAGATTATGGACGCAATAACCTCCAGCGCAACCAAGATTGGCAACATTGTTTCCAGAAGTGTAGCCAGTATAAGTAGGACAAGCAGCGCCATTGGCAGCACTAGTGGCAGTCAGATTAAAAAAAGGATGCTGGAAGCCAGCTGCCCAGGTTTGGGCTGCTTCTGTGACATTATTGCCGTAAATTTTAAAGGAGATACTATCACCAGCATTGCCAGTGACGTGAACAAGATAATAACCATTGCTTTGGACAGCGCCAACTGTAGTTGAACCAGCAATAGCGCTATTAATATAGGCGTCAACAACAGCATTGTCAGCTGCTGTAGAGGCGTCTAAAGTAACATAACCATACCAACTACTAGGTATGGCCTGAGCTAGGGAAAGAGTAAGGATGAGGATGAGCGGATATAATAATAGTTTTCTAGTCATGTTTGTGCACCCCTAAAATAAAAAAATAAAAACAATGAAAATTACCTTGCGATTTTCAAGGTTGAAACAAGTTTCAACAATTAAATTTGGAATCTGGTTTTGATTGAAACCACTGTGCTGTTTAGTTTCATCCAATATGGTTTGTCGTTAGTGTTGTTGACATACTGCAAATCGCTGCCTGATTGACCCACAGCAGTGTTATAGCCTGCCCAATGCGAACCATTGTAGTAATAGACATTAGTATAGGAATTATTGTGCAGGAATCTGCTATTATTGAGCATGTAGGAGAGGTTGTAGTCTGTGTAGCCCATGATATTCAAGATGCTGGTGTCTGGCAGCCAGAGAGTATCCCAAATTGGATAGAGCCATTGTGTATAATTGTAGTTGCCGTCTGTGTCCAAGACAAAAGAGATGAATGATGAGGTAGTCATAGCATTGCTGCTGATATCTTGGCAGCGGACATAGTAGACGTAGTCACCATTGAGGTCGCTGTCTGTCAAGGCTGAGGCAAAAGTATAGTTGTGGCTTGTGCCAGCTCCATCAGCAGTCATGGTATAAGTCATGCTGCCATAAGCAACGTCAGCAGTGCCAAATTTACAGGTGGAGTTTTCACTAGAGTTAATGAGTAATTCTGGTGTATCATCAGTGATTAAACCAGCAGGGGAAGTTCCAGTAATTGAAGGTGGTGTTTCATCAACAGCATTGACAGTGAAGGCGATAGCAGCTGAAGTTGTCATAACATTACCAGCAGTATCATTACAACGGACATAGTAATTATAGTCTCCATCTGATAGACTGGCCATAGTATAGTTGTGATCTGTGGCTGAGCCAGTCATAGTGTAAGTCATAGTGTTGTAAGCCTGGTCTGCTTCATCAAATTTACAAGTGGCATTTTCGTTAGTGGTGACATTAATAATCTGTGTGGCGCTAGTAACAGTTCCATTTGGTGCGGTGAAAGTGACTGTAGGTACGGTGGTGTCAGATGAAGTGTAAGTTCCAACTGCAATATTAGTGAGAGCAATTGGGTTAGCTGCTAAATCTTTGATTGCTGCTGGTTCAAGTGTGATGTTTCTGGTTGCGGTCAGGGCAACAATCGAAGTTGCCTGGCCATTGGTCACAGTGATAGTGATGCTTGTTGAATTAGTGGTA
The DNA here is from genome assembly GCA_023132895.1 of Nanobdellota archaeon. Classification (GTDB taxonomy): domain Archaea; phylum Nanobdellota; class Nanobdellia; order Woesearchaeales; family JAGLXL01; genus JAGLXL01. The sequence continues at coordinate 24,162 of JAGLXL010000007.1, forward strand.
CTGGCTGTGGCTCCAAGAAGATTGACCCTGTCGCTATTGTCTGAATTAGTGAGATTGATTTTGGAAACGTCGATTGAACTGGCATCCATTGTTTCGCTGAAAGTTAGAGTTATTATTTGGGTTGATTCGGAATAAATCCAGCTAGACAAGGTTGGAATAGTGGCATCGATTGTTACAGTAAAATTAGTGCCATTGAATACTCCATGGTTAGCTGAATCATTACACCAAGCATTCCAAATGTAAGTGCCGTCTGCGAGGGTAAAGGTGTTGTTGACTTGGACGCCTGAAGTTAATGAAGAGTTAGTCTCATTGGCAGCCCAGGCTGTTGAAAAGTTATGGTAAAGGATGCAGGTATCAATATTGATATCAGTTGGAGTATAGCTGAATGTTACTGTAGAAGTATTAAGTCTGGCGTTATTAACTGGGTAATCTAAAGTGGTTGAAGGATTAGCTGAATCTACATGTAAAGTGTAGTTAGTGGTAAACCAATCTGTATTGCCAGCAGTATCATTACAGAGGACGTTCCAGATATAATGGCCGTCTGCTAAGGTAATTGAAGAAAGGTTGGTGTCTGCATTTGAAGTCCAGGAAGTAGTGATGTTTTCTGCCCATCCTGAAGCGTTGTGATAGAGGGCACAGGTTCCTGGATTAGAGTCAGTGGCATTAAAGCCAAAAGTGATGGTGTTGGAATCAGACCAAGCATCGTCAGCATAATTATTGAGGGTGTTGACAGTTAAGCCATCAGTATCCACACTAAAAGTATAATTAGCTGCGGCCCAAGCAGTGTTACCAGCAGAGTCGTTACAATAAGCATTCCATTGATATGGTCCATCTGTTAATGCCCAGGAGTTATTGATCTGGACGCCTGACGTTAAGGAGGTGTTGGTATTATTAGCTGCCCAGGAGCCAGTGGCATTGTGGTATAAGATACAGGTTTGGAGATTAGTGTCGGTTGGAGTGTAGCTGAATAAGACCGTGCCGTCAGAATCCCAAGAAGTGTCAGCTGGGACATCTAAGGTGACAGTTGGGACTGTGGAGTCGATATTTAAGGTAAAGTTGCTGGAGTACCAGGCAGTGTTGCCGGCAGAGTCGTTACAGAGGACATTCCAGATGATAGTGGTATCTGAGCCAAAGGTGATTGAAGAGAAGTTTGTATTGGCCTGTGATGTAATGCTTGAAGTACTGACATTAGCTGCCCATGAACCTGAAGCGTTGTGATAAAGGACGCAGGTTTGGAGATTGGTGTCAGTAGCATTAAAACCGAACGTGGCGGTTTTGGTTGTTATCCAAGTATTGTTAGCATAATTATTTAGGGTATTGACAGCGAGGTTATTGGTATCAACATTAATGGTAAAATTTGCAGTGCTGTTGAAAGCACTGTTGCCAGCTGAGTCATTACACATGACATTCCACATGTAATAACCGTCTGAGAGGGCAAAGGTGTTGTTGATTTGGACACCAGAGGTTAGAGAATTGTTTGTTTCATTGGAAGTCCAAGTGCCGGTGAAGTTGTGGTAGAGAGTACAATTACCAATATTAGTATCAATTGGAGTATAGCTAAGGGTGACAGTTCCATCAGTATCCCAAGAAGCTGAAGCTGGAGCATCTAAAGTAGCGGTTGGTGCTGAGGTGTCGATGTTTAAGGTGAAGTTAGATGAGTACCAGGCAGTGTTGCCGGCAGAGTCGTTACAGAGGACATTCCATTTGTAAAAACTATTAGGTAAGATTGTAGTTTCACTAAAACTGGTATTGGCTTGAGATGTGATAGATGAGATAGAAACATTGGCATTCCAAGTTCCTGAGTCATTATGGTAGAGTACACAGGTGTCTATGTTGGTATCAGTGACATTAAAGCCGAAGGTTAAAGTATTAGTAGTTTGCCAAGAGTTGTTGACATAATTATTTATAGTGTTGACAACAGGAGATGTTTCGTCAACTGTAGCTGACAAAGGTGAGGCGCTAGAGCCATTGGTTGTGGTTAAACCAGCTTTGTCTGTAGTGTTGAAAAAGAACTGCAAAGTTGAGCCATCGCCAACATGAGCATCTAAGTTTATGGTGCTGCTGCACCAGTGATTTGGGGCAGTGCCTGTGCAACCTAAAGTTGCAGCAGTGTAAGCACCAGCTCCACTGTCTTTGTAATAAACTGTAACATTGATGGAGTCGTTGAGGTTTTGTTCTGTTAAGGAGATGTTGAATAAGGTAGTGGTGGCATCGGCTATGTAACCGCTGATGGCTGGGGCATAAACTTTGATGTTAGGGTTGGTCGAATCAATGTTAATGGTATAATTAGCAGTGCTGTTGAGAGCGCTATTGCCAGCTGAGTCGTTACAGAGAGTATTCCATTCATAATAGCCGTCTGATAAAGAGAAGGTATTATTGACTTGGGTGCCTGAAGTCAAGGAAGTGTTGGTTTGATTCATTGTCCAGGAACCAGAGAAATTGGCATAAAGAGTACAAGCATCGATGTTGGTGTCGGTTGGGGTGTAACTGATGGTTATGGTGCCATCGGTGTCCCAAGTTCCGGTTGAGGGAGCATCTAAAGTGGCAGTTGGTGATGAGGAATCAACATTGATAGTAAAATTACCAGTACTGTTGAAGGCGCTGTTGTCAGCGCTGTCATTACAAAGGACGTTCCACATATAATAACCATCTGAGACTGCAAATGTATTATTAACCTGGACACCAGAGGTTAAAGAGGTATTAGTTTGGTTGGCTGTCCAGGTGCCTGAGATGTTATGGTAAAGGGTGCAGTTAGCAATATTGGTGTCAGTTGGTGTGTAGCTGATAGTTATGGTGCCATCGGTGTCCCAAGTGTTGGTAGCAGGGACGTCCATTGTTACTGTTGGGGCTGAGGTGTCGACATTAATGGTGAAGTTAGCAGCTGCCCAAGCAGTGTTACCAGCACTATCGTTACAGAGAGCATTCCAGCTGTAGTAGCCATCTGAAAGAGACCAGGAGTTATTGATCTGGACGCCTGACGCTAAGGAGGTATTGGTATTATTAGCGGCCCAGGAGCCAGTGGCATTGTGGTAGAGGATACAGGTTTGGAGATTGGTGTCGGTTGGAGTGTAACTAAAGAGGATGGAACCATCATTGTCCCAAGTGTTGGTAGCAGGAGAGTTTAGTGCGATTGAAGGATTTGCTGAATCAACATTGATGGTATAATTTGATGAGAACCATGTTTGCTGACCAGCAGAATCATTACACATGACATTCCACATGAAAGTGGTATCTGCAGCAATGGTGAGTGCAGAGAAATTGGTGTCATCTTGGGAAGTCCAAACAATGGTTTGGTTAGCTGTCCAAGTGCCTGAGATGTTATGGTAAAGGGTGCAATTAGCAGGATTAATGTCAGTGGCATTAACTCCAAAAGTCAAGGTTTTGGAGGTGGCCCAAGTATTGTTAGCATAATTATCTATAGTATTGACAACTGGGTCAGTGTTATCAACATTAATGGTGAAATTGCCTGAGCTGTTAAAAGCGCTGTTGCCAGCTGAGTCATTACACATGACATTCCACATGTAATAGCCGTCTGAGAGGGCAAAGGTGTTGTTGATTTGGACTCCTGAAGTTAGAGAGTTATTGGTTTCATTGGCTGTCCAAGTGCCGGTGAAATTGTGGTAGAGAGTACAATTAGCGAGGTTGGTGTCAGTTGGGGTGTAGCTGATGGTGACAGTTCCGTCAGCATCCCAGGTGCTATTAGATGGAGCGTCTAAGGTGGCGGTTGGTGCTGAGGTGTCGATGTTTAAGGTGAAGTTAGATAAGTACCAGGCAGTGTTGCCGGCAGAGTCGTTACAGAGGACATTCCATTTGTAGTAACCATCTGAAGTAAAAGTGACATTAGTAAAGTTAGTTGCAGTATTGTTAGTCCAGCTCATAGTTAGGTTTTCATGCCAAGACGTCTCATTGTGGTACAAGGCACAGGTATCAGGATTAGTATCTTCAGCTGTAAAATTAAACATGATTGTTTTATTAGTTGCCCAGGAGGCATCTGATGGAGCATTTAAGGCAGTAATGACTGGGGCTGTTTCATCAATTGTAGCTGTTAAAGGGGAGCTGCTGGTTCCATTAGTGTTATTGAGGCCGGCTTTATCTGTAGTGTTGAAGAAAAATTGTAAAGTGCTGGCGTCACCAACATAAGCATCTAGGTTGATTGTTTTACTGCACCAATAATTAGGGGCAGTGCCAGTACATTGGAGGGTATCACTATTGAAAGTTCCTGCTCCACTATTTTTGAAATAAATAGTGACATTTTTAGTCAAGTCCAGATTTTGTTCTGTTAAGGAGATATTGAATAAAGTAGTGGTGGCGTCAGCAATGTAACCACTGTCAGTAGGAGCGTAGACAGAGATGGTAGGATAAGTATTATCAACAGTGATATTGTAATTCATGACAGTAGCGTTGGCATTTGAGGCATTGGTGGCATTAGCAGAAATATTATACATAGCATCTGTGACAGTAGAAGTATCCCAAACAAAGGTGTAGCTGGTGCTGTTGGTAGTGTTAGAACCAATGAGAGTGATGCTGCCATTGTAATAATAAAAAGAGACATTAGTGGTGTTGCTGTCATCAGTAGTGGCATTAAGGGTGTAATTTCCAGTGATAAAGGTGTTGGAGAGGGGTGTGTTCAGGGTGACAGTACTAAGAGCTAATGCTGCTACACTTAGAATGGCAAACAACATTATCGAGATTAATAAGAAGATTATTTTTTTATTCATGATCACACCACCTTTTTTTAAAAAGTTATTTTGAGTAATAGTCAAACCCTCCTCACGAATTTGATTATAGGTTAAAAAACACGAGAAATTACATAAACATTTTTTTGATACTTTGGGCGGGTAAAAATTGTCTTTTTCTTTTGGGAAAGATGTATTCTCCCTTTTGAGGGAATAAAATATAGTTATAAGTTTGACTGGAATTTATTTGGGTGAGGGGGAAATGTCAATTATTGAACTGAGAAACGTTAAAAAAAGGTTTGGAGAGAATAAAGTTCTGAAAAATATTAGTTTTAAGATTAGAAAAGGAGATTTAATAGGTGTGAAGGGGGAGAGCGGAGCTGGGAAGACGACTCTGCTTAAGTTATTGATTGGATTTAGTGATTTGGATGATGGGGAGATATATTATAAATTTAAGAAGGAGAAATATAATTTGAAGAAGGCGAGGGGATTTTATGATTTTTACAACCATATTGGTTTTTCCTGTCAAGAAGGTTCGTTTTATGATGATTTGAGTGTGCATGAGAATCTGGATTTTTATGCAGTGATGCATGGTTTGAGGAAGGGGGAGATTGATTCTCGGATTAAGAAGATATTAGCTACGGTCAATTTAGTGGGAAAGGGTGAGGTGCTGGCTGGGAATTTGTCAGCAGGGATGCAGAAGAGGCTGGATATTGCCTGTAGTCTGGTGCATGAGCCAGCTGTTGTTTTTTTAGACGAGCCGACAGCTCATTTGGACAGGGATAATCAACAGGAAGTTTGGAAGTTGGTTAGGAGGATAAAGAAGAAGGGGATTACAGTGGTGGTGACTTCTCATTTTCCTAAGGATTTGAAGAGGAATTGTGATAAGGTGTATGAATTGAAAAAAGGGGTTTTCAGATGAATTTTTTGAAATTGTTGAAGTTGATTGAGAAGAATTTTAAATTAATCTGGACGTCTAAGTTTTTTGTCTTGTCGATATTGTTGGGGCCTTTGCTTTTGACTTTGCTACTGGGTTTTGCTTTTAACAATAGTAAAGATTATACTATCAGGGTGGGGGTCTTTAGTGAGAATTATGACGGAGTGAAAGCAAGTATTCTTGATAATTTAAATGATAATTTTATGGTAATTGAATTTAGTTCTTTAGGAGAGTGTGTTGATGCAGTTAAGGGTTATTCTACTCATATTTGTGTGGTGATGCCTGTTGAGATTACATTGGAGGGGGATGAATTAAGCGAGGTTGTTTTTTATGCTGATAATTCCCGGGTTAATCTAGTCTGGCTGGTGCTGGATAGTTTGTCCAATATATTTTCTTTGTCTTCACAGCAGCTTTCAGCTGGAATGACTAGTGATTTATTAGGACGGCTAAGTATTGCAGAAAGGAAATCTTTGGAGCTGCAGGAATATATGGATGAGGTGCTGGAACAGGAAGATAATGCGGTTTTGTTATCTAAGGAGATGGCGCGGAATATGGCGGTTTTGAATTTAGTCAAGGCCAGAGGGAGTGTTGACAAGTCTTTGGTTTTAGAGGGAAAAATTAAGCAGTCGTTTGAAAGTGATTTTCAAAATATTGAGAGTGCGGTGGCTGAAGGGAGGTCGGCTTTGAGTCAGATGGAAAGTGTTTTAGGGGTGAATTCAAGTGTAAGTGCGCAGATAAGTCAATTAAATGTTAAGTTGGGTGAGATTGAAGAATTGGCTAAGGATAATGATGGGGTTAGTAGTTTGAGTGAACTAGATAGTATGCTGGTGGAAGTTCGGGATGATTTTAATGAATTGGAGAAGAATTTTGAAATTGTGGTTCGGAAGAATGGTGAATTATTGGTTTTGTTAGGGGGGTTGAGGGATAATTTAGAAGCAGTTGATGGTTTGGTTGACGGGCTTTATATTGCAGTGAGTAATTTGAAAGTGACGCGGGCTGATAAAATTGTAGAGCCGATCAGAACGAAGATAGAGCCGGTGTCAGTGGAGAAGACTTATCTTGGGTATATTTTTCCTTCGTTGGTTCTGTTGATGGTGGTTTTTGTTTCGGTCTTGTTATCGTCCTCTTTGATTATTATGGAAAAGAAGAATCGTTCTTTTTTTAGAAACTGGTTAAGTAGGGGGTGGGGATTAGGTTTTATTTTGTCTTATTTTGTAACTAATTTAATGATTGTGTTAGTGGATATTTTTGTCTTTGTTTTGATTGCCCGTTTTGTTTTTGATATTTTTATTAATATGGCTTTTGTGGGTTTGCTGGTGTTGATTGCTGGAGTTTTTGTTTTATTGGGTCTAGTGATTGGTTTCTTGACTAAAAATGAACAGAGCAATGTTTTGTTAGGGGTGGGAGTGAGCAGTGTGCTGGTGTTTTTTTCCAATACTCTGATTCCAATTGAAAGTGCAGCTGGTTTTTTGCGTAATGTGGTTGGGTATAATCCTTTTGTGATTGGGGAGAGTCTGCTGCGGAAAGCTCTGCAAGGTGTGGGGTTTGGTAGTTTGCAGCATGATTTATTGATGATGGTAATTTGTTTTTTAGTTTTAGTTGTGGTGTTGATTATTTTGTCGGTGGTGGTTTATGAGAAGAAATTTGATTTTGAGAGTTTATTCCGGAAGAGGGTTTGGAAAAAATGGAAGAAATAGGCTTGTGGTCCTGGGGGGCGGTGGTAATAGGTTTTCTTTTGTTGATTTATATTATTAAAAATAAAAAAATGTTGAAGAGGACAATACTTCGGAGGCTGACAAGCGGTGAAGAAGATTAAGATTGACTGGAGATTTGGAGTATTTATATTAGTAATGGTGGTGATATATTTGGTGGTTTTTCTTTTTCCAGGAAGCCAAAATGAGTTTAGTTTGGATCCTTCGGCCAAAGAAGAGTTTTGGAGATTTGGAACTTATCAATTTGCGCATTTGGACTGGAGTCATTTGATTCAGAATATTGTCACACTGGGTTTGGTTTCTTTTATTGCGGTTGAGTTGAAGACTCGATTTAAGTTTTTTTCAATAAATTATTTTTTAGCGGGGTTGGTGGCGGTTTTGCCTTTGTGGATTATCTCTCCATTTGTGGCTTTAGGGGCTTCGGTGGCAATCTACAGTTGTTTTGGATATTTTTCACCTAAAACCAAGCAGTTTAAACTGAAAGTTTGGTTGATAATTATTGGGATTAAGGTATTTATTTTTTTAAAACCGATTTTGACTTTGATTAGTGGCGCAGAAGGGTTTGGCTTTGCTTTGAAGCAATCTTTGGCTCATCTTTCGGGTTTTGTTTTTGGTTTGCTTGGTTTTTACATGTTTAAAGAAGTTGATAAATTTTTGACTAAGCGAAAGCAGTATGTTTTGAGGAGGGCATGATGATAAAGATTCCAACTGGGATTGAAGGGATGGATATGATGTTAAAAGGAGGGTTATTACCTGGCCGGAATATATTATTGTCTGGGCCAGCTGGTTCTGGGAAGAGCACGATTGCAATGCAGTTTGTTTATAATGGTGCTCAGCATTATGGAGAGCCGAGTTTGTATGTGACTCTTGAAGAGAGCAAAGAGAAGTTGATTGAGGATATGGGGAAATTTGGTTTTGATTTGAAAAAGGCTTCAGCTATGGGCAAGTTCCATATTGTCGGCGGGCCAATGGCTAAGGTAACTCATTTTATGCAGAAGGTTGATGCTGATGTCTTGAATTTGATTGGTGAAATTGAAGAGATTGTTAAGTCAGAGGGGATTAAGAGAGTGGTGATTGATTCGATTAATTTATTGACGATGCTGATGAAGACTGAAAGGGAGAAGAGAGAGGCATTGGCAGCTCTGGCTAATATGTTATCTTCTCTGGGGTGTACAACTATTTTGACTTCTGAGACAGAGGAAGGAACAATGAAACTGAGCAGGTATGGAGTGGAGGAATTTATTGTTGATGGTGTGGTTGTTTTGTATTTAGTTCGGCAGGGGAGCAGGTTTGTGCCAGGGATTGTGGTGCGTAAGATGCGCGGTTCAAATCATGATAAGGAGATTAGAGTGTATAAGATTACAGATAAAGGGGTGGTGGTTTATCCAACTGAGACAATGTTTGGGAAGATTTAATCAAAAGGCTGCCAATCGATGTTTTGGGTTTTGATGAAATGTTTGTTTTTTTCCTGCTTGATTTGAATGATTTGATCCATGAGGTGTTCTATAGTAATAATAGTTTTTTGGTCATGCATGCCTTGTTCTAAAGTGTAGATGATTGTTCCACCAGCTTGTTTGATTTTGGCGGTGATGACCTGGGTGAAACGGCCAACAGTTGCCGGGTTAGTGTACATCAATAAAGTGGAGAGGGAATCAAAAATAACGAGGTGGTTGGGGTTGATTTTGTAGAGGTCTCTTTGTGTTTCGGCCAGAGCAACTGAGATTTCATTAAGAGCGACCGGGCCAGAAACTCTTTTAATGGAGTTGGTGCTGTCGGTGAGATTGCCGGTTTGATAGGAGAAAGCGTCAACAAATTTAAGGAAATTTAATTGTTCATAAGAGCCATAAAAGAATTTATTTTTTAACCAGCGCTTTTTAATGTCTTCGGGTGATTTGTCAGTAGTGATATAAAGCAAGGGTTGTTTGTTTTTTAAGAAGTTGGAGATTTGCTGGTCCAGGAAAATAAGTTTGCCAGCTAAGGGCGGGCTGATGAGGAGGTTGGCTGAGTTGGATTTTATTTCTGTCATTTCTTTTTCTTGAGTTTTTTGATTTGGTTTTGGAGCTGTTGGATTTGTCTTTGAGACTTTTTCAAGTCTCTAAGAGATACTCTAAATTGCTTTTGCAATTTCTTCGTGTCTTTTTGGTATTCTTTTTTTTGTTGGATTAATTTTTGTTCTGCTTTTTTTCTTTTTGTTATATCACGACACAGCGTTACAACTATAATTCCTTTTTCTGTTTTAAGGACTGTTGCGTTAATCTCAATTGGAGTAAAATTGCCTTTTTTATCTACATAATCAATTTCCAGATTTCTTGCAAAACCTTTTTTAAAACACTTCTTTACTTCTTGTGCGTTTCTTTCCAGATCATGCTTTGCTGTCCATTCTGTTACACATCTTCCTTTTATCTTATCTAATGTTTTATGTCCAGTTAAATGAACATACTCCTGATTTGCATCCAAGACAATACCTTTTCCATCAATAATCACAAAGCTAGTATCTGTTGTTTCAATTAAAGCGCGGTATTTTTCTTCGGATTCTTTTAGTTTTTCTTGTGCTTTTTTTTGTTCAGTGACATTTCTGGAAATTTCTATAACTCCCCTGGGTTTCCCTGTCTTATCTTTTAAGGCTACGTTGGCGGTGCAATGAAAATGTATTATCTTCCCGTCTTTACTTATCACTTGAGTATTATGTTCATGAATTTTTCCGTCCTGAAATGCCTTGAGTGTAAGGCAGGGATATGGTTCACATGGTTTTTTTCTTCCATGATATACTTTATAACATTTTTTGCCAATGATATTATTACCAAAGATTTTCTTGGCAATTTCATTGGCCCAGAGAATGTTTAAGTCCTTATCCATCATGCTCATATGATCACCAATAGACTGGAGCATAGCGTTGAGTTTTCCCTCGCTTTCATTTAATTCTTGAATCTTCTTCTTTAGATTATGAACAAGAGTTACATTCAAACCACCATATCTTATTTTGTTCATTTTAACCACCTAAAACACCTGAGATTTTACCAGAAGCTTTGCTCATTTCCAACAAAACAAGTCCAAGGTTGATTTTTGATTTAGCTAAGATAACCAAAATGGCCCTTTCTCCAGCAGAGAGGGTGATGATTTTCCCTTTTTGAGCGTCAACAATGATTTGTCTAAGGTTTCCCTGCTTAAGCTCGCTTACAGCTGTTTCTGCTGCTCCCTGCATAGCAGCTGACATGGCAGCAAAAGTTTCTTCATCAATGTCTTGAGATAGATCAGAAGCAATGGTCAGTCCGTCTCTGGAAATAATAGAACTGCCTAAGACTTCTCCGATTTTTTTAAGAGTTTGAAGAATTTCAACAAGTTGGTCTTTTTTTGTGTTAGGCATTTTATTTTAACCCCCATTTTTTCTTGAAAAATTCGATATGTTCTATAATTTTGTCTGGCGGTGCCATGACAAAGCGGCATTGTTTGTCACCACGAGCCATACAAGTTACTTCTTTAGCAATTAAGTGAAGGCCGTAACTTTCTGAGCACCAGCCAGAAGAATAACCAGCATTAAGATGGCAGACACAGTTTTTTGATTTGCCTTCTAATTTTAACTGCATTTGGGCTTCAAAAGAGTTGGGATGATCATAAACCAGGACATAATCATTATTGGGAATGGGATTGCAGCCCGGCAATAAATTGACAAAAGCAAAACCAGCATAATTAAAATGGACTGGACCAGCTGAAAGTTTTTCATTGGGTGTTTTTAATTTGAATTTTTTATGGAAACCTCTGGCTTCGGCTTGACCAATGGCGTGGCCAAAATTAAAGATAAACATACCAGCATTGCGGCCAACTATTTTTTCTGCTGATTTCCTGATGTGATAGCCCAGGGCTTCGGCACGGATAAGCATGTAGCGATCTCCGCTGACAGTGCGGATGGCTTTGTTGGGGTCGTGTTTTTGGTTGGAGAAAAAATTTTTAACTAGTTTTTCTGCTTTGAGGAAGACTGGCTCTAGTTCTGGAGGACATTTGACTGAAATGAGTTTTTTTGTTTTCATTTTTATTTCACTTTTAAATTGGCTTATTGAGGGAGTTCTTAAACACCAAACAAGCTGTTGCAAAAAGTATTCCGGCAGTAGCTACTATAACAAATTCTATGTGCTCCATTGTGTGTCCTAATAAATGTACAGGAGTAATGCATTCGATAATATTAGTAATGGTGTATGCTACTAAGAATATTACTGTAAGCGCAAACAACAGCCAGGCCGGTGATATCCTTTTGGTTTTATTGGTCATTTTTACTGCAAAAAACAAAGCAAATAATAAGCAGGCAAAAGACAAAATGTTTAAGATAAGCATTGATATGGTCATTTTTTCTCTCCTAAATTTTTATATTTTTTATAGGAATAAAACAAACCAAGAGTAAAGAGTATGCTACCAATGAAAAAAGCAATATGTTCGAGACTATTGAATATTCTCATTCCTTGTAAATTATCTATGGTATCACATGCTGTTGATAAAGTCCATAGTATAATTCCGGCCAGCCATAAGTCATAATAACTACTGCCCATGATTTTTAATTGTTTGATTTTTAGCTGTCTTACCTTGATAAAAAGTATTGCTGCCCAGGCAAAGATTAAAAAAATGATTATTTCTTCTGGGTTAAGGGCAGTCTGTAAAATATATTCCATTTTAAATCACCATCTTAAATAATTTTTCCAAGACTTTTTGGATATCTTGTTCTTTTAATTGACAAGGTTTGCCATCCTTGACTAAATTTAAGTTTTGAGCAACGAGGGGGATAATGGGAATTTCTTTGGAAAGTTTCATTTTGCTTCTAATTTCGGCTGGTTTAAGGGCGCCTTTGAGGTTGGCTTTGTTAGCGACAATGATTGAAGGTAAGCCTGTAGTCTTAGTTAATTCAAGCATATGCTTAGCACGGACAAAATCTTCTGGCTTAGTTGAGTCAACAACGATGATAACACCAATTGATTCTCCACCGAGATGTTTTAAGATAGGATCAAAACGCTCCTGACCAGGGGTGCCAAACAAATCAGCAGCAAAACCATGATAGTCGACATGGCCGTGGTCAAGAGCAACAGTTGTGCCAAAACGGTCAACAGAGACCGCTTTAATCGAGGCTGAGTGAACAAATGAAGTTTTACCAGCGTTAAAAGGGCCGGTGACAAGTATTTTAGGGATGTAAACTTTGATGCCTCCGGGTTTGGTGACTTTGAAGGGAATTTCAACTGGTTTGATTTGCTTGAGCCATTTGGCCTTGGAGATAGTAAAATAATTTCTGAGAATTATTTTTCTTTCAATTGCTTTGAGATCAACTATGCAATCAAATAACTCCCTGATATTCTTGATAAAGGCCTTACCATAAGGCCATTGGGTAAAAAGGAACAAGGGAGTAATGTTATTTTCCTGGGCTGCTTTGAGCCATTTTTTTAAGTAATTGAAGATTTTTTTGTCTGTGCCATTTAAATCGATCAAAGAAGAAAGGGAATCAAAAATAAAAACCATATTTTTATTTTTTAATTTTTGGAACGCGGAGAGAAGAGTAGCTTCTATTTGATTGAAGTCAGTAGGTTGGTTGACGATAAAGGTTTCATGAGATGTTTGTGCAGATAAGGCAGAAAAGTCATCAATAAAATAAAGTTGTTTTGTTTTTTCAAATTTTTCTGGATGCCAGCCATATTCTTGAAGAACTTTTTTAATGATTTGAGGTGATTTATTGTTGACAAAATAAAGGCCTTTATGACCTTCCTGAAGGCAGGTAAAAAGCAATTGCTGGGCAAATTCCTGATTGGTGACACCGGGGTCAGCACAGAAAAGGACACTGCTTTTTTCTTTTATTCCACCGTTTAAAAGCCCATCTAATTTAGGTATGCCTGTTTTCATTTTATTATTTTTTGCGGTTTAGAGCGGTTGAATTTGGTGAGAAAGGAGTCTTCCAATAAGGAGGTAAAGGAAGGGTTTTGAATCCAGACTCCTAAATCTCGACCATAGATGATGCTATCATCATCGGGGATGGCTTCAATCATGAAAGATTCTTTGCCATCAATTGAAACAAGGTGAGTGTGAATTTTATTAGAATGCCTTAAATCACAGAATTTTAAGGATTGAATGTCTTCTTGATTTTCTTTGGTGATGCAGCCAGCAATTTTTATTTGGATATTTCTTTTTTTGGCGTCTTGTAATTCGTTTTTATGAATGATGAAACGTTTAAGGCCGTTTTCAGTAGTGAAGATATAGACATATTTTTGGGCTTTGTTGATGAGTTCATTAATTTTTTGAATGATGTTGCTGCGGCCGTTAACAACCCAGAAAACACCTTGGGGCTCATTGAATTCTTTGGTTTTTTCGAATAAAGGGTTGATGTTTTTATGAATTTGTTTTTCTAATTTTTGGAAGCGGTCTTCTATTTTTTCTTTGGTTTTTTTGACGGCTTCTTTGGGTGAAACTGCTTTGCATTTCATTGGTTTGGTAGGAAGAAGGACGCAGAAGCCCTTATTGCCTAAGGCATTGATGATTTCATAGACCTTGCCATAAGGAATGCCAGTGACATTGGAAATGTTTTTGGCTGTGGATGTGCCTTCAGTGACTAAAGAGAGGTAGACACGAGCTTCATATTTGTTTAAACCTAATTCTAGAAGAGGAGAAATAAGTTTTTTTGTAGATTCCATACCACACCCCCTTTTATCTGGAGAAAATGACTGTTCTCCACTAAGACTGGTATAGTAACTTTCTTGATTTATTAAACAGTTTTTTTGTCTTTTTTTTGATAACATACTATCACCCCCAAATGAGAGATAATAGTTTTCAAAAATTTTATTAAAACTTAATTGTTGGAGAGGGATAAAGAAAAGTCTTGATTAGGGAAAGAAAAAAAAGAAAGTGACTTTTATTTTTGAAATTTATCCCAAAATGAAAAAAATCTTATATAAAACATATACCTATTGAAACAAATCCTGGGAAAAATACTGGTTGCAATTTTTGCAAAGCAGCTTGTACTGGTGGTCTTTATAAAAGAGTTTGTTATGACAACGGGGACATTTGAAATGAACTTGAATGTAATTTCTCATTTTCCATTAAAGGTAAATTTATCAAGGACATAGATAAAGATGGTTTTTTCTTTGGTTTCGAATTTTTGGCAAGAGACTGAGCTGCGAAAATCCAATCCTTTTCTCAATTCTCTGGGAATAAGGAAGTATTTAGTGGCAGCATTTTTACCTCTTTGAGAAATATTGGTTCTTATTTCAGCGACATTTTCAGTAAAGAGGTAGATATTATTGACGTGACCTTTTAATTGCAAGGCTTCGTCAGGGGTTAAGGCAATTTCATAAACAATTTTGTCCTTATTTATTTTTGAGCTGATAATATTTCCCATTTTAGGATATTAATTAAAGTAAGTTATCCATATATATTTGACTATCATATTATACATATGAGTGGTTATATGCTTATACTTCAGGAAAAATATATATAGTATTTTCACTATATAGGGGATAATGGAGGTGTTTCAATGAAGAGAAAGGTTTCGCTGCATGGCCCAAGCACTTTAACTGTTTCTTTGCCAGCTAATTGGGTTAAAAAGTATGGGATAAAGAAAGGGGATGAACTAGAGGTTGAGGAGAATAGTGTGGGTTTATTAGTCTCGACCGGGAAAAATATGGCCTTTAGTAAAAAAGAGATTGATATTTCTCATTTAAGTCCATTAATCAGACGTTGTATTAAAAAATTATACCAAGAAGGTTATGATGAGTTAGATGTGGTTTATGGCGAGGCGAAATACATTGAAGAAGTCCAGGAATTTATTCCACAATTGATTGGTTATGAGATTGTTGAACATGGCGACTCACGGTGTGTAATTAAAGATGTGACTAATATTGGTGACGGCCAGTTTGACAAATTATTGAGGCGAATGTTTCTTTTATTAAAAGGGATATTCAGCGATACTTGTACTGGCTTAGAAAAAAATGATGGAGTAATGCTTAGAAATGCAAAATTAAGAGACAGAGAAGTAAATCGATTGGCTAATTATTGTATCAGAGATTTATTCAAACATGGTCAAACAGATAACAGAAAAATGACAAATTTTCTTAAGGTTTACCAATGCGAGCAAGTTGGCGATGAATACAAAAATATGATTTTAACGATTGCTGAAGAAAAGGTAAAAGTAAGTCGGGATTTTTTAAAATATCATCAAGAAGTGGAAAAATTTTTTGATTTAATTTATCACTTTACTTTTGATGCAACAGTAAAAAGAGCGATTGAGGTGGAAAGACAACATAAACGTCTTAAAAAAACTTTAGAAAAAAAATTGCTGAAAAGCAAGTCAAAAGAATTAGAGTCATTGTTTTTCTTAAGAAGTTTGGTTAATATGATGATGGTTCTACATGAGATAGAACTAGGACATTTGAAGGATCTGTAAGATGAAATTTAGTGTGGGAGATTTAATCAACAGAAAGTGGAGGCTTGAAAGGTTTCTTGATAGAGGTACTTCTGGGATTGTTTTTTATGCCAAGGATGAGTTACAAGATTTTAGAGAAGGAAAAGTTAAGATAATTGTGGCCAGAAAAGAAACATTTGAACGGGAAAGAATTCTACTGACGAGAGTTAGAGATGTGCCTCACGTGGAAGAAATTTTTGAGGCTAATTACACTGATGACAGTATGGAATTTCCTTATTATGCAGCGCAGTATGTTGACGGAACAACTTTTGATCGATGGATGGCAGGGAAAAGCCAAGAAGCGATATTGAGGATTATAATTCAATATGCTGAAGGATTGAAAGGCATTCATGCCAAGGGTGTGACTCATAACGATGTTAAACCAACTAATTTACTTGTTGATAAGGATAATTATGCCTGGTTAACTGATTTTGGGATTAGTTTTAGTGATAGTTTAATCTGGAATAGAATGAGGGGAGCAAAGACTTATGCTCCACCAGAAAAATTTAATAATCCTGAAAGTGCAGACCCAAGGGTTGATGTTTATGCTCTGGGTGCGGTGCTTTATGAAGCATTGACTGGGAGGGCGCCATTAGAAGCTGATAGTCTAGAAGAGTTGATTGAAAAAGTAAGGCATGAAGTTCCTGTCAGGCCAGGTATTTCTGAAGATATTGATAGAATAGTAATGAAATGTTTGGAGAAAGAGGCTGAGAAGAGGTTTAGGGATGGTGAGGAATTGTTCTGGCATTTGGATGGGGCAGTTAATAAAAGGATTGTTTATGTGGTGGAGAAGTATAAGGAAGTTGAAGCTGAGGATGAAGAAAGGTTTGGTGCTTTTTTTGAAAATTTATCAAGAAGCATCATCCAAAATAAAATTAAAAATTGGATTTTTCCTTTAGATAAATGTCCTTATGTGATTGGGCCGGGCAGTGAGAGGTGGTTTTTAACTGAAAAAAATTTTTGGACTGCAGGGAAAATAGATAGTATTTACATGACCGGTTTTAAGATAACAAAAGAAGAAAAATTTTTGGAATTAATTGAAAAAAGAGCAGAAAAATTTAATTTGAGGGAGTTACCAAGGCATGCCAATGCGATTGGTTCTATTTTTTATGATGTTTTTGTTCCTTTGTTTGAAGCGACTGGGAAGGATGAATATAAAGAAAAGGCTTTAGAGGCAGCTAGGTTTTTATGTGAGTTTTACAAAGAACCGGGATTTATACAAATATCTTCAAATGAAAGAACTATTAATAGAATTTTTACTGGGTTTTTACAGGGCGGTTTACCTTTATTGTGGTGGGCAGCTAAGAATAACAAAACCAGTCTCTTTTATAAGATTGCTACTGAACATACAGATAAGACCTTAAGGTATTGTATAAGAAAAGACGGTTCTGTAAGGGAAGCTTATGATTTAAATTTACAAAAATCAATTGGACTTCAAGGTTATGAAAGTCAAGATAATGAATCTCATCATGCTATATCTCAAGCAAGAGCTATTTGTGGTTTTACTCTGGCTTATGAAAATACTAAGGATAAAGAATTTTTAAAAATAGCAGAAAAAGTTGCTGATTACTTTATAAGAAATTTACCTAAAGATCTTGTGCCTTTTTATGATTTTGAAGATCCAAATATACCTAATGTTCCGAAAGATAGTGCAGCTGCAGCAGTGGGAGCATTATCTTTATTAATGTTATCTAAAGTTCATCCTGATAGATGTAAAGCAAAAAGATTGCGGCAAAAAGGTAATCAAATAACTTTGTCTTTAACTAAAAATTATTTATGTTTCAACGAACCTATTCAAGGATTATTGAAGCATGGATGTAGTGATTATAGACAATCATATCACATTGATAGTTTTTTAATTTATGGTGATGAAGCTTATTTAAAAAGTTTAGAATTAATAAAAAAATAAAAATAGTTTAACTCATGCAATCATTATTTGGTGAAGCTGGATCGTCATAGCAAACTTCTACCCAATCTGAACCGAACTGATTGAACTTGTCCCAGGCAATGACGTTAATTGAGTTCCAGCCAGC
This sequence comes from Nanobdellota archaeon, assembly GCA_023132895.1. GTDB lineage: Archaea > Nanobdellota > Nanobdellia > Woesearchaeales > JAGLXL01 > JAGLXL01. The sequence continues at coordinate 41,942 of JAGLXL010000007.1, forward strand.
GACTAATTCAACACTGCCCCAGAAATCATAGTCAGGGCCTCTTTTTTGGAAGCTGAGTTCCTGGTAATCAACTGGCCCGCCAGCCATGTCATAAACATAGGCTTCAACCAATTGGATCTGGACTCCGTCTATGGTTCCATCAACATCGATGGGTATGTAATTAAATTCAGCTAGATCATTTGGATTAACAATAGTAACTTCTGGTGCACTAGCAGCAAAACCAATACTACTCAACAAAGCTGTCATTAACACCACCAAAAACAAGAATTTTTTTTTCATTTTACCACCCTCCTGAGACATTTGTCTCTAAGGAAAAAATGGTAAAATACGCATATATACGACACGAGAGAAATGGGATAAATTTTTGAGAAAATGGGATAACCAAATTATTCCAAAATTATTTAAAGAGAAATAGTTTTTTAGTGGCTATGGATTATAAAAAGTTAGGCTTTAAAGCGGGTCTTGAGATTCATCAACAGTTAGATTCTCATAAGCTTTTTTGTAATTGTCCATCTGTTTTACGTGATGATAAACCAGACTTGAAAATAATGAGAACCCTTAGAGCTGTTCCTGGAGAACATGGTGAGATAGACGTGGCAGCTTTTTATGAACAGTTGAAAGGAAAATACTTTATTTATGAGTCTTACTATGATGTAAATTGTGAGGTGGAGCTTGACGAAGCCCCCCCTTATCCGATTAATGAGGATGCTTTGAAGATTGGTTTAACAGTAGCAAAGATGATGCATTGTGAAACTCCTGATAAAGTGCAGGTGATGAGAAAGACAGTGGTTGATGGTTCTAATACAAGTGGTTTTCAAAGAACGGTTTTGATTGGCAAAGACGGCTGGATTAAAGTTAACAAGAAAAAAATAGGAATTAATTTTTTGATTTTAGAAGAAGATGCAGCTCGGAGGACGGCTGAAGATGATCATTCAGTTACCTATCGATTAGATAGATTAGGAATTCCAATGTTAGAAGTTGTAACTGCGCCTGATATGAAAACAGCTGATGAGGTCAAGGAGACGGCCAAAGTAATTGGAATGTTATTGAGGTCAACAGGAAAGATGAGGAGAGGGATTGGTACTATCAGACAAGATGTTAATATTTCAATCAAAGACCATGAAAGAGTTGAAATGAAAGGTGTTCAAGATTTAAGAGTGATGCATAAATATATTGAAAAGGAAGTTAAACGGCAGATTGAAACAAAAGGCAAGGAAAAACCTCATGTCAGGAATGTGAAGCCGGATTTTAGTTCTAAATTTTTAAGGCCACTGCCTGGGGCAGCGCGGATGTATCCAGAGACAGACATTCCTATGGTCAAACCGGATTTGAAAGGTATTAAAGTAGTGGAATTAATCCAAGAAAAAACAAAAAGATTTGAAAAATTAGGTTTGGGCAAGGATTTAGCGCCATTAGTAGCTGGTTCTGAAAGAGCTGAGTTGTTTGAAGAATTAGTCAAGAAGTATAAGAAAATCAAGCCTGGTTTTATTGCTGAAACATTGACTGGAACTTTAGCAGAATTAAAAAGAGATTATCAAATTGAGGGAGTAAGTGATAGTGATTTGAAAAAGGTTTTTGAGTATTTGAATGAAGGCAAGATACACAAAGACATTATTCTGTCTGTCTTAGTTGATATGGCTAAAGATCAATTTGAGATTAAGAAATATGAAGGATTGGAGACTGAGGATTTGCATGAAGAATTAATGGCAGTGATTAAAGAAAATAAAGGCGCTCCATTCGGGGCTTTGATGGGCCAAGCCATGGCAAAATTAAAAGGTAAGGCTTCTGGTGAGAAAGTAGCGAAGATGCTGAAAGAGTTAATGGAAAAAGGTCATTAAAATTCTGGTTGAAACCTACTCGCTCGCATAGCCCAACCACTGGAAATTCTTAATGGGCTAACATTGTTGTTTGACAATTAGAATATTTGCTCGCTGGCCACGGTAAAGCAAAGCTTTACCTGGGTTTACTTCACTTCGTGCCGTAAACCATAAATGGTGTAGGTTTCAACCCAAGACTATTATTTTAATAATTTAATATATTCTTTGGGTGCGTCTGCGGTGAATTTAGCCATGCCTTCTTGTGTTTTGTAATGGGTGAGAAGTTCTTTGAAGATTTTGTATGGGACTGTGGCGATGTCTGCGCCAACTAAGGCAGCTTCCCGGGCTTGCCTGGCATTTCTGATAGAGGCAGCTAGAACTTCAGAATGAATGTTGTGTTTTCTGAAGATTTCAACGATTTGTTTGACTAAATCAATGCCTGAGATGACACCATTGTCTTCTAAAGCTTGGCCATTTTCAAACCAGCCTAAAGCAGGGAAATAATCTGTTTTTTCAAAGTCAATGTTGTGGTTTTTTCTGATGTAGTCATCGATTCTACCGGCAAAAGGTGAAACAAAAGCAGCACCAGCTTTAGCTGCCAATAAAGCTTGTTCTGGTGTGAAGATTAAAGTGCAATTGACTGGAATGTTGGCTTTGGTTAAGGTCTTGATGGCTTTAATGCCGTCAAATTCCTGCCCTTTGCTTTTTTCAAAGACTGGATTGACTGGAATTTTGATGTAAACATTTTTAGCAACTGGGTTGAACATTTTGTAAATCTTTTTGCCTTGGTCAACCATGCTGGGGTAATCTGTTTCTATGACTTCCATGCTGACTGGTGTGCCTCGGGCTAATTTGAGAAGTTTTTTCATGTAATCAAGCATTTTTATTTTTTTCTTTTGCTCAACTACTTTTTTGACTAAAGAAGGATTCATGGTGATGCCGTCACAAACACCAGCGTGATAAAGTTCTTCTGCTTCTTCATAAATTGCAGAATCTAAGAAAAGTTTCATTTTTTGACCTCTCTGATGATGGCTTGATGGTCAAGGCCGTGTTTTCTTAAGAGTTCTTCTGGTTTGCCGCTTTCACCAAAACTGTTGTTGACGCCCAAACGAGTTATTTTAGTGGGATAGTTTTCTGAAAGAACTTCGGCGACAGCACTGCCAAGGCCGCCATTGATCTGATGGTCTTCTAAAGTAATGATTCTTTTGGTTTTTTTAGCGGTTTTGATGATTAAATTTTTGTCGATTGGTTTGATAGTGTGGAGGTTAATAACTTCGATGCTATATTTTTTCTTTAAGATGTCAGCAGCTAACAAGGCTTCATGTAAAATAGGGCCACAGCCAATAATAGAAATGTCTTGGCCTGGTTTTAGAACAATGCCTTTTCCTAATTGGAATTTGCCTTTGGAAATGATTTCAGATTTTGGTCTGGTTAAGCGAATGTAAACCGGGCCTTTGATTTGTGCTGCTGCTTTGACTGCTTGTTTAGCTTCTTTGAAATCACAAGGAACAATAACTATAGTGTTAGGCAAAGCACGCATGATAGCAATGTCTTCTAAGGCCTGATGGGTTGCTCCATCTGGGCCAGTGATAAGGCCGCAATGGGTGGCGACAAGTTTGACATTAGCATTGTTATAGCAGATACTTTGCCTGATATGGTCTAAACAACGATTAGGCATGAAAACACCAAAAGTTGAAGCAAAGGGAATTTTGCCTTCTAGAGCAAGACCAGTAGCCATGCCAACCATATTGGCTTCGGCAACTCCGCATTGGAAAAATCTTTTTGGGAATTTCTTTTCAAATTCAGCTAAACGAACACTGGGTGTTAAATCAGCTGTTAAGGCTACTATATTTTTATTTTTTTTAGCTAATTCGACAATTGCTTCTCCAAAACCATCTCGAGTTGATTTCATTGGAGTTCCTCTAAAGCTTGGGTAACTTCTTCTCCTTGGGGAGCTTTGCCGTGCCATTGATGCTTGCCTTCCATAAAAGAGACGCCTTTGCCAGGAATAACATGAGCAATAATAATTTTAGGTTTACCTTTGATTTTTTTAGCTTGATTGACAGTGCTGATGATTTGATTGAAATTATGGCCGTTGATTTCAAAGACCTTCCAGCCAAAGGACTGATATTTTTGTTTTAAAGGTTCTAAAGGCCATACTTTTTCTGTGTGGCCGCTGATTTGGATTTTATTCCTATCGAGAATGAAGATAAGATTGTCTAATTTGTATTTGTGGGCAGCACTGACAGCTTCCCAGGTTGAACCTTCATCATGTTCGCCATCAGAAGTAATGCAAAAAATGAAATGATGTTTTTTGTCTAATTTAGCTGCCAAAGCCATGCCAACGGCGACATTAACTCCTTGTCCTAAAGAGCCAGTACTAGCTTCTAAAGCAGGTAGATCATGGAAAGAAGGATGTCCTTGGAGTTTTGATTTGAATTTTCTGAGAGTGGATAAGGTTTTGACTGGAAAATAACCTGTTCTGGCCATGCAGGCATATCTGACCGGCACAATATGGCCGTTAGAAAGGATTAAACGGTCTCTGTGGTCCCACAGTGGTTTTTTGGGATCGTGTTTAAGAATTTTGAAATACAAGGCAGTCATGACATCAGCCATGCCTAAAGAGCCGGCAGAATGACCAGAACCTGCTTCAGCTAACATTCTGATAATGTCTTGCCGGATGATTTTGGCTGTTTGTTCTAGTTTCATTTTAAGTACAGAGAATTGCGCTGATTATTTGATTTCATAAAAATCAGAGATTTTTAGGACACCAGAAATCTTCGATTTCTGCGTGTATTGGCGCAATTCTGGTATCATAAATTGCAGATGATTTAATAAATTAACCACTGCAATTTAGATATCGGGCGAGCTTTTCAAAGGCCTGCTTGCGGTGATTGCCTTTGTTTTTAGCTTCTGGCAGTTCTGCCCAGGTTTTGGAATATCCTTGGGGAATAAAAATCTTGTCATAAGGAAGACCGGGAAGGGCGGCTTTTTTAGAGATGGATTTTGAGACTTGGCCATGGAAAATACCGGAAAAAGATTTGGGTTTTCCACTTGGTGTGCAGTAAGCGGCGACGGTCATGAAGTAGGCATTTCGATTTTTGTTTTTTAATAAAGTGTAGAGACCTTTTAATCCAATAGCATCGTAAATGAATTTTGGATGGGCGCCGGGGAAGTTATGATAGGCTTTGAGGAAAAAACCTGTGTCTTCACAGACAATTGGTTTTTTTAATTTTTTGGCGAGGTTTTTAGCTGCGTCTTCAGCAATCTCTTTGATGGAATTTGATTTGATTTCTGGTTTGTCTATTTTGATTTGCTTGACTTTGATGTTGAATTGGCTCATGATTTGTTTGACTTCTATGAATTTGCCTTGGTTGCCGGTGACAAAGTAAATGGTTTTCATTTTTGGTAATCTCTGACAGTGTCTTGGTCATATTTGTCAGGTTGGTTTTTTAATTCCAATAAAATAAAATCAGTCAATCCCTTGACTTCATGGTAAATTTTAGCAGGAATTTTAATGAGTGTGTTTTCTTCGATAATTTCTGTTTTGTTTTCTTTGGTTTTAATATCTTCGACATATAATTCAACTTTACCTTGAGCCAAAAAAAAGATTTCTGGATTTTTTGATTTAGATTTGCCAAGATGGTAATGGGCTCCGCTAATTGAACCTTTTTTTCTTTTGAGGACGAGGACATGACTGCCGCTTTTGAATTCAAAGATTTCTCCTCTTTGGTCCTGGCTTTTGGGTTTGATTTTTTTAATTTCGCAGAGCATTTTTTAATTCTTTGATTGATTTTTTGACATCTTTGCTTTTTTGGAGATAAGAACCGACACAAAAAGTATCTGCTCCTGCTCTTTTTGCTAGAGGGATGGTAGTTGGATTCATGCCGCCGTCAACTTGGACAGTGATTTTTTTATTGATTTTTTTGATTTGTTTTATTTTTTCTAAAGGTTTAGGGAGGAATTTGCTGCCGTAGAAACCAGGATTGACTGTGAGGATAGTGACTTGGTTGATTTGTTTGAGATAGCGACTTATTTTTTTGACTGGAGTTCTTGGTTTGAGAGCGAGACCGACTTTTTTCCTTTTTGATTTGATGAGTTTGATTATTTTTGGAATGTTTTTAACTGGTTCGACATGAAAGATGATTTTGTTGACTTTTTTTCCATGCTGTTCAATCCATTTTTCCGGTTGGTTGACCATGAGATGGGCTTCGTATTTGAGGCCTTTGGGGAGTTTGAAATTGAATTGAAAACTTTTGTTATTGGCGAACTGGCCATCGACAACATCAAGTTGTAAAGTTTTGGCATAGCGACTGACTTTTTTTATTCTTTTTTCCAAATCTTTTTGAGAATTACTGACGACTGTAGGGATGATCATTTAAGATTACCTTTTTCTATTTTTTTTAGTTTTTTTATTCTTCGGATATATTTCTTTTTCTTAGAAAATTTTGAATTTAGCCAAGTTTTAACTATATTTTGAGCAACTTTTTCTTTGAGATAACCTGGAAAACAAATTATATTGGCATCGCCATGTTTTTTAGCATGCTCGGCTGTATTTTTGTCATAAGCGTAATAGGCTCTGGTTCCCTTGACTTTGTTGGCGGCCACGCACATACCTTGTCCTGTGCCGCAGATGAGAATTCCTTTATTTTTGGATTTGACGACTGCTTTAGAGACTTTATAAGCAAAATCAGTAAAGTCATCATCTTTTTGATAAACTAAATTTCCTTGGTCTAAGACAGTATAGCCTAATTTTTTTAAATAAGATTTTATTTTTTCTTTTAATTTGAAACCAGCATGGTCTGCGCCAATGTAAACTATTTTAGCCATTTTAGTGCATCCTTGACTTTGGCATTATCAAAAATTAGTGATTTAAGGGCTTTGGTGATTTTCAAAGGTTTTTCTGACTGCCAGATGTTCCTGCCAATGGCCATGCCACTGGCACCAGCATCCATAAAATCTCTAACATGTCTGAGATATTTTTCACCTAGTTCTATACCAGGTCCTCCAGAAACAATTAATTTGGCTTTGCCAGCATTTTGAACAACCCATTTGTATCCTTCTTTATCATTGTTGTATTTAACTTTGACAACGTCTGCGCCTAATTCTAAACCAGTCCTAGCAGCATAAGCTAAAATGTCTGTGGTGAGGTCGTCTTTGACGAATCTTCCCCGAGGATAAACCCAAACAATGACTGGTAAAGAATAATCATGGGCTTCTTCTACAATCTTACCAAATTCTTTGAACATTTCTCTTTCGTGTTCACTACCTAAGTAAATGGTGTAGCCGACTGCATCTGCCTGCAGTTTAACTGCTCTTTTCACAGAACAATTCTGAACTGAAATAGGCTCGATCTTAGGAATCTTGCCTTTGGCATTTAATTTGATAACTAAAGGGACTGTTTTTTTATGATGTTCAATGTAATGATGAGCAATTCCAGCCTGGCAAACAAAAGCATTGAATTTTCCTTTAATCGCAAGGTCGATAACATACTGCGGATCAACATTAACCAAATTAAAATCTGTAGGGCTGTGTTCAATGCCATGGTCATAGGGTAAGATTAGAGATTTACCATTTTTGAAGATTGGATTAAGTTTCATTTTTCACCTCGTCAAGCACTTTTTCTTGGTTAACTTGGTGTGGTGTTTCTTAGTGAACCTTTCTGCTTCTTTCCAAGTCAATAATTTATGTTTAGTACCATAATGTTGAATAACTGATGCTGAATTGGCATTGCCGAATTTAAGGGCTTTTTCAATGTTTTTTGTTTTGAGATAAACTGCGAGGAAGGCTGAAGTAAAAGCATCGCCAGCTCCGGCAGTGTGGGTAATCTTGACTTTGTAAGGTTTGGCGTGGTAGAGATATTGGTTGTCATAGGCATTGACACCCTTTTTACCTTCGGTGATGATGACTAGTTTTGGACCTAGCTTCATTAATTGCATTGAAAGTGTTTTGATATTATTTGATTTAGTTTGGAGAAGTTTTTTTGCTTCTTCTCGGTTGAGGACAAGGATAGTGGTGGCTTTGAGAATTGGCTTGAGAAAGTTTTTGCCTTTTTTTGCCAAGTAGGATGAAGGGTTGAATAAAAGCTGGATATTGTTTTGTTTGGTGTAGTTGGCTATCTTGATTGCAGTCTGGAAAGATTTTTTTAAGAGAGTGGCCATATAAATCCATTTGATATCTTTTAATTGGTTTTTGTTGATGTCTTTCCATTCCAGATGGTCTGAAGCGCCTTTGAAAGTGTATAATACACGGTCGGATTCTTTTGTTGAACTGAGGATGGCTGAGAAAGAAGTGCGGTGATGTTTGTCAATAACTTCGAGGCATTTGACTTTGTCTTGTTTGAGTTCTTTGGTGATAAGTTCTCCGTCATGGTCATGGCCAACTTTGAAAAGAGCTTTGACTTTGAGGCCCATTTTGCTGAGAGCAGTGGCTGGATTATTAGCTCCACCGCCAGTATGTTTTTCTAGATTTTCAATGAGAACTTTTTCACCTAGTTTGATATCTTTGGTTCTTTTGGCATAATCAATAAAGACATCAATTGTAGCTGAACCTACGCATAAAACGTCATATGGCATTTTTTTCCTCTCTTTTTTTATTTTATAACCTCTTTTTTCTTATAAAGCTTATGGTTTGGCTATGTTCCACATAGCATTGAAAAAGTTTTTGTATGATTCTGCAATTTGCTTTGAAGTAATAATCACTGCGACTGGCGTCTCTTCAAAAGCCACTGTCAAAACATTATCTCCAAAAATAATCACTCCAACAAGAGCATAGCCTGGGACAAAGCGATATTCTGGCTTGCTAAATTTAGCATAATACTCATATTTCTTAACCCGTTCCCTGGATTGTTCATTGGCAATTAGCTTCACCTTGTATCTCATCAAATCCCTTTTCTTTTGAAACTCTCTAAAAAATCTCTTTGTTTCTTCTAAATACTGTTCTTCAAAACCAGCTGCAAAGCCAATATATTCAGAACCCTTTGGCAAAACCTCTAAAATATGACTAAAAGCATTGTAAACTCCTTTCCACCCCAAATAAACTTGAGCTTCCTGCTTAACTTTGGCTAATTTCTGCTTCCTAATCAACTGTGGCACTAATTCTTCTATCTTCTTTTTCTTATCTTCAATAAATTTAATTAAAAACTTTGGATCAGTCGCTGAAAAATACTTCCTTTTCCCTTTTAAAACAAAACTCACTAACCCCTGCTCAATTAACTGGTTTAAGGCATTATAAACCACAGAATTCTGCAGCTTGGTTTTCTTAATTATCGGCCCAGAAGTGCTCTCGCCTAATTCCAATAAAGCCAAATAAACCTTGATCTGGGCATTAGTCAGCCCCACATCCTCTAAAACTGTTACATCTACCATTTTACATTAAAATTAAGCCTAATATTTAAAACTTTCTCCAAAAAAGGAGAATAAATGTTTATATGGGTGTAAGTGTAACTACTATATAGGTGATAAAGATGTCAATCGAAGAAAAAATCCTTAATATCCCTGAAAAAGAAGAATTTGTAGTTATCTACGATAATTTAGGAGAAAAAATAAAGAGTTATAGTACTTCAGATTTTATTACTGAAGCTAAAAAAGTTGCTTCTTTTCTAAGAAAACAAGGAATGGGTAAGGGAGATGTGGTCAGTGCTTTAATCCCAAACAGTTTTGAAAACTTAACTCTAGCTGCAGGCTCAATTTTAAATGGAAATATCTACGCTCCTCTAAATCCAAAAGAATGCCAGCAAGGAATTGAAGAAAAATTAGATTTCCTTCAACCTAAACTAGTCATTGATGAAAAGAATAAAGCAGAATTTAAAGAAAAAATAAACCAAGAATCAGGCGATTTCAAATCCAACATAAGTTATCAAACAGAGGATCCAGTTTTAATCCTTTGGTCATCCGGCACCACCGGCAAACCTAAACCTATAGCTCACACCTCTCGGATGATTGAGAATGGAACTGAAAATATTGTTAATTCCTTTGGTATCACCAAAGATTTTAACATGCTAGTTTCCCAATCACTTAACACTTGCGGTGGAATGGGTTTTTATTTTTGGCCAGCCGTCTTCACTGGCTCTAAAACAGTCGTCCAAGAAGGTTTCAATTACTTTTCCATATTAAAAATAATCGAAAACGAAAAAATCAATTACATAGAAACCGTACCCGACATCGCCAGATTTATTATCAACAGATACAATACTCCAGAAAGAATAGAAAAAGCTAAACAAAAATTATCTAGTTTAGATTATCTTGTCTTTGGTGGTTCAAGAATTTCCAAACCAACCTATAAGATTTTAACAGAACGTTTTGGCTTAGACGGAGTTGTCGGCACTTCAGCTGGAGAAACTGAAAACTTCCTTATGTTTTGTTTGAATCATGGAGAAGACATCGATACTAATTCATGTGGAAAACTAATTACTAATCATCAAATTAAAATTATAGATGAGGATGGAAACCCCCTTCCCGTCTTCAAAAGAGGGTATATTGCAAAGAAATCAAATTCATTATTTGATAGCCAATACTTAGATGGTAGGTTGCCAAAAATAATTGATGGATTTTATGTCTCTGGTGATATGGGCTACTTTGACAGGGAAGGGAATCTCTTCATCACTGGCAGAGAAACCCATGTTGCAACCGTCAAAAAAAGAAAATATCTCCCTCTTGATGTTGATAAGGTTGTCGAAAATACAGAGGGTGTTTTAGAAAGCGCCACTGGATTTGAAATAATGCCCAATGGTTATAAGATTATACATACTGTATACGTCAGAGATCCATTAAAAAAAGAAGAATTAGATTTTACTAAAGCAAGAAAAGAGTTACAAAGAAAATACCCAGTTTTAGCACAATATCCTTGGAGCATTCTAGAAGTTGAATCATTCAAACCTTTTAGAAATCCAAGCGGCAAAGTAGATCCAAATCTAATACTAAACAAAAACCAATACCAAGGTGATAAAAATGAAAAATGAAAAATTCCCAATCTTATTAACCATCGACTTAGATGGTGCTACTGGTATGGAAAGTATCCATCCCAAAGAACACATCTTTTGGACAGCTCAAGGAGAATATGGCCCAAGAGTTGGTGTCCATCGTATCCTGGAACTCTTAAAAAAAGAAAATGTCAAAGCCACCTTTTGCATTGTCGGTAAAGTTGCTGAACAATATCCAGAACTTATCAAAAAAATTAATGGTCAAGGCCACGAAATCGCTATCCATGGCTATCATCACAAACCTTATGTTGATATGACTGAAGAAGAGGAAAGAGAGGATATTATCAAAACAGCCCAATTGTTAGAAAGCCTTACTGGTAAAAAACCAGTCGGCAACCGAACTCCGCTTTGGAACCCTAGTCCAAGAACCATTAAAATCCTAGAAGAGCATGGTTTCAAATGGAACAGTGACTTCCTCAATGACGACATTCCTTACTTTCACCCAGAGTCAACTATCCTGGAAATTCCACCTTCAGCTGCTCTCAACGATTGGGCTCAATTAACCCAATTTAGATTAGCTCCCAAAGACATGAAAAAAGTCTGGTTTGATGAGTTTGACACTCTCTACAAAGAAGGAAAAAGTTTTGTCTTAACTCTACACCCTTTTGACATGGGTAGGCCTTCCCGATTGATTGTTCTTAGGGAACTAATTGAATACATTAAAAAACATGAAAACGCAGAATTCATGAGATGCATTGACTTAGTTAAACAACACCAATAATTTTTTCTTTTTTTTTTAAAAACTAAACTTCCACACTTCAACAGCAATAAAGGCAGCATAAATCCCGATCATTAACAAGCCATCTTTCCAGGTGATTCTTTTTCTTCTGAGGAAGAGGACAACTAAAGAAATACTGATGCCTAGGAAGAGGAAGGAACTCCAGGTTGTTTTGATAGACATTTCAATTGGTCTGATTAAGGCGACAATGCCGAAGAATAAAACTAATTCGTTTAAGATGCTGCCAAGAGCATCGCCAATGCCGATTTCCTGCTTGCCTTGGAGGACTGAACGGATGCCAATGGCAAAGTCATCAATGGCACTGCCAACTCCAATAATAGTGAGAGCGATAAAGAAGGTTGGAATTCGTGACATTTCAGCAATATTAATGGCGCCAATGACTAACCAACGGCCAGCCATGAGCATGGCTAATAAACTGCCGAGGAAGATTAAGGAATAACGCCAGATATCTTTGAAATGGACTTTTTCTTTGAGTTTGCCGATTTTCTTTTCCCGATGCCAGAGGAAGCCCATGTAAATGCCATAACAGAGGATCAGGACAAGACCATCAATTCGGCCTAGTTTGCCGTCAAGAAATAAGGCAATGGGTAAAAGTAAAAGAACCCACATTAAAAATTTTGATTTTTCTAAAACGGGTGATTCAATCTTCATGTTTTTGCCAACAAGAGCAAGGATACCGATAAGCAAAGCCATGTGAACCATGTTATTACCGAGAATAGCACCAATCATCATTTCTTCATGACCAGCAAACAAGCCGCTTAAGGAACTGATGACTTCTGGCATAGAAGCAGCAACTGAAACAATAACCAGACCGGCAAGATAATTGGAGAGGCCAAGTTTTTTAGCATAGCCAGAAACGCCATAAACAACGAGGTCAGCGGCTTTGAGAATAATAAACAAACTAACCAAAATAACAACTGTATTGAAGGTCAAGGAGTAATAATCCATACCTCAAGAAATGTAATTAGCCTATTTAAGATTTCCCCTTAATTACCTTTGTAGAAATCCTCTCGTTCGTAATGCTCCAATCGAACATAAAAACTAATGGAGCACCATAGTTGTCTTACGATTAGTAAATTTTACTCACTTGCCTATTGGCGAGGATTTCTACACGCGGCCTCTTAATCTTTCGGCCTTGAGAATTCTCTCAATAGCCAGAACATAAGCTGCTGTTCTCATGTCTTTGCCAAGCTCCTGGTATTTGTGATAAAGTTCATCAAAGGCTTTGGTCATGGCTTTTTTGAGTTTAGACATGATTTCTGGTTTTTCCCAATAATGGCCAGTAATGTTCTGGATCCATTCGAAATAAGAGACAGTGACACCGCCGGCATTAGCTAAGATGTCTGGAATGACAATAATGGCTTTTTGATGCAAGAGATCGTCTGCTTCTGGAACAATCGGGCCATTGGCAAGTTCTAAAATGATTTTAGCTTTAATGGTCTCTGCAATTTTTGGGGTGATGACGCTGCCTAAAGCTGCCGGGATAAGAACATCACATTCCAAGGCAAAGAGGTCTTCATTTGTGATTTGTTTTCCTAAACCAACCACGGTTTTGTTTTCTTGTTTGTGTTTGATTAAAGCTGAGATGTCAAATCCGTTTTCTTGATAAACAGCGCCCTGGCTATCACTGACAGCAATGATTTTGTAACCAAGATCACCTAAAATCTGGGCAGCGTTCAGGCCAGCATTGCCAAAACCCTGGATGACTATTTTAGGATCTTGAATATCAAGTTTTTTGATAAGTTCTTGAAGGACAAAAACACCGCCTTGGGCTGTGGCAATATCGCGGACAAGGCTGCCGCCTAATTCTAAAGGTTTGCCAGTAATCATGCCAGGTGCTTTTTGTTTTTTTATTTTTTCAAATTCATCTAACATCCAGGCCATGGTTTGAGCATTGGTATAAACATCTGGAGCAGGAATGTCTTTCCAAGGTCCGAGATGTTCTGAGAAGGCTTTGACATAATTACGGCTGAGTTCTTCGAGTTCTGCTTCAGAAAGTTCTTTGGGGTTGACGCGAACGCCACCTTTAGCACCACCATAAGGAATGCCGACAACTGCGCACTTGAGGGACATCCAAAAAGCCAAGGCTTTGGTTTCATCTTCATCAACATCGTTGAAGAAACGAATGCCACCTTTGGTCGGCCCTCGAGCATCATTGTATTGGACACGGTAAGCCGGATATGATTTTCCACCAGCCTGGATATTAGCTTGGTGGATTCTTTGCGGTGTTTTGAGAAGTTCTACTTCTTGATCATTGAGATTCATAACTGCTTTTATCTTTTCAATGTTCTTGAGAACGCCGTCAAAATAGTTTTCTGTCATACTCAGTAAATGAAACCTCAACCTTAATGTTGAGGTAACTTTCCTCCTTTTATTATATTGGTTTCCTTTACTGGTCGACCTCTCTCACTGGAAACCAATATTTTGTTGGTGTGAGAGGTCATTTTAAGAAAAAATAAAAAAATTAGCAGCTACCTTCAGCTGCTCCTCCGGCTGCGTTTAATTCTTCATCGCATTCCTCTGGAGCTTCATTAAAAGCATCGCAGATTCCTGCTTTGTAGTTTTCTGGTGCTCTGCCGCCACTGTAACTAGCATCATTGATAAAGATTGATGGAGAGCCTTGAACCCCGAACTGTTGGTTGAGGAGAAGTTCTTTTTTCAACAAGAGTTCGCCTTTGTTTTCAAAGCAAGTTTCGACTTCTTCAACATCAATGCCAGCATATTTAGCTGCATCTTTCCAGCAAGTTTCGATATCGCTTAAAGCACAATCAGCATTGATTTTGTTGACATATTTCCACCATTTTTCTGGTGTGCTGTCATAAATACACAATTGTCTGACACCTTCATTTAGTTCATTGATGCCGTGCATAGAGCAATACTGCTCTTCTTCATCAAAGCAGTAATCTTCCCAAGCTCCTCCTCGGTTAGTAGCATAATTGTTGTAGATGACAAAGTGCGGTTCAAATTCAACAATATCACCAAGAAGTTCTAAAGCTGGGCCAAGTCCGGCTTCTGCCTGCTGGCCATAAGGGCAATAAGTCATGACAAACATTTTGACAGTTGGTGTGTCTGATTTTGGAACTTCAGTTGTAGGTGGAGCTGCGGCAGCAGCAGTTGGGGAATTAGCAATTTGCTCTTCTAATTCTTCAAGGACATAGCCTTGTGGAAAAAAGATTTCTCCATCTTTAGTTAAGTAAGAAGTGAATTCCTGTCCAAGAACAGATAATTTAATTTGATAGATTCCATTCATTTCTTGAATATCATTTAGTTCTGCGGTTGTGCCTGGCTGCATTAAATTCTCATTGACAAAAGTTAGCATTTTATTTCCAGCGTCAGCTGTAGAAAGCCCGGTTATGCCACCTTTTGGTGAACTAACATTAAAATAAAGAGAGACAGCCAAAATAATGACTAAGACTAAAGAAATATACGGCCAAAAATTGGTTTTTTTCTTTGTTTTATGATGTTTTGTTTCGTGATGAGTTTCTTTGTGTTCGTTTTTTTCTTCCATAAAAATTACCCCCAGTGTAATATTTAAATCATTGAGTTTATTTATATATTTTACTAAACTCCAGGACTATCTTCTGTGGTGATGGTTTTTAGAAATTGTCCTTTCTTTGAGAATAAGACCATCCTTTAAATGGATGACCCGGTGAGCATAATCAACAAGATGGAGATCGTGAGTAACCATAACAATAGTTTTGCCTTGCTTAAAATGCAACTCTCCCAACAATTCCATGATTTGCTTGCCGCTTTTGCTATCGAGATTTCCAGTGGGCTCGTCAGCTAAAATCATATCAGGATTATTAGCTAAGGAACGGGCAATAGCAACTCTTTGCTGCTGGCCGCCTGACAATTCATTTGGTTTGTGGTTCATTCTATCGCCTAGACCAACCAGATGTAAAAGTTTGGTAGCACGGGCTTTTCTTTTTTGTTCAGGTATGCCTTGAAAAATCATAGGCAGCATGACATTGCCTAAAGCATCTAAATTAGTAATAAGGTTAAATTGCTGAAAGATAAAACCAATTTTTCTGCCTCTGACATGAGCTAGGGCTGATTCTGACATTTTAGCAATGTCTCTGTTTTCCAGAAAGATACGGCCTTCAGTAGGTATATCTAAAGCACCAATCAGATTCATTAAAGTTGATTTGCCACAACCACTAGGACCTACCAAAGCCATGAATTCTCCTTTTTTGACTTCTAAGCTGATGCCTCTAACTGCATGTACTTGGACATCTTCGCCAATAACATAGGTTTTGACGACATTATCTAATCTGATTATGTTTTTCATGAATTTTCACTCCGTTCTAATTCACTTACTTGCGCTCACGGAAAACGCCATAAATTGCTTCGCAATTTAATATCTCTGTTCGGCAAGTTTTGGAAAACTAAGTTTTCCAAACCGTTGAAAACCAGAGGTTTTCATAAGTTTCATTATTCGTACCTCAAGGTCTGTCACTCACAGATGTTCGTTCCTTGACATTAGCGATTCTCATTTCATTCGTATCGTAATGCTTCGACTGGTTTCATTTTCGATGCTTGTCTGGCTGGGGCTACTCCTGAAATAGCTCCAACTAAAAAGGAAAACAACAAAGCGCCGACAATCAGATACCAAGGGAAACTGGCTTTCAAAATATCTAAACCCTGCATGGCTGCACCAAATTCAACTAATTTTCCAATGCCTACGCCGATTAAAACACCGATGATTCCTCCCATCAAGCCTAAAAATCCAGATTCAAATAAAAAGATTGCTAAAATATCTTTGTTTTGAGCACCGATAGCTTTCATGACTCCGATTTCATTGGTTCTTTCCAAGACTGAA
Organism: Nanobdellota archaeon; assembly: GCA_023132895.1. Taxonomy (GTDB): domain Archaea; phylum Nanobdellota; class Nanobdellia; order Woesearchaeales; family JAGLXL01; genus JAGLXL01. The sequence continues at coordinate 58,297 of JAGLXL010000007.1, forward strand.
GTGTACATGGTGTTCATAATTCCAACTCCACCAACCAACAAAGAAAT
>JAGLXL010000008.1 GCA_023132895.1 Nanobdellota archaeon
GCCCTGACATCTTACAATACCCTAATGATATTCTTGAATTAGCTAAAAAAGGCGCTACTTCTTTTCATACTTCAGAAGAACGCTGGCTTAATCCCCTCCAACTCAACCCCGACCTCAAAAAAAGAGAACTCGACAACTTAAGAATTGGCTGGGACCTTGTCCTTGATATTGACTGTAAATTCATTGAATATTCCAAAATAGCTGCTCACTTAATCATCAAATTCCTTGACTACAACAAAATCAAATCTTATTCTATCAAATTTAGTGTTACTGGAGACACACCCTTACTAATAAAAACAGATAAAACTATTAGTCTTGTTCCGATTGCCAAAGTAATCGAACTCCATAAATCGGGTAAAAAAATCCAAGTTTTATCTTTAAATAAAAGAAGAAAAGTTTGTTTTTCTAAAGTATACGACTATTTGACCCATAAAGAGAAAATTTATGAAATCCACCATGCCCATAGCACAATACCTATCAAAGCCACCAAACACCATTCAGTTTTTGTCTGGAACAGGGGTTTTATTATCCAAAAAAAAGTAAATGAATTAAAAGATTCTGATGAATTGATTACTTTTAATAGTTCAAATAATCTAACAAAAGAACCAGAATATTTTAGTTGGGAATTTGATTATAATAAAAAGCCAACTAAAAGGGAAATTAAAATAAACAGGGATTTAATGAGATTATTGGGCTACTATCTGGCTGAAGGCCATATCACTAAAACAATATATCAAATAGGTTTTTCTTTTCACATCGACGAAAAAGATTATATTTCTGATTGTGTTAATTTATTGAAAAGATTTACCAAAAGATTTATTTCAATCAGACATCCAAATCCCAAAACGACACAAATCTTAATTCATTCAAAAGAATGGTATCATTTTTTTGAAAAAAGCTGTGGTAAGGGAGCAAAAAATAAGCATGTTCCTGAGTTTTCTTGGGAGTTGCCTAAGGAGTATTTCGAAGAGATGTTAAAAAGTTACATCAGAGGAGATGGTTATAAACGTGGCCAATATTCAATTACAATAAAATCTGTTTCTCATCAATTGATCACTCAATTGGTATGGCTATCTAAATTGAATGGAATTTCGTGTTCTGTCAATCAAGAATTTTGCAGGGAGCATGAATTACCTCAAGGAAACATCTTCAAAGGCAGTCATGTTTATACTATGAATATCCCTAAATCAGAACTAAATTCAAATGAGTTTTTCAGGGAAAGAAATAAATTTTCTCCACATCCTCATGACAAAGTTTTCCCTGTCGATGGCTTGAGGCAGGTCTATCATCAGATCAAACCAAAAAAATTCAACCACCACAGGACAGAACAGATGAGTCTCAAGAAAAAATCAGCTAATCTAAAGAGAATAAAAAAAATCTTAGACTGGTTTGATAAAACTAAATCTATTGATTATGATTATCAATCAAAGAAAATCATTTCAAACTACAAAAAATTGTTCAATAATGACATCGCTACTGTTAAAATTAAAAAAATGGTAAAAAGTAAAAAAGAAAATGTTTATGATGTTTCAGTATCAGACACTGAGGCTTTTTTTGGTGGCGTTTATCCTGTTTTACTGCACAATTCTGGCAACAAAGGCTTCCATATTGCTGTTCCTTTTGAAGCCTTTCCAGAAAAAATCAATAACCAAGAAATAAAAGACCTTTTTCCCGAAGCACCCCGAAGGATCGCTTTCTACATTACTGAAAAAATCAAAAACCCGCTCAGCCGGCAAATCCTCAAATTAGAAAATAGTGATTTCAACAAAATCAAGGAAAAAACCGGCCTGGAAACCAAAAATATTATCCGCTACCAAAGAAATGAATTTGGTGAACAAATCCCTGCTTTAGATGTTGAACCTTTTTTAGAAATCGACACCTTATTAATTTCATCGAGACACCTTTACCGTGCTCCTTATTCTTTACATGAAAAATCAGGTCTTGTCTCCATACCCATCAACCCCAAAAAAATATTAGAATTCACCAAAAACCAGGCCAAACCAGGCTGCCCAGTTTCAGAGTTTGTTTTCCTTGACAAAAAAGCCCAACCTAATGAAGCCAAATCCTTGCTAGTTCAAGCCTTTGATTTCAAAATGCCAGAAGAAGAAATACAAATCCAAAGACGAGAAATGCCTTTACCAGAAAATGCCATTCCAGAAAATTGCTTTCCTCCTTGCATTCATCGAATCCTCAAAGGACTCGAAGACGGCAAAAAACGTTCCACTTTCATCCTCATTAATTTCTTAAAAAAATGCGGTTGGGGTCATGAAGAAATCAAATCATTTCTCTTGGACTGGAACAAAAGAAATCAACCTGAATCTCTCAGAGAAAATATTCTCCTTGGCCAGCTTAACAGCGCCAAAAACAAAAAACCCATCCTCCCGCCAAACTGCAGCCACCCAGACTACTACAAATCCTTCAATGTCTGCCATCCTGAACCTTTATGCAAGAAGATTAAGAACCCGGTTAATTTTGCTTTGATTAAATCAAGGTTCAAAAAAGAATAATCAACAACTAGTTTCTGCCAGACGCCCAACAAAACAGCCGCTCAGCTCAGCAGAAAATTTATGGTTGTCTACATTCTTATCTACTTCACTTTTATCAAATTTATAACAACCATCTTGTTTAACCCAATCCCAGCTTTTTGAACAAGCAAATATAGTATACTCTTCGTCATCCCCAACACCCCTTAACTTTAAAGTTCCTTCATAATATCCTGCAGCCTCAACAAAACCACCGCCAGAAATTTCCACTAACTTGACTGTAATCCCTTCAGTAATCTCAAATTCAGGCATCTCTTCTTCCTCTTCCTCCTCTTCTTTCTCTTCAGGATCATACCTAGTTTCAAAAATAACTTTGTCTGGATCTAAAAGTCTCAACATCTTATTTGTTGGCTCCCACTGGATACAGTATCTTTCTGCCTCATTATCATAATTTGTGTAATCACCAGGATCTATTTGTTTTTCCCTAGTTCCATCTTTAAAATAAATCCAGTAACTCTCTCCTCCAGTTATTTTAAAAACCATTTCCTTACATTCATTAAACTCAGAAAAAAAACCAGATTTTTCCAACTCCATAGTAACTTGATTAAATGACTCTTCTGAAAGCTTTCCCTCGTCAGAACCAATCACTTCATAATGATTAGACAATGACCAAGAATAATCTTTATTTGAATAAACTAACACATTATACTTTCTAATTGGGTTATCAGCAGTGAAATTCATCATTAATGACTTGCTTTCTAATTCAGAAACAACTTCATTTCCTTGACACCCAGTCAATACCACTAAAACCAATAATAAAATAATAATATATCTCATCTTATTTTGCAAGTTAAAATACATATATTAATTTTCACCAAAACCTTTATAAACCCCCTCTCAAAACAAACATAAATTAGCCCGAGTGGTTAGCGTATATGCTCAGAAAAAAAGTTTTTCTGGCATATTAGAACCAATTTATTGGTTCCAATAGGGCTGGGAACTAACTTCTCAGTCAAATATAAAATGGAACAAAAACCAAAAACAGAGCAAAAACAACCACCACAAGAAATCAAATACCTAGTTCGTATTGCTAAAACCGACCTCAAAGGAGAAAAAGCCATAGCTTATGCTTTAACTAAAATCAAAGGTGTCGGTTATACTTTTGCTTGCTTGGCCTGCAACTTAGCTGATGTTGACAAAACCAAAAAAGCCGGTGTCTTGACAGACGACGAAGTTTCTAAATTAAATAACATCATTGAAAATCCAATCCAGCATAACATTCCTTCTTGGGTCTTTAACCGGCAAAGAGATTTTGAATCAAATACAGATAAACATCTTTTAACCAATGATTTAGATTTCACTCAAGAAAATGATGTCAAAAGATTAAGAAAAATCAAATGTTATAGAGGAGTTAGACATTCCGCTGGCAAACCAGTCAGAGGACAAAGAACTCGTTCCAATTTCAGAAAAAATAAGGGTAAAGTAACTTTAGGCGTCCAAAGAAAAAAGGTCAGCGGTAAGAAATAAAAATGGGAGATCCAAAAAAACCAAAGAAAAAATACTTTACTCCAAGACATCCTTGGGTTAAAGAAAGAATTGATCAGGAAAAAGAATTAACCAGAGAGTTTGCTCTTAAAAACAAAAAAGAAATTTACAAAATCGATTCTGTTCTTAAAAAATTCAAGGACCGGGCTAAAAACCTTATCTCAGCCACTACTAAACAAGGCGAAAAAGAAAAAAAGCAATTATTGCAGCGTCTTCATAAACTTGGCCTAGTCTCACCCGAAGCTGCCTTGGACGATGTTTTAAGCCTCAATCTCAAAGATATCATGGACCGGCGTCTCCAAAACATGGTCACCAAAAAAGCTTTGGCCCGAACCCAAGCTCAAGCCAGACAATTTATTGTTCATCAACATATCATGATTAAGGGTAAAAAAGTAACTGCTCCTAATTATCTTGTCACTAGAGCAGAAGAAGATTCTATTCAATTCACACCTAAATCAAAATTAGCTAATCAAGATCATCCAGAAAGAAGCATTGAAGAAAAAATGCCGGTCAGACCAGCTCCGACTGAGGAAGAAAAAAAGCAAGCTGGAAAAACAGAGAAAAAGAAAGAAGCAAAAAAACCAGTTAAAAAAGAAACCAAGAAAAAACCAGCTAAAAAGAAAGAAACTAAGACAGAAAAGAAAAAAGAACCAAAGAAAACAGAGAAAAAAGAAGCTCCTAAAGAAGAGAAAAAGGAGGATAAAAAATGAGACCAAATCCTCGATATCAAAAATCTTCAAGGCCGCCAAGAACTCCAAGAGCCCCAAGATCAGATTATAGATTTGACCGAAAAATAAGATGGGCTGTTGCTCACATTTATTCTAGTTACAATAATACTATTATTCACGTTACTGATATTACTGGAACAGAAACCATTGCCCGAACCAGCGGCGGACAGGTTGTCAAAGCCGACCGGTTGGAAAGCTCACCAACTGCTGCTATGACTGCTGCCAAGAAAATAGCTGATTTGATTAAAGATAAAGGTATCAATGGTTTGCATGTAAAAGTCAGAGCTCCAGGCGGACATCAAGGTCCATCTAATCCCGGTCCTGGTGCTCAAGCTGCTATCAGAGCTCTTTCAAGAATGGGCCTAAAGATAGGCAGAATCGAAGATGTTACTCCAGAAGCCCATGACGGTTGCCGTGTTAAAGGCGGACGCAGAGGTAGAAGAGTATGAAGATTGAAAATTTAAATTTGGATAAAAAGAACAATAAATTGTCTTTTATTTTAAAAGATTCCACCGAAGCCTTTGCTAATGTTATTAGGTGTTTTGCCATGGACGAAGTCCCTGTTTTAGCCATCGAAGAAGTTGAATTCCATGATAACAGCTCAGCTTTATATGACGAAATTGTAGCTCACCGTTTAGGATTAATGCCAATCAAAACCGATCTCAAAAGCTATGATTTACCAGAAGAATGCTCATGCAAAGGTGCTGGCTGTGCTAAATGCCAATTAAAAATTATCCTCAAAACAGGCAAGAGAGGCATTGTCACTGCTTCAGATGCTCAGAGTAAAGACCCTAAATGTAAGTTTGTTTATCCAGACATGCCTGTTGTCAAGCTCTTAGCTAAACAAAAATTAGAACTAGTTGCTACAGCTGTTTTAGGCCAAGGCAAGAATCATGCTAAATACTCGCCTGGTTTAGTTTTTTACAAACACGAACCATCAATTAAATTCGATGCTTCCAAATTAAAAAACGAAGACAAGCAAGCTTTGGTTAGGATTGATAAAAATGTTTTCCAATTAGCTGGCAACAAAATTAAAATTAATCATGAAGCTTTGCTCCAAAGTCTTAATTATGAAGCTTGCATCGAATCTTTGGAAAAATTAGGCGCTCAAATCGAAAATATCAATAATTTTGTTTTTCACGTTGAAAGTTGGGGTCAACTTGACCCAAAACAAATCCTGGATACTGCTGCTGACATGCTCATCAACCGTCTTGACGAGTTGGCTAAACTCCTCAAGTAAACACACGGGGCAGCGAAAAACAAGTTTTCCTGGTCCCCACTCATTATATTCGCGGGGGTGCCGGAGTGGTCAAACGGGCTAGGTTGAGGATGTCATCAGCAAAAGCCTAGTGGCTTAGTGCCTGCGCGGGTTCAAACCCCGTCTCCCGCATTCACGAAGTGAATGGGGGCTCAAAAATCCGGAACGGATTTTTACATGCCCGCATTTTCGAAGAAAAATGTCAAAAAGAACAGGTCCAACAAACCAAAACTTGAAAAAGCTCATTCAAGAGCTGAAAGAGAAATCATTAGCCGAAGGAGTCAAGCTTTGGAAAAGAATCGCCCATGACCTGGAAAAACCTTCACGCCAAAGAAGAGCTGTTAATATTTACAAAATCGACCAGTTTGCCAAAGATGGCGAAACAGTTGTTGTCCCAGGCAAAATCTTAAGTGTTGGACAATTGACTAAAAAACTTAATGTTGCTGCTTACACTGTTTCCAAAGAAGCACAAGAAAAAATCACTAAATCAGGAAAACTCTTAACTATCCAACAATTAATCAAAGAAAATCCAAAAGGAAAGAACGTGAGAATCATAGGATGAAAGTAATCAACGGCGAAAATCTCATCTTAGGAAGATTGGCTTCATACATAGCCAAGCAGGTTTTGTTAGGTGAAGAAATCACCTTAGTCAACTGCGAAAAAATTATGGTCAGTGGAGATAAAAAACAGATTTTTGCCAAACACAAGCAAAAACAGCAAAGAGGTCATCCACGCTGGGGTCCTTTCACACCACGAAGACCAGATTCCTTTGTCAAAAGAAGCATTAGGGGCATGGTCCCAAGAAAAAAGACCAGAGGCCGAGACGCTCTTAAAAAAATAAAATGTTATGTTGGCGTTCCCAACGAATTCAAAGATGCTCAACTAGAAACTTTAGAAAAAATCAATGTTCAAAAGATTCCTAATCTCAAATACGTCACAGTTGGAGATATTTGTAAAATCTTAGGTGGAAAATGGCAACAAAAATAATTAATACTAGTGGAAAAAGAAAATCAGCTATTGCCCGAGCTACTTTAAAGCCAGGCAAAGGCAAAGTCAGAATTAACAATACTTTTTTAGATAATTATAACAATACTATTCTTAAACTCAAAATCCAGGAGCCTATTATTCTCGCTGGAGATATTTTAAAAGAAATAGACATCAATGTCAAAGTTACTGGTGGCGGAATTAATGGTCAGGCAGAAGCTGCTCGTTTAGCTATCGGCCGTGCCTTAGCCCAATATGATAAAAAACTGGAAAAAGAATTTGAAAATTATGACCGAAGATTAATTGTTGCTGACGTCAGAAGAAAAGAAACCAGAAAACCAGGCCGCCACAGCAAAGCAAGGGCTAAGAGCCAGAAGAGTTATAGGTGATCAAAAATGATGATTCCAATTAGATGTTTCAGTTGCGGCAAACCAGTAGGCCATTTATGGGAATCCTTTAAGGAACGGACTGAAAAAGGCGAAGAGACCAAAAAAGTCTTAGATAACTTAGGTTTAGAAAGATACTGCTGCCGGGCTTTATTCATGGGTCACGTTGATTTGATTGACATGGTCGCTGAATTTAAGAAATTTTAACACTAAATTTAAAAACCATTCTTTATTCTTTTATTATTATGAACTGTCAAAAACTACCTTCACAAAAAGGTGGTTTGGAGCAAAGCGAAAATCATGAAAAAAGAACCAGTAGTTTTTGATCATGCTCAGAATTCCAAGGGAATTCTGACATTCAAAGAAATAGAAAAAAAATGGCAGGAAAAGTGGGATCAAGATAAAGTCTTCCACGCCGAAGTAGATAATAGGAAAAAATTCTATGTTGCCATTGTTTATCCTTATATGAGTGGCCTTCTTCACTTAGGACATTTATTCACTTACATGACTTCTGAAATCCAATTAAGATACAAACGCATGCAAAACTACAACACTTTAGCTAAATTTGGCTTCCACTGCACTGGCACCCCCATTATTGCTGCTGCCCAAAGAGTCAAAGAAAACGAACCCCAGCAAATCCAAACTCTGAAAAAAATGGGCATCTCAGATAAAGAAATTCCTAAATTCTCTGACCCAGAATACTGGACAGAATACTTTCCCAAGGAAACTCTCAAAGACGCCAAAGCCTTGGGCTTCTCCATCGACGAATGTTATGCATTCAAAACAACTTACTTAAATCCGCCTTACGATGCTTTCATCACCTGGCAATTCAATAAATTAAAAGAAAAAGGTTATGTCAAAAAAGGCAAACACCCAGTTGTCTGGTGTCCTAAAGACAATCTTCCTGTTGGCGACCACGACCGGGCTGAAGGAGAAGGTGAAACACCGCAAGAATTTATTCTTTTCAAATTTAAATTGCCTGACAACCGTTATATCCTCACTGCCACTCTCAGACACGATACTGTTTGGGGCATTACTAATGTCTATGCTAATCCTGAAATTGAATACACTGAAATTGAAACTAGAGGCGAACATTGGATTGTTGGCGAGCCCATGATTAAAAAACTCCAAGACCAGGATTTCCAAGTCAAGATCATCGGCCAAGTCAAAGGAGAAACATTAATCGGACAAAAAGTAGAATCTTTTGGTGATAAAGAACTTCTCGTCCTGCCTGCTACTTTCCTTGACCCAAATTATGGCACTGGTATGGTTCATTCTGTTCCTTCAGATTCAGCTGACGACTTAATTGCCCTTCAAGAACTTCAAAAAAATGACGCCTTAATCAAAAAATACAATCTCGACCCGGCAGAAGTCAAAGCCATTAAACCAATTGAAATCTTCAATACCCCGGAAATCGGCGCCAACTCAGCTCAATATTTCTTAGACAAATACAAGGTCAAATCACAAAATGAACGCGACAAACTTGAAAAAATAAAAAAAGAACTTTACAAACTTACTTTTACCCAATCAACTTTTGGCCCTCTCTACAAAAAAGGCTTTTCCAAAAGCTTAGCCGGCATGCCAATTCCAGAAGGCCAGAAAATCATCAAAAAAGAACTTCTTGAACAGGGCCTCATCGATACTTTCTATGAACTCACCGGCCCAGTCACTTGCCGCTGTTTAACTAAATGCATTGTCAAAGTTGTCAGCGACCAATGGTTCCTTGAATACAATGATTTAAAATGGAAAAAACTAGCCCACCAATGCCTCGACAGCATGAAACTTTACCCAGAACAGGTCAGAAAACAATTCGACTATGTTATAGACTGGCTGCATCATTGGGCCTGTACCAGAGAATTTGGCCTTGGCACTAAATTGCCTTGGGATCAAAATTGGGTCATTGAATCATTATCAGATTCAACCATTCAAATGGCTTATGGCACTATTTCAAAATATCTACAGCACCCAGAAGATTATGGTTTCAAAATAGATAAATTAAACGACGAATTTTTTGATTACATCTATCTCAACAAAGGCAAAGCAGATGCAGTTGAAAAATCAACACAAATTCCAAAAAAAATAATTGAAACCATGAAAAAAGATTTTGAATATTGGTATCCTTTTGATTTCCGTAACAGCGCCAAAGATTTAATCCAAAATCACCTGGCTTTCTGCATTTTCAATCATACCGCTATTTTTCCAAAAAAACATTGGCCGCAGGCCTATGCTATCAACGGCCGCATCATGGTTGACAATCAGAAAATGTCAAAATCCAAAGGCAACTTTTTCACTGCTAGAGAACTCTACCAAAAACATGGCGCTGATATCGTCCGTCTCACAGCAGCTAATGCTGGTGAAGGTATTGATGATGCCAACTTCGACATGACCTTTTTAGAAACAGCTCCCAAAAAACTTAATGAACTCCACACCTTCATCAAAGAAAATTACAACCAAGGCCGAACAGAACGACTGCCAATTGATGATTGGTTTGAATCCATTCTCAACAATGCTGTCAAAGAATCTACTCAGCACATGGAAAACATTGAATTCAAATCAGCTATCCTTAAAGGTTTCCTCGACCTTCAACGACACCTCAAATGGTACAGTAAAAGAACCAATATCAATTACCACAAAGATTTAATCAATCAATACATTGAAGCCCAGATCAAACTCCTCACCCCCTTCACACCCCACTTTTGCGAAGAAATGTGGTCAGCCATTGGCAAAAAAGCTTATGTCTCTCAAGAACTCTGGCCAAAATTTGACCCAACCAAAATCAACCAAGATTTTGAACGTGGCGAAGAATTGATTAGCCAAGTTATGACTGATATCAACACTGTTCTTAAACTAGCTAAGATTGAAAAACCAAAAACCATCACTCTCATCATTTCACCGCAATGGAAATACCTGCTTTTCAAAAACTTAAAACAAATCTTCAATGAAACCCATGACTTCAAAGAAATCCTCAAAAGAGCCATGACCGATGATTTAAAACAATACGGCAAAGACATCACTAAGATACTTCCAAGATATGTTAAATTAGGCTCAGTACCAGATGTCACCAGTCAAGCCTTAGAAAACCAAGCCATTGAACATGCTCAAGATTTCCTGTCAAAAAGATACAGCCATGCCCAAATAGAAATCACTAATGCTGAAAACTCCCAAGAATCAAAAGCCAGCCAAGCCCTGCCAAATAAACCAGCTATATTAGTGAAATGAAATTAAAAGATAAAATTGTTGTTATAACCGGGGCAAGTAAAGGTCTAGGTCGAGAGCTGGCTCTTATCTTAGCAAAAGAAGGATGTAATTTAGTTCTAAGTGGACGTTCAAAAGAAGATTTAGAAGAATTATCTACAACTATCGGTGCCATATCTATTATGGCTGATGTAACCAATGAAAAACAAGTCGCAAATCTTGCAGATAAAACCTTGGAAAAATTTGGTCGGATTGATATTTGGATTAATAATGCTGGAATTTGGCTCCCTCATGCGCTAATTGAAGAAACCGATTGGAAAAGAGTTCATGAGATGATTGAAGTGAATTTATTTGGGACAATTTACGGTTCTAAATTTGCATTAGTACAAATGAAGAAGCAAAAATCTGGAACAATTATCAATATCTTATCCACTAGTGCATTGGAAGGCAGAGCTGGTTCATCCGGATATTGTACCAGCAAGTATGCTACAGCAGGATTTACAAAATCATTAAGTTTAGAAGCAAAACCAAGTGGAATTCAAGTAATTGGGATTTATCCAGGCGGCATGAAAACACACCTTTTTGATGAGGAAAAACCAGCAGATTTCAAAAATTTTATGGACCCTATGTTCGTAGCTGAAAAGATCGTTGAAAATCTTAAGAAAGAAAATCTTAAGGAAGAATTAATTCTAAAAAGACCAGAAAAATAAAGTAGGTAGGCACGCCATCAGTCTCTTAACAATAAATCAAGTTTCTTTCTTTTCGTAGGATTTCTAAAATTTATTTTCTTTTGAAAAATTAATGAGGATTTTTTCCCAACAAATCTAAGAATGAATACATCTTGATTCCATTTTCTTTGGATATCTGATTTAATACTATATCTTCCTTTCAAAATTTCTTTAATTTCCTCTAGAATAGTTCTATCTTTCTGTGTTAATTGAAATCTAATTTTAAAATACCTTTTATCATTAACAACACGATTGATAGTTTTACTTATATCAGCCTCAGCATCAAAAAAACCACTTAAAAAATTACTCATAAAATATCTATCAGACAAGATCCAACCAGGAATAGAAATTATGTTCTTTTTCCCCATTGGAATTTTTAACTGTTTATTCAAAAACCAATGAAGAACTTTACATGAACCAGCCTTGCCAACCCACATATTAGTATTTTTCCTTTTGAAAACTCTTAAATTAAAATCAAATTTATCTTTGATAATCAAACTAACTAACTTGATTTGTTCCAAATCAAAATCACCATAAGTAATTTCATAATTTTGTTCTCCTCTCCCATATGTTTTTTCAATATCCTCCAGATAGCCATCACCCAAATGATATCCAGTCAAATAAGCCAAATCAGAATCTAAAACAGGGATTTTTAATTTATGAGGAGACCTTGCTACTCTCATTAATCCATTTTCTATAATAATATTTTCAAATCTCTCATACTTAATTTTATTCATGAAATTTAATAAGAATTTATCTTTTAAATATCCTGCGTGAGGACTTGTCCAGTGGGTTGTGCTCCACAAGACGTCAGGTAAATTTGTTTGTTCATGGTATTATGGGGCACATCCAAAAGTGGATACATTAACCAACTATTGGTTAATCCTTAAACCCACCTCCACTCTGCGACCCTATAAACATTGAGAACTACGCTAAGCACTGCTCCATTCCTGGCCTGATGCGATTCACATAGCCACAATCCTATAGGACAGGGCTTCGACGGTAAGGTCAAGGCCAATAGCCAGTAAAATATACCGCCTCTTGGATTTCAGCTCCACCATATAGCCAATTTGTGGTTATAGATCACGGCTAACGATCCAGCCTAGCCTTTCCAAACCAGATAAGCTATGTCTAGCCTACCCATAACCATTTCAAAATTTACCCTTTATAAAATTTGCGCTAAATTATTGAAAATTGGATTCAATTTTCAATTCCAAAAATCGCACACAGTTGTGCGATTTTCGTTATACTTAATCACAACAAAATTTATTAACCCCCATTACCCCTGAAAAACCATGGGGGACTTAGTTTAAATGGCAAAAATCATCTTTCTTGGTACTGGCGGTGATAAATCAGTTATTGGCAGACAAATCCGCGCTTCAGGAGGCATCATTCTCCAGGATAATAACCTCCAATTTCACATTGATCCTGGTCCAGGTTCTTTAGTCAAGGCCAAAGAATTTGGCATTAACCTCAGAGCCAACACTGCTCTTTTAGTTACACATAATCACGTCGGACACTGCAATGATGTCAATGCTGTTATTGATGCCATGACCCTTTCTGGATTAGATAAAAAAGGAGTCTTAATCGCCAATGAAACTGTTATCAATGGCCATGAAAGCATGACCCCTACTTTAACTAATTTCCACAAAAATTGCTTGGAAAAAACCATTGCCTTGAAACCAGGACAAAAGGTCGGCATCGAAGATATCGAAATCCATGCCACACCTGCCCAACATCACGACCCCAACACCATTGGTTTCAAGATTGTCACCCCTAGATTTATCCTTGGCTACACTTCTGATACTGCTTATACTAAAGAACTGGCCGAAGCCTTTGAAAATACCGACATCCTCATCCTCAACATGGTTTATCCTGGAGATACCAAGACCGACAACCATCTCAACAAAGAATCTGTCATCAAGCTTTTGCAAAAAACAAAACCTCGACTTGCCATTATCCAGCATTTTGGTTTTGATGTCCTTAAAGCCGACCCTTTATTAGAATCCCGAGACATCCAAAGACAAACCGGCATCCAAACTATTGCTGCTAAAGACGGCTTCATCATTACTCCTGCCTCTTATGATGCCCGCTCTAAACAACAAAGATTAAATCTTTTTACAAAAGAAGAACAATCGCATAACCCACCAGACACCCAATCGTAATAAAAGGCATGGCTGGATAAAATTTATCTTTCTCACTTTTCAAAAATAAAAGCAGTAAAGCACCCGTCACACAAACAGTCACAATTAATGATTTTAAAAAAGGAAAACTTGCTCCCTTTTCAATCAATTCTTTTAAAATAACTCCGGTAAAAATCAAAGGAAAACCAATATCTCCGCCGCCTAAAACCGCGGTCTTGATTTTAACTAATTTTTCTTTAACTTTCCTTCCTTTTTTCTTGATTTCCCTTTTAGGCAGTGCATAAGGAATTAGCAAACCAGCAAAAATTTTCTGTTTGGATTGGAACTTTGCCAATTTGACCATGTGTTTGCTTTTCCAGACTGCATACATATCATAAACAGAAATCAATAATAACATCATTACCGCTGCAAAGATATTCATAATTGGTACAAATATTGCTGCCAGCCCGCCATAAACAAACAACTCAGTCAGATTCTGGACATAAACATTTGGTCTAATTATCTTCCATAAGGCTAGACCCAATGCTAAAACAATTGCAATCATCATCGGCATAAAAGCTCCAAAAGCCACCAATAAAGTCAGCCAAATCGCTCCAAAAAACCACAATTTCCATAAAAAACCAACTTTAAATTTAATCATTAATAACAACATAATCGTTCCAATCACTACGGCTATCAAAATCCAGATAAATGAAGTCGTCTCCTCAACCTCTGGCCTTTCTAAACCAATTGGCAAATCCTCAAACACTGCTTCACCAGTCTCAGTTGTTTTTTCAACATCAATATAAGAATTTGTAATTGCCAGACCGATTATCTGCGCTCCTAAAAAAACCAAAACTAAGAGCAGAGTAATTTTCAAGGAATGTTTCATAATTAAAATAAATTCAGCATCATTTATTAATTTAACCATTTAAGTAAAATATATAAACAAAACAGCTCTTTCTAAGACTATGTCAAAAAAAGCAGTTGTCACACCTTGGGAAATTAAAGGGGATATTGATTACGAAAAATTAGCCAAGGAATTTGGAGTTGAACCTCTCAAAGAACTTCCTAAAGTTTTCAATGATAATGTTCTTTTTAGAAGAAAAGTTGTTTATGCTCACCGGGATATTGGCCGAATTATGAACGCCATTAAAGACAAGCAGCCTTATGTCATGATGACTGGCCTTATGCCTAGCGGCAAATTTCATATTGGCCATATGGTGCTGGCTCAACAAATCATCTTCCACCAAAAAATGGGTGCCAAACTTTACATCGCCGTTGCCGACATAGAATCTTACAACACCCGAGGCCAAAGCCTGGAAGAAAGCAAAAAAATTGCTACAGAAGAATACATCACTAATTACATTGCCTTAGGCTTAAAACCAAAAAATTGTGAAATTTATTTCCAAAGCAACCGCTCCCAAGACGCAAAAAAAGCCAATGCCTTCTACCGCTTGCAAAACATTTTGGCTAAACACGCTACTTTCAATGAATTCAGAGCTGTTTATGGAGAAATAACTCCTGGCAAAATGATATCATCCCTACTCCAAGCTTCAGACATGCTTCATGCCCAATTGCCAGAATTCGAAGGACCCATTCCAGTCGTCGTCCCTGTTGGCATTGATCAAGACCCGCACTTAAGACTAGCCCGCGATATCACCAAAAGATTCAAAACTTACAAATTCACTCAACTCTCTTCAACTTATCATAAATTCATGCCTGGTTTAGGAGGAGGCAAAATGTCTTCTTCAGAACCAACTTCTTATATTGCCTTAACAGATACACCAGAAGAAGCCGAAAGAAAAATCAAAAAATATGCTTTCTCAGGCGGCCAGCCAACTTTAGAAGAACACAGAAAAAAAGGCGGCAATCCTGATATCGATGTTTCCTTCCAATATCTTGCTAATTATTTCGAACCAGACGACAAAAAAATAAAGAAAATCTACAACGACTACAAATCAGGCCAGCTCTTAACCGGAGAACTAAAACAAATCCTGATCAAAAAACTCCAGCAATTCCTCAAAGAACATCAAAAAAATAGAGAAAAAGCCAAAAAACTTGTCAATAAATTTTTAAATCATTAAATCATTCCTATTTAAAAGAGAGGTGTTTTAAAATGGCCAAAAGAAAAGTTAAAAAAATAAAAATCAGCAAAAAATGGATTCCTGCTCCTTTACCAGCATCCTTTATGCTCACTGCCATCCTTGGTTTTATTATTTCTGCTCTCTGGGTTTTTCCGCTCAGTTATAATTGGGGCCTAACTTTCCTGATCTTTTTCAGCCTCATGTTTATTACTGCTGTTATTAACATGACCCGGGCTCCGCCTCTGCCTAAGTATAAAAAATAATCAGCGCTGCGCATCAAATTTTTCTTTTGCTTTACTTTCTTTATGATAAACTACATGAGAAGATCTTTTCTCAAACAAAGAAATTGCCAAAGCAACTAAATCGCTTTGGTATTCCTTCAATCCTTTCTCCTTCATGATCTGGCGAGCATCTTCAATACACTCTTTCATCAAAGCCAGATTTTCCTGCTTTGATTTCTCCTCAACTTCCTTCTCCTCCAGCTCTGTCAAAAACACCTCTTCCCACCGCGGATAATTACTTCCTTCAATAGTCCTAGGAAAATTCTTTGAAAATGACATAATCATAATCTAGAAACCAATCTTTAAATATTTTATTATTCTCAAAAAACTACTTTCCAAAACCTTTAATCTTTTCTATCATGGCTGTTGGCGCAGCTCCGCCGTGCCAAGTAACCCGAGGACGAACTTGGATTGGAAAAACTTTTTCATTCATATCATCAAATACAACCGCCGAACCCTTCACCCGAGGTAAAATATTTAATTTATCAGAAATCCCGCCTTTAGCATAGGTCTGTGATATTTGCTCCAAAGCATCCACATCAATCTTCGCTGTCAGCCGATGGGAAATAACAGTATCACTTTGTGTCATGACATCTGTATGAATCTTCCCAGGCTGTTGCGAAGCCAAAATCAACGAAATCCCTGGCTGACGTCCTTCCCGCAATATCGTAATTAAAGCATCAGAAGCAGTTGTCTTCCCCTCCCTGGGCAGCATCTCATGGGCTTCATCAATCACCAGCCAAACCAATGGTTCTTTTAATTTCTCCTTAGTCTCCTTAGTAAAATAATGCATTGAAGTGTCAATCGAAGAAAACTCTTCTTCTTTCCGGGCAATCATCCTTTCATTAAACAATTTCTTGGCAATCAGACCAATCACCAGGGATTTGATTGTCCAACCATTAGGCAAAGTTGCATAAGCACTGACATCCATGATCGTCACTTGCCCTCCTTGAGCCAAATCCTTAAGTGGCGTCCCTTCCTTTGAAAAAATTCCCCAATCTTCTGTTTTATGAAAATGCCCAATCACAATATTTTTAGTGTGCTCGTCTGCTTTGTCAAAACCTTTAACCCATTCAATTATCTCACCCAAAGAAAAATTTCCTTGCTTGTCACGAACACCATGAACTGCCTGGGAAATCAAAACACCAGCTGGTGAATCATGATCAATTCCAAAAGTCAAGCACCAGTCATCTGGATTTAAATCAGCTGGCTGGATGGCAAAGGGCGCATCAGTCGGAATGCCTTTTTTCTTATATGAGTCATAAAAACCCGCTGGTGTAAAAATCTTGACATCCAAACCCTTAGGCTCCAAACCCCATTCCTTCAACAATTCTAAATCTTTGTTATTAGGATACTTCATGGTCCAATAAACTCCCATGGTATCCAGCATAATCACACTTAAATTTTGTTTAATTTCTGGTTCTAAATTAGCTACTCCTTCTGCAATCACACCCATGGTATAAGATTTACCACCGCCACGTTTACCACAGACAAAAACAACATGGGAACTGGCTACATCTAAATAAACTTCATTTGCCAAAGTACGGACTGCCCCCATTTGAATATACTGCTTGCCGAGAAAAATCGTTCCCCTTCTATTATACTTCTCTACACCCTTTTTACTTCTGCCTATAATAATCTCAAAAGCCATAACTAGAATTAAATCTATTCAATATAAAAAGTTTTGCACGCAAAACTTAGAAAATCTCAGATTTTCGTAAGGTTTGTGTTTACACAAACCCCAGAAAACCAATGTAGTTGGTGCCAGAAGTTTTTGCTTCTGAGTATAAATATTTTCGCTGTGTTTTCAAAGAAAGTAAAATTAAAAGAAAAAATTAAAGATTTTCATCAGTCACAATATTGACTCTGGTATCAACACCTTTAACTGCTTTGGTATCCATACCTACAACATGCTGGACTCGAGCTCTTTCTGCTGCTCTGACTAAATCCTTGTCAACAGCACCATCTAAAATAATGGCATAAATTCCAGTCCCCACATTTTGGATTGTGGTATTCAACTCACTTGTTGGCACTTTGCCCATTACTTCTAAATTATTGTCAAGAATATAAGCTCCTCTGGTGCCTGTTAAGTCGTCTAAAATACCTTTGAACTTCTCTTTCTCGTCACTTTTCAAGGTTTTCTCTACTCTTTTGATTGGTCGAGGTTCAATCTTCTTTAAGATTGGCCTTTTCCTGAAATTATTTTCTCTAAAATGTGGCTTTTCAGGAGCTGAACTTAAATCCATTTTAGCTTGTTCAGCAGCAATTTTGCCCCGTAAAGCCTTATGGATTTCCTTTTTGGTGATTTCTTCAACTTCTTTGCCGTCTGGTGCTTTGCAGACAAAGTCAATTTCAGCCACGCCCAATAATTCCTTGATAATCAAGTCACCGCCTCTGTCACCATCAACAAAAACAGTCAAGATCTTTTTCTTGCTTAATTCTTTGATAGTATAAGGTACAGATGTTCCATTAATTGAGATACAGTTTTTGATGCCGTGTTTCAATAAATTCAAGACATCAGCTCTGCCTTCTACAACAATAATTTCATCAGAATCCTCTACATTTGGACCTGCAGGCAGTCTTTCCTTGCCGTATTCTTGGATTTCCATAACTCTAACACTTTGAGCTACTTCATCAGCTAATTCTTGTGAATCTGGCAAAGAATTTTCAGTTAGATCACGAAGTAATTGCTTAGCTCTTTCAATTACAAAGTTTCTCTTTGAAATACGCACGTCTTCAACCTTCTTAACTTCGATTTTAGCATTACATGGTCCAATTCTTTGGATAACTTCTAAAGCTGCTCCCACAATCGCTGTTTCAGCCTTATCTAGAGAACTTGGTATTGTAATTTCCCCTTGTGTCTTGCCAGAACTAGTATTGACATTAACTTCAATTCTGCCAATTCTTCCGCTTCTTTGTAGTTCTCTTAACTCTAAATCAGAGCCAAGTAAACCTTCTGTTTGGCCAAAAATAGCGCCAATGACGTCAGGTCTATCAACCACTCCTTCAATGCCAATATTAGCGTGAATAATATATTTTGATGAGACTGGGCTTATTTTACCCATTTTAATCCCCCACATTTACAATAGAACAAGCTATCTTGATTTTAATTCATTTATTTTGCTTCTCTGAAACTTACCATTTTATATGTGAATGAATTTGTGATGATTATAATCTTGTTCTATATTTTTTGTTTACTTTTTGTATCAAATAATTGTGATATGAAGCCCGAAACTAACCCTCAATTTCATTGCCTGCTAGATTAGCGCAACTCCATTAAGTAACTCTGTTGCGGGCGTTTAAATAAAATATACATGGGTTATATATAAACTTTATCATTCCAAAACCAGAGCTCAAGCTATTTCTTTTCAATATTGAAGTAAACCCTAGCAAGAGGGCCGAAACCCTCTTACTGGGGAAAAAGAGGTGATTGAATATAAAGGTGATTAAACCCCAGTAAACAGAGTTTACTGAGGTAAAATCGGAGGTGTTTAAACGATTAACTATCAGTGAGTAGTGCTTATATATAAAGGTTTCGGTTTTTACCACTATTAAAGAGTAAAACTACCTAAAAACTTTTATAAAGAGCCCCTTTTTATACTACTTAATGACCAAAGAGAAATTTAAAACTTATGAAGGAGTTTTCGATAACTTTACCCTCAGAACTCTTTTCGAACTATCTTCAAAAGGCCATTTTGAGGATTTAGAAAGTCCTATTTCTATCGGCAAGGAAAGCAATATCTTCACTGCTCTAACCAAACAAGGCAAACGTCTTATTATCAAAATTTACAGATTAGAAACATGTGATTTTAACCGCTTATATGAATACATCCAGACTGATCCCCGCTTTCTTGGCTTAAAAAAAAATAGAAGAAAGGTTATTTTTGCTTGGTGCCAAAGAGAATACCGCAACCTTTTAAACGTTCGTGACGCCAATGTCCCAGCCCCTATCCCAATTGCCTTTAAAAACAACGTCCTGATTGAAGAATTCATTGGTAATCAAAACCCAGCTCCCAAATTAAAAGACCAATATCCTCAAAAACCAAAAGAATTCCTCAACCAAGTCATTAAAATCATTAAAAACCTCTACCAACACAACTTAACTCATGGCGATCTCTCAGCCTTCAACATACTAAACCACAATGAAAAACCTGTTTTCATCGACTTCTCTCATACCACTACTAAAGATAATCCTCGCTTCCGAGAATTATTTGAAAGAGATTTAAAAACTATTTTTAACTACTTTAAGAAAAAAGGTTTAAAAATAACCTATGAAAACCTGCTTAAAGAAATAAAAAAATGAATGAATTCAACTTCACTTTAAAGATTCCCAAAGACCGTATTGGAGTTTTAATAGGTACTGAAGGAGATATCAAAAAACAAATCGAAGATTCCACAGACACCCAAATCAATGTTAATTCTCAAGAAGGCGACATCACTATCTCTGCTGACGATGGCCTCAAACTTTACGATGCCAAAGAAATTATCCGTGCTATTGCCCGCGGTTTTAATCCAGAAACAGCTTTGCAGCTTTTAAAATCAGATTACATCTTAGAAGTTGTTGATTTAAGAGACTTTGCCGGCAAAAACAAACAAGCTCTTATCCGCCTCAGAGGACGTGTTATTGGACGTGACGGCAAATCAAAAAGAGAAATCGAAACCTTGACAGATTCAGAAATCTCTGTCTACGGCAAAACCATTGCTGTTATTGGCCGAGTCGAAGACGTTCCCAATGCTAGAAAGGCCATTGAAAACTTATTGCAAGGCGCCACTCATGCTTCTGTCTTTAAGTTCTTAGAAAAAATGAAACGACAGGGATACGCCAATAAATTAGCGCAATAACAAGCTTTGTGGGTTTACACAAAATTTGAGAAAAGCTTTTATAGTATTGTGTTTTTACACAAAATATATTATGTAAACGCACAAAATGACAACCATTGAAGAAATTAAAAATTTTTGTAAAGACTTATCACCACCAGATGTAGATAGAGCTATCGATTTTAATGAACTAGCTAGAGACGAATCAATCATAGCTTATGAAATGTTTCTTGAACAAAAAAAAGTACCTAGGCAAATATTTATCCAAGGCTATAATGCAATGTATGCCGCAGCAGCTTTATTCTTGGTTAAAAAGTATAAAATAAAACTCGATGAAACTTTTGGAAGCACTCATAAAAACATGAGGACAGTTCTTGATTTTTATACACAGGGTTCTGAGCACCACACAAAATTAATTGAATTATACGAAGCAGCAGTTGACAAGTTTCAATTTCTTCTTTATCAGTACAACGATAAAAGTCATTTTGCCAGAAAGGTTGTAAAAGATTTAATTGATGAGGGTTTTTATCAAGGTAAAAAAATCACTTATTATTCAGACGTTGCTCCTGGAAGAAAAGACCCCCTTCAACTAACGCCCGACGATGCTAAAACCTTTATTGAAAAAATTGTGGAACCCTTTCTTTTTATATTAGAGGAATTGACAAATGCTTGACCACATTTTTAGTAATAAAACAAATATTAGGATTCTAAGATTTCTGACAAAATTTGATAATCAATTTTTTTCTATAGAAGAAATTGCTAAAGAGATAGGGGCCGGCCTAAAAAATGTTTACGATTCTTTAAAGATACTTCATTATGAAGGTACTCTCACAAGAAAAACCGCCACCGATAAAATGTATTATAAATTTATTATTGATTCTCCTATTACCCGTTCAATTGCTGAATTATTTAAAGAAGAAAGAAAAAGATTACCCTTGAAAACAACTAAGTTTTACAAGATTCTTTCAGAGATAGAATTAAAAATAATCAAAATTGCTGGAAAAAATTTAGTTGATATTTTTTTGTTTGGAAGTATATCAAAAGGGCGAGACACCCCTAAATCAGATATTGATTTATGCGTTTTAATAGAAAAACACAATCCCCGAATCGAACAAAAAATAAAATCTCTTTCATTCGAGAATAACTATTCTAATGAAATTCAATTTCATATTTTTACTATTAATGAATTTATTCCTGCAGTTAGAAAGAAGCAAAATCCATTAATTAAAAACATTGTCCGAGACGGTTTATCTTTAAAAATCGGAAGATAAGATTTGATTTCTACAAACCAAATTTTTATAGACGAATAATCGGACTTGTCAACTCATGTAAATAATCTCTTTTCTCTCCAGTTACATTATACCTATTCATGGCTGCTTTGCCGTCACCTCTTAATTTCAAAATACCATAATCTCCTTCTTTAGCCGGACCAGGATTTCCAAATAATTGGTCAGAATATTGCCCTTCTTCAATTATTCTGCCATCAAGATCATTAATTACCACACCTTCATGAACATCCCCGAAACAACCCTTCTCAATTCCTAACTCTTTCAACAATTCTGTTAATCTCTTATCACCTTGATGACTTGGCACTGGTCTTGCTCGTTTCATTCTAATCAATTCATGTGCCCCAGGACCAACAATTCCAGCAGCATGGATTGCTAAGTCTATAGTCCTCTCCCCGTCAATATAACACGGTTGATGCGCAAAAACAACTGTTTTCTCAGGATTTTTTACTATCTCTCTCAAATCATTTGGATTAAAAAAATAAAGTGGCCCTTTATTAGTTTCATAGATGCCAGTTTTTGTATCATACTTTATATGAAATCCTCGGGTAAATTCAGGCACAGCTGAACCAGGAATAAAAACAAAATCATAATCCTCAAACTGGACAACACCTTTCCAACCTTTTTGTGTTATATCATGAACAAAATTTAATTCATCATCCAACTCATCAAAAGCAATTTTATAAGCCTGACAATCTTCATAATCGCCAGGTATCCAAAAAACAGGCACCCCAATCTCATCAAAAGTCAGCAAACTTCTAGTTATCTCTCGAAGTTGATTTCTAAATGGAGCCCTTATATTACTTGGTACATCTCCTAAATAAGCTACAGAATCTAAATCATGTCCTTTCAAAGCTTCAACTATTTTCTTATCAAATCTGCCTGAATGAGAATCTGTCACAATACCTATGTTTAATTCTTGCATTTTAAACCTCAATAAACTTAATTTGAATTAATCCTTTATAAACCTTTCGGTTTTTAATCACTTAAAAGTAACAACAAAACTTAATCAAAATCTTTATAAATTCCCGCTTTTTCTCCAAAATCATGCTTAAAGTCCATGCTAAAGAATTAGCCAAAAAACAAAGAGAAATTTCTGTTGCAGAATTCTTTGAAAAAAACCGCCATTTATTAGGATTTGATAATCCTAGAAAATCCCTTCTTACCACCATCAAAGAAGCTGTTGACAATTCTTTAGATGCAGCCGAAGAAGCCAGAGTTTTACCAGAAATTAGTGTTGAAATTGTTGAACTTTCAGAAACCCGTTTCAAAATCACTATCGAAGACAATGGTCCAGGTATTGTCAGAGCCCAAATTCCAAAAATTTTTGCTAAACTTCTTTATGGCTCAAAATTCCACAAATTATCACAATCACGAGGCCAGCAGGGAATTGGTATTTCAGCTGCAGTTCTCTACTCACAATTAACCACTGGCAAACCAACCCTCATCACTTCTAAAACTGATCCCAAAAAGAAAGCTCACCAATTCACCTTAAAAATCAATACCAAAACTAATGAACCTCAAATTATCAAAGATGATCAAATCGAATGGAAAAACAAAGACCATGGCATTAAAATCGAAATGGAATTAGAAGGTGCTTATTTCAAAGGCAAACAGTCTGTTGATGAATATATCAAAGAAACAGCCATCACCAATCCCCACACCACTATTATCTATACTAATCCTTTAGCAGAACAAATTATTTTTGCCCGAGCCACAGAAGAACTTCCTGTTGAACCAAAAGAAATCAAACCCCATCCTTATGGTGTGGAATTAGGCATACTCATCAAGATGCTTCAATCCACTAAGGCCCGCACCTTACAGTCTTTTCTTCAAACAGATTTTTCCCGAGTTGGTCCTGGCACAGCCAAAGAAATTTGCCAAAATGCTAAACTCCTTCCTAAGTCTAGGCCAAAAACCATCTCCAGAGATATGACTGAACAACTGTACAAAGGCATTCAAGCCACCAAAATAATTTCACCACCAACAAACTGCCTCTCACCAATTGGCGCCGAATTACTTGAAAAAGGTTTGAGAAAAGAAATCAATGCTGAATTTTATTGTTCTGTCACCCGGTCGCCATCTGTTTACAGAGGCAACCCCTTTCTCATTGAAGTTGGACTTGCTTATGGCGGAGAGCAAGATAAAGAAGGCACTATCCGTCTTTTAAGGTATGCCAACCGCGTTCCTTTAATCTACCAGCCCGGTGCTTGCGCCATTACCCAAGCTGTCCAGCAGATTGCCTGGAATCCTTATGGCTTATCCCAATCAAAACGATCCTTGCCAGTTGGTCCTTTAACTTTAGTTGTTCACATGGCTTCTGTCTGGGTGCCTTTTACTTCTGAATCAAAAGAAGCCATTGCCCATTATCCAGAAATCATTAAAGACATTAAATTAGCAGTCAGGGAATGCGGCCGTCAATTAGGCATTTTCATCAATAAAAAACGCCGAATCCATGCTGAATCCAAAAAGCGTTCTTACATCGAAACCTATATCCCACACATTTCAGAAGCCTTACACGAATTAATTGGCATCAAAAAAACAGAAAAAGAAAAAGTTGAAAAATTACTTTTTCAAATACTTGAAAAACACCGCGGCAAACTGGAAAAAATAGAAATGGACAATCCTGACTACGATGAAGAAATCGCTAAGATTGGTAAAGAAGAAACACGAGAAGGCAAGAAGCCTTCTGTGTCTCAGAAACCAAAGGTTTCCGAGAAACCTAAAAAAGAAGATAAACAAACTAAATTAAAAGAATGAGAATTATAATCAGAAAAGCAAAGGATAATGAAATTCCAATTATTGATAAATTAGGCGATGAATTGGTTAGCCACCACTCAAAAAATCTTTACACCAAAGATGATCGGTTTTATAATCAAAAAAAGAAAAATTCCAGTTCAATTTGGAAAAAACATGCCCTTTCCATCATTAAAAATAAAAAAAATTTGGCATTAATCGCTTATTATGGAGAAAAACCAATTGGTTATTGTTTATCTTTGATTAAAAGAAATATTCCAATCTACAAAATAGAAAAATATGTTTATATCAGTGACATTTATGTCGATGAAAAATATAGGAAACAAGGTATTGGCAAAAAATTTATGGAAGAAGTTAAGAAATTTTACAAAAAACAAAAAATTAAATTTTTAGAACTTCAATTAAATCACAATAATGACCGTGCATTAAAGTTTTATCAAAAATACGGGTTTAAAGAATATCATAAAACCCTGAGAATGAGAATATGAATGTCGGAAAAAAAATCAAGGAAATTGGAGAAAAAGTCTACAAGACTATCCTAAAGAAAAAACAGCCTGAACTTAAGATGCCTCTTAGAAGCCTGAGCAATGTCAAATATGATCCTAAAGACGGCTATTTTGAATTACTTGGAAAGATGAAGGTTCGGGCTTTAACTGCTTCTATGGTGAAGACTTTTGCCCAGACTCTGAAAATGATGGCTTTATCTAAGGACTTAATTGAAAAAGATGACATGGCTACCAAGAGAGAAGCTTATTATGTAAGTAAGAACTGGGGAGAGGCTCGGTTTAAGGAACAGCCGGAATCGGATGGCATCATGGATGATGTAGAAGGGATGATGATGGTCAACCGGGAACAATTAGGCTTTATTCCTGAAGAGAAAGGCGGTGAGGTTGCCGGGAAATTAATTGTGATTGATCAGGATCCGGACACCAAAAAAGAAATCAGGATTGATTGTACCAAATTCGGCTCTGGCGCTTATTCTATTCCCAGTTCAGTTGAACACCTTAAATTTGAAACCAATGCTAAATTTATCTTAGCTATTGAAACAGCTGGTATGTTTCAAAGATTAGTCAAACACAAATACTGGAAAAAAGCTAATTGCATTTTAGTTTCCATGGGTGGAGTTCCAACAAGAGCATTAAGAAGGTTTATTAGAAGATTATCAGATGCTAAGAAATTACCTGTTTATGTTTTTACTGACGGTGATCCATATGGATATTTTAATATCTACAGGACTTTAAAAGTTGGTTCAGGGAGGGCAGCCCATATTAATCAATATTTTTGTGTTCCAAGAGCTAAATTTATAGGTATAACGCCTCAAGACATTGTTGATTATAAGCTCCCAACCCATACTTTAAAGGATGTTGATATAAAAAGGGCAAAAGATGCAGTTAAAAACGATCCTTTTGTACAGTACCATAAAGAATGGCAGAGAGCAATAAAGCAGTTAGTAGGAATGAAAGTCCGTGCAGAACAACAAGCCTTGGCAAAATGGGGATTAAATTATGTTATTGAAAAATATCTCCCCCAAAAACTAAAGAATCAAAAGACTTGGCTGCCTTAATTCCCGAAACATATTTAAACTGCATTCTAATTTTTTCTCGTTAAGGACCCGTAGCCTAGTCTGGATAAGGCGACAGGAAAAATCCCGCTAAAGCCTTCTAAGCTGTAGATCGGGGGTTCAAATAGTTGGCGACAAGGTCGACAACGACCGAAAGCGCCAGCTTGACAGTCCCCTCGGGTCCGTTTTTCAAGCACGGGTGCCTAAGTGGTCTAAAGGGACCGGCTGCAATCAATCTGGGATGTTGAGCTTTTGGGCTGTGATATGCAGATCCCGGTTATTCATGGGTTCGAATCCCATCCCGTGCTTTTTTTCCCAAAAATGATAGACCCATTCATCTTCAAATTAATTCTATCCTTTATAGTCGGTGGCTTATACGTAGCTCTTTCCACAACTATTGCTGAAAAATTTGGTTCTAAAATTGGTGGCTTAATCACGGGCTTACCTTCAACTATTGTCATCAGCCTTTTTTTCATCGGCTGGAGTCAGGGAATTAACGCTTCAGTTGAAGCCTCAACCATAGTCCCGGTCATCGAAATCGTCAGCATTATCTTTGTTTTAATCTACGCGCAGTTACTTAAATTTAATAGAATTTTGGCTCCTATTATTTCCTTAGCAGTTTGGTTTATCCTAGCTTTGCCCTTAGCCATCTATAATGTTAGTTATATGTTTCTATTCAGCATCATCTTTGTATTTGTTTGGATTTTGGTTTTATTCTTCTTAAGAAACATTAAATCAAAGAAAATAACATTTAAGTTTTCTTACTTTAGTCTTAGTCTAAAAATAATTTTAACTGGTTTTGTTGTCTTATTATCTGTCCTCTTAAGCAAAATCTTAGGGCCTTTGTGGGGAGGAGTTTTCTCTGTTTTCCCAGCTATCTTTTTATCAACCTTCATCACCTTATCAATCCTGCACAAAGCAGATTTTTCCAGTGCTGTTGGCAAAACCATGCCTATCGGCACTTTAGGCATAGTTTTATATGGGATTTTAGTTTACTTCCTTTATCCACCGTTAGGTTTAATTATGGGAACGATTTTATCTTATTTAATTTCAGTTATTGCTGTCGTTATCGTCTACAAACCCATAATCAGACTGATTGAAAAATGATCCAAAAAATACTTTTAACCAAAACTGGCCAAGAATTCTTTGTCAAAAACTTAGACCAGGACTATCACACTAAATTCGGCTTTATCAAAAAATCAGATTTAAAAAAATCAAACACCATCATCAAAACCAATAAAAAAACAGAGATGTATATCTTAGAACCCTCTTTCACAGACAAATTCAAAAAAATAAAGCGTGGTCCGCAAATCATCACACCCAAAGACATTGGCACTATCATCACTGAAACTGGCATCAACAAAAACTCAGTCGTCCTAGACGCCGGTGGTGGCTCCGGCTCCCTCTCATGCTTCCTAGCCAACATAGCCAAAAAAGTTTATTGCTATGAAATCAGAAAAGATTTCATCAAAATCATCAAAGAAAACCAAAAACTTTTCGAATTAAAAAATCTGACAATCAAAAACAAAGATATCACCAAGGGCATCACTGAAAAAAATCTTGACCTTATCACTCTAGATTTACCAGAACCATGGCATGTCATCAAACACGCAGAAAAATCATTAAAACCAGGAGCTTTCCTAATAACTTACTTACCAACCATCACCCAAGTCACTCAATTCGTAGAACAAATTAAATCTTCAAAAAAACTTTTCTACCTCAAAACCCTAGAAAACATCCAACGAAACTGGATCATTAATAACAAAATAGTCAGACCAGACTTTCAAATGCTTGGACATACAGGATTTATAATCATCACCAGAAAAGTTCTAAAGTAATCACTTCTTATACTTATCCCAAATAGAATAAAAATATGTTCTAAAAGTTTCTGCTAATTGACGAGAATGTATCAAAAAAGAAATTTTCTTTTCTTCCCAAGGTGTCATCAACACTTTATCATTAATCACCGAAACATTTTGTGGCGTAGGAATATCAACTACTAATAAACCTCGAGGATCTCTTCCCTTTAGCATTTCCAAAATATCAGGATCTGGAGAAATTATGCCTCTGACAACTATCCCTCTCCTCCTTCTGTATTTTTCAAAATCTTGATAGAACTTGTAAACATAAGCAAAATCTTTTGGATTTTTAGTCTTAAAAGAAAAAAACAAATATTCATCTCCTGGCTTAGCATCTCTCACTGCTTCATACTGCATTGTTTTAAAACCTTTAAAACCTTCAAAGATTTCTGCTTCTTGTTTTTCTTGTTTTTTCTGCCTCACCAGCAATTCTGGCAGCAATTTTTCATATCTTTCCCTTTTTTCTTCAATAAATCTGATTATATTTCTTGGATCAGCAGCCTGATAATGGCGAACTTTTCCCTTTTTCACAAAAGAAACAAAACCCTTTTCAACTAATTTATGTAAGGTCATATGTACTACAGAATTCTGCAAACCAGTCTTCTCAATCACTGGCCCGGCAGTCGAACTGCCTAATTCCAGCAAAGCTAAATAAACTTTAATTTCAGCATTT
Organism: Nanobdellota archaeon; assembly: GCA_023132895.1. Classification (GTDB taxonomy): domain Archaea; phylum Nanobdellota; class Nanobdellia; order Woesearchaeales; family JAGLXL01; genus JAGLXL01. Next base: position 28,753 of record JAGLXL010000008.1, read on the forward strand.
GTAAAGCCCAATTCCTCTAAGACAGATGTGTCCATTATAATCCACTAATGGAGTATTATATTTAAATTTTATCTAAAAAATAAAATTTTAAGCTAAAATACAGCAAAGTTAGTATCCATTAATGGAGAACAAATATTTAAATACTCTTTCATCTATTACTACTATATCGTGATTAAAGCCAATACCTCAGGCTCAAAAGAGGCGGAGAATCAAAATGAATCCAATCCAAGAACAAGCTGTTTATGAATTATACTTAACAGACGTTATGGGCACAACTACCCCTAAAAGTGAAATCACCAAAGTCACTGATTATATTTTAGCTAACAAACAAGTTCAAGAACAAATCAGTCAAAAAACCGGCCAAGAAAATATTGAAGATGTTATCAACAAAGGCCTAGAAAGAAACAAAAAAGGCCAAAAAGATCATCCTGAATTTAAAGAATACCTTAAGGTCTGGGATATTGGCGCTCAAATTGCTTATCGAACTGGCGAATTTGCCATGTCCTTAGAAGATGATGTTGAGGGCGCTTTAGAAAGAATCCATGATTCTGGTGGTAAAATTGCTATTTATTCAAGCGGCGCTGTTGAAACAACTAAATTAGGAATGGAAAGCAATGGTTTAGACCGCTTAGTTGATAATTACTATTCTTCATCTCAACCAGAAATCGGCAGTAAATTCAAAACTAAGGCTTACAAAGAAATTGCTCAACAAGAAAACATTGATGCCTCTAACATGGTTTACGTCACAGATGATGTCAAAGAAGCCCAGGCAGCTGTTGAGGCAGGTGCTGGAAAAGTCTACTTTATTGACAGAAAAGCCAAGGAACTAGGTCCAAAAGACGGCTACCATATCATCAACAATTACCATCAAGTTGCTGATGACACTCTTCAAAAAGACAATAAACCAACTGGAGAACAAAAAGCCGAGGCTTAAAAATGAAGTGGATAAAAACTGTTAGGAGGCCTTATCCGCCTCTTTTTTCTTCTTTAATGCATGAGGCTTGGTTAGATAAGAAACTTTGGCTTCCTTATTTGGACTTCGAATACACCATGGACGGCGCTCTCAAAGTAGACCATTGCTGGTTTTACCCAGAATCTCATATGAAAGATTTTGCTCAGAAACTAGCTCAACATCTTTTTAACAACCAAGCAGCCTTTGAAAAACTTAAAGCTGAATCTTTGAAAAACGAGAAACTTTTGATCCAAGCAGTTAAAACTGATTTCCATACTTTTTGCTCTGCTTATAAAAAACACGTTATCACCATCGTGATTTATTTCATCATTGACGATTTAATAGAAGAAAAAATCCGTTCTCTTTTAGCCCAAAAAACTTCCAAGGAAAATGTCAACAAAATTATGGAAGAGTTGGCCATTCCTCTAGAAGACAATTTTTACAAACTAGAAAAACTAAACCTATTAAAAGACGACCTCCAAACGCATCTTAAAGAATTTGCTTGGATTAAATCAAGATACGGCCAAGTTGTTGAATATACTCTTAAAGACGCAGAAGAATTCAAAAAAGAATTAATCAAAAAAAACTACTTAAAAGAATATCACGAAGAAAAACAAAAAATCAAAAAAGCTACCGAAGAAGCAAAACAATTACTCCAAGAAAATGCTTTTTTAATCGACTTGATGCAATTCTTTATCTATTACCGAACTCAAAGAACAGATATCCTTAACCAAGCCATTTTCTTAGCTTGGAATTTAATTGCTCAAGAAGCCCATCAACACGGCTTTACTTACGATGATTTCCTTTATTGCACTTATCAAGAAATTATTAACCAAGACTTTCCCCGTCCAGACATTATCGAGAAAAGAAAAAAAGGACATGCTATTTACACTGCCCTCGGAAATCAACCAAAAGTTCTCATTGGCAAAGAAAATCAAGAAATGATTGAAAAATATCTTCAAGTAGACACCGCTATCAACCAAGTCCAAGGCCGAGCAGCTTTTATCGGCAAAGTTCAAGGTCCAGTTGTTTTAGTCAAACAAATTGAAGATTTAAATAAAGTCAAACCCGGCTCAGTCCTCGTCACCTCTATGACCACCCCTGAAATGACTGTTGCCCTGGACAGAGCCGCTGCTTTTGTTACAGATGAAGGTGGCATCACTTGCCATGCCGCTATCATTGCCAGGGAAATGCAAAAACCTTGCATCATCGGAACTAAAATTGCTTCAAGAATCTTCAAAGATGGAGATTTAATTGAAGTCGATGCAGAAAAAGGCATTGTCAAAAAAATCAAATAGAATAAGGCTTCATCTCTTTATCCAGCTTCTTAGCCATTCCCAACTTAAACTTGCTCTTAGAATAAATTGTATACAGAACATCTCCTTTCTTAACCCGTTGCCCAGCTTTCTTATGCAGATAAACACCAGCTTCTTTGTCACTTGGTGCCCCAGCAATTCTAGCCACTTTAGAAATTGCTCCATTATTAATCTCATTAATTAAACCACTTTTACGAGCTTTAACATCATGATGTAGTTTGCATAAAACACATTTTTTCTTAACTGCACCTTGTGCTTTAATAATTTCTTTCATCTTCTTCAGCGCTTTCCCGCTTTCTAAAATCTTCTTAGCCATTACATAACCATTCTTATGACCAGCCATTCCCAAAAGTATTCCCGACATCATCAAAGATTTATCCTTTAAATCAGCTGGTCCTTGTTTATCATTCTCTAAAATCCACATCACATCACGAGCCTCTAAAAAAGGTCCAATGCCCTTTCCAATCGGCTGGTTGCCATCTGTAATAATCACTTCAACTTCCATATCCATTTCCTTACCCAACAATTCAAACATCTCCTTTAGATGAACCGCATTTTGCTGTGTCTTTACCTTAGCTGATTTGCCTTTAGGAATATCAATCAAAACCCGATCAGCACCAACCGAAGCTTTTTTGGCCATGACCGAAGCCAATAATTGCCCTTCAGCATCAATAGATAATGGTGATTCCACATGAATAATTTTGTCATCAGCTGGCGCTAGATTAATTGCTCCTCCCCAAATAATACAAGCTCCAGTTTTATGAATAACTTCTTTCATTCTTTTTGCATTCAAGCTGACTTTACAGAGAGTCTCCATTGTATCAGCTGTTCCAGCCGGAGAAGTTATTGACCTGGAAGATGTTTTTGGAAATTTCAAACCAGCAGCTGCACATATTGGCACAACTAACATCGTCGTCCTATTACCAGCTACTCCACCAATCGAATGCTTGTCATAAGCCTTGCTTCTAAAATTTAATTTGATTCCAGTATCTACCATCGCCTTGGTTAAAGAAACAATTTCTTTGATGGTAAAACCTTCTGCAAATCCAGCAGCTACAAAATAAGTTTTTTCAATTGCTGTCAAGCGATCATGAACAATATCATCTACAATCCGGTATAATTCCTTATAACCCAACTCCTTACCATGTAATTTATCTCGAATATACGAAACTGATTTTGGTTTGGCAGTTAAATCAACGTCAATTGTATCATCATGTTCTACCTTTAACTTATCCAAAACTTCTTCAAACAAACCCACCTTTCCTTCAGGCACTGCTTTTTCACTTTCAGAAATATTGATGTTGGCAGTTAATTGCCTTTTTCCTTTCTTTAACCGAATACGATCATCATGATGTAAATCTAATTTTTCAGCATCCTTTTGATTAACAACTGCAACTAGAATCCCACCAGATGCTATGTCCATATCTTTCACACGAAGTCTCATTTACATCCACCTCGGTGTGAAAGATACAAGAAACTTTGTTTCTTTGTATCCTTTACTTTCAACCTCATTTTTCAAATAAAAAGAAACAATTAGTATTTAAAAAGGTTTGTGCTAACAAACCCCAGAAACCAACATAGTTGGTGCCAAAATCTTGATTTTGAGCAACTTGTTTTCACTGACTTTACTTAACTTTATCTTTCTTCACAAAAGATAGAATCGGATTTAGTTTTCATTTTTTCTTTTCTAGAACTTGTGCCTCCAATTCTAACTTTGTAGCAAAACTCCTTAATTCTTCTGCTAAGAAATAGCGTGCACCAGCCAACTCTTTGTCGCTTTCAGAAATAGATGTATTCAAAAGTTTTTTTCGTTTTTTCTGAACTCTTTCAAACAATTCTTGGCCCATAAACAACCTAAAAAATCTTGGATTTTGCATAAAAGCAAGCTTATTGAATGTGTGTTTAACTTTAGCCCTTATATAAATTGCCTGAGCTTTTTCAATCGCTCTTTTAATTTCTTTTAGTAAAGGATTATATGTATGAGTCATTTCATCTCAACAAGCAACTTAAAACTTGATTGCTTTAAAAATTTTACTTAACCTTGTCCTTCTTCACAATCTCACTAGGCACTGTCTGAACCTTAGGCCACAACTTCCTACCAGGATAAATCTGGGTATTAATTCCAGTCTTAACTCCATCACCAATAATTGTCCCTAATTTACGTCTACCACTATCAATTAATTTCTTCCGAATCATCATCTTGACATTTTTATTGTCATGCCTTAAATTAGCCACAATTGTCCCGCCAGCTAAATTAACTCCAGAACCAATCACAGAATCACCAATATAAGATAAATGCCCAACAGAAACTCCGTCAAACAAAACACAATTCTTAACTTCAACTGCATTGCCCACCTTACAATCATCACCAAGAGTCGTTGAAGGACGGATATAACAGTTCGGCCCAATTTTACAATTAGAACCAATCACTGCTGGACCTTCAATATAAGAACCACTTCGAACAATAGTTCCTTTGCCAACAACAACCGCACCCTTAACTTGAGCACCTTTCTCAATCTTGCCTTTAACATTCCTTCTAACTTTCTTCAAAAAAAACTCATTTGCTTCCAGAATATGCCAAGGATAGCCAATCGGCATCCAATAACCACTTACTTTCTCAAAATTAACTTCTGAAGTCTTAATCAAATGTAGAACATAATCAGTTATTTCATATTCATTTCTTTTAGATTTTTTTAACTTATAATTAAAAATCTTAGTATCAAAAACATAAATCCCCACATTTGCCCACCTTGACTTAACACTCCGAGATTTTTCAATAAAATCAACTACTTTTCCATTTCGAACAGTAAAAATTCCCCATTTCTCTGGTGATTTAACCTTAGCTCCCATTACACAATAATTAAACTTCAAACATTTTTTAATATCTTTTTTAGAATAAAAATCATCGCCATTTAAAACAATAAATCTATCTTTCAACTGTTTAGCACACAACATCAACGCCCCGCCCGGACCATTCTGATTTCGTTGCCAAACATACTTAACTTTAATACCTTTAAAAGAATCACCAATCTCCCGGCGAATCATCTCACCCTTATAACCAATAACAATAATTACTTCATTAACCAAACCAACTAACTGCTCTAGATTATGCTCAATCATCGTCTTGCCAGCAACTTTCAAAAGAACTTTCGGTCTAGTTAAAGTCAAGGGCTCCATCCGTGTGCCTTTACCAGCCGCTAGAATTACCGCTTGCATTTTCGATTTCCTTTTTAACTTCAGTAGCAATCTCTTCAGCATAGTTTCCTATTTCCTCTTCATTCTCACCTTCAACCATTATCCTTAATATATTTTGCGTCCCAGAATAACGAATTAACAACCGACCTCGACCAGACAGTTTTCCATTAATCTCTTTAACTAATATCTGTAAACCAGCCATCTCCTCAAGTGGCTTTTTCTCAGCAACTTCAACTCCCAAATTAATTTGAGGAAATTTATTCATACATGAACCCAACTCTGACAACCTTTTTCCAGTCTTCTTCATCATCCTCAAAATCTGTAATGCAGAAATGGTTCCATCACCAGTTGTTGTATGATCTAAAAATATAATATGTCCCGATTGCTCGCCGCCCAAATTATAACCCTTGCGCCGCATCTCTTCAACCACATATCTGTCACCATTCTTAACTCGAACAACCTGGCCGCCAGCTTCTTCAACACATTTTACCAAACCCACATTACTATAATTAGTAACTACTAAGGTATTGCCTTTCAATTTCCCTGATTTTAGCATTTCAGTAGCAGCAATTGCCATAATCCTATCACCACAAACAACTTCACCAGTTTCATCTAACATGATCACTCTGTCACCATCACCATCTAAGGCAATTGCCAAATCAGCTTTCTCAATCAAAACATCATTTTTCAATAATTCCGGATGCATTGCTCCGCATTTTTCATTAATATTTTTCCCGTCTGGCTTAACATTCTTTAAAACTACCTCAGCTCCTAATTCATTCAAAATATACTTGGTTACATGATAAGTTGCTCCATTAGCACAGTCCAAAATAATCTTCAAGCCTTTCAAACTCATATTACTAATAGAATTTTTAGCAAATTCTATATAACGACCGCGAGCATCACCAATTCTGTGGGCCTTGCCCACCATCTCACCAGTAATCTCTTTTGTATCAATCTCACTCCGAACTAAATCTTCCATCCGCGCCTCCATCTCATCTGGCAATTTAAAACCCTTCCCATCAAAAAACTTAATGCCATTATCTTCATAAGGATTATGAGAAGCAGAAATCACAATTCCAGCATCAGCTGCAAAAGATTTGGTAATATGGGCAATTGCTGGAGTTGGCATTGGCCCTACAAAATAAACCTCAACCCCAGTCGACAATAAACCAGCAGCCAGAGCTGATTCAATCATATAACCACTCAACCGCGTATCTTTCCCAATAATAATCTTGCTCTTCCTACCACCATTCTTAAAAACCAGACCAGCTGCCTTGCCAATCAGCATCGCTATATCTACCGTCATTGGATGAACATTTGCTTTTCCCCGAATACCATCTGTTCCAAATAAATCTCTGCTCATTCTAACCATTCATACTTAAATTCATTTAAATTACTTATGATATAATCTGCTTCTTTTAATTCATCTTTAGAAGAAGAATATGTCACAGCTACACATTTCATCCCCGCTCTTTTCGCCGCCTTCACACCTACTGGAGAATCTTCAAAAACCAAACACTCTTCTGGTAAAATGTCCAATCTTTCAGCTGTTACCAAATAAATATCTGGAGCTGGCTTCCTCTCTTTACAATCTTTAAAAGTAACCACTTCATCAAAAAATTTCTTCAAACCAAATTTATCAAAAAATATATTAACCCCCTTTTCTCCAGACGAAGTTGCTAAAGCCAATTTCAATTCTTTTTTCTTCAAAGCCAAAATTAATTCTTTTGCTCCATCATATAACTTAATTTTTTCATAAAGTTGAAAATAATGAAATCTTTGTCTTTCTCTTGATTTTTCATAATCAAATTTGTATTTTTTTTCTAAAATTTTATAGAAATCAGCCGGATGTCTGCCAATGACAGTCTTTTTATCATCTTCATCCAATTCAATCCCACTTTCCCTAAAAGTTCTAACTGCAGCCTCAATATTAAATTTTACAGTGTCAATCAAAACACCATCTTTATCAAAAATAACCGCTTTAATTTTCATTTGACTGTTACGCATTTTGCAAGGTTTTTAGGAAAGTCTGGATTAAAACCTTTCTTTACCGCCAAATAATAAGCCAGCATCTGCGCTGGAATTAAATTAACAATGGCTGATGCCTCGCCTACATCTGGTACTTTAACATGAAAATCAAAGATCTCATTGTCTTCTGGAGAAATACCAATAATAAATCCACCTCGAGACTTTATCTCCATGGCATTTGAAATAATGTCATTTTTAGCTTCATCATTAGAAACCATACAAATACATGGTGTTCCCTTATCAATCAAAGCAATTGTTCCATGCTTTAATTCACCGCCAGCCATACCCTCAGCATGAATATAAGAAACCTCTTTGATTTTGTGCGCTGCTTCTAAAGCCACAGGAAAATTAGTGCCGCGGCCAATTACATAAATGTCATTATAATTCACAATCTTATCTGCCAGCCCCTCAATCTTGTCAACAAATTTAGAATCAAACAATTCTTGTGACTCTTCAACACACTTCTTCAAAACTTCTTTGCCCTCCTCAAGACCGCCATTACAAGCATAAGCCAGCAAAGTCAAAAGTGCAATTTGAGCTGTGGTCGCTTTTGTCGAAGCCACCCCAATCTCAGGACCAGCATTCGTTAAAAAAGAATAATCAGCCATTCTCATCAAAGTCGAACCCATCACATTAACTATCGAAAGAACTTTAACACCTTTTTCTTTGGCCACTTTGACCGCTCCAATTGTATCAGCTGTCTCACCGCTCTGTGAAACAACTATCATCAAAGTTTTATCTGTCAAAAAATCTTTGTAATAAGGAAACTCCGAACCACAAACTACATTGACGTGCTTCTTGGCAATCTTAGAAAATAAATAACCGCCAATGCGGGTCGCATACGAAGCAGTTCCACAAGCCACAAAAAAAACCCCATAACCTTCTTTAATCAAATCAGCCATCTCTAAAATTTTTTTATCATCTTGTTCAATTGATTTCTTGATAGTTTCTTTCTGCTCCATAATCTCTTTCAGCATAAAATGATCATAATTTCCTTTCTCAGCTTGCTCAAGTGTCCAGTCAATAAACTGAAATTCTTTTTCCTTCTTAACTCCACTCAAATCAAAAAAATCAATTCCTTCACCAACAATTACCATTTCCTTGTCATCTAAATAACAAACCTCATTGGTCAAATCTAAAAAAGCTGGTACATCAGAAGCAATAAAAAATCCACCATTGTTTCTGCCTACCACTAATGGACTTCCATTTCGAGCCCCAATTATTTCAGGATAATCTTGATGCATTGCTACAATTGCAAAACTCCCTTCTAACATTGCCAAAGCCTTAGAAACACCTCCCTTAAAACTAACTCCTTCTTCCATAAAAAACTCAATTAAATTTGGAATCACTTCTGTATCAGTCCCGGAATAAAACTCAAAATTATTTTCTTTCAAAAACTCACGCAGCTTGACATAATTTTCTACAATCCCATTGTGCACTACTGCAATTCTTTTATTATTGGAAAGATGAGGATGAGCATTGATCTGATTAACTTCTCCATGCGTGCTCCAACGAGTGTGCGCAATTGCCATCTGAGCCGAACCCAATTTCAAATCTTCTTCAGAAACAGCTCCAATTTTACCTATATCTTTAACTGTTCTAATATTCCCATCTTTTACCGCAATTCCCCAGCTGTCATAACCTCTGTACTCAAGCCGCTTCAAACCATTCAAAACAACTTTAACAGCGTTCTTGCCCCCTTTATAACCAATAATACCACACATATCTTAAAATCAAAAAATTAGCATATATAAGCGTTACTAAACTAAATTTTACTTAAAGTATGGAATTTTTATTCCATACTTTTGTATACCAAAGAACTTAATTTTTAAGAAATTAAGTTCTCTCAGTTTATTCAAGAATAATAATACTTCCCTTCTTTCTTCTGCTCACGATCTTTAACAGAATTAACCTTATTTGCCCGAGGCCGGTTAGAATTAACATCCCGTCTAAAAGTAATCCCCAAATCTTTCAAAAACATATTCATGCCCTCTTCCATCTTAAAAGGCCCCTTCGCCTCTCCAGAAATCGCTGGCTCACCATCAAACACCATTAATTTGTTTGATAAATAATCTAAAAACAATAAATCATGGTCAACCACTAAAACCGTTACCTCCCGTTCCTCAGCCACTTGCTTAATAATCTTAGAAATCAACAATCTCTGCTCAACATCTAAATAAGCAGACGGCTCATCCAGCAAAAACAAACCAGCCTCTTCAGCCAAAGTCTTGGCAATTGCCACTCTCTGCAGCTCACCACCAGATAACTGATTTAATTTTTTCATAAACAATCGTGGAATATTCAAAGGTTTGATGATTTGATTATTATATTTCGAAATCGCCTCTTGCAAAACTTCTAACACCGTGGCCTCACTTTCAGCTTCTAAATATTGTGGCTTGTAAGCCACTGTTACTTCATACCCCACCGAACCTTTATCAGCTTCCAAAACCCCGGCCAATATTTTCACAAAAGACGTCTTCCCAATTCCATTTTCGCCTAAAACCCCAATCACATCATTCTTGAAAATCTCTCCCCCTTTAGCCTTCAAACTAAAACTATCTAATCTTTTCTCCACATCCTTCCAAGAACATAAAACCATTGACCCGCCTCGATCAACAGTCGGCACTCTTTCAAACTTGATTGTATGATCCCTAAATCTGATATTCTCTTCCCGCAAATATCCTTCTAAAAAAGTATTAATGCCTTCTCGAGTGCTTTTCAATCCAGATACAATCCCATAAACTCCTTCCCGACCATACATAATATGGACTAAATCTGTCATGTAATCTAAAATAATCAAATCGTGTTCAATTACTAAAACAGCAGTATCAGCTTTTGCCAACCCACGGATGAATTTGCTAACTTTCAGTCTTTGTTTAATATCCATATAAGAAGTTGGCTCATCAAAAATATACAGATTAGCCTTCTTAAGAACAGTTGCCGCAATCGCCACTCTCTGCAGTTCACCGCCAGAAATCTCACGCAATTTCCTATCCAAAATATTCCCTAAATCCAATTCTGAAACAATCTTGTCCATCTCACCTGTTTCATTCACACCACGAAGCAAATCTCCAACTTTTCCTGCAAACTTTTTCGGAATCAAATCAACTTGCTGCGGCTTGTAAGAGATCCTGATTTCACCGTCCCTGACTTTCTCCAAAAAAGTTTGAATCTCAGAACCCTTGAAATAATCAATCAAATCCTTAAAATCAGCCTCACCACCTACCTGACCTAAATTCGGTTTCAAAACACCAGCTAATATTTTTATCGCTGTCGACTTACCCACCGCATTACGGCCAACAATACCAACCACCTTGCCAAAAACCGGTGTTGGCAAAGAAAACAATTCAAATTGATTCTCTCCATACCTATGAATTGGGTCTTTCTCAAGTGCTTCAGGCAAATTTACAATATGCAATGCACCAAAAGGACACCTCTTTGGACAAATGCCGCAGCCAGTGCATAGGGATTCATCTATCCTGACCTTTTTGTCATCCTCATTAACTGTAATGCAATCTTTGCCAGTCCGATTCACTGGACACAGCTTTTTACACAAATAATCACCACATTTAGTCGGATGACATTTTTCTCTTTCTACTACACAAATCCTTTTAGCCATAAGTCTAAGCTTTACTTCAACATATTTAAATATTTATACCAAAATCAGAACAATCCCAATCAATAAAACAACATCCAAAGCCAATTCAAACCAAGTTATCTCAAAGAAAAATCCCAGTTCTCTGAATCTATATTTTTTCCTTTCAACTCCATGGACATAATCTAAAAACATATGCGAATAATAAGCAATTCCCACTACCCAAAAAACCAATCTGTTAAACAACAAGAATATCAAAAGAATAACTGACACAATCCCAAACCCTAGTTTATGATGGACAAAAGTTCTTTCCCAATCTGCATGCTTTACTGTTGCTGCATTCCAGGCTTTCAAAAAACTAACTTTGTGCTTCTTAAATACAAAAGCAATCCAATGGTCTAAATCCATCAAAACTGCCAATATCGCACAAACCAAAGCTCCGTAATAACCCAAAACTTCTAACTTTACTAAAATCAAGGCCAAGAACAGCGCTGTTAAAAAATGAGTTTGTGGGTACATGAACTTTAGAATTCTTTTTCTTTTTATAAACTTTAACAAAACTTATATAAACTCTCAACCTCAAAACCCTGATATGAAATGCGAAATTTGCAAAAACAAAATCGAAGAAATCTTCCTCAGTAAAATCAAAGGCACCATCATCAAAAAACCCGGCAGCAGTAAACCACACTATCTCTGCCCAGACTGCCAAAAGAAACACCCAAAAAAGGAAGAGCTCTTAGAAAAAATCTAAACCTCGCCCCTGTAGCTCAGTCCGGCAGAGCATCAGTCTCGTAAACTGAGGGTCGGGAGTTCAAATCTCCTCGGGGGCTTCCACCATGAAACCAACTCACTTCGAACGTGCCATTTTCCTTTCTTGGTATTGCGCTAAAGGCGATTGCAAATTCTGCTACATGTCAACTCAAAAAAATAAAATTAAAAATCCCAGATTAGCCAGAAGAAAACTCGCCTCAATCATCGCCGAAGCTTTAATCTGCAAAGCCTGCGGTTGGGAAATCGAATTTTTGTCAGGCGGCTATGAATCTCATACCCTAGAAGAACTTGTCAATATCACCAAAATCATCAAACAAATCAACAAGAAAAAACTCTGGTTAAACATCGGCGTTTTAAAAGAATCAGAACTAAAAAAATTCAAACCTTACATCCAAGGCATTACTGGCGCCATTGAAGTCATCAACCCCCGACTCCATAAAAAAATCTGCCCTTCTAAACCAATCAAACCAATTGAGAACATGTTCAATTTATGCAACAAACTCAAACTCAAAAAATCAATGACCTTAATCATTGGTTTAGGAGAAACCTTAAACGACTTCCCCCTGCTAAAAAACTTCATCAAAAAACACAAAATAGATAGAATCACTTTATACGCCTTAAACCCCCACCCAGGAACACCTTTCAAAAAAGGCCCCAAAACAAATTATTATATTAAATGGATCAAACAAACCAGAAAAACCTTCCCTCAACTCCAAATCATCGCTGGTTCTTGGGTCAACCGCCTCAATGAAATCCACCAACTTCTTGAAGCTGGCGCAGATTCCATCACTAAATTCCCTTCCATTAAATTATTTAATACTAAATTTTCCCATCAAATTGAAAATGAAGTTAAAAAAGCTAATCGAAAATTCACCTCAACCTTAACCAAATTACCCAAAATCAACTGGCAGAAACAAATAGACCAATTGAATATAGAAAAAGATTTAAAAGACCAAGTCAAAGTCTCATTAAACAATTATCTCAAAAAGATGCAAAAATGAAACTTATGAAAACCTCTGGTTTTCAACGGTTTGGAAAACTTAGTTTTCCAAAACTTGCTGAACAAAGTGAGCACCAGTAAGTGAATTTGAATGGAGTGAAAATTCATGAAAAAAAGAAAAAATTATGCTAAAATACTCTTACTCATTGTCGCTGTTGTAGCTATTCTTTCTATGATTTTTAGTTCTGTTTTAATCGGTATGGATAGCGATGAAGCCACTCCATCAAAATACAATGATTTCAGATTTCAGTTCCAAAATGGTCAGTGGACCACCACCATCAATAACTACGCCATGAACTTTTACAGTCATCCAGCAGAATTAGAAGATATAGAAGTCCCTAATCCAGAAAATCTTAATTCACCTTTAATCTACGTCACTTTCGACCCTAACGCCACAAACGAATATATTGCTTTGTCCCGTTTAAAATTAGACCTCACCAGCCAATTGACTAATATTTATTTCTCTCACGGTATCTTAGATACTTCAGAAGAATACGACCTTCCCATCACCACTTGCCAAAACGCCTCTGCTTACATTCCAGTTATTAAATACCAAGAATCAAATGAAACTTATATAGACTACAACAATAATTGTTATATACTCAACGCCCAATCAAATATTGATTATCTTAGATTAACTGAAAGAATTATCTATCATCTTACGGGTGTTATCAATGGATGAAATCAAAATAGAACCGCTTGATAAAGAACCAGAAGAAGAACCCCAGATCGGAACTGAGAAGGAGAATCCAGAGGTTCCTCCAGAAACAACAGAACCTCAAATAGAAAAGGTTACCACAGAAGAAGAAGTCAAATCAACTATTCCTAAAAAATTTATTATTATGGTTGCAGCTATTGCCATCATCTTCCTCGCCATCATTGCTTTTGTCCCAATTAAAAATTATTTCTTTCCACCAACTGGTCAAGTTATCACCATCACTGACCTTTTCCAACAAAACCTTCAAGGAGAACTGCCAGAAGAAGAAGGTTACATCTACAACGGCTATTCTTTCATCTTGTACCAAGGCCTTTGGTATACTGAAGTTCAGCAGGACAACAAAATCTTCCAAATCCCGCTCCACTTCGGACCAAAAGACCTCGAAGATGTTGAAGTTACTGGAGAACTCCATCCCACCTTTCAATATGGAGATATTTACATCACTTTTGACCCTTTAATAACTAGCGACTACATCTCAACCTCAATCGGAGAATTAACCCAAAACCTTGCTGTTATCATCCAAAGAAAACCAGTTGGCGCTTGTACCATCAATGAAACTGATGCCTGCCGAGACCGACCCATCATTAACTGCACCAACACTAAAAAACCAGTTGTCTACTTTAATTATGATGATGGCCCAGCCGTTGAATTAAAAGGCAATTGCCTCGTCCTCAAAGGCAAAGAATACGATCTTCTCAAAGCCACTGATCGAGCTATCCTTCAATGGTATAAAATCATGGATTAGATTTCTTTAATTCCTTCTTTTGTTAATACCACTAACCTAAAACCCACCCCCATCTTAATCAAAGCAGAAATAATAGCCATATGTTCCTTACCTGAACCAGAAGCTAAATTCAAAGCAACTTCAAAACCCTTTAACTTTCCTTGCAACTGCTTAACAATATCTTCAACCATAGAATCAATTCCTTTGTCAAAATTAGTCACCACAAACTCTCCCTTTCCCCGGGTATCAAACCTCAGGCCAAAATCATTAGTCACCAAAAAAACATTGTTCCAATCTTCCTGAGCAATCAACTGAGAGACATGAGCCCAAGTCCCTTTTCCAGTCGAAAGACAAGCAATTAAGTCTGTCATAAGAACTCTAAGAACCCCCGTATTTTTATAATTTATCACAAGTAAGAAATATAGTTTTCTTTATAACAATCTTTTTAAATAGGCCAAAATTCTCTTTAATATGCAAACCAAATATATTTTTGTTGTTGGTGGTGTTATCTCTGGTGTGGGCAAAGGCGTGGCTACTGCTTCTATAGGAAAAATACTCCAGGAATATGGTTTTAAAGTCACTGCTGTTAAGATAGACCCCTACATCAACTTTGATGCCGGTACCTTAAGACCAACTGAACATGGAGAAGTCTGGGTCACTGATGATGGCGGTGAAATCGACCAGGATTTAGGCAATTATGAACGCTTCCTCGGATTGGATATTCCTAAGCTCAACAACATCACCACTGGCCAAATTTATGATACTATCATCAAAAAAGAACGTTCTGGACAATACCTCGGCCAGACAGTTCAATTCATACCCCATGTTCCAGAAGAAGTCAAAAGAAGGATCATTGAAGCTGGCAAGGGTTTTGATATTGTCACCATCGAAATTGGCGGCACTATTGGTGACTATGAAAACATTCCTTTTCTTTTTGCTGCCAAAAGTTTAGAAAAAGATTTGGGTAAGGAAAATGTTCTCTACATCCTTGTCTCTTATCTCCCTGTTCCCTCCCACATTAATGAAGCCAAAACCAAACCCACCCAACAAGCCATTAAAATGCTTTCTGAAAATACTATCTTTCCTGATTTAATCCTTTGCCGCGCCAAGGAGTCCTTGGATGCACCTAGAAAAAAGAAAATTGAAACCTACGCCAATATTGGCAGCGAATACGTCATCAGCGCTCCTGATATTGAAAGCCTTTATCTCATCCCACTCAATTTCGAAAAAGAAAAACTTGGTCAAAAAATCCTCAAAAAACTTAATCTCGAACCAAAACAACAGCCCGACTGGTCAAAATGGACTGAGCTCATCAATAATATCCTTCATCCCCAACACATCCTTAAAATTGGCATCGTCGGCAAATACATTGACATCGGCAATTTTACTTTAGAAGATTCTTATATTTCTATCAAAGAAAGTTTAGAGCACGCTGCTGCTCATCTTCAAGCCAGAGCCAATATTTTTTGGATTGATTCCAAAGACTTTGAAAAAGATCCTTCAAAACTAGAAAAACTCAAAGAAATGCACGGCATCATCATCCCAGGTGGTTTTGGTGGCAGCGGAGTTGAAGGTAAAATCAAAGCTATCCAATACTGCCGCGAAAATAAAATCCCTTTCCTTGGCCTTTGTTATGGCCTCCAATTAGCAGTTGTTGAATTTGCCAGAAATGTCTGCCAACTAACAGATGCTCACACCTCAGAAGTCAATCCTCAAACCCCTCATCCTGTTATTGACATCCTCCCATCACAAAAAGCCTTAATCCAGCAATCCCGTTATGGTGGCACCATGCGTCTTGGAGCTTATGCCGCAACACTCGAACCTAATTCCCAGGTCTTAAATCTCTACCAAGAAACCTCAAGATTAAAACAAGACCAGAAAAAAATAGATAATCTTGAAGATTTCCGCAAAGGCATCCTCTCTACCACAGAAAACACCATCCTTGAACGCCACCGCCACCGCTATGAAGTCAATCCCAATTACATTGAACAAATTGAAAACCAAGGCCTCATCTTTTCTGGCTACCACCTCAGGCAGGACAACACCAGATTGATGGAATTCATCGAACTCCTAAGCCATCCTTTCTTCATCGCCACCCAATCTCATCCTGAATACAAATCTCATTTAGAAAAACCTTCGCCTCTTTTCTACGGATTTCTCAAAGCTGCTTTAAAACAATAAAGAAAAATAAATCAAACGTTTGCTTCCGCTTCTTGCCTTACAACCTGCCGTTCGTATACTTCAACCAATCCCTTGAAAATCTGTCTGTAAATTTCTTGCCCCTGCCTAGCAGTTGCTCCATGAGACGAATCCATTATACTCATTATAGGCCAAAGAAACTCCATCACAGCTTCAGTGATTATCTTGCTTCGTTCTCTTGTTAACTCAGGAGCGAGGAGTAGAAAGTATTTAGTTGCTTTTTTTATAGCCTCGTTAATATCTTCCCCTTTTGTTAGTAACTCTTCTTTCAATTCTCTTTTTAAATCAGATTTTCTTATTACTGATTCAACTAATGCAATTATTTCATTAAAATATTTCCTTAGAGAAGGGTTTCCAATGCAGCGAACAAATAATTCTTCACCTTTTTTATTCTTAGTCTTTTCAAAGAGGCATTTGCTGAAATGGCAGTTACTAAATTCATCATCCTTAGAAAATACCACCTTTGAAAAATTAACTATGTCAAAGGTGCAGAAACGAAATTTGTTTGGGAAGAAATTTTGTCCCATATCAGTATTCATGAAAGTGGAATGGGATATGTCATATCTGCAATTTAATTTAAAATTTTTCTTGAGATTGCCACCGACAATTTTCAAACCATTGATTGTTTGGGCCTTAAAATTACCTTTTTCTATAACACATTCTATTAGCCAAAATCCTTCATAATCTCCTACTACTGGTCTTCCCACAACCCTAGAAGCACTCAATCTTTTGATGTAACAGTTCTTAAAAACTATATTAGTTGGCTTCATTTTAAAACCCGCACTTGGCTCAGGAGGTCCTAAGTAAATTTCATCTATATTACATGAATCAAATTCAATGTCTCGAAGTATCATAAAAGACAAATATATCTTTCTAAAGGAAGATTCACTAAAAGTTATACCTGTCATACTGCTCAGATTATCATCAAGATAAATAGTTAATTTGTGGCATTGATGAAAAGTACACTTTTCTTTATTACCTTCGCCTAACTGACCAGAGACCTTGGTAAAATTGCAATGTTTAAAACCAGCATAATTTTCTTCACCACCTAAATCTTGATAAATTTGACAATTATTAAAATTACATTTTTCAAAAATATATCTGCCGTCATTATAAAGCCTCAAATCACATTCAAAAGTACAGTCCCCAAAAATAAGAATTCCAAATAATCGTCTTTTAATAAAAGATTTAAAGGTGGCCGGCGGTACAAATATCCTTTCATTTTTCTCTAAATATTCATTTATTATTTTAGCTAATTCCTTTTCCTTAGCACCGGCAAATAAACCAGTCACACCTAAAGCTTCTGCCCAATGTTTTTCTAATTCTGGTACATCTTTAAGTTGATCAACAATTTCCTTAGCCCAAGTAAATAATAATTTAACATCTTCCATATCATTCTTTTCAATATTTTTTTGAAATTGTCTGATCATATCCTCATCATTTTTTGCATGTATTATCCTTTCTATCTTTACCCGAATTTCTTCCAACAATATCTGCAAATTAGCTGTCCTTCTCTTTAGAATTGCTTGCCTGTGCGGCAGGGCTTCAAGTGTCCGGAATCCTTTTATCAATTTTTTACTTCTTCGGTGCAATGAGAGCCGGTAAGCATATCGTAAATCAACCAACACTTCCCTAAGTGTTTTTACCACAAATTTATAGTATTGAGTCTTATAAATATGTTTTTTAGCTTTAAAGATCTTTTTTTGTGCAACTTCAACCTTGCCAAACATTGCATTAAATTTATCCAGAAGGGTTTCTTCTTTTTTTTCTGCCATTTTTAACCAATTAATCACCTTTCTTAATATAACCTACCTAAACATCTAATTTATTTAAACATTTCTCTTGCCAAACAATAATATTTATATAATAACAACAATTTTTCCACCAATGGGGGCATCTTTATGCTTAAACCGCTTAAAAACATTTACGATAAACATTACAAAAAACTCTTTATCATTCCTATTTTACTTCTAGTCTTAGCTCTGGCTCAAATTGCTTTTCAAACTGCCACTACAGGGGATTTTGTTAACAAAGGCATTTCTCTCAAAGGAGGCAGCGCTATTACCATCAACAAAAAAATAGACCCTTTAGAACTTGAAAATCATCTCAATCAAAACTTCCAAGGAGCAGAACTCACTGTCAGAAGCCTGACTGAAGCCGGCATTCAAACTGCTGTCACTGTTGAATCCAGTGCTCAAACTAAAGAAGAAATCGCTGTCATTATCACCAAAATAAAACAAAAAATCAACCTCGAACAAGAAGACTACACAGTTGAAATCGTCGGCGCTTCTCTTGGTGAATCTTTTTTCAAACAAACACTTTTTGCCGTCTTCATTGCTTTTATTCTTATGGGCATTGTTGTTTTCATTTATTTCAGAACTATAGCCCCTAGTCTCGCCGTCATCCTGGCTGCTTTCTCTGATATTGTTATCACTCTTGCTATTTTCAACTTGATTGGTTTCAAACTCAGCTCTGCTGGTATTGCTGCCTTCTTGATGCTCATTGGTTACTCAGTTGATACTGATATCCTTCTCAGCACCAGAGTCCTCAAAAGAAAACAAGGTTCTGTCCTAGACAGAATCTTCAACGCCATGAAAACCGGTCTGACTATGACTGCTTCAACCCTTGTTGCAGTTACTTTAGCCTTGATTTTTGCTCAATCACCAGTCATTAAACAAATCATGACCATCCTTTTAATTGGCCTTTTAATTGACCTCATCAACACCTGGCTCCAAAACACAGCCATTTTAAGATATTATTTGGAAAAGAAAAACAAACACCAACACCATGAAAGTTCCCAAAATAGCTAAAAACATCCGAGTCTTGATTTTAATAATCTCATTAGTCTTAGCCCTCATCGCTATTCATCCCAATCCCTGGGCTGAAGGCGCCACTGTTAGAAGTGTTGTTACTAACTCTTCTGCTTCAGAAGCAGGTTTCATCAGTCCTAAAGCCACCGCCACTCCTTTAAGCAAAGAAAGAATTATCTCAATCGACAGCACACCCATCACTTCTGAAAAAGATTATCAGGAATATATCTCTGAACTAAAACCAGC
>JAGLXL010000009.1 GCA_023132895.1 Nanobdellota archaeon
CCGATGGTCTTAATTTAAATATTTTACGCGATAATGGCAAGGTAGAGGTATTAGATCAAATTGATCCTCGCGTAAGGAGTATAAGCATGGCTGTTTCTCCTAAAATCGGTGAAGAAATTTTTTATATAGATCAAGAAAAGATAAGGAATCGATCTCTTTCTTGTATTAAAGTTGCAAAACCAGGAAGTGAACCAAGGATTCTGGCAAAGTCTAAATTTCCAATAACCGGATTAGATATAGATTGTGAGGGTAAGTATTTATACTATTCAAAAACCCAAGGAGGAGATGAGCGCGGCTTTTATCTTAAGTGTAGGAAAATCATTCGTAGCTGAGATCAATTAATCTTTTTTCTTTTCCAACATTGCATAGATACTATAAAGGAAAATTAGTGTTCGTCTAATTATGAATACAAATGTTCAAAAGAACAACCCAAACATATTCTCATTAACTGAGCTTTTTCTAAGTATTGTCATCCCTTATTTCTTAAAACAAAAGTCATAGAAATCACACTGACCTGATGAATATTTACAGAGACCAGACTCTTTTTTAGGGTAGTCTTTGATGTCTTGGCTGGCAGTATTGATGTGGATGCTTCTGATTTCCATCTGAGCGTAATTGAGAAGGTCTTTATCGACTTTGATGTATTTGGGTTTGTATCTGAGGAAATAAATTCCTGCTTTGTGAGGAGTTCTTTTGTATTTGTATTGGTAAAGCAAGGCGTAAATTCCTAACTGCAACCGATAATCTTCACTCATATCAAAATGAGAGCTGGTTTTGTAGTCCATGATGTGGATTTCATTGTCATGTTGTTCGATGGTGTCAATAAAACCCTGGACATTTAATTCTTTGGAAAGGAAATGCTGTTCTCTCAGAGGAGTGAGTTTTTTAAAAATTTCTTTGAAAGAAAGGGAGTCAAAGGATTTGATTTTATTGAAAAAGGATTCCAGCCAATTCAAGAGCATCATCATGGTTTCCTGGAAATAAAATTTCAACTTGTCATCAACTAAACCCAGGCTTTTCAATTGCTGGTCGTATTTCTGCCAATATTTGAGAAGGTCATTCTGAACTATTTCTTTTAATTTAAGTTCGTAATTTTGCATGTTAATATCGTTGGTGTCAATATCAAAGAAATGTTCCAAGACTTCGTGGGCAATTTTTCCACGGACTAAATGAATAGAAGGTGATTCTGGCAGGCCGACAATGTATTTGTAGTAATATTTTCTAGGACACTGCCGGTATAAGATGATTGAAGAAGGGCTCTGCACTCTTTTTTTCATAATATTACCTTTAAGTTTTTCTCTTAAAAACCTCACGGTTTTTAACCCTTCAAAAACAATTTTGAAGTTTTTAAATGTTGTGTAGGGTTGTCTTGTGTGTCTTGTGCACACCAAGACACCAGAGCAACTTGTTTGCTCTCAGTGTCTTGTGCTATAAATGGATTGTTGTTTTGTAATAATGTTTTTATAGACCATAACCATTACCTTTGATATGAAAGAGAGAAATCTCTTTAAAATTTCTTTGATTGGAGCAGTTCTTGGTATTGTGATTCTTTATTTGATTGCTTCTGAGATTTCTTTGAGCGAAAGTATGATCAGCAGGATAGATGACCTGCCAGAAGGGGAAACTGTTTTAGTCAAAGGAGTGGTTAAAAGAGTGACTAATGTAGAAAAAGTTGCTTTTTTAGATGTGGCTCAAGAAGAAATTAAGACTATAACAGTGGTTTTGTTTAAGGACAGGGATGTTGAACTTTCTGAAGGAGATTATGTTTTGATTGAAGGCACAACTGAAGATTATGAAGGCAAGAAAGAGATTATTGGAAACAAAGTTGAGGTCAGGTGATGTTTTTAGAGATTATTATTGCGGTTTTTCTGGGGGTATTGGCGGGTTGTATTACCGGCCTAATTCCTGGAATTCATGTCAATCTAATTTCAATTGTTTTGTTAAGTGCTTCTGGTTATTTTTTAGGGATTGTCGATGGATTTACTTTAGGTGCTTTTATTGTAGCGATGGCTATTACCCATACTTTTTTAGATACAATTCCTTCTATTTTTTTGGGTGCGCCAGATAGTGATTCTGTTTTAGCTGTTTTGCCAGGGCATAAGATGCTGTTGAATGGTGAGGGGTATAAGGCGGTGAAATTGACAGTGATGGGAAGTTTGTTTGGTTTGATTTTGTCTTTGATTTTAATTCCTATTTTAATTCCAGTAGTAGTGTTTATTTATTCACATATTGAAAATTTAATTGGCTGGTTATTGGTATTAGTGGTCTTGTTTATGCTGTGGAAAGAGAAGAAAAAAATATTTTGGGGTTTGTGGCAGTTTCTGCTGGCTGGTATTTTAGGAATGATTGTTTTGAACATGACGTCTTTGAAACATCCTTTACTGGCGATGCTATCTGGATTGTTTGGAATTTCAACTTTGATTATTTCTTTGAATTCTAAGGTTAAGGTGCCTAAGCAGAAATTAGATGGAAAGATTAAGTTATCTAAGAGTAAATGGATTCGGGCGATTGGCATTTCAATTTTTTCTGGTGGTTCGGTGGCTTTGCTGCCTGGTCTTGGCAGTGCGGCTGCTGGAGTAATGGGCAATGAATTAACTGGCAACTTAGGTGACCAAGGTTTTTTAGTTTTGATTGGCGGGATTTCAACTGTAAACATGGCGGTTTCTTTATTGACATTTTATGCTTTGTCAAAAGCACGGAATGGGGCAATTGTAGTGGTCAAAGAAATAATTATTTCAATTGATTTTATGCAGTTAATTGGTTTGTTGGGGGTTTGTTTAGTGGCTGGTTCAATTGCTGCTTTCCTGGCTTTGGTGATCAGTAGAAAATTCGCTTCTTTGATTACTAAAATTAATTATAGAGTTTTAGTAACGGTGATTATAGGTTTTGTTTCGGTGTTGGTTTTTTATTTTTCTGGCTGGTTAGGAGCATCAGTGATGGTGGTTTCAATGTTCATCGGTATGATACCTTCTTTTACTGGTGTTAAGAAATCTTTGAATATGGGTTGTTTAATGCTGCCAGTAATGATTTGGTTTTTGGTTTGATTTTAAATTTGATTGTTTTTAAGTATAGAAATGATTAAATATTACTTTATGTTTATTCTGTTTCATGGTTGAGCAAGATTTTTCTGTGGATAAAAGAAACTTAGATAGGATTTTTGCCAGAGCAATTTTTGGCAGGTTTATTGCAAATGATTCTTTTAGAATGTGGGGCGACGGGGAAAGTGATTATACTAGGGGATTGGTCCAGGGGGATTGTATCTCCTGTAATTCAAATTGGACTTTTGGAAAATTGATTGATGAGACCCCTTCTTATCTAGTAGATATTCTTGAAAAAACTTTTTCTGGCCAAAAGTATCTAACTCATCAAGAGTTTATAGGTGGTTTTTTGGATTTGCTCTTTGGAAAAGAAGAAAATTTTGAATTCATGAAGTCAGATGAAGCTAACTGTGAAATAGCACAAATTATGCAGGATACAGTCTTAGGATACCAGATGGCTGCTGTTGATGTTGGTTTTGTGTGGGGAGTTTATGCTTTGCGCCAAGCTGAAGAAAAAAGGCTTGTTACCTTGGCAAAAATAATTGATAGTAAATATCCATGTGTAGTTTATCATTCTAAAGAAAGAAAAGGCGGTGTTTAATGCTGCCAGTAATGATTTGGTTTTTGGTTTAAAGAATTATTTTATATGAGAAAAAGCATCGTTGCCATAAACCATTTTATCATAAGCTTTGTTAATAACATCTTGGGTAAGGTATTTTGGACTGACTTTCAAAGCTTTTAGTCCATCACAAAATTGTTCTTCAGTTATAACACCGGCTCCAAAATCCTCATGTAAATCAAAGGCTCTATTAAAAATATCTTGGTTTCTAGCTAGAAAACTAGTTTGCTGAAGAACTCTCAAGTGTTCATAGTGTCGAGCAGTGCTTCTGACTAAATTGCCAAGTCTTGTTTTGATTTGAGTTATCATTTTAAGTGCGAGCAAGCAGGGGGTATTTAAAGGTTTGGGTGAAAAGGTTTAAATAATAATTAGAAAAAAGAAGTTGTTAAACAGCCCCATAGTGTAGTGGACTATCATCTTCGGTTCTGGGCCGAAGGACCTCGGTTCGAAAGAATATTATATTCCGAATGTCCGGGCGGGGCTATTTTTTTACCAAAACTTTAAAAAGAGGTTCTTATTTTTGCCTGAACATGGAAGGAAGAATAATCAATTTCAGACGTGGAATAAAAACAACTTACGAGAGACAGATGATTGTTGAAGTTAAAGGTATAGATAATAAAGAAAAAGCTAGTTCTTTAGTCGGCAAAAAAGCTGTTTGGACAAGTCCTGGAAAAGGGAAAAAACAAATTGTTGGTGTGGTCAGTACAGTCCATGGCGGCAAAGGCGCTTTAAGAGTTGTTTTTGAAAGAGGCATGCCAGGACAAGCCGTTGGAACAAAAGTAAAGATTGAATAAAAAAAATTCTTTTAGCACAAGAAGGAGAGTTTGAAGGGTATTAAAATTCCTTTATTGGCCATGAAGATAACTGCAACGGCGACAACAATGCCAATCAATAATCCAATAAAGAAAAACTTGGCTTCAATGATTCCCAATTGTCCTTTTTTTGATTTGATCATTTTTTCACCATGTGTTTTAATTTTTTAATTCTTTTGGAAAGGTCTTTGACTAATTTTTCATATTCATTGCGGACTTTGAAGATATTGTAGCAATGTTTTGGGTGATGTGATTTAGTTGTGCGGTGGTGTCCTTTTACTTTTTTAGAATACCTGTATAAAATAATGCTTTTTTTGTATAATTTAATAGAATCATCATAGATTTTTTTAGCTTCTTTGACCGAGACCATTTTTTTTCACCTGCTTTTTTTAATAAAGTAAATTTTCTGCATATATAAAGCTTTTGGAAAGTTTTAGTTTATTGAAGATAGAAATATTTAAATAGAAAAGAATGTTTATTAGCTTAAACTTAAGTTTAAAAACGGTGTTTGAATGAAAAAAAGGTTATTTGGACTGTTGACATTCTTTTTACTCTCAATTTTCTTTATTTCCTTGTTTTCAACTTCAGTTTTTGCTCAAGACAAAGATATTGGCAGCACACTTACAGATAGTCTAGGCTGGATTGGCCAGATAGATTTATCAAAAGTTGGTGCTGGTGATATAGAAGCAACTTTCTGGGCCAAAGTATTGATGTGGTTTACTGTCTTTACAATCTTTTATTTTGCAGGAACAAGAACAATTTTTCAAGACCAAAAAAGGCTGGCAGGAATATTAGCAGCAATCATTGGCATGTTTGTTATTTTTATTCCGGCGGACATGTTTAAACAACTTTTCCAAACCTATCAAATTGTTTTTTTAGTAATAATGTATGGTCTTCCTTTGGTAGGTATGATTCTGGGTTTGCATGCTTTGAAAACCTGGGTTGGCGAAGAACATCCTAAAGCCTATCATATTTCTGCTTTCATATTAACTTTATTGGTGATGTTTGTGATGGCGCAGTTAGAGCAAACTTTAACTTTTTTTGCAGGCATTGAAGGATTGTTTCAATTTAGAAATTGGATTTCTTTTGCTTATGCTTTCCTGCATATTTTCTTGATTTATCAGTTAGTGATGATTTTTGTGGCTAAGAAAGAAGGTGAAGATGAGGAAGAAGGAGCTGTATCTAAGTGGTTAACTAAAACAACAAAATTAGGAGATATGGGAAAGAAGATAAGAGCTTTTTGGAGACCTGAATATAAAGCCGGCCGGACGTTAAGAAGAATAACCAAAAAGATGGAAAGGGCTTCAAAGACAATTATTGAGGCTTTAGAAGCATTGATGGAAGGTTTAGAAGGGCTAAAAGAAAATCCTGAAAACGAAGGAGCAAAGAAAACAATTACTGAATCTATCAATAAAATTATTCCTGCTATTCGTGAAGAAGTAGCTGCTAAAGAGAATTTTGAAACTTTGAAAGCAAGATTATTGGAATGGAAGACTGGCCAAATGCAAATTGCTAAAAATCTTAAAACCACTCTTCAGGAAATGCCTAAATTGTTTAGAGAACAAATAGCAGAGAACGAAGCAAAAATTCCAAAAGCAGCTGACAAGGAGAAAGTGATTCTAGAGAAAAAAGTTAAATTTATGAAAGAAAAATTATTACCAGAAATAGAAGATGATGTAAAAGGTGATGTTGAAATAGTTGATACTGAATTGAAAATTTTGGAAGGAGAGATGATTGATCTTTCAAAAGCTGAAAAAATAATTGAAGTTATTGAGACAATTCTACCTATAACTGTGGCTAATTTGAAAAAAATTGAGGAACATGTCAAAGAAGCAGAATACAATGAAGGATATGTGTTAGCAAAAGAAACTTTGAAAAACGAGAAAATAATTGAAAAAGATTACGAAATTGTTTTGGACATTATACAAAAAATTCGAATTATGATAAGCGCTGAAAGAAAAGAACTTAAAAAGATAATGAGGAAAGTAGCAGGTGGTGCTTTAGATGATTACAATAAAAGACTTAAGGGTAAAATAGAAGAGTTTAAAAAATTGGTAACGTAATAAAATTTTTATGAGGTGAAATTAAAATGGGATTGCTTGATTGGGTTCCTTTTATAGGGAAAAAAGCTGCTCCTGAACCAGAAAAAGTTGAACTTCTAGGTGCTTGTGACGATGTGGTTGATCTTGGAGAAGCCATGTATCAAAGTCTAAGAGAGAAAAAAAGAAAAGAGTTAGATATTCTTCAACGTTTAAGAATTGTAACACGTCAATTAGATGATTTGGCTAAAGAAGAGAGAAAGGATTCTGAAACCGTCATAAAATATATTAAGGACTTGGTTGAGAAACTAAGTGGTAAATATCAAGCGGCCACTGTAATTTATTTTAGAAAAGCCCGGTTTAAAAAAGACGAAAAGAAAATTCTTTATGGAATGGTACGTGAGCATAAGGCTTTAGAGGAATTTGAAGGAAAGAGAGAGAAATTAAAAGAGTATGTTAATGCTTGTGCGGCTTTGATTGCAGAGGCTGAAGGTTATGTAGACAAAATGAACGCAGAGATTAAGAAAACTGACTTTTGGTACAAAAAAAGAAATATGCCTTTCTCCAAAAAATCAGAATGGGTAGCAATGAGGGTTGAATATCAAAAAGCAATCAAAAAAGTAATGCCCCTTTATGATTCGATAGTTTCTTTACAGGATGAAACAAACAAAGTCGGTGACTTTGTGAAAAAAATAGAAGCACTTGAAGCTCAATCAAAATCAACCTTAAGGACGGTTGTAAGTAGACTACAAGAAGAAAAGAAAGCTGTAATAGAACGTCTGATACTGAAAAAATTAGGCAAGAAATCATTGAAGAAAGGACAGATGAAAAAAGAAAAGAAAAAACACAAGTTTACTAATAAAGCGATTGGAGATGAAGTTTATGTTGAAAATCCAGTTTATGCACTTAAACTTTTGAAAGATGTAGTCAAGTCAGAAGAAGGTATTATAGTTGAAGAAGATAAAATCATAGACCACATGAAGAAAATTATGGCTTTAGTAAGACTAGAATACCTTGAGGAAAGAAAGGCGAGACCTAAAGCTCCTTAATTTTTCTTTTTTTTCTTTTAATAAACTTTATAAACAGAAAAGATTTACTTCTAGTTATGAAATTAATCTTAAAAAAGAAGCCCAAAGGCGTGACAATTATTGATGGTTTTCCTGGCATGGGTTTGATTGGAACAATTGCCACTGAATTTCTTGTTGAACATTTGCAAACAGAACAAATCGGTTCGATAGAAGTAGAAGAAGCTCCGGCCATGGTAGCTATTCATGACGGCAGAGTTATTGAACCAATCTCAGTTCATTACAATAAACAATACAATATTGTTTTGATTCATGCTATTTCAATTGGCAAGGACATGGGCTGGCAATTAGCAGAAAAAATAAGAGAATTAGCCAAAGAACTGCAAGCTAAAGAAATTCTTTCTTTAGAAGGTGTGGGCAGCCCTGAGATGACCCAGAACAGTAATATTTTCTATTATTCAACTAATAAAAAGAGATTAAAACAATTGGATTTAATTGCCAAGCCATTGAAAGAGGGAATTATTGTCGGTGCAACTGGCGCTTTAATGGCCAGGGAAAAAGTAACACCAATCACAGCTCTATTTGCAGAAACACATTCTAATCTGCCTGATTCCAAAGCAGCTGCTTCAATTATTAAAGCAGTGGATATTTATCTGGGTTTGAAGGTTGATCCAAAACCATTGTTGAAGCAAGCAGAAGAGTTTGAAAAGAAATTAAAGAAACTGATGGACCAAAGCCAGGAAGCACAGACCATGGCTAAGAAAAAAAGATTGAGTTATGTTGGTTAAAGATATTCTTTAAGCAATAAATGTTTGAGTTTTCTTTCTGTTTTACTAAGTCTTTGAGAAGGGTTGGGCTCTTGTCCAAAGAGTTCTTGGATTTTATTATAGATTGGTTGATGTATTTCCTGGATAAATTGATTTTTTCTTTGTTCAGCTTCCTCTATAATTCTTAAAGTTCTTCTTTCCATTACTGTAGAATTATATTTTTCTGAAGAATCAACAATGGTTTTGATTGAATTGAGTTCTTGCTCTAATCGGCTTACAGTTTCATACAATGAATCGATTTGATCACTGAAATCATCACGAAACAAGTGAGAAATTATTTTTTTTGGAAATTCTGGAGCAACAAAAGGAATGACTAATTTCCCAAATTCTCCTTGAAGCAAAAAATATTGGCCTGGTTTAGTCTGATGAGAAGTTAAATAGACGTCTTGTAGTATGCCAAAAGTAAAATTTTTTGGATTGATTGAAAGATAATCAATAAATGGAATTTCTTGACCTTCGGTATAAGTCACGCCAGGCAAGGCTAAAACATGGAAGTGGTCTGTTTCTTTATGAAGAAGATGCAATTGAACTTTTCTTTCTTCACCTTTGTCTTCTTCTGGAGGGCTTAAGAAAGTTATTAATCCAATCAGATTTAACATACTTTTTCTGGGTGGTGTTTTGATGCATGTCATTATTAGACTAGAAAACCAAGTTCATATTTATATTTTTTCTATTTTTGCTACTTAATAATAGTAAAGTTTATATATAGGTTATTTGATAATAATTATATGATTAAAAATGGAACCAATTAAATTCGCTGAAATTTTTGGAGAAGACAAAGGCAGAAGGGCAACAATGCCAGAATATTTAAGGAGTATTTTTAATACTAAAGAAAGATTTTATAGTTTTATTGATGGTTTGAGTGATGAACGGTATAAACCTCTTCAGGAAGCATTTGATTTAATTGAGCGAATGGGGATAGAAATTAAAGTAAAAGAAAATTGGCACAAAACCAGAGGAACAATTTATGATAAGGTTGAAGATATTGTTAAAAGGCAGGAGGCTGAAAGAAAAATCAGAGCTTCTATTGAAAATTATCTTAAACCAAAAAAAGAAACTAAAATAGCTGACCCGGCATTAACCACTTATGATCCTGTTCTTGATGCAACCCCTAATTTCAACTGGGCAGATAAAGCATTTTTCAAAACCATGGAGTATGGCGTGGCTAAACCAGTTGAATTTTTAGGAAAGAGTTTAGAAGCTTGTTTTAAAGGTATTGGGATTTTGAAGTGAACTATTTAAAATGACAAATGTTTTATTCAGTCCAGGAAGAAGTTCTTTAGTCAAAGGTGTTGTTACTGGGATGGTGGTTGTTGGAGCAATATACACTACTGCTGTTATTGGCGCTCTTTGGTATGGAAGAAAGGTAGAAAAAGAGAATTATCCTGACAATAACAAACCAATTTTGGGTGTTGTTTTAAAAGAAAATTATCAAAATCCTTATTCTGATGCTGAAAACAAATTAGATTCGAAATACACCATCAAAGTAAAAAGAGAAGACAATGGGCAGATAATCGCTGTTTCTATTGTTGATGCTAAAACCAAAACAAAGGAATCTTTAGACATGTTGATTGATGACGCAGAAACAGTCGGCCTTGAAAAAGCAACAAGAATCAGCTTTCCAACAGGAAATAGGGGTTATGAAGGCCAAGAAACTTATTTTAAGGCAGAATCTCAAACAGGAACAAAAAGAGCTGATCGTGTTACGGTTTTGAGTCGTTAAAGATTATCTAGAGGACTTTTAATTTTCTTTAATTCTTCGTTTATTTTTTGTTTTATTTCAACACTGTACTTTGAGTTATGTAACATTCTATGGTGGTTAGGGCATAAACCAATAAGATTATCTTCAGAATTATTGTCATGATTTTCATCCAGATGATGTAAATCTACAACTTTATCAAAATTACAGACAAGGCATTTCTGAGTTATTTGACGATAAAGATCGAGGGAAATGTTATGCCATTTTTTGTAATTATGAGCCTTAATTTTGTCATAATGATGTAATTTTGAATGACAAAGCTCACAAAGACCAAAGGCCTTGTGATATTTCTCTTTTCCACAATTTTTACAGATTATTTTCTTCGGTTTCCATAATTTTTTTTTGTAACATAAAAGACACGCATCTTTTGCATGATGTTCCTTTTCCTTTTTACAAATTTTACAAATGATAATTTTCCTCTTTGTTGTCATTTTTAACCTCAAATTTTTATTTTAAGCTAAAACAATACTTTTCTTAATACTTTCAGTGGGAACGAAAATTTTAAGTTGAAGTTTTGTGTGAAATAAAGGAATTTGAGATTATTGTTGATTTAACTTATTGAACATTTTTTCATCAATGATTGGTTTATGATTGCCTTTATAGAGTTGGTTCTTATATCTTATTTTACCAATATAAGTTGGGTTTTTGATAATTTCATACAAAGTTGAAGGAGGAATGCCAAACTTCTGGCTGATTTCTTTGTAACTGATACCTGCCAGCCACATTTCAAAGATTTCCTTGACTTTTTTGGCTTCTTCTTCTTTGACTAATAATTTTTTGTTTTGATAGAAATATCCGAGCGGAGCTCTATTCAAGGCCTCACCTAAACTAATTTTCTTATCGAAGGCCAGCTCGACACGCTCCTTGACCATGCCGCGTTCCAACTGAGCGAAAACACCAATAATCTGGAAAAAGGCCTCACCCATGGCAGTGGTGGTGTCAATCTGCTCAGTGACTGACGTGAAGTTGATTTCTTGATCTTTGAGATCTTCAAGAATCATGATGAGGTCTTTGAGCTTTCTGGAAAATCGGTCAATTTTGTAAACCAACAAAACACTGAATTTCTTGTCCTTAGCATCACGCATCGAAAGCTGAAAAGCAGGCCGGTTCATGGAGCCAGCTGAGAAACCAGCATCTTTGTAGATTTTGGCAACTTTCCAATTTCTGGCTTTGCAAAAGGCTTTACAACGGTCTACCTGGGCGTCCAAACTAATACCTTCTTTAGCTTGCTCTTCTGTAGAAACTCGCACGTAAATCGCGACTTTGACCTCTTTTTCGGACATAAGGGCTGAAACCTCCAATTTTTAAGCTTAAAACCTTTCTGGTAAGGGAACCCTTCCAGGAACGTTTCTTGACCCTTCTTGGAATACTTTTAAGTTTAATATACTTTGCGCATAAAACTTTTAAGAAATTATTAGAGGTTTTATTAAGGTTTTAGTGGATTTAGCTGATAAAAGCTTTAAGTTATGCTTAAAGGTTTTTGGATTAAAAATTATAAAAAAAGATTAAAGGTTTTATACATAACTCATCAAAGACAAATTGACCAAATTCTCCTTGGCCTGGATTTCTTTGAAGCTTGGATCTAGTTTGAGGAAAGGCCGTCCTTGGTAATAGGATTTTGTCAAGGGAATGCCCTTTTCAATCAAGGCTGAAATATACTCTCGTACTAGAGCTGAACTAAGGCCTGTTTTATTAGATATATCTTCATAAGTTAAGGGTGCTTCTTCTGTATAAAGCACGCAAAAGACCTGTTTTTCAGGCTGATTTAATGGTTTTAAGTCTATTTTTTGAGGTTTTTCAGTTAAAATAAGCTCAATTTTGTCTAGTCTTTGAGCTATTTTATCTATTTTTGAGTCTAATTCTAATAGAAAGGTGAAATTGGACTGGATCTCTTGAGTATTGTCGTTTATACCAGCTAAATGTTCGTCAAATTCCTCCCTGATATTTGATAAAGGAAAACTCACTTCTTCCTTGATTTGAGAAATAGTTTCTTTGATTTTTTGCCTGTTAAACCCTCTTTTAATCATATCATACACCCCCAATTTTAATAAATAGG
The DNA here is from genome assembly GCA_023132895.1 of Nanobdellota archaeon. Classification (GTDB taxonomy): domain Archaea; phylum Nanobdellota; class Nanobdellia; order Woesearchaeales; family JAGLXL01; genus JAGLXL01. The sequence goes on from JAGLXL010000009.1 coordinate 12,176, forward strand.
GAAAGAATTTTGGTTTAAAAAGCTTTCGCAAAATCAAGGAAAAATATAGTTTTTAGTATACTGGTGATAGAAAAATGGTGTATTTTAAGCTTATTTATTGGTGGATATAAGGGTTTTTGGCCATATAGAGCTTATTTTTGCCGTCAGATAGTAATTCTACTCTATTTTCTCCTTCTAACTCCTGTAATAAACGGTAAAATGAGCTTTTTGAGCATATTTTTTGCTCATCTACCAGCATTTCTTTTAACTGTAAAGCAGAGATTTTGTGGTACTTTTCGATGAATGAGAGGAGGACTGTCTTGACATAGTTTTTGGAATTGCTGGTTAGTTTTTGGATAATTCGTTCTTTGATATTGGGTTGTTTTGGTTTGGGAGCTTCTTGGAATTTTTGGCTGAGTTGGTTGATTTGGGTATTGTGGGAATCATGGAGCTGGGAAAGCAGGGCCATCTTTTGGTTGAGGTCCTGGATCTTGCTGTGGACCCTGGAGTATGAGTAATGCGCATCGATGAGTTGTTTGATGGCTTCTGGAGAATTTGGAGTTTGGTTGAGCTGGTATTGGAGTTGGTTGATGAGCTGTTCTTGCTGCATGGATTTTTGGTAAAGAAATTGGAGCCAATCAAAGATATTTGAAGTATCTTGTTTGACATTGGAAAAAGAATTTTTTAAGTAAGTGTGAATTTCGTTCCAGTGGTCTTCATCCTTTTTTTTAAACCATCCCATGTCCTTGAGAAAGTTAATGATTTATTTAAATCTTTTGCATTCTGGTCCCAAAGTGGGACTGATGTAGGACTATGGTGGGAGTATGTTGGGACTGGGTTTATGACGATAAGAAGGTTAAATTTTGGGAATATTGTGGGACAGTCCTAGGACAGTCCTAGGATAGGACTGGGACTGGGTTGTCGACGATAAAAAATGGGAATGAGACTGGGATTAGACTGTGTTTTTTGGTTGAAATTTTTTTAAAAAAATGAAAAATAATTTTTGTTTTTTGAAAAAGAAAAATAAAATTTGAAATTTTTGGAAAATATTTTTTGAATTTTTAGGAAATTTTTTGATGAAATTTTTGGCAAGATTTTGGGGTGGTTTGGGGGATATGGATGAGGGGTTTTAAGGGTTGGAATTTAGGTGAGAAAACATGGAAAGTGAGGAATTAAAGGAGTGTTTAAGGGGTTATTTTAGGCTCAAAAAGAGGTAAAGTGAGGTTAGTTTTAAGCTAAATAAAGCTAATTTAGGCTCAAATAAGGTATTTTAAGGGGATTTAAAGTAAAATAAACTAAATAAGCTTAAAATTGAGGGAAAGTGAGAGTTAAATAAGTTTATTTTAAGGTAAATAAGCTTGATTTAAGGTGATTTAAGGGGGAAACCAGCGGAAATTCAAGGAATTTCCTGGGTTGCTAAACGCAACCTTTAAATTTAAGGGGGATTTGCTTGATTTTAAGCTAAAACAGGTCTATTAAGTAGTTTTAAGCTAAAACTAGAGGGAAAGTGAGAGTTATGGCTATAAGATCAAAAAAGCAATTAGCAGTTATTTTATCGAAATTAGAGGATTTTAAGCCTCTGGGCAGCGGAAGTGAGCTTAAACTAGAGCAATACAGCACTCCAAGTGAAATAGCTGCTGACTGGCTCTGGAATATGGCTAATTTAGGGGATATTGCGTCGAAAGTGATAGTTGATGCTGCTTGTGGCCCTGGCTTCCTGGGGCTGGGTGCTTTGCTACTCGGGGCCAAGAAGGTGATTTTCGTAGATAAGAGTAAAGAAGCCATTAGATTAAGTAAGTTGAACTACAATAGTCTCAAAGAGGAATTTGACATCGTCGGAAGTGAGTTTATAGAGGGAGATATAGCTGACTTTAATGTCTCAGTTGATGTCTGGATTCAAAATCCTCCCTTTGGCACCAAGGTGAAACACATCGACAAATTGTTTTTGGAGAAGGCTTTGTCATTATCTCCAATAATTTGGTCAATGCACAAGTTGTCGACGATAAAATTTGTTGAAGCAGTTGCTAAAGATCATAATTACGAGGTAACTCACCATTGGAAATATGATTTTATGATTAAGAAAAAATTTGAATTTCATAAGAAGCCCAAGGTGTTTGTAGAAGTTGGGTTATGGCGAATGGAGAGAAAGCAGCGAAAAAATTGAAAATTTTTTCTGGGTTACTTACCGTAACATTAATAAGTAACTTGGGTTTTTTCTGCAAAATGGAAATAAAAATTCTTGAGGAAAAAGCAAGAAGATTGGTTTTTGAGATAGATGCTGGCCATGGTTTTTGCAATGCTCTCAAGAGTGAATTGAATCAAGTCAAAGGTATCACAGTTGCAACTTACTCTGTGGATCATCCGCTGACCAGCAAACCAAAATTTGTTGTGGAGACAGATACTGTGGTGGCACCGAAAGCTGCGGTCAAGAAAGCAATTGATTCTTTGAAGAAACAAGCTGACTCTTTTAGGAAAGAAATAAAGAAAATCAAATAATTCTTGTTTTTTTATTTTGTCGTCGATAAATAGTTCTATATGGGGGAATTTCTATAGTGCCTAACTCCATAAAGTTTAAATAGTCGGGGGATTTGCTTTTTTTGATGAGTTTTTTACGCGTCAAGAAAATAAAGGGAAATGATTATGCTTATTTGGTAAAGAATAACTGGACTTCTAAGGGACCCCGGCAAGAGGTCAAAAGATACTTGGGAAGAGTGCATCGGTTTAAGGGTAAGGGGAGTTATGATGTTAATTTTGTTGCTAGTAAAAAGGGTTTTTTGATTGAGCTGGTCAAATTTGAATTGAGCAAGGTCAGCGGTAAATTGAAGAAGGAAAAGATTGAATTTGATGACAAGAAGTTGAATTTCTTTAAAGGTACTGGAAAATCAAAGATACGAGAAAATCAAAGATTTTCTGTATCTCTTAGGAATTCAAAGAATTCCAAAGAGATTTCCGGTACCACACAAGGTGGTAATCGGGGCTGTGTCTTGGGTCTGAACCAAGGGTTTATGTGCGACTACACTTTGCGCAGGATTTTGAATTTCAAGAAGAAGGGAGATATTGAAGTGGATAGTGTTAAGTTGGCCAAGTTTTTTATAGAGGCTGGATTTGAAGTACCGCAAGAGTATTTTATTGAGTATTTTGAGAGGCTTTAAGATGCATGTTGGGATAATTCTAGACGGAAACAGGCGTTTTGCCAAAAGACATGGCTGGAAGCCCTGGGTGGGGCATGAGAAAGGTTTTGACAAACTAGATGAATTATTTGACTGGATGATTGAGTTAGGGATTTCTGAGATGAGCTTGTACTGCTTTTCAATCCAGAATTTTGACCGGTCTGGGCTAGAGAAGAAGTTTTTATTTGATATCTTTAGGAAAGAAACTAAGAAGCTGCTTGAGGATTCAAGGGTTTATGCTAATAAGGTTAAGATTAAGTTTGTTGGCCGTCTGGAGATGTTTCCAGAGGATATGCAGGATTTGATGAAGGAAGTTATGGAGAAAACAAAAGATCATGACAAGCATATTGTTAATTTTGCCATGGCTTATGGCGGCCGGGAAGAGATTGTTGATTGTGTTAAGAAGTTAATAAAAGAAAACAAAGAAATAAACGAGAAAACCGTTCAAGAAAACCTCTGGGTGCCTTCTGATATGGATGTGGTGATTCGGACTTCAGGGGAGTTTAGGACTTCTAATTTCTTTATCTGGCAGGCAAGTTATGCTGAATTGTTCTTTATTGACAAGTTCTGGCCTGAGTTTGAGAAAGAGGATTTGATTAAGGTTATTGATGAGTTCAAGGCTAAAAGGGAAAGAAGGTTTGGAAAGTGATGCAAATGAAGAAAACTATGGGTTTGATGGCATTGATATATGTTTTGAATGGTTGTGGCAGTAAGGTTGAAGAGGTGACTCTTGAAGATGAGATCAGGGAAGTTGTTGAGTTTGCTAAGAATAATGGAGACAAACCAATTGTCAAAGGAAATTTGAGGTTCTTTTTAGAGTATAATGATGATTCAAAGGATTCTGAGAAGCCCAATGGAGTAATTGATGAATATGATTCTTTATTTATTAAAATTCTGGCAAAAAAGAATAATGAGTCTGTAGGATTAGTTTGGTTTAAAGATGGGGGTTTAAATGGTTATTTCAACAGAATTGGTTCAATGGATATGGCTGAAAATATCCAAGGAGGTGGGGTTCCTTATGCCAAGGAGATGGTTAAGGGGAATCCGCTGCCTCATGAGATGACTATGGAACAGCTAAAGAAAACCCAAAAGGCTTACCAGCATGTTCTGAGGGATGTCAGGGCTGAGATTAGAACTTTATTAAAACGAAGATAATTGTCACTTCTTAGTGGTTATAATTAGAAAGGTTTATATATAACTTAATATTTGAGATTTAGATGACGAGCATAATTGAAACTTCAACAGAACTTAAAAATGCTGGTTATTTTGATTATAATTTAGCTGTTTTATTGGGTGCCATCCCACAAGAATCATTTGATTTAGTACATGAGGACCCTACAATAATACAAAGTCCAGAATTTGAGGGTACTGATGATTATCATGTTTATTCTAAATTTGTTCAGGAAATGATTTCTGTCTTGGAAGGAATTACAGAAGAAAAATTTAAAGAAGATGTTAACAGGGTTGGATTAAGGATCTATGGCTGGACAGAAGATAATAAAGCAGAACGTATTGAAAGTGTAGCAAAAGAATATTTTAAAGATGGAAAATTACAAAGAATAATTAATTGCGGTAAAAATTTTCTTAATTATTTCAAAGGTTTAGATGAGTTTGTTCAGACAAATGCTCAAAGGATGGTTGAGGACTCTGATGAAATCTATAGTGATGGACCACTTTATTTTCCGATGAATACTCCTGAAAAAAGAACATTTGGTAATTTAAGGCCTATTACTTGGGAAGCATTTCATGAATGGAAACACTGCCATCATCTTGATGATTTTGTAGGATACCTTGGTAAACTTGGAGAATATATGGGGAAAGAAACTCTTTTTGAAAAAGCCCCTGATCAACGTGAAGTGTATGAAAAGGCTGCAGAACCTTCTCCCCGAGGTTATTCTTTTGGTAATAGAAGAGCTACTGATTTTGATAGTGCAGTTAAAAGGGATTATGAATTATTTAATAAAGTTTTACATCCATTTCTCATTGCAACACTTGACTATTTGAGAGAAACTGGTCAAGATTATGATGGAGAAAGAGAGTGGAAGGAAATGGAAGCTAATTTGGTGAGGCTGGCGCATGACTTGGCGAATAGAAAATGAAATTATTAGAAAAGGAAGGTGTTAAAGTTATTTCTGCACTTGGAGGAGGATCTCATCCGGTTTATTTAGGAAATTTTGATGGAAAGAAGGTGGTGACAAAAGAATGTTCTAAAAGGGAAATTGATTTAGTCAAGGCTTTGATTGATATTGGAGTTGATACTGCTCAGATTTTAGATGTTAATGGAAGCCAAGTTATTTTTGAATATATTGATGAGCCTAACTTAGCTGAACGTGGCGATATTAATCAAGATGTTTTGGCAGAGTCGCTTGCTGATTTTCATTCAAAGTTGTATGAAAATAGGCACAAATTAAAGGATGTTTTGGAACAAAAGCCACTTGGAGAGAGGGTTAAAGGGAAAATTAAAGAGATTGAAAAAGAAAGTTTTCTGGAAAGGGCAGTCAAAAGTGTTTTTTCTGGGACAATTACTGATTATTTGAGAAAAGATTTTGATAGATTAATTGAATCTTTAACTGAACAAATTCCTGATGAAGTAAGCCATAATGATATTAGAAATTATAATATTATGGGTGATGGCAGCCGGTATGTTTTGATTGACATGGATCAGGTTGGAGATGGTTATTTTGGCAGTGATTTAGCAAGAGCGGCTATGGAATTAAAGGCAGCTGGCAAAAAATTGGATGAAAAAAGATTTAAAGAAAAATATTTGGAGAAATTGAGTGTGAAAAAAACTGCTGAAGATTTTGATAAGGAGTATTTGTTAGGAAAAAAATTAACTGGTTTATGGAAAGCAACCTCTTATTTGAGATTGGCTGAGAAAGATTTAGATAAAAGGGAGGAATATAATGGATATGTTGAAACTTATGTCAAAGAAACTTTAGGAGCAATGAGTCCTGAAGAAAGAGATAAGTTTGTTGATAACCTTAATGTTAATGGTTATAGGAACAGGTATGGTAAAAGATTTTTGCAAATAGCTAAGGATTATGAAAGAGAGAATGATTCTTTGATTAACAGATTAGGGAAAGGTTTGGGAAGGAAATTTGCTAAATTCGCTGCTGTGGCTGGCTTGACAGCTGCTGTGACTTTGGGCACCTGCGGTTATATAATCAAGACCGGCCATGAGAGTATGAGGAACGTTGAGCAGATAAAAGCAGAAGAAACCATGAAAAATATGAAAAGAGAAATTTACTTAGACAATACCCCGACAGCAGAATCAGAAGCTGAAAAAAAGTTCCAAAAGTGGTTGAAGAATGATGATTATTCTGTAAAAAAGATTTTATCAGATGGTTTGGTTAAATAAAATTCCAAACATTGGTGTCATAGACATATAGATGAAGCGGTTAATTTCTCCAATATGGTGAAGGATAACTGATTCTTTGCCTTTTGACTGTTGGAGGGCCTGGTAAAGGTCTTTAAAGTTAAGGTCTCTGCTTTGATCAAATATTTTTTGAAGGGTTTTGAGGTCTTTTTTGAAAAAGGCATGATAAACTTGGTCAAAGATGTCATAGACTTGTTTGAAGATGTTTTTGGTCTTATTTGAGATTTTGAATTTTTTGTTTTCATGGAGATATTTGTAGAGATGCCTTAAGGTGTGCTGAATAACTAAGAAACGGGAATAAAGGCCCCAATAAAAATAAGTTTTTTCTGAAATTAAGCGTTGTTTTGCGATTTGCCTTCGGCAGAAATTGTTGTATTTGTTTGATTTGTTCTTGAGATTTTCTATAGTTCGGAAGTTTTCGTATTTTTCTTCATTTAAATCAGTGTGGATGAGTTCGAAAGCTTCTTTGATGAGGAGGAAAACTCTTCTTAAGAGAACTTCTTGTTTTTCCTGGCTAGGTTCAGTGATGTTTTCGATGATGATGTAGTCATCTTTTTCTGTGGTGATGTCAAAACCCAAGTAATAAGTGTCGATTGTTTTCTTGATAAGTTTTAGTTGGGGGGGGTTTTCGAATAAAATAGTGAGCTTATCGTAGCCTGAACGGTAAAGAGCGTTAAGGATCATTCTGATATAAGCTCTGTTTTCTGAAGTGACTTTAAGCCGGGCTGATTTTTTTTCTAGTTTGACTTCTGGTGAGAGAAGAAGAGAGTTTTCTACTGGTTTGAGGTCAATTTCATCTCCTTTTTTGAGGCCTCTGAGCTTGATCCATTTGGCTGGCAGGCTAACTAAAAGGCTTTTTTCTCCTAATTGGATTAGTTTTCTTTTCATGGTTTTAGATGAGATGGGAGTCATATTTAAATTTTTCTAAAAATATATACATTTTATCATTAATATATAATGTTTATACGGAATATTTAAGTAGTTTTAGGGTTGTCACTTTGTAGTGAAATAGTGTTTAGGGGGGATAATAAAAATGAAAGAATATGTCAAAAATAAAATAAATTATGTTTGTGATGTTACTTCAAAAATAGTTTTAGGAGGAATTTTAGCAGCTGGTGCTTTAACTGGTTGTGGTGGTGGAAAAGATTTCCAACCAGAAAGTGAATTGGCTCAATTAGTTGATAAGCATGGACAATCAGCAAGATATGATAGTGAAAAATTTAGATTAGAGGATGGATGGCAAATAAGAATTGGTGGTAAAATTTATGGAACTCTTTTAGGCGACAAAGCGACTGTTCTAACAACTATGTATGACCCAGAAGCAAGAAAAGATAGATGGGTAAATGGTGAAAGAACTGACCGAAAAGTCTTACCTGCAATAGTTGTTAGTTTAGCTGATTATGGACTAGAAAAAACAAATATAAGAATTCGAGTAATTGATGAAGGTGCAGATGGAAAACCTGAATATGCTTTTATTACTCAATCTTCTAACGGAAGATCAAAGACTGTTAGAACCACAGATCCTCAAAGAGTAATGGATTGGTATAAAGCAATTAGAGGAGAAATCGTAGAAGAAATTCAGTCCAAGGAAGATTCCTTGGAATTTGCTAAAAGAGCGGAAGAAAAGCAGAAACAGAAAGAGATGGAAAGACTCTTGGAAGACGCAGAAAGAGAAATTGAAAGATTGATCGGCGAAGGTTTTTGATTTTTTTCTTTTTTTAATTTATTTATGGGGGGAGGATGAAACTTAGAGGACTGTATAATAAAGCAAAGGAATATATTTGGGGTGGTTTGGTTTGTAATAGATGCAGGCGGATAGAGAAAGAGAAAAGACAGACTGACCTTGACAAAATCTGTGAGTGTCATTCAAGGTATTTAGCAAGGATTATTTCTTTAAATCCTAATAATGACTATGAAGAAATCCGACAAGACATTGAAAAAGCAATCAGGTTGCTGCCTAAAGATGGTAAAGAGGTTGGTGCACCAGTTCTACTAATGGAAGGATTAGTTGCGCTTTTAGGCGGACGGGACTTAAAGAGATTCTTCACGGAAAATACAGAAATTCTGAAAAAATTTAATTTCATTTATAAGGCACCTGAAGACTGTGAGGCATATGTTAATTTTATTGTTGATTATGTTAGTATATCTGCTATGCGTAAGGCGATGGAAGGAAAAATTCCAATCTATAATAGATCAAAAGGCGTGAAGAAAGAAGGGGAGTAAAAGGAAAATAATTTAAATTCTTTTTCTTTTCTTGTTATTTATGGAAGATAGACCGCAAGAAGCTGGTGATAGGCCTCAAGAATCTGTTTTGCCTCCGGAAGAACCAGTTGAGGTTGAGGTTTCTGAGCCTGAGAAATGGTATAAAGGGCCGTTGAAGTGGATAATTGGGGCTTTTTTGATTTTGATTATAGTGTTGTGGGTGGTGCCGCATTATAGTGTAAAGCTGGATCCTGGGCCTACGATGATGCCCAGTGTTGAAGAGGTTTTTTCTTTTAGCGGTAATTTGAGTGAGATAAAATATTCTTTGAATGCTGACAGGGCTGTTTTAATTAATCCAAGTGATTTGACTGTCAAAAGGACAGCCAATAAAATTGCTTCTTTGTCATGCGAAAGTGCTGAGAAAATCTGCCAGGCCAAGGCTGAGTATTATTTTGTCAGGGATAGTTTTGATTATATTTCTGATCCGATTAACATAGAGTATGTGGAGAGATTTGAAGATTTTATTCTTAATGGCGGCGGTGACTGTGAATCAGGAACAATTGTTTTGGCTAATCTAATGGAAGCAATTGGAATTGATGCGCAGTTTGTGATGGTGCCAGGGCATGCTTTCTTGCGGATTTGGCTGCCAGATGCGGCGCAAAGGTATAAAATAAATGACTGGATTTATTTGGATTGGACTTGTTCTACATGCGAATTTGGGCAATTGCCTTTGAAGTATATTGATGTGGAGAAGACTGTTTTGGAAGTTTGATTTATTGTTACTTCTTAGTGGTGAATAACCGAAAGGCTTATATATTAGCTCTATTACTTTAATCAATATGGCTTTTAACAATAATGCTTCAGATGATGGATTTATTGGAAATTATAGTTCTGTTGATGAAGTGATTGCTGCTGACCAAGCAGAGTTGGATAAGATTGGCGGCTCTTTTGAAGATATTGGCGATAGGATGAGTTATATTCTTGGTTTAAGAGAGGAATACAAAGAAGCGAAAGCAAAACATAGAGTGGCTGTTTTTAAGAAATACGGCCATGATCATACTGATTTACACCAATTACAAGGGTGGGTTACAGATAAAGGTTCTGAATGTGAAAAAGTATATGACGAGCTAAAGGCCTTTAGATGGCGGCTGCCAGACAAATCAAATGTGGTAATAACTGAGATACTTGGAAGTCATTGGGGACAAGATTGTCCTTTTGACTGCGGATCAAAACTTTCTGCAAATAAAGAGTGGACAATAAGAAACCAAAAAACAGGAAAAGAACTTGTAATTAATGAGATTACAGCACATCTTGCAAAAGAACATCATTTGCTTGAAAAAGGCAATGATTATGGCATTACTGCCAAAGAATTCTATGAACACTTTATGCCTGAGTGAATAGTAAAGTAAACAGTAATCAGCGAAAAATTTTCAATTTTTCTGGGTTACTTAACGTAACCAACGAAAACAAGTTTTCTAGCTTTTGCCTAAAGTCGGCAAAAGCAGCGGAAAGCAAAGCTTTCCTGGGCTTCTGAAACATAAACGTTTCAGAAACTTTTATAAACCACCACTAATTTTTCTGATAAACCCACTGGACTACTGAGTAAGGGGGCAGTAGGAGGGACAATGGATAAGGAAAAAGTTAAGAAAGCTTTAGAAGAGCTCAAAAAAAGCAAAGAAAGAAAATTCAAACAAAAATTTGATTTAATTATTATTCTAAAGCATCTTGATATCAAAAAAGAGCCGGTTGACCTGTTTGTTCTTCTGCCTTATTCTAAAGGGAAAAAAACTTCTGTGTGTGCATTGGTTGGTGCAGAGCTAACTGAAAGTGCTAAAGCAGTATGTGATGAGGTTGTTTCTGAAAAGGATTTTAACTTATACAAAGATGACCCAAAGAAAGCCAAGTCCTTGGGAAGGAAATATGATTATTTTATTGCTCAAGCCGATCTAATGGCTAAGATTGCAACTATTTTTGGTAAGATTTTAGGACAAAGAGGCAAGATGCCTAATCCAAAGGCTGGCTGTATTCTGCCGCCAAATGGAAATGTCAAGGCAGTAGTTGATAAACTGCAAAAGACAGTCAGAGTCATGGCCAAGACCATGCCAGCTGTCCAGGTTATTATTGGCAGTGAAGAAATGAAAGAAGAAGAAGTGATTGACAATATTCTAGCGGTTTATAATGCTTTAGTCAGAGCTTTACCAAATGAAGATCAAAATATTGGCAAGGTTTTATTGAAAAAAACCATGGGTAAACCGGTGAAAGTATAATGGTTAGCGAAGATAAAAAGAAGCTGGTCAAGCAAATTGCAGATTTAGTAAAAGAGTATCCCATAGTTGGTGTTGTCAATATGAGCAATCTGCCAGCTCCCCAGATGCAAAAGATGAGGGCTTCTTTAAGAGATTCTGTCAAGATTATCATGACCAGGAAAACTTTGCTGGAAAGAGGCTTGGAAGCTTCAGGCAAAGAAGGCATTAAGGATTTAGTTGGATATTTTAAAGGAATGCCGGCTTTGATTTTTACTAAGGATAATCCGTTTAAATTGTACAAGATTTTGGAACAAAATAAAAGCAATGCTCCGGCCAAAGCTGGGCAGGAAGCTCCAAAAGATGTTATTGTCAAAGCAGGACCAACTTCGTTTGCACCTGGACCAGTGATTGGTGAATTAGGTGCAATTGGCGTTAAGACTGGTGTTGAAGGCGGCAAGATTGTGATTAAGGAAGATTCTGTTGTGGTTAAAGAAGGAGAAGTTATTAATGCCAAGGCAGCTGAGATGCTGAAAAGACTTGGTATTGAACCAATGGAAATTGGTTTGGACTTGGTAGCGGTTTTTGAAAAAGGTACAATATTTAAAGGCAGTGATTTGAGAATTGATGAAGAAGAGTATATGAACAATATTGTTTCTGCTGCTCAGTGGGCAGTTAACCTGTCTATTGAAGTTGGAATTATAACTAAAGATACAATTGAAATGATGTTAATGAAGGCTTTTAATGATTCAAAGGCGGTGGCTTTAGAAGGCAATGTTTTGGCTGATGCTGTTTTAGAAGAAGTTTTGGGCAAGGTTGAACGTGAGGCGCTGGCTGTGAAAGCAGAAGCAAATGTTGAAACTGTGGCTAAGCCGGTTGAGAAGAAGGAAGAACCGAAAGTTGAGGAAAAACCAAAAGAAGAACCTGCGCCAGAGCTGAAACCAGAACCGACTCCTGCTCCAGAACCAGTTAAGGAAGAGCCTAAAGAAGAGGAAAAGAAAGATATCGGAACTGACGTTCCGGAACCTTCTGACGAAGGAGTTGAAGAAGTGGCTGATACAACAGAAGACAAGTCTTCTGAGCATCCACAACCAGAAGAGGTTGCGGATGAATTAGAAGAAGCAAAGAAAGATATTGAAGAAGAACTTGAAAAAACTCCTGCTCCTGAAGTTAAAGAAGCACAAGAAGGCAAGCCTTCAGTGCCTCGCGAGGAGGAGCCTAAGGTTGAGGAAGAGAAGAAAGAAGAGGAACCAGAACCTGAATTTGAAGCTGCGCCACAAAAAGATTTGGAATATGAAAAAGTTGAGGAAAAAGAAGAACCAGAAGCAGCTGAAGTTAAAGTTGAAGCGCCTGATTTAGAAACACGAGAAGAAGTTAAAGAGGAGCCAGAACCTGAACCAGAGCCAACACCAGAACCTGCTCCTGAAGTTAAAGAAGAAGTTGTGGAAGAACCAGAACCTGTTCCTGAACCAGAGCCAGTCAAAGAGGAGGAACCTAAAACAGAAAGAAGTCCGGCGTCAAGTGAAGAAGAATTAAAACAAGAATATGAAGAAGAAACTCCTCAAGAAATGAAAGATCCTGATTATGTTCCTGATAGGATTGAGATAGAAAAACCAGATATTGAAAAAGAACATGTTGAAGAAACAGAAGAGTTTGCTCAGCCAAAAGAAGTTATTGAAGATACTCCTCAGGTGGAATTAAGTGAAGAAGAAAAGAAAGCTGCTGACAAAGAAGCAAAAAAAGAAGCTGAGGAATTAGGCAGCAGCAAAGAATCAAAGCCTGATGTTGAAGAATTAAAGTCAAGAGCAGATGTTTTGAGGGAAAGATTAAAAGAAATGAAAAAAGAAGAAAAACAGGAAGTTTCACCAGCGGTTCAGGAGATGGTCAAGAAAACAAAGGAATTTGCTGAAAAAGGCAAAGGACCAAGTGCGGCTGATTTGTTAGGTGAAGTTGAAGCAAAAGAAGGAGAGCCAAAAAAAGAAGAAAAAAAAGAAGAAGTGCCAAGTGCCCAAGAATTATTTGACAGATTAAAGAAAAAAGGCACTTTGCGCAATGAAAATGTCAATAATGTTCCTAGTGCTCATGAGTTAGCTAAGAAAAGGAAAAAACACTGAGAATTCCAAGGGGAATTCTGGTGTGTCAAAAATTTTGGTTTTTGACACAATCATAATCATGGAGGATAAAGAAAATGGAATATATCTATGCTGCAATGCTTTTACACAAAGCTGGAAAAGAAGTTAATGAAGATGCTGTCAAAAAGGTCCTAGAAGCTGCTGGAGTAGCTGTTGATGAAGCCCGAGTTAAGGCTTTGGTTGCTGCTCTTCAAGGTGTTAATATTGAAGAAGCAATCAAGAAAGCGGCTGTGGCACCTGTTGCTGCAGCTCCTGCTGCTGAAGCCGCAGCTGGTGGCGAGGCCAAGAAAGAAGAAAAGAAAGGCCCTAGCCCAGAAGAAGAAAAGAAGAAAGAAGAAGAAGCTGCTGCTGGATTAGGCGCGTTATTCGGATAAAACACTGCTTAATTTTTTATTTTTTTCAAACAAATGAAGTGTTTTATTGGAAAGAGAAGATGGAATTACCTGAATTACTTAAAGAGTTCAACGAGAAAAAGTCTGAAGTTGCTAGCCTGAGAACTACTTTAAATAAAATTAATTCTGTTAAAGAGAAATTTTACAAGGAAAAAAGAGAAGTTTCTGGAACAATTTCTGAGAATATTAAAAGAATTAAGCAATTAAGAAATGAGAGAGATAAATTAACTGCTGAAGTCAAGAAGCTGAAAGAAAAGAGGAAGAAGCACACTGAAAGTGCCAAGGAAAAGATTTCTGAAGTCAAAGATGTCAACAAGCAAAGGAAGGAAATCCAGCAGAAATACAATATCACTGGTGATCCAACCCAAATTCAAAAACAGATTGATGCTATTGAGATGAAAATTGAAACAGAGCCGATGAAATTTGAAAAAGAGCAGAAATTAATGAAGGAGATTAAGCAGTTAAAGAAAAAATTAGAAAAAACTTCTAAGATTTCGGATGTCTGGACCAAGTCCCATGAAATCAGCAAAGAAATTACTGAAGAAAAGAAAAAATCAGATGAACTGCATAGGCAAGTCCAGAAGCAAGCTGAAGAAAGCCAGAAAAGGCATGAAGAGATTATTTCATTATCAAATGAAGTCAAGGATTTGAAGAAAAAAGAAGAAGAGTCCTTGAAAGGTTATATCAAAGAAAAGGAAGAGTATGATAAAATCAAGAAAGAGTTGGAAGAAGCTTTGAAAGTTTTGAATGAAATGAGTAGGAAGATTGACGAAGCTAAAGGTATTAGGAAAAAGGAGAAGAAAGCCTGGAAGGAGAAGGAAGTTGAAAAGATGGCTCTTTCTGTTGAAGAGAAACTCAAGAAAGGTGAAAAGTTAACAACTAAGGATTTATTGGCGTTTCAGGCCAAAGGGGAATAATTAAAAATCTTCTTCTGTGTTTTCAAGTGGTTTTTGTTCCTGTTGTTTTTTTTCTTGTTCTAATTTTTTAGCTTCTTCTTTGACAGCTGATTCTAAATCATCCTGGAAGAATTTCAATTTAGGGAATATTTCGAGCAATCCCTGTGATACTTCTTTGACGTTGATTCTGCCATGAGTCCGGTAATAAAATTCCAGTTCAGTTATGATTTCTGGTCTGACTGTTTCAATCAAATAGCTTGCTGCTTGAGGGATAACAAGATATTTAGAAACAACATAAATTGGTGGCGCTAAAAGCATGGTGATGACAGCAGTGTCTAAGGCTCTTCTGCCGAGATAATGTAAAGTTCTTTTGAGAAAACCTGGTTGGGCTGGTTCTGAAGGTTGTTGTTTTTGTTTTGTTTCACTCCAATATTTTTCTACAAGTTCTCTGAATTTAGTTGTTTTTTCATGCTGCCAGACAACTGAAAAAGCAAGGTGTTGGTAATGTTCCTGGGAATCTTCATCTTCTGGTTGAAAAAGGCCGTCCCATCTGTACTGAATAGCTGCCTTAGTGAGTGGATCACCTTGGAGCAAAGCTTCCAAGCCATTTAATTGAGTGTTTTCTTTAGCATATGCCTCTGCCATTTCATTTAACCAATTTTTTGTATTGATTAGAGTATTAAGGAAATGATAGTTAGGCATATCACTATGGTCATGAGGAACATCACGGACAGAAGTAATGCCAAGGCTTTTGATTGCTCCAAGAGTATTGGTAAAATAAGATATAGTGAGGCCTTGCTCTACTACTGATCTTTGGGCTTCTTTATCTATGTCGTAAGAATTCTTTACCTCTTTTGTCATTTAAAGAAGTAATAGTAAAAGAATATTTAAAATTTTCCAGAAAAATTTTGAATATTCAAAAATGCTAAGCATTTTTGAACATATATAAATTTATTTAGCTTTTTTAGCTTTCATCTCAACGTACGAGAAATCAAAGATTTCTGGGCGTTTCATTCAGTCTTCTTCGAAGACTTCATTTCAACGTAGCGACATTTGCCGCAGACACGTCGGTTAGAATGTTCTGCCAGTAGAAAACCTGAACCGCATTTAGGGCAGCTTCTGTTCTCTGTCTTGCCATCTTGGTATAAAGAATATCTAGGTTTCTTAATTGGCTTTTTTTCTTTTTTCTTCTTGGCCATTTTTATTCTTTCTTAGGAGCTTCTTCTTTCTTTTCTTCGGCAGCAGGTGCTTCAGCTGGTTTTTTTTCTTTAGGTTTTTCTTCTTTTTTCTCTGGGATTATTTCTATTTCTTTCATTGAATCTTCATTGTTGTAAACATAAGCAAGAACATCAGCCTGGTTAGTGCCAAATCGAGAATAAATGTGTTTAATAACAATTAATTTTTCATCAGCTTTGGTTTGTTTTGAAATTTCCTTGGCAACATCTTTGTTTGAGGGTGTTGGTCCATCAGCAGTTAGTTCAGCTTCGATTTCAAGACGATGAAGCAAAGGATTGTCTTTTTTTTCAAGAATTTTCAAATCCATCTTATTTCACCTTGATAGCGTATTCGCCTTTGATTTTATGGCCGATCTTTTGAGCGATTTCAGATTTGTTGGCATCATTGACAAAAATCTTGCCCTGCCAATTATTAGAAAAGCTGCTGCTATGGCAAATAGGGCAATCATCGCCCTCGACAAAAATTTTGCATTTTTTACAGACTTTTCTCTTCATTTTCCTTTTTTGGTTTCTTTTTTGGTTTCTTTTTTGGTTTCTTTTTTGGTTTCTTTTTTGGTTTCTTTTTTGGTTTCTTTTTTTTCTTCAGGTTTTTCTTCAAGCCATTCGACTTTGCCAAGACCTTCCTGGCGCATGGTCAGTCCTAATTTAGGATTAGTAATATCTTTATATGAAACTGCGATAATTCTGGCCCGGCATTTGTCATTGACTTTTAATGTTCGGTTGCTCTCTTTGCCTGACAAAACTTTCTCTTTAGCGAAAGAAACGAAATCATCCATGGTCTGTGAAATATGAATCATACCATCAGCTGGTCCTAATGAAATAAAGGCACCAAATTCAGCAATATCTTTGATTTTACCAAGTAAAACTTCCTGTAATTCTGGTTTAAAGCATAATAAATTGAAAGTTGATTCGTAATAAGCTGCGCCATCGCCTGGAATGATAATGCCTTCTTCGATATTGTTGACATCAAGGATGTCAATAACAAATCCTAATTCAACTGAAATATAGCCTTCATAGTCTTTTTTGATCCTGTGAATAACAGCTTTTTCTTTGCCAACTTCGAATAGGTCAGGCGGTACTCTGATGTGGTCTTTGATTTTTACTTTATAGAACATTTTTATTCAAAATATTGGGTTTTACTTATAAACTTTACGTTAAAGTAAGGTATTTTTTCTGTCTTAAGATGATATATGGTTTTTTAAGGCGTTTTTTGAGGCCAATATCCTGGGTGGCGATGAGAGCGCCTTTTTTTGATTGCTCTACAAGAAGGTCATCGACGTATTTGTCTTCAGTGGTTTTAAGAGTTTTGACTTTCTTTTTTTTGATTAATTGAAGGGCAAGCTTGGCAGCAGCTTTGTGTTTGCCTTTTTGTTCTTTTATTATTTTTTTGAGTTCGTCAATGGTTTTATCCAAGACGCAAAGTTGGTATTTAAAATCAGCAATTCTTTGGATTTCTGAGAAAATGTCTATGTGGAACTGAAAAGGGATGAGGACGAAATTAGTGTCGAGTATGATTTTAATCATTTTATTTAATTTAGATTATCTTTCCTTTTTTTAATAATTTCGGAAAAATTTGCTGTATACTACTCCAGATTCGCTGTTTTCCAAAGAATATCAAAAAAACTCTTGTATGAATCTGCTACTTGTTTGCTCCTCATTAGAAAAGCCATTGGATCAGATGACCAATTGATAATAGCAACTCTATCTCCATAAATAAAAGTTGTAGAAGGGCTTATATATGAATTTGGGAGATATTTAATTTTACATAATTTTAGTTCTTTTTCTCTTTTTTGTTTTCTAACTTCATCATTAAAGATTATTTTTAATGGAATTTTTGATTTTGCTCTTCTTTCATGGAAATGGATAAAGTAAGCATGAAATAGCTCTTTAAATTTTCCAGTTGCTCCAAAAACGAACCAAGGCTTTTTCTCTTTTAAGATGTCTTCAAAAATGGACTTGAGACCTTTCTTACTTTTGTAAAGAGTACCCTCCTGTTCTTCTTTTGACAGCTTTCTTTTTAATTGAAGCTCTGGAAGAATTTTTTTGAGTTTTTCTTCTTTGTTTACTATGTCTTGTTTTTTAGATTCAAGATATTCTAATAATCTATCTGGATCTTGGGCTTCAAAATATTTTCTATTGGCTTTGATGACATAAGAAACAAGACCTTTATCTATTAATAAGTCAATGATATCATAAACTGCTGCTCTGTGCATGCCAACTTTTTTGATTAAAGGGCCTGTTGAGGTGCTGCCTAGTTCCAGCAAAGCCAAATAAACTTTAATTTCGTTTTTGGTGAGTCCTAATTCTTCTAATAATTTTGTGTCCATTCCTCATTAAAAACATTCACTCTTTTTATAATCTTCGTTTTGTCATAAGTTTTACTTATTACATTAATTTAAATAAGCTTTGTGTTTTTATTGAGAAGTGATTAAGATGGAATCTAATAAGAGTAAAAGTAAGGAATTTGAATTTTTCCGTCCGGAATATTCAGATTGGTATATTACAAATATAGTGCCTCACAATGAAAAGCCGCCTGTTTTGTTGGTCAGAGATGGAGAAGAAGTAGAATCACATGATTTCACATTACCTTTCTTAATTGAAAGATTGGGCATAGACGAACGGTATTTTGTTGCTGATCCTGAAAAAAATGAATTAAATGAGAGGGACAGGGTGTATCATTGTAAAAGAATGTACACTGCACAACTTATTTTAAAACAATTAAGAGATAAGGACTTTATTTTAAGTGATAGGGTATTCAAACGAAGAAATTGGCAAACTTATGAAGGTGCCTATGGTTTTCCAAATGTGTGTGCAACAACTACTATAGGAAGAAATGGCAATTTTTTGAGTTATGGTTGGATAAACCAACTAGGTATTGTGTTAGGAGATGGGGTTGCAGAAATTAAAGAATATTCTGGTTTAAACTTTCACGACTTAAAACGTGATTTAGTTCACCAACAAAACAGAGAGTGGGAAGGAGAAGGAGATCCAACCGGGCAAAAATATTTAGGATGTCTTGAAAGTGCTATAGAATTATGTAAAAGAACTGAAGAAGTACCATCATTAGCGTTAATACTATTGCATCGTGGAGTATCTAACACGCTTTCAGGGCATGATTGGAAACCTGCGATATTTAAAGAATTGAGTCTAGATCGAACGTATGATTTGCCTAGAGTTAATATCTCGTTAGATATCGAACGAATTCAAGAAGCTAAAGAAGCATACTCTCGCCTCTCTTCTGTTGATTCAACTTTAAGAGAAATGATGAAAAATGTAATCTCTAAGTCGTCTGGTTCTGTTACACTATTTTCTTAAAAGCTTCATTTGATTACCTGCTTAACACCGAGGAAGTATTTAGACATTCTGGTTGTAAAAGTGGAAAGAATAACTGAATAAAGAATGAACAATAACGAGAGGTCGATGATGGCGGTGGTTGAAAAGCCAAGTGATAGTAAAGAGAAGGCAACAACAGCAACGGCTACTCCTTTTGGTGAGTTAAGGGAAATAAAAAGTTTTTCTTTGATGGAATAAACTTTGTGGGGAAAATTAAGGAAAACTACGATTAATCTTAATCCAATGTAAAGAGCGAAAAGGAAAAAGGCCTTGAAATAAAAAGCAATGTTGGTTGGCGGGACAATAGAGAGTCCTAAGAGGAGGAAAATCAAGATTTCAAAGAGATTTGAGAAAAGACTGCCAAAGGTCATTAAAGTTCTTTTCTTTTTGAAATAAACATTGCCAAAGAAGAGGCCTAACGTAGTTACAGCAAGGACACCATTGCCGCCCAGAGTTTCAGCCAAGATGTAGGTTAGGAGAGCTGAAGCGATTAAAGTGACTGGCGAAAGGATTTCTGAGTATTGCTTTTGCATGAATTTGAAAATGATTAGACCAATGACTATGCCGGCGCCAACACCAGCAACAATCTGCTGGAGAAAAGGGACAAGCTGGTCAATAAAAGTAGAGATGATGTCAGAGACAGTAAAAACCTGGGCAACTTCAAGAACAATGAACGGAAGAATAACAGTTAAAGGTGTGTTGATGATTGATTCTATTTCTAGCAAGGTAATAGCTTTGTGTTTGATGTTTTTGAGGATAGCGACAACAGAACTGGGGTCAGTGCCGACCATGATAGTAGCAAATAAAACAGAGAGCATCAAATCTAAACCAAAAATATATTTTGTGGCGACGGTAATAACTATGATTTCAACAATAATAAAAAAGCTGGTGACTCTTAAAGCCGGAGTGGTGACAGAACTTAAACTTCGGAGATTCAATCTCGAGGTTGAATCAAAGACAATCATGATTAAGGCGATGATAGCAACTGAAGTGAGGAAATCATTGGAAAAACTGATTATAGGCTGGCCCTGAAAACGGATGAAAGAAATGCCAATACCAGCTAAGATGAGGATGAGAACATTAGAAATCTTTATCCTATGGGAAAGGTAAGTCAGGACAATTCCAACTAATAATAATAAAGAAAGCCAAGTAAGTATTTCAAATGCAGCCATTTTCACCTCTCTTTGGTTTTGATTATGTGAGTTGGATTTATAAGGTTTTTGTTAAGGTTGAGCTATTTTCCACATGGTTTTAAAAAATTTCTTGAATGAATCAGCAGCTTCTTTGTTTTTGACTCTGATTACAATTGGTTTCTTGAGAAGCATGATAAATAAAACTGTATCCTTATAGAAATTGAATTCTGTAAATGTTTCCTGATGTAGATAACGGACTTTATGATTCTTAAGATAATAAGTTACTCTTTCTTTATATCCTCGGACGTCTTCATTAAAAATAATTTTCAATTTGTATCCTTTCTTTGATACTTTTTGATTATATTGGTTGAAAAAAGCATCTGCCCTCTTTGGTGCCTTCCCCATGCTTGCACCAAAAATAAAATTCTCATCCCCCTTACCAAGTGCTTTAACAATACCATCATAACAAGTCTTCATCCCTTCCCAGCCATAGAAAACCTCAATATCAGTTTCTTCCTCTGTTTTTTGATATTTGAGAAGTAATTGGGGGAGGAGTTGGTTGACTATTTGTTTTTCTTTTTGAATTTCTTTTTCTTTTTGTTCTAAGAAATCTTTGAGTCTTTCTGGGCTGGCAGGACTGAAATGAATAATGTGGTTTTTTTTGACAGCTGAGATGATACCTTTTTCTAATAGTCTGTTAGCGACATCATAGATTTTAGAAGGTGAAATGCCTGATTTTTTTGCTAATTGAGTTCTGGTAGATTCTCCTAGTTCTAATAAAGCGTTGTAGAGCTTGATCTCACCTTCTGTTAATCCTATTTTTTTGAGGTCTTTTAAGTCCATGATTAGGTAGCGGGTGGGTTTATTTATAAATTTTACTATAGTTGTCCCCTATGGGGACACTCTTATTTATATAGTTATTGTGTCACTACTATATTATGATGAAAAGCCGAAACCCAATGGCTCTAAAGGGGTGGAGATGGAAAATGGAAAAAACATTAGAACTATTAATTGTAGAAGACAACGAAAAACATTTAGCAGATGCTAAAGCAGAAGTTGCTAAATTGCAAGATCAAGGAAAAGCAATCAATGTTACTTATGCGACAAACTACAAAGAAGCACAAGATGCAATCCAAACAAAAAAATACGATGGAATTGTAAGTGATATCTTTATGCCTTCAGAAGGTGAAGAAAACTATACTTTTGATATCGAAGCAGTGCGTAAATTACTTCCTAAACATACTTTAAACAGAGATGAGTGTGCTAAAGCTGCAGAAAGATGGCTAAACGGAAATGATCTCGCTCCGCTTGGAGTTTTAATTATAGAAGAAACAATTCAAAAAGAAATTCCGGCACTATTTTGCACAGATACATATCATCATGGTAAAAAAACAGAACCAGTAATTGTTTATGCAAGAAACAAAGAACCTGAAATAATCATGATTGATGACCATAATGCAAGAGAAGGTAGTGTAAATACAAAAAAATGGGAATTAGCTCTTAATACTCTTACAGCTTTAATAGAAGTAACGAAGATGCCTTTAGAAGAATTAAAAGCAAATCAGGAAGAATATAGCATGCCGGGATATTCCGAAGAGATTAATCTAAAACTATTTGGCGCAATTTACAACAGATTAGAAGGTGGCAAATAGAAAAAAATAGTAAACAAAGGAGGAAGTCAAAATGACAAACATAGAAAATGTATTGGAAGAGTTTATACCAATTCCAGCAGAAATTCAAGAAAAATCTGATGCTTTAGCTAGTGAAAATCCTTCAGAGATGATTAAAAACTTGTATAATGAAGTGAAAAAAAGACATGCTAAAATAAAATCTGAAGAGTATTCTGAAGCAGACGGTCTAACATTTGAACAATATAATGCCGGGGAAGGATCTAGAAGAAATTCCTTTTATGTCCTTGCAGTTCAAACATTAAGAAAACATATCTGCAAGAGAATAGAAGATGAACCACTAAGAAATTATGCTTCTCTTTTGATGCAAACAAGAGAACATGATTTGCAACTATCAGTACATGAACCTCGACAATATTCTATGTTTGGCCTTCAAAGGTTTTTTGCTAGCAAGCTTCCTTCAGAAGATATTAAAAAACCTGAGGATCTGCCAAAATTCAGAGCAAAAGGAAGAGAAGATGTTTTGAAAAAACATGGGCAAAACATTGCAGATCTTAAAGATGCTTACTTCAAATCCCGACCAAATGAAGAAGAAGCAAAGGCAAAATTAGGAGAAGTGTATGAAATGTTTATGAGTATTAGAAATGAGATGCGTTCTCCAGGATTCGAAATCAGTTATTGTAGTGAAACAAATCACACTATTGGAACTTCATTATCTTGGAGCATGGGATACTTTGTACCTATCAAAAAATAAATTGGTAAAAGGAGGAAACTAATCTTTTTTCTTTTTTTTATTCAAAACAAATTAAGAAACTTTAATAAATAGACAAAGATTAATTCTCCCTATGGAAGTGTTGAAAAAAATAAAACCAAACAAGCAAGAGGAAAGAGAAGTTAAGGTTAAGATAGATAGATTTTTGAAAAAGTTAAATCCAGTATTAGGGGATGCTAAGGGTGTTTTAGGCGGTTCTGGTGCCAAAGGGACTTGGTTAAAGGGTTCGCATGATGTTGATGTATTTGTGATGTTTAATTATCGGAAGTATAAAGAAAGAAGTCATCGGTTAGCTGATGAGTTAGAGAAGAGGTTGAAAAAGAAATTTAAGAAGTATTCTAGATTACATGGGAGCAGAGATTATTTTCAAATTCAGGAGAATGGATTTACTTTTGAAGTGGTGCCGATTTTAAGGATTAGGGAAGCTGCTCAAGCAGTTAATATTACTGATATTTCTCCG
Source organism: Nanobdellota archaeon (assembly GCA_023132895.1). Classification (GTDB taxonomy): domain Archaea; phylum Nanobdellota; class Nanobdellia; order Woesearchaeales; family JAGLXL01; genus JAGLXL01. The sequence goes on from JAGLXL010000009.1 coordinate 35,127, forward strand.
CTGCATGCACAATGGGTTGCTGAAAAAAGTGATGAGAAGTTAAGAGATGGGATTAGATTGGCCAAGGCTTTTTGCAAAGCTCAGGGTTTGTACGGGGCCGAGAGTTACATTCGGGGTTTTAGCGGTTATGTCTTGGAGATTTTGGTTATTCATTATAGGGGGTTTGAAAGGTTTTTACGGAAAGTTTTGAGTTTGAAAGAGAGGCAGGTAATCGACCCTGAGAAATGGTATAAGAACAGGGAAGAAGCCATAGTGGCTTTGAATGAAGCCAAGCTGCATTCGCCGATAATAGTAATTGATCCAGTTGATAAAGAAAGGAATGCAGCAGCAGCTTTGAGCCAGGAAAAGTTTTTGCTGTTAAAGCAAAAAGCTTCAGAATATTTAAAGAAGCCGGCTGATGATTTTTTTGTTAAAGAAGAAATTAAGTTTTCTGAATTGAAAAAAAAGAAAGGCAATTTAGTTTATTTTGAAGTTGATGCCTTACAGGGGAAAAAGGATATTATTGGCTGTAAATTATTGCAGGTGTTTGTTTTTTTGAAGAAAAGATTACAGGAGTTTGGAGTAATTGAGAGCGGCTGTGATTGGGATAAATTCTGGTTTTTGGTTAAGAAAAAAGAAATAGATAAGTTTGAAATTAAGAAAGGTCCTCCGATTAAGTTGAAGAAGTATGCTTTGGAGTTTAAGAAAGTGAATAAAAAAACTTATGTTGAGAAAGGCCGTTTGATGGCTAAGGTGCCTCGTAAGTTTTATGATTTAAAAGGTTTTGTCAAAGATAAGATTAAGGATAAGTATGTAAAAGAAAGGATAAAAACAATAAAAACTATTTCTTTTTCTTTTTGACCAAATAAACTGTGCCAGCTGCTAGACCACCAATAGCTGTAGCAATGCCAGCAGCCATAGCAGCAGCTTTAACTGGATGGGTTTTAAGATATTTTTTAACTTTCTTTTCGGCTGCAGCTAGTTTCTTTTTGGCATTGGCTATTTCTTTTTTTGCTTTGAGATGATGTTTTTTATGGTGTTTTGTGGTTTTTTTCATTAGATTACCCTTCAAAAACCAAAGTGTTTTGGTCTTTTTCTTTTGTCTTTCTTCATCACTAAGAAATACACTAATGCAGCAATAATGGCCAGAGCTAAGATTGCAAGGAATACCTTTGAACCAGTGCTCTTAGCAATCTCGGCTGCTTTTTCAGCAGCTGTTGGGGCTGTTGTTTCTATGGTTTCTTCGGGTGTTTCTATTGTTGGTTCTGGGACGACTGCAGCTGGTTCTGCAGTGGCAGCAATGGCAAAGTAACTGAAACTAATGGTAGCAGCACTGTAATAGGCATAAGCATCGTCTTCGTTTTGGAGGGTGGTTGGTGATTCTTTCCATTCGTCAATGTATCTAAATAAAGCAATATTATCTGAGGTTAAGCCGTTTTCTGCCAGCCAAGTCTTGGAAACTTTGAATTCTATCTTAACGTTTTCAATATCTTCTTCATCAAGATTCCATTCTTTGACATGGACATATTTATAGACTTGTTTGTCGTAAGAAGGTATATTTTCAGGCAAGGAGTCCAGTTTAAAGACATGCATAACAGCAGTGTAGATTTTTGTTTTGGCAGTGAATTCAACTTTGGTAAAGCCAATTTCACTGTTGTCTATTTCTAATTCGGCTAAGTCGCCTGGAGGTATGTAACCCCATGATTTTTTAGCAAACTGGCCTTCAATACTTTGACTGGAGCTGCCGCCACCACCGCTAGTAGTGGTTGTGGTTGTGGTTCCACAAGATTGGCTCAAGCTTGGTCGATTAGTGGTTGTGGTGCAGTTTCGGTGGTCAATGCAAGTCCTGGTTTGTATGTTATCTGAACAAGTTGACCAAGATGTGCAAGTCCAGTTTTCTGTACAGGTTAGGTCAATGACCAAGATTAAAGGACTTGACATTCCGCTGACATTATAGGTAAAGTTCCATTGTGTGGAAACATTAGTGCTTTTGAAAATTTCAATTTGGTATTGATGTATTTTGGTCGAGTCAGTGCCATTGTAATAAGTGAAATTATAATTGAGATGTGCGGTGTGGTTAGTTCCATTGTAGATATATTCTGAACCATTATATCTGGAAATAGTGAAATTGATAACATTGCTGGTAGTTTTAGTGTTATTGATGGTTATATTCTGCAGGTTCTGGGCAAGGGTGAAATTAGAGTTAGTAACATTAATGTAAACTGTGCAGTTTTCATGGCACTCGATGCTGGCAACAGAGGCATTGGCAGTAACATTGCCCTGAGAGACTGAACTAACTGTCGGGCCAACACCAGAGAAGTGCGGGATAGTAAGCCAAATTGTATTGTAGGTGGTATTGACATAACATTCGGCTGTTTGATCTGTTTTACTGCAAGGCATGCCACTGAACCAAGAAGTATTGAAGGTGGCGTAATCTGTAAGATTGCCGCCAACACCTGTAGTTCCATTTATGCTGGTATCCCAAAGAGTGTTCCAGCTATTATCAAATAATTTTTTAATAGTCAGGGAAATAGGGGCATTGTCATCAATATTATCATCGCTGTAAGGAATGCCAATTAAAACTTCATCGTAAATTTCTGGTCCTTGGCTGCCAAAACGCCAGGCTTCTTCTAAACTGTTACCAGCAGTAGAAGAGTTTGATTCAGAATCAAATAAGGCGTCTGGCGGGCCAGAAGCAAGCATGTCAACGTTTTTGTAATGGATGGTGATATTGTTGCTGTTTTTTCTCATTCTGAAACTGATTTTACCGCCGCCCATGATGGCTGATAAAGGATTGAAGTCGGCTTTGACTTTTTCTGTTGCTGCTGGCATCAAGGAGCAAGCAGTTACATTTGGATAAGGGACATCGCATTGGGCATTGCTTCTTAGAAGGTCAATGTATAAGTCGGCGAAGGCCTCCTCACCAGGCATTGCTCCGGGATTAAATGAAGGTAAATCAACATTGACTGTGGCAGCTGAAAGTTGGCTGGCAGTTAATGAAGTTTTGAGAGGGGCGCCTTGGCCAGCAAAAACATTCATTTTTTTGATAGGTGCATTTAATAAAGGCAAAGTAAAGGCGCCTGCTTCATTAGAGGAGATATCTTCCATCCAGGAGAACGTTGGGCCATTGGTATAAAGAGATGAGTAATCAACTTCAGCTTCAACAAAGGCAAAATAATTGATGTTGTTTTGAGAGGAATTGCGGAGCTGGAAGGAAACTTTTTCAGTGGTGACATTTATACTAGATGCTGAGGCTGCATTATTTACTGAGATGTTGGTTACACTACCAAGCAAGGTTTGTAAGGAGAAATTAAAGCCATCAACATCGCTACCGCCATAAGTTAAGGAGATATTTCTAAAGGCACCATAATAATCACTGCTGTTTTTGGCGGTGGCAAAAAGCATAATATCAATGCCCATGGCTGAAGCAGGCAGAGTAATGTTATAGAAACCAGAGGTGGTATTAAAGAAATCGCTCTGACTCTGCCAAGCACTCATATTAGAAGGCAAGGGCTGGCCCTGGAAAATCATATCACCTGGTTCAATCAAATAAGCGACTATGTCAAGGCTCTCGAAGCCTGCGGCACTGCTGCAATTAATATAACCTGAGATGCTGAGCAATTGTTCAGTGGTATTGAAGAGAACATCAATGTGTTTTGGATTAGTGGTATAGTCGGAGATATTATTAAGATTATATTTGATAGGGAAACTTTGATATGGATAAAGCATAATAGAATAATTTCTGTCAGCAGGCAAGTAGATGGTTGCATTGTAGATATAATTAGTGAACTCATCCTGGATAGGATAGCCAAGTTTGGTGTCCTTGACCATGTAGTGGAAAGAGATTGCGTGGCCGCTGACATTTTTAGCAGTGATATTGATGGTGGCTCCTTCTTTTAAATAAAAATCAATTGAGCCGAGGTTTTGCATTTCTTGCGCAGGGAATTCGGGCAAGGACTGGCCAACATAATCGGCATCAGTGCCATTATAATGGCGGATAACTGGTTTGTACAGCCAATTTGTGTTTAAGGTAATGCCAGTGATATTGAAATAACCTGAAGCATTGCTAAAATTAGAAAAACTGGCCATTAAAGTTGGAGGTCCACCTGCACCAAAAACATAAGCTTCAATAGTAACATTAGTATAATTTAAAGCTCCTTTAGTTGTGTTGTAAGTATAACCACCAAACTCAAAGGTTTGTGCATTGACAGCTACAGCAAATAAAATAGTTAAGATCACAAATAAGAATAATTTTTTTGGAGAAATCAAAAATTTCTCTAAACTTTTCTTCGAAAGCTTCATCTAAAACACCTCCTCAAGGTTGAGTGAATAATTTTAGTATATAGAATTTTTTTATTATCTAGAAGAGGAGAACATTTTTAATATTAAATTATAAAAAAATAAAAAATATTTCTTTTTGACTGAATCACCTATTGAAGCCAAAGTGTCTTGGTCTTTTTCTTTTGTCTTTCTTCATGACCAAAAAATAGACCAAAGCAGCAATAATGGCCAGAGCTAAGATTGCAAGGAATACCTTTGAACCAGTGCTCTTAGCAATCTCGGCTGCTTTTTCAGCAGCTGTTGG